>NZ_JBHTHC010000001.1:0-752021 GCF_042676285.1 Paenibacillus sp. GCM10027626 | reverse complement strand
CGAGTCCATGATCCGCGATTACCAAGCGATTCAAAAAACGTGGTTTCTCCGCGGCAAGCAGCGTATCATCCAAACCACAGGCAAACATCGCGGTGTAAAGCTTCTTGCAACCGTCGATTACGCAACAAGATCGACTTGAACTTGTATTCTTGCCTCCATACAGCCCGAAACTCAATATTGTCGAAGGGTTATGGAAATGGCTCAAATCGGATGTCATTAACAACGTTTTTTACCACACAGTCGCAGAGATTCGCACCAACGTGCAACAATTCATGGATGAGATAATGAGAACCCCTTTGACCATCATCGACCGTCTTTGTGTTAGGTTTTAATCAGAACATTCAATAGTTCAACTTATATATCTTAGTAGACAATAAATTCAGTTGCCAAAAAGAGAGAGGTTAACAGGGAAGAAATATTGAACTTCAACCCCTCGACCAACTTTCAATCTTCGAGAGTAATAAGCTGTTTGAACTGTTCAGTAGAATTATTCATTCTTTTAAAGACCCGAATATCTTTCCTGCTTACGTATAAGGGTTTAGCTTTATCATCTGGGGATTCGAAATAGATAAGGTAGTCCATTTGCATACCGGCTACGACACCTTTATCTACATCCAAATTTTCATCAGCGATCAGGATATCGGTGATCTTGGCTTTATGCAAGGTGAAAATGCGGTCATCCTCAAAAAAATCCGGATCAAATATAGATTCGTGAAGAACCTTTGCTGGATTATAATCTATTGTTGCATTTTCTTGATTCTGTGAAACATTCTCTATGGTAGAACTAGACTCTCCAACTGATGTCGTGTCATTCTTACTGCATCCCACGGTAAGAAGAATGAAAACTGCTAGTAGTAGAACTACGAGCCTTTTCATAAACTTCTCCTTTCTTGTGAATGTATAGAAATTGACGCTTTTGAAGGACTACATGTTTCATCTTACCTGAAACATAAAACAAGGAACGTTAGTAACGCTATCCTGCCCGTCAATGATCAGAAGCAAGTCGCCGCTACAACACAATTTAGCGTTTTGTGATAGAATCAGGATGGAACACAATTAATAACGTACGTTTTTCGCGTTCTGCTGACTCTATCCCAGTCACAACATCAAGTTAAGTAAGTAACCAGATCACCAGAAGGCAATAATGAATGGAAGGGAACAGAATGGATTATAGTGCTCGAGCGGTACTCCGGATAGTGAAACCAATTTCTGAAGTCTTTGAAGCCGTCGTAAATCCTGTTAAACTTTGTCACTATTTTACGGATTACGCAAGCGGTCGGCTAGAACCTAACAGAATCGTCCAGTGGCGCTTTGATGAGTATGAATCGACACCAAAAGTCCAGGTAATTGAAGTTATCCCTGAAGAGAAGATCGTTTTTTTGTGGCCAGGGAGCGGAGTAGAAGGCATGGTAACCATGCGATTTGAAGCAGAGAATGATTCCACTAAGCTTTCCATTGTAGAAGAAGGGCTCGGAATGGGAGTGGATGGTTTTGAGCGATCCCGTGGACAAACGTTTGGCTGGACCTTCATGCTATGTTGTCTAAAAGCATATATGGAATATGGTATAAATCTCCGTAAAAGCGGTATGGGTGATATTAGGGAGGTCGATCAAGGACCCTACTGCCAGTAAAATCTTATGGACGATTCGGTTAAGAATCTTGGAAATACAACTTTGACCTTTGACTGTAGTTGTAACTAATCAGAAGCTGCCTGCCACTGCCCTGCGTCAGTTATCTAAACAAATACATACATCGATGGCAAGGGCTATATATCCATTTCACACCTTCAAATATTCGCCCGTCCCCGATTGTGTAGCGATCTCGAACACTACTGTGTAAGCGTCAAATCCTGCACACCTATTAAGTATACCTATCTTGCGGGCTTGTAAGAGCCGGTGTCGGCCTGTATACTAGGGATAATAGAAGGATGGAAATTCTTATGATATGGAGAATTAAATCAAAGAGCAATTTTCAAACAGATTTCAAGGAGGGATAGGCTATGACCGCACGATCCGGGCAGGCGTTCGAGACCGGACAGGTGCTATCCGATGTCGAAGCTCTGCTAACCCAGCCCATACCGACGGCCGGTCCGACGGTCAGTGAGGGAGAGACTGACACGGGGGAGTGGACCGTAACCAGGGGTGAAGGCTTCCTGATCATCCCACTCTGGGAGAGTGATAACCTCACGGGGCTCTACGAGCCCGAGTGGAACAAGGCGGTGGAGACCGCCGAGGAGCATCTGACGGATCTCGTACGGGAATTGGACCACCGATGGGGTACTCACCGGAAGGTGGCCATGCATGTGCCGCTGTTCCGGAAGCAAGCGGGCGAGCCTTTGTCCCCACTGTTCCAGGCGCTGTTGGATAAGGACTGCTACGGCGATCTTGCGGTGTGGGGGCCGGTATCCGCCCGCCGATGGGTCGCAGTCTCCGTCGGCCACAGCGACGGAGACGCCCCGATGATCATGGTGGCCGCCGTCTGCGACCGGCCGATTACCGAACTGGAGCAGCAGCCATAAGCGTGAGCAGAATTATTATAGCCTCACGCCGTCACACGAGAGAAAGGCTGGCATAAAGGTTTACACGCGTATAGAATTTGTAATTGACATGACGTACTTCTGATTGTAAGCCGCGACCTAACCTAGCCTTCAGTTTGTTTCAAACTGAGGGCTATTTGACGCTTACACTACTGTATAAGGCTGCTAACCATCCTCAGTAGACCGCCAAGACGATCCAGCTTGAAGTATACCAGCACTTTTCGACCTCCGAATTTGACACGTCTATAGTTGAGTTGGATTCGGTCCCCTCAAACTCTATCGTTGTGCGGAAATGAAGTGGTACTGGTCGCTTGATATATTCTTGTCTGATATGACTGCTGTGTGATAAAAGTGTTAGTCCGCCAATAAAAAATTACATTTTCAGGTTTCCCTAAGGGCAGGGAAGAGCCAGAGAACTATTATTTGCCGGAAGAAGTCTTTAAATTTATGTCAGAAATTCTAAAAATGCTAAAGGAATCCTATAAGTCTGATTCCATTCCAGAGGTCGAGTATGATGTTGAAAGCAGAAAACATCTAATGCCGCCGAAAAGATATATTTTTCAGTACCAATCGAGACACATTAACGTTATATCTCTTAATGCAATCATTCGTTTTCTTTTGCATGGTATTATAATTCAATCTGCCGAAGGCAATCAAGTTGTTTTGAAAGCTCATCTGTTGAGACATGCATTTGCGACCCATGCGGTTCAAACGGAAAAAAATACCGGTCGACATTGTGAAAACGCTGCTCCACCAATAGGGCATTGAGGTGACTTCATACTATTCTGCACCCACAGCTCAACAGGTTTGTTGGGGAGAATTATAATTTGGCTAAAGTCAGAGGATGCGAAGCAACCGAATTGCCAAAGCTGATGGTAGAATCGACAGACTTATACCTTATAAAAAATAGTGGAATTAAATTGACGGAGCAAGTTGAGTGTGATAGCATTGGTTTAACTTAAAACGAAAAGGCTATGATGAGAAATAGTAGCTATTAGGGATCTCACAGAGAGAAGATGGTTGGTGCGAATCTTCATTGATCTAATAGTGAAGCAGTCTCGGAGCTGTGAACCGAACAGAGGAATCTTAGTAGGCTTCAACGGAGTTCCACCGTTATTCAGGAAACAATATCGGAGATATCCCGTATTGATAGAGTGCAGAGAAATCTGAAATTAGGTGGTAACACGGACATAATAGTTCGCCCTAAGTTGACAAGAAATATGTCAGCTCAGGGCTTTTTTGTTTTATTTCTTCTCGTTTGAATATTTGCAAAATAATTTTCCGAGAATAAATAATAATTGAAATGGAGGTATTGAGCATGGTGAAAATGACACCAGATGAGTTAAGAAAATCATATATTGATTTTATGAAAGGAATAGGGGCTAGCCAAGTGCCCTCTTCTAGCTTGTTACCAGAAAATGATCCCTCAACGTTGTTTACAGGAAGTGGAATGCAACCTATGGTTCCATATTTATTGGGGGAAAAGCATCCGATAGGTAATGAGATTGCTAATATTCAGAAGTGTTTAAGGACAGTGGATATTGATGAAGTAGGAGATACGTCGCATCTGACATTTTTTGAAATGATAGGTCGATGGGAGTTTAAAGCAAATGAAAATAACTATAAGAAAAAGCAAATCGATGCCATTTGGAATTGGCATATTATCGAATTAGGAATTGATCCTGGCAGGCTGTATATCAGTGCTTTTATAGGAAGTGATGATTTGAATATACAGAAAGATACGGAAGCCATTCAAATCTGGTCAGAAAAATTTAAATCAGTTGGTATAGAACCTATCATTGAAGATGATCCCTATCAATATGGGGCATCTAGAGGTGGAAAAATATTCTTATACGATGAAAAAGAAAATTGGTGGAGTCGAGCCGGAAGTCCATTGGATATGCCTGTTGGTGAACCGGGTGGGCCTGATAGTGAAATGTTCTATGATCTTGAACCAGGCGGTGATTCACTGGATCATCCTGCTTCTGTAAGCGAGAGGTTTTTAGAAATTGGGAACAACGTATTTATGTGTTACAAAAAAGAAGACACAGGATTTGTAAAAATGCAAAATCCCAATATTGATTATGGAGGCGGATTAGAAAGGGTTGCAACAGCCCTTAATGGTGACAAGGATATTTATAATACGGCTTTCTTCCTTAATCCCAAGAAAAAATTGATGGAGTTAAGTGGTAAACAATATAATGACGATTTAAAGTCGTTTAGAATCATACTTGATCATGTGAGAGCGGCTACTTTTCTAATTAATGATGGTGCGGAGCCAGCTAATAGTGATGCAGGGTATATAACAAGAAGGTTATTAAGAAGGGCGATTCGTGCAGGTAAAAAAATAGGTATACAAGGAAGTTTTGTGGGTGAGTTGTCTGAAGTTTATATAGATGAAGCAACAGCTTATGAAGATTTGATCGGTAATAAAAAGAAAGTTATCGAAATAGTAAATAAGGAAGAAAATCTTTTCTATAGAACTTTACAGCAAGGAGAATTTGAAATACAAAAACATCTTAAGAATAAGGGTAAAGTTACAGGTGCAGATGCCTTTTATTTTTACGAAACATATGGGTTTCCCTTGGAGTTGACGGAAGAGTTTCTAACTGAAAGTGGATATAGCATGGAGGACAAGGCGTCTTATATAGAGGCGGCAAAGAAACATGCTGAAAAGAGCAGAACTGCTTCTGCGGGTAAATTTAAAGGTGGATTAGCTGAACATTCAACAGAAACAACAGCGCTGCACACGGTATCTCATTTATTACTTGCTGGTTTAAGGGAAGTTTTAGGTGATCATGTTCATCAACAAGGAAGTAATATTACTTCAGAACGATTACGGTTTGACTTCAACCATGATGAAAAACTTACGCCAGAGCAAATAGCTGAGGTGGAAAAGTATGTGAATGATGCGATTTCATCAAAAGCAGTTACCTATATTTCAGAGATGCCTAAAATTGAAGCGAAAGAAAGTAATGTTGAAGGGAATTTTTGGGATAAATATCCGGATATCGTTAAGGTGTATACAATCAAAGATAACGAAGGGAAAGTTTGGAGTCGAGAAGTATGTGGAGGACCTCATGTAGAAGATACAACAAACTTAGGAAAGTTCAGTATTAAAAAAGAACAATCTTCTGCTGCTGGAGTTAGAAGGATTAAAGGAGTAATTAATAAAAACGCGGAACAATAGCTGATGTTTTAGGATTGCCATTTGTAACAACGTTATGAGTTGCTGGGAATCCAGGATGAATGATAAATCCGAGGGTTTGACATCGCTTGGCCTTTCCGTTGGCGGTACCGGAGCACAGTATTCAAAGAAAAAGCAATTCGGATTAAATCCGAATTGCTTTTTTACTGCAAGAAAGGGGAACTTATAAAAAAACAGAACGAAAAATCGAGCTATATGGTGTATGACACTAAATGAAAATTCAGTAGTTACTAGGCATTAAATCGATTTATATACATATGTACAAAATACGGGTTTTGTGAAAAAGTATAACTGAACACAAAGGTTAATTAATGATTGTACTTCAAGACTCGCAATTAAAGTTTTTCTCGCTCATCCCAAGATTCGCAGTTAATTAATTATCTCAATATTCCCTCTGCTGATGGCTGTTTATCAATTACAAAAGAATCGATAATTTTTTTCATCTCTGAGGATGGAATGTTTCCGGAAATTGTGTAGAACAAATTGTCATGTACAAAAACAGTAATCTTATCTGTGGTATTGTTTGCTGCATATATCAATAGCCTTTCCTCACCCGATTCGACTTGGAACGTGTTTGTTAAAAGGTATGCTGTAATACCATTCACTGGGCTTATATATTTTTCTTCATAATCATAGATATCCCAGTTGTCAGTTCCATAATTTATGCTTCCTCCAGTGAAAAATAAAACTCTCATCGATACGGGAGACTTGTAGATACTGTCATGATCTGTACTGTAAGAGAGTTGTCTATCACCGTTATCCAGAATGGTTTCACTGAAGTTTTTCAAATCCCCAATGAACAAATCACCTAATAAAAGCTGTGCGATATTTCGTTCTTCGAAGTATAAGAAAGGAACCTGTCTCTGAATAGCAGATTCATAACTCATTGTGTTTTGTAATAGCTTTATCCTTAGTTCGTCTTCTGCGGCATTGATATCGGTATAATGCTTCGATCCAACTCTGTTCGGCTGACTGCCGATCCATGTGAGACCTTTCACCTCAACCGGTACCATTTCCAGATTGTCATCGATAACCAAGATTTCGTTATTTAGTGATATTTGAATGTTCCTGTATACATTTTCAGCCATAGCTGCAATCTCATGAAATTGTACAGTACCAATGATTACAACTAGTAAAGCGACTACCGCCGAGATCTTCATGTGCCGTTTACGATTTTGCCTGCGAGTTCGAATCTGATGTAATACATTTTGCCTAATATTTATTTCTGGGGGGTTAATTTCTTCCAATTGTTTTCGGATGATTTCCATATTCATTGCACACACTCCTCTGTCGTATAACATATCCTATGTTCTACCTTCTTTGCGAGGTTGCTTCTCAGCCGTTCGAATCGTTTCCTAAGTGTTGATTCGGATACGTTTAATATCTGTGACAGTTCTTTGTATGATCTTGCATCCAAAACCCTGCCGTAAAGCAATGCTCTGTCTGCCACTGATAAAGACAATAATATACTGTAGAGAGGCTCAGAAATGTAACTTTCTTGAGTAGCGCTTATCTTTGCACTCGCTTTCAAGAGTTTAAATCTGCGTCTCCGTCTTCTCATCGCATCAAGGGCCGTTGTATATGCAATGCGATACAACCAAGAATTCATCGATGTTCCTAACTGAAAATGTCTTCTTTTTTCGTATGCTTTGATAAAGGTATCTTGTACAATATCCTTTGCCTCTTCTGCATCACACAAAATGGAAACGCAATATCGGAGAAGCGGTTTGCTATAAGTATCGATTACTTCTTCAAGTGCCTCTTCATCTCCGCTAATAAAAGCATGAATTGTTTCCTGTTCCAGCAATTTTGACCCTCCAAACTTGTATTTACTATGTATAACGTTTCATCTGCGACATTTGTGACATCAATCTTTTTTATTTTCCATATGGGCATTTGAGTTCTGGCAGTTCACTTGAATGATCCGTACGGAAAGCTCACTACAATCGAATTTAGCTACAACAGCAAAATGTGGAATTGTCGGCCAAACTCAAATGGTATGAGGAACAATTCCGGCTGGCACAGAAGAGGCGCTTTGTTCGGAACTTTGGAGGGATTGAGCTAACGAACCTGATAATCCTTATTCGGCTCAGAATGGGGCTTTTTGGGCTGTAACGAATCTTCCGATCGTTATTCACCGAAAATCGATCACTTTCCCCCCTTTTTTCCATCAATAGCGTGTCTCAGGTTCGTTACACGCAGAGCAAGCCGATTTTTCGGCAAATAGCGTGTCTCAGGTTCGTTAGCGCTATCGATGTACGAAAGTTGAGTTATAAACTTATGTAGTCAAAAAAACCGTCCCCATTACTGGGGAACGGCTTTTGGTATTTGCATCTAAGTTTATTCCGTTACAATATCGTGCACAAGGACAGGCGCTTCGGCATGATCTGAAATGCGGATGCTCGCATAAAGCTTCTCCTTGACGTCATCCACATTTTCGCGATTGGCGTGGATTGTTACAAGGGAATCGCCCTTTTTGACGGAGTCGCCGATCTTCTTGTTCAGCATCAGGCCTACAGCGAGATCAATCTCGGATTCCTTCGTTGCGCGTCCTGCGCCCAGCAGCATCGCTGCCAGGCCGATTTCATCGGCCACCAGCTCTGCAACCACGCCGTCATCCAGTGCGGGAAGCTCAATCTTGAACTGGGCTTGAGGAAGCTTCTCGGGATGTTCCACAACGGATGGATCGCCGCCTTGATTCGCGATGAATGCTTTAAACTTCTCGAGTGCCTTGCCGTTACGAATCACTTCTCTCAGCTTCTCCTCGGCATCCTCGAGCGAATCCGCCTTGTTCGCAAGAAACACCATTTGCCTACCGAGAGCAAGGCAAAGCTCTTCCAGGTCCTTCGGTCCTTCGCCGCGAAGCGTATCGATCGCTTCCTGAACCTCGAGCGAGTTACCGATCGCCACACCGAGCGGCTGGCTCATATCGGAAATTACAGCCATCGTTTTGCGCCCGACGTTATTGCCGATGCTTACCATGGCATGGGCAAGTTCCTTCGCATCTTCGACGGTCTTCATGAACGCTCCGGCGCCGGTTTTCACATCCAGTACGATGGCGTCGGATCCAGCCGCAATCTTCTTGCTCATGATGGAGCTTGCCATCAGCGGGATCGAACCTACGGTTGCGGTTACGTCGCGTAAAGCGTACAGCTGCTTGTCAGCAGGGGTAATATTTCCGGTCGCGCCGATGACGGCGATTTTATGCTTGTTTACGAGATTCACGAATTCGTCCTTGCTGATTTCCACATGGAAGCCTGCGATAGACTCCAATTTATCGATGGTGCCGCCAGTGTGGCCAAGACCTCGTCCGGACATTTTCGCCACCGGAATATCGAGCGCGGCTACAAGCGGAGCCAGAACAAGCGTCGTCGTATCTCCCACACCGCCAGTGGAGTGCTTATCGACCTTAACGCCCTCAATTCCGGACAGATCGATCGTCTCGCCCGAATTCACCATAGCCATAGTCAAATCGGCCTGTTCGCGGTCGGTCATGTCATTTAAGTAGATGGCCATGACAATCGCGCTGACCTGATAATCCGGAATCTCGCCTTTAGTATAACCGCTGATCATAAAGTTGATTTCTTCCGTTGTCAGTTCCTTGCCGTCGCGCTTTTTCGCAATCAAGTCAACCATTCTCATCGTACATTCTCCTCTCTGTTCATGCTTTATTACGCCGCTTCATCGGATCCCGCGCTTTATCAACATGTTAATCACTTACAGGAAGGTCGCCGTATCCAAAGCCACTTCCATCATCTCGTTAAACGTCGTTTGACGCTCTTCCGCAGTCGTTTCCTCGCCTGTCAGCAAATGATCGCTTACCGTTAATATCGTCAGGGCGTTCACCGATTTTCTAGCAGCGATCGTATACAGAGCCGTCGTCTCCATTTCTACACCAAGCACGCCGTGATCCATCAGCTTTTGCACAGCGCTTTTTTCTTCCCGATAGAACACATCGGATGTGAAAATATTGCCCACATGCAGGTTCAAGCCCTTCTCTACGCCGCGTTCGTAAGCCGCCTTCAAGAGCGGGAAGCTGGCTATCGGTGAGAAGTCATAGCCTTGGAAATGGTGCCGGTTCATCCCGGAATCCGTGCAGGCCGCTTGCGCCAAAATCACGTCGCGCACATTCACATGTTTCTGCATGGCACCGCATGTACCGACGCGGAACAAATTCTTCACGCCGTATTCGGAAATCAATTCATTGACGTAAATGCCGATGGACGGCACGCCCATGCCCGTTCCCTGCACGGAAACGCGTTTCCCTTTATACGTCCCGGTAAATCCGAGCATGCCGCGTACCTCGTTGTAGCAGATTACATTCTCCAAGTACGTTTCGGCAATATACTTCGCGCGTAACGGATCACCAGGCAGCAGGATCGATTCTGCAATATCTCCCGGTTTAGCCCCAATGTGTGTACTCATGTTCCATTCCTCCGTATACCGACTTATTTTAATTCTTTTAAAAAGCTGGCGCCGTGCTCGGGCATCGTTACCCCAAAGTTCTCGGCGACCGTTGCCCCAATATCCGCAAAGGTTTTGCGGACCGGCAACTCTTTGCCTTCCTTGAAGCGCGGGGAATAGGCAAGCAGCGGCACAAATTCACGTGTATGGTCGGTCCCTTTGTACGTGGGGTCGTTGCCATGGTCGGCTGTGATAATCAACAGGTCGTCTTCCGCCATCATGCCTAATACCTTCGGCAATCGCGCATCAAATTCCTCCAGCGCCTGGCCGTAACCCTTCGGATCGCGGCGGTGTCCGTAAACGGCATCAAAGTCCACAAGGTTAATAAAGCTAAGGCCTTTAAAATCCTTGTCCATCATGGCAGCAAACTTATCCATGCCATCCATATTGGAAACGGTTCTGACCGCTTCGGTAATTCCTTCCCCATCGTAGATATCTGAGATTTTGCCAAGCGCGATCACGTCAAACCCGGCATCTTTCAGTTCATTCATCGTTGTTCGGCCAAACGGCTTGAGCGCGTAATCGTGACGGTTCGCAGTCCGTTTGAATTCACCCGGCGTTCCAACAAAAGGACGGGCAATGATACGGCCGAGCATGTAAGGATCCTCCAGGGTAATTTCGCGGCAAAACTCGCAAATTTCATATAGCTCTTTTAGCGGAATGATCTCTTCGTGCGCCGCAATCTGCAGGACCGAATCGGCTGAGGTGTACACGATAAGGGCCCCAGTCTCCATATGCTCTTCACCAAGCTCGGCAATGATTTCCGTGCCGCTGGCCGGCTTGTTGCCAATCACCTTGCGGCCCGTTTTTTCTTCGATGCGGGCAATAAGCTCATCCGGGAAGCCTTCCGGAAACACGCGGAACGGAGTTTCGATGTACAGGCCCATGATCTCCCAATGACCGGTCATCGTATCCTTGCCGTTCGACGCCTCTTGCATTTTCGTGAAATATGCACGGGGCTTCTCAGCCTTCGGGATACCCTGGATTTCGCGGATGTTCGACAAGCCCAGCGCGGCCATATTCGGCATATTCAAGCCGCCGCACTCGCGGGCGATATGTCCAAGCGTATCGGAGCCGATGTCATCAAAGGCTGCCGCATCGGGCGCCTCTCCAATGCCGACCGAGTCAAGTACAATGAGGTGAATACGTTTAAATGGTTCCATGTCATTTTTCCCCCGATTCTGAATTAAATTTCGCCAAAAGCCCGCTAATTCCTTTCGGCCTTACAGGAATACGCCTGCGATCGTTGCCGAAAGAACGCTGACCAGCGTAGCGCCGTACAGCAGCTTCAGGCCAAAACGCGCCACCACATTCCCCTGCTTCTCGTTCAAGCCCTTAACGGCGCCAGAAATAATGCCGATTGAGGAAAAGTTCGCAAAGGACACAAGGAATACGGAAACAATGCCAGTCGTACGGGCCGAGAGGTCCGTGAATTTACCAAGGTCAAGCATGGCCACGAATTCGTTCGATACCACCTTCGTCGCCATGATGCTGCCAGCGTCGACTGCTTCTTTCCAAGGCACGCCCATCACAAAAGCAAACGGAGCAAAAATATAACCGAGGAGCTCCTGGAACGAAATGCCGAAAATGCCGTCGAAAATACCGTTGATCAAAGCAATCAATGCGACGAAGCCAAGCAGCATAGCCGCTACCGTAATGGCCACCTTAAAGCCGTCCATAATGTATTCACCGAGCATCTCGAAGAAAGATTGCTTCTCTTCTTCCTGAACTTCAAGCATATCTTCTGCTTTCGGGACTTGGTAAGGGTTGATAATGGAAGCGATGATAAAGCCGCCAAACAGGTTTAGCACCAGCGCTGTTACGACATATCTGGGCTCAATCATCGTCATATATGCACCTACGATGGACATCGACACTGTCGACATCGCGGATGCACAAAGCGTGTACATCCGGTGTTTCGGAAGCAGCGCAATCTGTTTTTTCACCGAGATAAATACCTCGGATTGCCCCAGGATTGCCGAAGCCACCGCATTATAGGATTCCAGCTTGCCCATGCCGTTGATTCTGCTCAAGACGATACCGATATATTTTACAAGGACCGGCAGCACCTTGATGTATTGCAAGATACCAATCAGCGCGGATATGAACACGATCGGGAGCAGCACGTTAAGGAAGAAAGGGGTCGCTCCTTCGTTAACGATTCCGCCGAATACGAAATTAATTCCGGCGCCGGCATACTCCAGCAGGGATTCAAACATTTTCGCTATTCCCTTGACCAGATATTCGCCGATGTTTGTGTTCAGAAGGAAGAAGCCCAGAATGAGCTGCAGTATAATCATCACGGCCAAAGGACGGTAACGGATATTCTTTTTATCGTTGCTAACCAAAAAAGCCATTCCAAAAACGACAAGGACACCCAAGATAGCAATTAAATATTTCATTCGTGTCGGTCCTCCCCATTGTTGAGCAGTGTGTATTTCATTAAGCTGCCTGACAATCTCAGTATTATTCATTAAGCGCTTTCATAGTCGCTAAAAAGAGCAAGGTGCTTGTCCGTCCACTTTTTAATTTTTTTCCATATCCTTCGCTTTAAAGGCTCCCGGCAGCAGCTCCGCCATCGTCCATTCCTCGGTATCCCCGCGAAGGTTGCTCAAGTAAATTTTGGTGTCGCCGTCGCAAAACTCGGCTAAGACCTGACGGCAAGCTCCGCAAGGGGAAATCGGTCCTTCCGTATCCCCGACAACGGCAATTTCCTCGATTTTGCGGTGCCCGTCCGATACCGCTTTGAAGACGGCTGTCCGCTCCGCGCAGTTGCTAAGGCCAAAGGATGCATTCTCCACATTGCATCCCCGGTATACCTTGCCGCCGGCACGGATGGCAGCCCCAACCTGAAACTTGGAATATGGAGCATAAGCCTGCTTTCGGGCTTCCAATGCTTCTTGAACCAGTTCTTCTTTCATAAGTGACGCCTCCTTAACCGGCTTAATAAGATGATTCGGACTGGCCGCCTTCCATAATTTTCACACCAGAGCTTGCGCCGATGCGGTTCGCTCCCGCTTGAATCATGGCATTCATATCTTCCAGGCTGCGTACGCCCCCAGAGGCTTTTACGCCGGCTTTATCTCCTACCGTTTTACGCATCAGCTCGACATCCTTGGGCGTTGCTCCGCCAGTAGAAAAACCGGTTGAGGTTTTAACGAAATCCGCTCCCGCTTGAACAGCCAGTTCGCAAGCACGAACCTTTTCCTCATCCGTCAACAGGCAAGTCTCAATGATGACCTTGACCAGCGCTTTGCCCGCGGCAGCATCGACAACCGCTTTCATATCGTTTAATACTTGCTCATCACGCTTGTCCTTCAGCGCGCCGATGTTAATGACCATATCTACTTCGGTTGCCCCGCCCGCAATCGCATCCTTCGTTTCGAAAGCCTTTACCGCGGATGTGGAAGCCCCCAAAGGGAACCCGATCACGGTACAAACCTTGACGTTGGTACCCGCAAGCTGCTCCGCAGCGTATTTTACCCAAGCCGGGTTCACGCAGACGGAAGCAAACTCGTATTTTTTTGCTTCCTCCGTCAGCTTCGTGATTTCTTCTTCCGTAGCGTTTGCTTTCAGAAGCGTATGATCGATCATTCCGGCTATATTCATATTTATAACAACTCCTTGGCTTCTAGTGTTTTGAAACGCTTTCACCTAATACTTGCCTTGACGAGACCATCATATCACAGACGTGAACAAATGTAAAATGTAATATGAAATTATGTTCAATTCTATGCTAGTCATCTCATGTCCAAAGCGCAAAAAAGACATCGCCGAAAGGAGAAGGCCAAAAATCCTCATCCCCATCATACGATGCCTAAATAAAACAAAAGTATGCAAATATTCGATTATTCATGAAGCAAAGCTTGAGCGGTAAACTGATCGGTGACCAGAACATTGGCATATCTGCCGATTAGAGCCGCCCTGATCGCGTCCGTCTTCCGCTGGCCGCCCGCAACCAGAATTGATTTGTCCTTCCGCCGGAAATCCTCCAGTTCAGCCCCGATGGTCCGGTTGTTGATTTCTGTACTGCAAATATTCCCTTGCGAGTCAAAAAAACGGGAGCATATATCGCCCGCCCCGGTGCTTTGCAGCAGCTTCTGCTCGCTTTCGCTCAGATAGCCCAGTCTAAACAGCAGCGCATCCTCCTTAACCGTCCCAACCGTAAACACCGCGATATTCGCCTGCTTTCCAAGCTGGATAATCCGCTGGATGTGCCGGTCCTCTTCGACCATTTTTTTCAGCTCGATACTGTCGAAAATAACCGGCAGGGGCAGGTATCTCGCAATCGTATTGTAAGCGTCCGCGAATAAATTGACGGTTTCTGCCGCATATGTATTGACATGCGAATGGCTCACCCCGCCTTTCAACTGAACGACCTCCACCCCTCTTACCGGCTTCTGCTGCAGCTGGAGCGCAACGGCATGCATCGTCGTCCCCCAAGTAACGCCGATGATGTCTGCATCCTGCACGATCTGGTGCAAATATTCCGCAGCCGCCTTGCTGATATGTTTTTGGATTTCTCTATATTCATTTAATGGACTGTAAGATATCAATACTTGATCAAGCTTATAGCGCTGCTTGACCCTTTCGCCTAGCGCACCCAGGTCCTCCTGAGGATCGACGATCGTGATTCGGACGTATCCCTGCTCCTTGGCATGCTGCAGGAGACGGGATACGGTCGGACGGGAAACGCCGAGCCTTACGGCGATGTCCTGCTGGCTGAAATCAGACAAATAATAAAGCCGTGCCGCCTCTATGCTTAAACGCTGTTTTTCGAGATCCACGTCAAACCCTACTTTTCTATATGATGAATTGGGTCCATTATACAAGGTTTCGGATTAAATAGCGAGAGAGCAAATCACGGTCTATCCACATATGATGTCGTTCTTCTTTACGACTTTTGCATTTAAATATATGTAAAATTAGCCTTTATCAAGGCGGTAATTTTTAACTCACCCGGCTGAATTGGCGTTGCTGCACTCATCGCATACGATGTAGCAGGGTATGGAATCGGTTCTTGTGTACGGGATATTTCTTGTACAAGGAATGGAGCCGGATGAAGCGTCACGCCTAATGTATTGGCTATAGTTGTTGCCTTGAACAGGCTATTTTTTATAGCTAATGATAATGCATTGCTATAGGCAATTTCCGGATGCGCCAGTGTAAATTGAATGTTCGAAACAGTGTTGGCGCCGTTCTGGACGGCCGTATCCACAATAAGTCCAGTCAGATCGATTTTATCAATTGTTAGTTGTAGCAAATGGGTTACTTTATATCCCCGAAAAATTTGCTTGCCATCTTCATAGTTATATTCGATGTCGATGCTGTAATGCGTCGTTTGAATATTCTCCTTCGGAATCGATAGTTTTAACAATGCCTCGATGATATTGGTAACAGCACTTGCATTTTCTTTCTGAGCCGCTGTCAGGCTAACATTCTCAGTAATCGCGCCAAGAACAATAATAGCTATAGTGGGAGCTGCCGAGACAGTCCCCTCCCCCGTGACTTCAATCGTATTACTACCTCTGGAAAATAAGGGTGAAGTGATTGGACGATTTGGAGACCATGGTTGATCGTACATTTGCCATCCCCCATTCATGCGTACTAGAACTAATGTATTTATCAACCTCGTCCATGATTCCTCTCGTTACTTCATCCACTGATCAAACCAAGAAAATGCGTCTTCTTGCATCTGAAGATTAAACTCATGCGGATTGTTGTAAAATTGACTTTTAAATTTTTCTGAATGTCCTAACCGTTGATAAATTTTTTCGATCTGGGAGTTGGCCTCATACATTCCATCCAGATGAAATAAGTGATCTTTGGAGCACTGTTGAATAAATAAAGGATTTGGCGCGGCAAGGCTTACTACGTCCGGCAAATCTAAGGAAGCGGTTAAATTTGGAATATAGATCATATAAGTATGGTCCCGTAAGCGATTCCATTGCAACGAATGATAGGAGGTCATCCAGCCGGCAACCACCGTACAGCTTATTCTTGAATCAAGTGCGGCCAGGTGAGCCGCCCTGAAACCTCCGATGGAAAGACCGCAGCAGCCGATTCTTTTGATGTCCACTTCTTTTCTAGTATATAAGTAATCGACACATGCTCTGTCATCATGAAATAAAATTCCAGGCCATGTTGTTCCGGAAATAAAGATATGTTTTACGAGCAATGCTTCGAAGTAACCGCACATTTTATTGTACGTATGTATATATTCTTCTGTGCCTGGCGCCAAACCGTTCAACTTGTACGGGCAACTTTCCAGCGTTTCATCCGTTAAATGATTTATGTCAAGTTTTCTCGATCCAAAATAGAACCCATCGATACTTAGTACAATATATCCTTTTCTGACCATTTCATTAGCCCAAGAACGACCGCCGTAATATGTTTTTTTGAAGTTCTTTAATATGTCTGACTCTTCTTCCTGGGCGATTATTTTTTCTCTTCCCAGGTAATAAAATCCCCCATGATCGTGAATTCCGATAATCGCCGGAAACGTCTCTCCGTTCCCTTTAGGAATTAGCAAAGTTCCTTTCACTCTTACGTTTTTTGCCGTATTGAATTCAATCTCTTCCTGGATGAATTCATTTTTTTCAATTACATTCAATACTTTGGCATCTAGCGGCGCCGGCTCGGGAAAATAATTCAGAAGCTCAAATATATGTGCTTTGGCCATCGTTCTCCATTGTTCGAAGTCAGCCCATGAATCTGATAACAAAGAAAGCTGCTTTTTTTGCTTTCCGCTGTATGTTGTCAGAAAGGTATAAAAATTGCTTATATCATTTTTCAATTCATCCATTTTGTGAATTAGCTCCTTTTTCACGGACTCTCACTTTCATGGGGACCTTTCTCAGCCTTGGAAATTTTTGCGATACTCCTGCGGCACCATGCCAACGACCTTCTTGAACGACTGTGTAAAATAAGAGAAATTCGCAAAACCGACCGCTTCTGAAATATTTACGATCTTCAGCTGCGTCTCCGCCAGAAGCTTCTTAGCCTTGCTCATGCGCTCCGCTGCAATGTAATCCGACAGCGTCGAGCCCGTCTCCTTCTTGAAGAGGCGAGACAGGTAGGCTGGGTTGAGATACACAGACGCGGCGATGTCCTCTCGCGTACAGGGGCCGTCCAGATGCTCCCGGATATAGGTTTTGATCTTTCGGATCAAGGCGGAGGAAGAGGCGTCGTGGCGCTCCAGATAATCGATGCCTTCACCCGCCAAGCGCAGCGCCCAGCCCTTCCATTGCTGCCTCCCTACCGGAGGCTGCATGCCGGATTCGTACACATCGGACAGGGTCAGACCTTTGCGATGAAAGAGGGAATGGAGCATATATAGAAAGCCGTAGTGGAACTCTTCATACAGCTCATGGTGGGAAAGTTCCTTCTCTACTTCGGCAAAATAGCTCTCGATGCGCCGCAGCAGTTCCTCCCGCTTGCAGGATTCCAGCAGGACGCCCCAATCCTGGAAGGAGGCGGCGGCGAAATGCGGCGAACGTTCATCCCCCGCTTTGGAGAGAAACTGGACGCTGTGCGGAGTTCCGACGTTTCGCCGCTCGAGGCCCTTCAATGCCTTGACCTGGGAAGCCACATCCGCAATAGTTACTGCCGCCCCGATATAACAGGACAGCTGGCACCCAAAATAGGTGCGGCAGACCTCCAGATAAGCGTCGCAAGCTTGCTGAAGCTCCGCCTCAAACAGGGCCGACGCGCCGCCGTACAGGATGGCGATATTGATTCCGTTCCGGTCCTGGACGACGGCTCCGCCGCTGTGCAGCAGGATGTCCTTGGCCGCATTGCGCAGCGCGTATTCCATAATTTCTTCGTCCCGCGCGGACAGCTCTCCCTTCCACTCCTCCACACTGATTAGGACGGGGATAACGCGGCCGACCGCCTCCTCCGGAATCCGGTACAGCTCCAGCATCCGTCCCAGCGTTTCAGGGGTCAACAGCAGGCGCTGATTGACGACGTCCTGCCAGAACCGCTCCACAAGAAGCGGGAGCTGGGCTTCCCACTTGACCACCTGCTCGTTGTACCGGTCACGAAAACGCTCGCTCTCCTGCTCCTTCGAAACTTCGCCGAGCGCCATCGCAACCGTCCGGTACAGCTCGTCGTAATCCACAGGCTTCAGCAGATACTCGAAGCTTCCCAAGCGAATCGCTCTTTTGGCGTACTCGAATTCGGCGTGTCCGGTCAGCAGGATCGCAACCGTACGTGGAGAATGCTCGACCACCCACTCCAGCAGGTCGAAGCCGTTCTTCTCCGGCATTTCGATATCGCAGATCAGGACATCAATAGGCCGACTCTCCATGATCTTCACGGCAGTCGGCACATCATACGCCTCCAGCGTCTCATCGATGCCGAGCGTCGTCCAGTCGTGGCTTCCGACAACACCCTCTACGGCATACAGGATATCGTCAACAACCAGCATTTTATACATGACTACGACTCCTCCCTACATGACGGATACTTTGGGTAATTCGGATCCTTCAGATGCTGCAGTCAAAGGTATGCTCAGCAGCACTCTGGCCCCGCCTCCCTCCCGCCGTTCCAACCGGATAGAAGCGCCGCCCTGGTAGAACATGCGCAGCCGGTCTCTCACATTGCCGATTCCTACATGCTCCCCGTCCCCGGGTCCGTTCCAGGCGCCGCCAGACTGCAGGGCTTCCTCCGGAAAACCCGGCCCATTATCCTCCACGGCTATCGTATAATGACTGCCGGGGCGCTCGGGATCCCTTGACACGCATACGCTGACCGCTAGCGGATCATTCCGCTTCATCAGCACGTGAACGATCGTATTTTCCACAAAAGGCTGAACGGTTAAGGGCGGTATCAGCTGTCCGGACAGCTCGCCCTCGCATTCGATGGCATATTCCAGCCGCGTTGGGTACATCAGCTTCTGAATGGACAGATAATCGTTAATATGGTCAAGCTCGCTTCGGATTGGTATGGGCGCCGACCCCGTCTTCGTGATGAAGCGGAAGTAGCTCGCCAGATGCCGGACCATTTTCTCGGCCAAATCATCCTTCTTCACCCGGATCAGATTGTTGATGATGTGCAGAGAATTGAAGAAGAAATGGGGATTGATCTGCACTTGAAGATGCCGAAGCTCGGCGCGCTGAACCCTCAGCTGCTCCTCGTAAATATCGATCTTCAACTCCTTGATCTGCGTCACCATGCCGTTGAATGAATCGACCAGATAGGAGAATTCGTGCGAGCCGCTGTTCGCGAGCCGGACGTCGAGCAATCCCTGGCCGACCCTGCGCATCCCGGACATCAGACGCTTCATGGGGATGAAGAGTACGCGCTCGATGAAGAACAGATAGATCACGAACAAGGCAAGGCCCACGAACGGGATGGCATAGATAATGCGCTCGAAGTAGGGCAGATTCTCAAGCAGGATTCCCTGCGGGATAACGGTAATGAAGGTCATGCCGGCGATGGAGGAGGAATGTCCGACCACCAGATCGTTCGAGCCCCGGAAGCCGGACTGCACATAGTGCTTGCCGGAGGTCTCCAGCTTTTCTGCGAGAGCCGGTGCAGCTTTACGCATCTCCGGCGTTCCGCCAACCGCCCCCTCCCCCTCCAGATAGACCATCGTCTGCGCCTTATCGGAAACGGCGCCTGTGTTCAGCGGAGCCAGAATCCTGTTGACGGAAACGAGCGCGCCCATATAAATACCGGCTTCACTGCGGATTACTTTCAGCAGATAAGGTGTGCCGTCAAGACGCATCAGCGACCACTTCGTGTTGTGACTGGTCGCTGACACGATCTCTCGCTTGTGCGCGGCCAGCATGTCGCTGCGGTTCTGGAAATTTTGGAGCGTTGCAACGATGAACTCGTCCCTGCTCTCGTAATACAGGAACAGAGTGTCCAGCTTGCTGTAGTAGTTGAGGTCACTATACAGCTTCCGAATGGTCTGGTGGAGCGCCAAGTGGTAGTCAAGGGAAGACGAGGGGCGAACGGCCATCATCGTGATCTGGCTGTCGTCGCTGGCATTGCGCCCCATATACACCCTCGTAACATCGAGGAACTGGTCCATCTCGCGTACATGGCTCGACAATACGAAGCTGTAGTTATCCGCAGCCTGGCTTTGGATGACATTCATCGCATAACGGTTATTGTAGAACAAGAATGAAACCAGACAGCCGAAGATCAGCAGAATGGCAAGCACCAGCTTCAATCGGAGCGATCGGTACGGTCGCATGGCAGCCCTCCGTAGGACTGTTTTTTTTCATTACATTATACCACACGGGTTATATGAAAAGCAGTCAGCAAATCGCCGCCGCCCTAAACAAAAACCTGAATCTGGATGAAGCTCTGGATTCCTGCCTCATAGCTCCCTCCCTTACTTTTTGGCGCTCAGCCACGCATTGTACTGCTTGTCGATTTCATCCATCACTTTCTGCAGTCCGTTGGCTTCCATACGTTGGGTCAGCTTGGCTATGGATTCATCGACCGGTATAACCCCTTTTTTGAGACCGTCCACGATTTCCTTCTCCACACTCGTAATGGCGGCAACCTCCGCTTTAACCAGTTCCGGGTCGAAGACAAACCCGAGCAGCGGCGAGACTTCCACTGTTTCGTTGAGCTTCTTCAGCTGATCAAACTGGTCCGCCAGATTGTAGTCTTTCAACTTGTTCAGGAACATATCGCCGAACTCCCACTGTATATCGAGGCTGTACGGGCTCTCTTCCCACGTCTTCGCGCCGTCCGGCGGCCCGAGCCTGCCGTCCTCCAACGTCTTGTAGTGCTTGCCTTCAAAACCGAAATTAATGAGATTCACAAGAACGGGATCGCTGTACATCATGTTGATGGCCATAACAGCTCTTTCCGGATTCTCGGTATTGGCATTGACGGCAATCATGGAACCGGTCACGGAATTCGTATCGGCGACCACTACATTGTCCTGCACCTGTACGACGGGCCCAAGCACAGACGTCCAATATTCCAACTGCCCCGGCTGTCCGGTACTGCCGTGAATCCAGGCCTTTCCGGCCTTAATGACTTGATCGAGGGGCGTTTTATTCGTCGCGACGTCTTTATTGATGTATCCGTCCTCGTACCACTTGTGCATCGTTTTGTAATGATCGATTCTCGATTTCCGTGTGTAGTAGTTAACCGCCTTGCCCGCCTTAAGATCGATCGCCGCGAAACCGATGCCCGGGATATCGGCATACTGCGAGCGCTCTTCGTCCCATGCCGGATTGACCCTCTTGAACCAGCTCACATCCGCGCCAAAGAGCGGCGTGACGCCCTTCTCATTGTCCTTGATCGTCTTCAGGAAAGGTTCAAGATCTGTCAGGTATTTGATGGTGCTGACATCCATCTTGTATTTGTCAACGAGATCCTTCCTGAAATACAGCGCGCCCGGCTGCGTAATTTCCTTGTTGGTCGGCAAACCGTATATTTTGCCTTTGACCCGAGCGCCCTGCAGGAAAATCGGGTTCATATGCGTAGGGTCCTTCAGTACAGGAGCGTATTCATCGATATAGTCGTCCAGTGCAAGAAAAGCTCCTCTTGCAACGTTGGAATAGTAATTGTTCCAGTTGGCCGTCCAGATAATGTCGGCCTGCTCGCCGGATTGCAGAATCAGGGTACTTTTATCTCCCCAAACCGCCCAATCCAATGGTACAAGCTCCAGGCTGGCATTGATTTTCTCTTTCATATACTTGTTGATTTCGTCTTGTACGACCTTCAAGTCTTTGGGATCGCCCCCACCATGAGGGAAGTAGAACTTGAGCGATACAAATTTCTCCAGTTTCTTGTCCTTCGCATTGTCCTTGACCGTTTCGCCATTATTGTCCGTCTTGGCGGCGCTTCCGGTATTGCCGCTATTAGCGGATTTCTCCCCATTATTGCCGTTGCCGCCTGAGCAGCCCGCAAGCATTGCGGCCGCCAGCATCACCGCAAGAATGATGGCAAATGCTTTCCGACTTTTTCTCACTGCGCATGAACCTCCTCTTTATTGTCAAAACATTTATTTAAACCATTTCGGTTTAAACCGGCGTTATCCTTTTACAGCCCCGACCGTCAGGCCCTTCACAAAGTATTTCTGGAAGAACGGGTAGGTCAGGACGATTGGGCCCATACCCACAACCGCCATGGCCATCCGGATCGTCTCGGAAGGAATATCGGCGAATGAGCTCTTGCCGCTCTGGGCCTCTAGATGCTGGAAGTTGGTCTGCAGGAACTGCAGGTTGATCAGCGCCTTCTGCATCAGGAACTGCAGGTTGTACAGCTTCTCGTTGTTAATAAACAGCAGGCAGTTGAAGAAGTCGTTCCAATAGCCGATGACCGAGAACAGCAACATCGTTGCTAGCACCGGCAGTGAAAGCGGGAGCACGATGCGCAGGAAGATCCGGAATTCCTTGGCCCCGTCCATCTTTGCGGACTCGATAACCTCGAACGGAATCGTCTGCCGGAAGAACGTGCGGATCATAAAGATCGCGAAGCCCCCGGTCAGCCCCGGCATGATTAGCGCCCACAGCGTGTCCTGGAAGTGCAGGACCTTCACGTAGATATAGTAGAAAGGGGCCAGACCTCCTGAGAACAGCATGGTGATCAGGATAATGATTGAGAAAACGGCCTTAAACGGAAAATCCCTCCGCGACAGCGGATAAGCGTAGAGCGCCTGGGTCAGTACGGCCAGCACCGAACCGGCAACAGCCGCGAAAATCGTTACGCCGTATGCACGAAGCACGACATGGAAATCGGCGAATAAATACCGGTACGCATCCAGGCTCCAAAACTTTGGAATGAATCGATAGCCGTCGTTATACAGCGATTGTTCGCTTGTGAACGAGACCGCCAGCACAAGCAAGACCGGCAGTACGCACACCAGTGCTAGAATCAGAAAGTACACGTTAAGCAGCAGATCGACGGGAGCCGATACCGCAAAAAAGTTTTTGGATCGTTGCTTTCTCATAAATGCCTCCCTAGAACAGCGATTGGTCTTTATCGATCCGGCGGACGATGGCGTTCGACAGGATCACCAGCACGGCGCCCACCACGGACTGATACAGGCCGGCTGCACTGGACATTCCGATGTCGCCCAGAGAAATCATCGCTCTGTATACATAGGTATCGATGGTGTCTGTGGCCGGATACAGGGCAGCTGCGTTAAGCGGAACCTGATAGAACAAGCCGAAGTTTGAGCGAAAGATGTTTCCTATAGAAAGGATCAAGAGGATGATCATGATCGGCTTCAAGCTCGGCAGCGTAATCTTCCGGATTTGCTGCCATTTTGTCGCGCCGTCGACGATCGCCGCTTCGTACATTTCCTGGTCGATGCCCGATATTGCAGCCAGGTAGATGACGCAGCTCATCCCAGTACTCATCCAGAAATGGACGCTGGTCAGAATATAGGGCCAGTAAGTGGATTCGTTGTACCAATTGACGGGAGTCAGTCCGAGCGGCTCCAAGATGCTCTTGTTGATAAAGCCGTAATCCGGATTGAGCAAGGCGTACACGATGTAGCTCACGACTACAATAGACAGGAAGTTGGGCAGGAGCATCGCGGTTTGATATACCTTGGAGACCCGTTTGTTCCGCACCTCGCTGAGTGCAATCGATGTCGACACGACGATGAACAGGCCCAGAATAATGAAAAGGAGGCTGTAGGAAACGGTATTGATCGTAATCCTCCAGGCCGTATCCGTTGTGAACAGGAATCGGAAATTCTCAAATCCCACCCACTTGCTGCCGAATATGCCCTTGGCATAATTGACATTCTTGAAGGCGATCAGAACGCCGATCATCGGCATATAACAATTGATGACGACAACAACCAGGGCGGGGATCATCATGACGAGCAGCGCCTTGTATTTGATCACATTTCTTATAAGTTTCCCAAACCGGGACATGCGGGTCGTATTCCATCCCTCCCCCGGCCTTGCTGCGACTCTGCCTTCAATCTGCATGCGCTACTTCCTCTCCGCTTGTGATTTACCTTTATTGTACCAGTGGAAATGAAAGCGCTCTATGCAGAGAAGAGACCATATTGTTGAAATGGTGACCTGTTCCGTCATCACACAAATGAAAAAAGACCAACCACAAATTCTGGTTGATCTCCAAATGATGTTCACCGGCTAGATGTTACATGCACAATCATCGTATCGCTGGATATTGTTCCCGCATAATTGATCAGTTCACAGCGATATTCATAGGTACCGTTCTGCCTTCCCTCGATCGCTGTAACGGCCGATTGCGCTTTCGGCGTTTGATCGGTCAGCTCCTTCGTATCGATCAGTACGCCGTTCTCATATAGACGATAGATTGTCCCGTTGGTCCCCCACCACAGGTTCATGTTGATGCTGAAATTCCCGTCTCCATCCCAGTTGTCATTTGCGAGCACCGGTTTGGCCGGCGCTGCTTGGGTGACCGTTACGGTTAGAACGTCGCTTCTCGTCGTGCCGAATGCGTTGGTGAGCTCGGCATAATAACGATAAGTACCGTTCTTCTTGTTGGTAACGGATGTAACCGTCGATTGGGCATTTGGCGAATGATCCGTTAGCGTTTGGGTGTCGATCAAGACGTCATTCTCATACAATTTATAGATTGTACCGTTATTTCCCCACCATAGATTCATATGGATGTTGTAATTTCCGCCCAAAATCCCCGTGCTATGCCCATTGTCATCGGACAACACCGGTTTGGCCGGCGCTGCTTTGCTTTCCGCGTTCACACTATCATACAAGCTGTCGATTTCCGCTTGCGTCAACGCTTTGCGGTAGATCTTCAATTCGTCCAGCTTGCCTATGAAGTTGCTGCCGCCGTCAGGGTTCCCCCCGATACGGTCCTCCTGGGACGGGGAATAACGCCGGTAATAGTTTTGGTTAAAAGCGAATGTTCCCCCAGAAGACTGCTCCACTTTATCCAGATACAGCTTGATTGATTTATTCTTATAATCTACGATCCCAACGATATGATGCCATGAGTTCGGATTGTTAAAGCTGATGCTCTTGCTCTGGTAAGCATCCGTCTTATCGCTGCGAGCTCCCATCCGAACCGCATTGGAGTCAATGGTAAGCTCAAGACCTTCCTGAGCGCCATCAATACGTGTGCCGAGAATATCGTAGCGGTTCCCTGCTGCCGGCATCTGGCTCGGATTGATCCAGACGCTTACCGATACTGCATCGGCATTGGCAATTTCATTGCCAATCATGTAATGCATGTCGAGGTAATCCGTCCCATTCATATTTATCGCCTGCCCGGACTTGCCAGCCGCATATCCGCTAGTTCCTACGCGAATCGGATGATTCCCCTGGGCCGAATCGTCATCCGAGTGGCCGTTAAAGGAATAGTCGCCGATTAAAGCGGCTGGCTGCAGAAAGTTGCGGAAATCTTCCAGACGATGGAATGTGATGCGATTGGCGTTATGCTTGGAGTCCGCGCCGTTGTACGAGGTGCGGGAAACATAGATCAAATCGTCGCCGTCGAATTGCCAATCGACGTATTGGAAGCCGACTTTCGCGACAGAATTTGCCCAGCTCAAGTTTTCGTCTTCTTGAATAAGCAGCTTGCCCCGCGTCCAATTCACAAGATCCGTCGAATAAAAGAGCGACAGCACGTTGCGCTGATTATTCTGGGTTATATTGTAATCGGTATGCTCATTAACAAGCGCGATATACTTGCCAGATACGGAATCGTAACGGATGGTGAATTTCACGTCTCCCCCGGGCATATCGAACTCCCCGTATTTAGTAAACGTCTTGTTGTCCGCCCCGAGCTTGTATATGCCTGCACGATTGATGACCGAGCGGCGGAGCACGTCCCACACTTGTCCGTCCGGTCCGACTACGGCATTGCCTTCAATGTACAGATTTACGTCGGATTGGTTGGATTTGGTCCAATTGGCGGGGTCCATCAGATCCGCCGTCTCCGGCACGGAAACGACAAAGGCCCACATTCCCCACTGATTCAGTTGTTCAAATCCTTTATATAGGCGTCCGTTCACATTCAGTACCGGCGTAGGCGCACAGTGATACTGATTGCTGACACTCTCTTCGTATAGAACAGATGCAGCGCTCCACGTCAGACCGCCATCGGTGCTTTTGCGGATGACGATGGAACCGAGACCTTTGTCGGTTCCAAGCAAATAGACGGCCCCGTTATGTTCGAACAGCGTACTCCAATATTGTCCTTCGATCGATGCTGTTTGCGACCAGGTTGCCCCCTGATCTGTTGAACGAAACACCCGCGTCGTTCCGATCACCGGATGCAGCGTACCATAATCATCGCTCGCAAGCAGTGTTCCGTCGGAGAGCTTCACAAGGCTGGGACTCGCCACGTAATTGCCTGTGCTGGGATCGGAATAATCAATCTGCGACTGGAGTACATCCTTATAATTGTTGGCGGATGCGACAGGGATGCCGGCAAACATAACGAGAAGTGCTGTGAATAAGACCGCTAAAGTGCTGTGTTTACTTCGTGCACGTTGTTTCATAATTAAAATTCCTCCTTTGTTTAGGTTATTTAATACACAAGTTCACGAAAATTGGCGACGGTATGAAAGGAGATGAAGTTGCCGTTATGGGCGCTGTACGCCTGCTCATCGCCCGACCGGCTGAGGATCTGCAGATCCTCGCCGTCAATGGTCATCGAGGCGTAATGGCGGGAATGCCTAGCCGACGGTCCTGCCGCAACAAGGCCGGCAAAGCACCAATCGATGCAATTGCTGGAATAATGAAGCTGCAGCCGCGACCGCTCGTTGTTCGGAAGATTGTAACGGTCACCAGGCAGCTGTTCCGCTCTGGTCATGCTGTCCGTAGCTTGCGTGCTGAGAAGCCAGTACAGCCGGGTCACTTCGTCATAGATGATGTGGAATTTCATTTGTCCGCCCGGGCAAGGAACGAACACCACCTGTTTACCGGATGGGACATTCTCCAGCATCGTTATCATGGAACCGTCATCCTGCTCGACAACCTTGGCGATTGCGGCATAGCCGGTTCCGCCCGTATGGGCCCGCATCCACAAATGGAACGTCCGTCCGCTCGGATCATGCCAATAATGATCGGGATCGGTGAATTGAACCACATTGGTCTCAAGCCATCCTGCCGGGGCGCAGCCTCTGCCCGGCGCAATGTCGATATACCGTTTCGGATCGGCATGAAAGAACGGAACGCCAAAGTAATTTAATGTCTCTGCAGGAACGGCATCGCAGAAGGCAAGCTCCGAAGCGAATGTCCAGTTCTCGGCCCTAGTCAAATCCGCGTCCGTTTTGCCACGCATCAGAACCGGCGCCAATTCGCCTACTCCCCACACTTCGATCTTGTAATGAAGACGTTTCTCCATGACCAAATATACCGAACCGTTCGCATAATGAACGTTGCATGGCGCTTGATGCCACTGTTCGCCGCCGCTCGTAAGCGCTGCCAGTTCCGTCCAGCTTTCTCCGCCGTTATCGGAGCGGATGACCATCAGATCGCCATTGTGGCCTAATACATACAAGGAGCTGCCAGCAACGAAAGGCCGTGCATGGACGAACGGAAAGTCTGCCCGGTGCGTCCATGATTTCCCCCGGTCATCGGACGTGAATACTTTCCCGCATGGCGCTTGCACGCCGGGGCCGCCGAGGTCCATAGTAGCCACGAGCCGGCCCGATGGAAGCCGGGCAATGCCTGGGCTATAACAGAAGATGGATGCCGGATCGCTGGATTCATAAATTTTGACAAATTCATTCGCGAGCGCTTTCATTACCTTCCTCCTAACCTTTAAGTGAACCAATCATGACGCCTTTGACAAAATACTTCTGGGCAAACGGATAAATACAAAGAACAGGAAGACTGGAAACGATAATAATGCCGTATTTGACGGATTCGGCCAAAAACGTTTGCTGAGCCATATCCTGATCCCCGATACCGAGTTCGAGCTGCTGCATCATCTGCGTTTGACTGGTCAGAATTTCTCTGAGCACCAATTGCAGCGGTATTAAATTTCTGTCGTTCAAGTAAATCAGAGCATTGAAGAACGAGTTCCATTGCCCCACTGCCGAGAACACGACGAGTACGGCTATGATCGCCTTGGAGAGCGGCAGCACCACTTTGGTAAAATAACCGATGTTCCCGCACCCGTCTATCTTGGCAGCTTCGAACAGCTCTTGCGGAATTGTCGATTGGAAGAAAGTCCGGGTGATAATTATATTCCACATACTGACGCATCCAAGGATAATAACGATCAGCGGATTATCAATCATATTCAAATTCCGTACAAGCAGGTATGTTGGGATAAGACCTCCGTGAATGAACATCGGAATAATAAACAGCATAACGATAAACCCGCGGCCTGCCATATCCTTTCGCGAGAACGCGTAAGCGGTCATCAGGGTAAGGGAGACGCTGAGCGCCGTCCCTCCAATCGTATACAGAACCGTGTTCCGGTAACCAATCCATAATTGATTGTATTTAAAAATCAAGTCATACCCGTTTAAATTAAACCCCTTGGGAAATAAAAACACCTTTCCCGTTCCGACAGCTGAAGGGTCGCTGAAGGATGCGATCACAACAAAATATAACGGGTATAGCACGATAATCAATATCAGGGTCAGAAAAGCAACGTTTACAGTATCGTAAACGACATCCGCCCTGCTTCTGCGCACATTGTTGTTCACCCTTTCCCCTCCTAATAATTTTGCGGAGCAAAGCTTGCTTAGAAAATTCCGTTTTGGCCTAATTTCTTGGCCAATTTGTTGACGGTCAGCAGCACGATCAAATTAATAACCGAATTAAACAGCCCAACCGCCGCAGAAAAACTGAATTGGGATTGAAGCAATCCGCTCTTGTACACGTAAGTCGAGATCACTTCAGAGGCGCTTAGATTCAGGGAGTTCTGCATCAGAAAAGCTTTCTCGAACCCGATGCCCAATATGCCTCCGCAGCTGAGAATCAATAAAGTTACAATCGTGGGCATGATAGAAGGCAAATCTATATGCCATGCCTGTTGAAATTTGGTGGCTCCATCGACCTTCGCCGCCTCGTGCAGGGAAGGATCGACCCCCGATAGCGCCGCCAGGTAAATAATGCTTCCCCATCCCATTCCCTGCCAAATGCCTGACCAGACGTACAGATGGCTAAAGGCATCCGGGTTCGTCAATGTCATCAAGGGCCCATTAATAAAGCCGGCGGAAGTGAGCAGCTGGCTGACAACACCCAATCTGGGGGAAAGAAAGACATTCAGCATCCCTACCAGAATAACCGTTGAAATGAAATGGGGAGCATATGTAACGGTCTGCACGACTTTCTTGAATTTCTTGCTCGGAACACTGTTAAGCGCCAAAGCAAGGATGATTGGAATCGGAAAGCCCGCAATGAGCGAGTAAAGACTTAAAGACAATGTATTTTTAATCAGCGACCAAAATAGATCCAAATGAACAAACCGCTCAAAATGATACAAGCCTACCCAGTCGCTTCCCCATATTCCCTTGATCGGCTTGAAGTTCTCAAATGCAATCAATACGCCGTATAAGGGCACATAATCGAACAGGATGACATAGAGCAATGCGGGAAGCACCAGGAAATACAGGCCGATATTTTCTTTTACTCGATTGATGGTTTTCTCCCTCCTCTCCTCAGTATCGGACAATAGGACGGCTTGCCGATTCAATCTCCCAGCTTGCTTGCCGCATCCAGTTGTTTCTGATTCAATTCCATATATTCATCCAATCCCAAATCCTGCAGTTTCTTCGTATACACATCCCATTCGGCATCGATATCGCCTTTGCCGGAAATCCAGTTGGCAATCGTCGTCTTGATGTAGTCATTGAGTGATTGGCTTAAATCGGTCATTCTCTGCTTATCCTCGTCGCTTAACAAGCCGCTGGGCACTGGAGGATAGTTCAGGTCTTTGGCCGGCAAATATTTCTTGTAAATATTGACATACGCCCATTCACGCGTTCCTTCTTTGGCGAAATTCTCGTTGACGATCTTGTTGTTGAACATATCTTCATCAAGAAGCGCTATGGCATAATTGTTCAGCCCTTTATCGGCATCTGCCACTTCGGCGGTCGGATTCAGCAATTCGAATTTGCCGTCGCCGCCTTTCTTCCACATCACGCCTTCACTGCCGTAGTTCTCCGTTAAAGACCACTCCGGATCCGCCATCAGCTCCGCCAATCTTGCCGATGCCGCAGGATACTTGTTGTTTTTGAAGATGACAAAGTTTCTCGGCCAGATGCTTTTCGTCTGACGGCGGATATACGGGTCTTTGCCGTTGGGCGACTTAAGCGGCGCCATTGGAGTCCACCATTTGCCGTCATTGACATTTTGGCCTTGATCGACAAAAGATGTCATCGAACCGACCAAAGGAGGGGTGGATGAAATGGCAGCCGAGTATCTTCCCCAGTCATCTGTAAACGCTTCCGGAACGATCAAGCCGTTCTTGTACAAATCGGCCATATATTTGATCGGCTCTTTAAGATCGGGATTCGTGGCCTGCGACTTGTATTTGCCGTCTTCTACAATAAAATAGCTGCCTGGTGTATACACGCCGAACGTCCCGTACATATCGAATTGGCCGCCAATATTGTTGCCGTATAATATGTAGTAAGGGATGACGTTTTGAGGAATCGAGCCCTTTCCTGCATTATTTTTGAAAGCCATCAGCACGTTTTTGAATTCATCCGTAGTCGTAGGTATTTGGAGTCCTAATTCATCCAGCCATTGTTTGTTAATAAACCATTGATCCCGCAGATTATAGGAGGTTTCGTTCAATACCGCGTAAGGAAAGCCGTACAATTTGCCATCCGGCATCAGCGCTTGCTTCTTTAGCTCCGGATTCGTCTCGAAAAACTTTTTCCAGGTGGGCGCGTATTGCAGAAGCTCGTCGATACTGACGATATCTCCCGCATCAATCGCATCCGCCATCGCCTGACCGGAAGCATCCATTCTGAACCCGATATCCGGGTAATCCCGGCTGCTGAACATCAGGTTCGCTTTTTCTGCATCGCTGTACACTTTGAGGTTGATTTTTATGTTTGTTTTCTCCTCTATTTTCTTCCATATGTCATATTTGGTGATATCGCCCATATGGGCTCCGTAAGCAATTCCTACCGTTAAAGTGATCGGTTCTTTAGTAATCGGGAAGCCTGTAGCGTTCGTTATTCCGCCGTCAAGCAGATTGCTATCTGTTATTGGCGTTGTTGGGGTGTTTGGCTTATTTCCCTCGTCCCTCTTGGTATCGGCGCAACCGATTAATGTGCCTCCGATGAGTGCGGCACTTGTGATGCAGGCGACAAATCCGGATACTCTCCTCATTCGATACTCCCCCTTAGATATAATTAATGGGATTAAACATCATGCGGACCTGCTGCTCCATCCCTCTGAGCTGCTCAATCTCCAGCTTCATCGATGCACTCAGACTGCCGTTGCCGCCGGAACGTCCTTGCAGACCAATCGGTAGCCCTTCCAAACTTAAATAATACTTGGCATTCAGCGGATAAGGCTGACGTTCAAGCGCGGATGCCAGACCGAGGAATTGCTGCAACCGGGCCGCATTTTCCGGATGGCTCCGCTGCAATTGGAGCAGTCGGACGTACAAATCGGGATGGAAGTTGGCCATAACGCCGCTGTATCCGGACGCCCCCATATCCAGCGATTTCAGCAGCGTGGCCGCGTTGGCGTTGAACAGCTTTAAGCGGGTACCCTGCACCGCATTCAGCTTGGCTTCGAGCTGCTCCGGATCACAGCAGGTATCCTTCAGGAAGAGAAACCGCCCCGTCTCCGCGCACCACTTCAATAGTTCAGGAGAAAGCAGACGTTTATATGGGTAGGGACACTCGTAAATGCCAAAAGCGACATCAGGCACTGCCGATAAGATCATCTCCGCATTTCGTTTCCACACCTCCTCCGACTCGTCGGCGGCAGCCAGACGGTTGCTTACTAACACGAAAGCATCGATGCCGGTGGAAGAGATCCGTCGGATCTCCTCCACCTGGTCCGCATTTGCATCCGATATGTGACCCGAAGCGATCACCTGGACGCGTCCTGCGGCCTTCTCCGCTACAAATCTCGCCAACTGCACGCGTTCCTCCAAGGACAAAGCGAACATTTCACTGGACTGGCATACTGCGAATAGCCCTTGCACGCCATGTCCAATAAGCCATTCCACAAATTGCTCTAATGCTGTATAATCAATCTCTTTGTTTTCCTTAAAAGGGGTAATCATCGTCGGAAAAACCCCGTTTTCAATATTCATATATTTCTCAACTCCCTCTTATCGTTTTGCCAAAAAGGCATCGATTTGCGATTGCATTTCCTGCTGAATTTTGTCGATCCCGGCGGCTTTCATCTGTTTGTTAAGATCAGCTAAACCTTTGTCGATATCTTGGATGACTCCGTATTCGAGCGGGATTGCATAGCGAAGCATCACATTGCTCACATTAGCCACTTCGGTTTTGACATTGGCATTGTTGAATACAAACGTTTCAAGCGGATAGTGGAACACTTTCCCCTCCCACACTTTCGCCAAATCAGCAGCTTCTTGCGGGAATGACACATTAACCCGGTTTAACGGAGAATCAAAGCTCCATTTGGAATACCCCGCATAGTTCGCATTTTTACTTGTCGATTCAAACCTATCATCGCCTACAGGCTCATAATGTGTACCTGCAATACCGTGCATGATCAGGTCGTGAATTTCTTTATCGTTCTGCATAAGGTCGATAAACATCAAGGCACGTTCCGGATTTTTGGAGGTTGCATGGACCGACGTCCCGTTTTGCGTAGAAACCGCTACTGATTTCTTGCTGTTCGGAGTGAGATCCGCTAATGCCACCTCATATTCCGGTTTGTCCCGGCGAATCTCAGCCATTTTTGCTCCAAGCGTATCCAAATTTTGTGTCACCGCTGCCGTTTTTCCATCTTTAAAGTCCTGCATATGATCATTTTTACTGTTTAACACATTTTTCGACCATGCATTGTTGTCCGCAAGGTCTTTGTAATAAGCTAATAACTCCTTGAACTCCGGCGTTTCGTAAACGTTAAATAGTTGTCCTTTGTCATCCGTCAATTTGAAACCCAGTGGAAGATCGAAATCCAGCATACTCCAGTCATTCTTTTGCTTAAGCAATATGCGATCCAGATTGTGCAGTTTCCAATCCCCTGTTTCCGGAGTGAACGGCATAATGCCTGGTTCATTCTTGGCTATCCCCTTGATATACTCGGCAAACGTTTCAGGGCTGCTGATTTCGGGCAAGTTATATTTCTTGCGCAAATCTTCGCGATACAGAATAAGCTTCTCAACGAATCCCCCTTTGTTGGAAGGAATCATATAAAGCTTGCCGTTCACTTTTGCTTGCTCCCAGCTCACCTTCGGCATCGCTTTCCAAGTCATAGGCATATAAGTCGCAAGCAAGTCATCGGTCAATTCCAGGAATCCCCCCTTCAATGCCTGATCGCTATAGCCGGCCCAGTTGGAAGAATAGATTAAGTCAAAATCTTCATTGGCCGCCAGCTTGAGCGGATATTTCTGCGCCCAATCGGACCAATCCAGAAACTCGGCTTCAATCGTCGCATTTATTTTTTGTTTGAGCTTGCCGTTGATTGCCGTAAACACCTGGTCGTAATCGACCGGTTTAGGGCCAAGGAAAACCATCTTCAGTTTAACTTCTTTGGAGGTATCCGACTTCCCGTCTTGCTCCGCGTCCTGCGGACTATTTGCCGGTTTTGCGCTTTCGGCCGGTTTCGGGAGTTCCTCAGCTCCTTTGTTGCCGCCTCCGCAAGCGCTTAGAATCATAACCAATGTGACAACAAATGCCAGTATAACCCGCTTACTCTTCTTATGCATTCCCGAATTCCCCTTTTTGGTATATTGATAAACCGGATAAAGCCGGCAATGACTGGTTGAGCAAGCGAAATCCGTTTCCGCATGCGCACAGCCAAGCTTGTGCACTGGCCCCCGGTATCATCCTTTTACAGCGCCAATCGTCAGGCCTTGAACAAAATATTTCTGAATGAACGGATAGGCAATCAGAATGGGACCGCTTGCAACGATCGTCATCGCCATCTTCAAGCTTTCCGTCGGAATACTCGTTGTCATAACGGCTCCCGACTCCATCATCGCCTTTCGCATCCCATCCATGTTGCCAAGCATTTTATACAAATAATATTGCAGCGGCATCAATTTTTCATCGGATACGAAAAGCAAGGCATGGTACCAATCATTCCAATAACCAAGCGCAAGAAATAGTCCAATGGTGGCGAGCGCCGGCTTGGAGAGCGGAATGATCAGACGAATGAAAATAAGAAAGTCGCCTGCCCCGTCTATTTTCGCCGATTCGATAATCGCTTCGGGTACATTGCTCATAAAGGATTTCATCACAATAATATAGAAGACGTTGAACAGCATAGGAATGATTAAAGCAAGTATCGTATCTTTCAAATGGAGATAATTCACCATTAGCAAATACCAGGGGACAAGCCCCCCGTTAAACAATGTCGTAAAGAAAAAGTAAAAGGAAAATGGATTCCGCCATTTGAAATCTTTTCTGGAAAGACAATAGGCAGTCATCGCTGTCAGAAACAAACCTGAAAGTGTGCCGACCATCGTAACCGTTATCGTTACCCCATAAGCCCGTATCATCTGTTCGGGATACTTGAACAGAATGCTGTAAGCATCCGTAGAGAACGCTGTCGGCAGCAGCTTAAATCCCTCGATCGCGATTACGCTCTCCTCCGTCAAAGAAGAGGAGACGATCAGCAGAAAAGGAAATATGCACAGGACCGCAAGGATGGCAAGCACAGCATAACCGATGGCAGCGAATAGTTGGCGGTCCAATTGTTGCCCAGCAGCTTTCGTTTTATTTTTATTGAAGCTAATCTCAGTTGAGCTCACTTCATGACCTCCATGTTCAGAATAGAGCGCGGTCTTTGTCATGTTTGCGAACCGCATAATTAACCAGCAGAATGGTTACAAAACCGAGTACGGACTGATAAACACCTGCAGCAGCTGACATTCCGATCTCATTCGTCGTAATAAGAGACCTGAAGACAAAAGTGTCGATCACATCCGTTGCGGAGAATAACACGCCGTTGTTGCCGACCATATTATAGAACATTCCGAAGTCGCCGCGGAAAATATTGCCTACGGCCAGCAGTACAAGAATGATGATCGTCGGATAGAGGTTGGGAATGGTCACCTTCATCACACGCTGGAAAATGTTCGCTCCATCGATCTCGGCCGCTTCATACATTTCGGTATCGATGCTCGTTATAGCCGCCAGATACATCACCGTTCCATACCCTAGCGCTTTCCATGCGGCGACAATAACAAGAATGAAGGGCCAATAAGAAGGCGTGTTATAGATGTCGATCGGTTCAGCACCGATTCCTTTCAGGAAGACATTGACGGTGCCAATGTTATAATTCAACAAATTATACGCAATCGAGCCCACCACAACCCAAGAGATGAAATAAGGTAGAAACAATACGGATTGCGTGATTTTGCGGAACCACTTGCCCCCGACCTCAAACAGCAGGATGGCTGCCATTATTTGCAGGCCATTATTCACCACAATAAACGCGGCATTATATAATACCGTATTCCTGGTAACCCTCCACGCATCCCCGGATTCAAAGAAGAACCGAATGTTATCGAGCCCATTCCAGGCACTCCCGAAGACGCCGCCCGCATAATCAAAATGTTTGAAAGCGAGGATAATCCCAGCCATCGGCACATAAGCAAAAAGCAGATAAAACAGTACAGCCGGCGCCAGCATCAGCAGTAGGATTCTATACCGGACAACATCGTCCCAGAATCTGTGTCGGTTCATCTTTGCTCTCCTCTCTTTTCTCTCTATGGCTATTATAAAGAGGAATCGTCCGCGATATCATTAAGGGGAGCAACTAAAACCAATACTAATTCAACGATCCGGTTGCAGAGGTATATAAATATAGCTCGAATCCCCATGTGATCCGAGCCATTCATTCTTTCATCCGCCATCCAAGCGACTAAACCTTCTGTTTTTTTCGATATTCTCCCGGCGACATTCCCATCGACTGCTTGAACTGTCTATTGAAATAAATCATATTCTTATAGCCGACGCGGTCTGCAATCTCATAAATTTTCATAGTAGGGTCAAGCAGCAGCTCACAGACACGTTTCATTCGCAGTTCATTCACAAAATCACTGAACAGAATATTGGTTTCGGCTTTGAACAACTGGCCAAGATAATTCGGTGTAAACCCAAAATGAGCGGCAACTTCGTTTAACGTTATCTTCTGCTCCAGCTTGCCCGCTACGTATTGCGTAATCTCATCGATCAGCTTTCGTGTCTGTCTTTGTTTTTTTACGTACAATAGCTCGGATAATTCAAAAAACCTTCTCCTTAACCAGGAAAGAATATCGTGCACCGTTTCGAATTGGAATAGAATATGAGGCTGATGAGAATCCCACTTCACAATCTCATATAAATTTTCGTTCATTTGCTGTAAATCCGCATGCAGCTTCGACGTTATACGGATAATGAGATCATAGACGTCATTTTTTTGGGATAACGGCTTATCCCCTTGAAATAGTTCAAGCAGACAATCATCAATCGTCATCAAATCATATTCCAGCATCGCCTGCAGCATCCGCTCCACGATTTCTTCAAGCTTCGAGGCTATCTTTTGTTTGGGCGACCACTCGGAAGCATCACGGATCAAGCGGTTTTTGCCGAGTATCCATTTGATGCTTAAAGCCGCCTGTGCCTGACGGTAGGAATCATGCACCTTATCCATCTCCGTTGTGTACATCCCCATTCCAATCGTTAAAGTAAACGGAAAAGCACGGCTGAATGCTTGAATCAGCTCATCGAGGAATACAGTGAGGTCCTCTTCCTGTACAGTAGAGATCAGAACATAATGATAATCATAGCTCGTCATCACGGTTCCTAAATTTTTCTCATCAGCGAAATGACGGATAAAATTCGTAATATTAACCGTAAGCAAACGCCTGTCATCTTCCGCCATTGTTTTGATTCTCCACGCCAAATCATCGATCTCAATAATGGATACCACAGAGCCGCTGTGCAGTAACGGGGCAAGAAAGCCGCTTATATGCGCTTCGGCCGAACCTGGCGTCATTTCATTGAACCAGCGGAGCAGCAGCTCCTGATTCACTAGCGAGAGCGTTTCCGTCAGGGAAAGATCCTGCTTCCGCTCTTTCTCGATTTTGGAGCAGAGGCCAGTCAGCATTTCATGCAGCTCATTGTCATCCACAGGCTTCAGCAGATAGCCGGAGGCACTTAACTGTATCGCCTCTTTCGCATAGCTGAAATCTTGATGCCCGCTAATAAAGATAATATGGACAAGCGGATTGATCGCCTTCGCTTTCCTGGCAAATTCCATTCCCGACATAATCGGCATGCGAATATCCGAGAGAATAATATCAATTCTTTCCTGCTTCATCATCTCCAATGCAGTGAACCCATTCTTGGCAGTCCCGGCCACATTCAAGGATGGAAGCTGGCTGCCCGCCACCCTGCGCCTAAGCCATTCCAAATCGATATCTTCATCATCCACCAGCATAATGTTAATCTTCATCTCTCATTCACCTCTGCATTATCGATAGGAAGAATAATTTGTACCGTTGTACCCGCCCCATATATGCTGGCAATACGGATACCGAAATCACTCCCATATCTTAGCTTGATTCGCTCCTCGACATTTTTCAGACCATACCCCCCGGAATGAAGGCTGGCAGATCGCATTTTTTTCAATGTTTCGGGTTTCATTCCGATCCCGTTATCGATGATTTTGAGCTCAACGCTGTTTTTTAATCGTTGACCTGTTATACGGATGGCTATCGTTTCCCCAAACCAAGCATGCTTAAAAATATTTTCCACAAACGGCTGCAAAATTAATTTAATCACCCGGATATCTTTGATCTCCGGATCAATATCCATATAAACCGTAAAGTTATTCGCATATTTAACCCGCTGAATGTCCAGATAAGCTTCCACCTGCTCCAGTTCCTGTTCAAGCGAAACATAAACATGGCCTTGATTGAGCGTCAGCCTGTAAAACTTGGCAAGACCTTTGACCATTACCGTGACCTTCCGGGTTTCACCCATGTTCGCCAGACTACCGATCGTTGATAACGTATTGTAGAGAAAATGCGGATTGATTTGGGCTTGGAGCGCATCAAGCTCAGCCTGCTTTTTCTGAATGCCCTGCTCGTATACGTTCTTGATCAGATCTTGAATGCTCCTTGCCATCACGTTGAACGAGTCGGCGATATGGACAAATTCATCGTTTCCGGAAAATTCAATACGCTTATAGAAATTGCCTTCCTGAAACGATCTGACCAAGGTCACAATTCGCTTCATTTTCTTGCCGGAAATCCGGGCGACAACAAAGCCGATACAAGCCATGACCAGAAAGCTTATCGTACAAACGGTGGCGATTGTTTGCTGCATCCTGCCGGCATCCTTGTTCAAGTAATCTTGAGGGACCAGTGTTTCTATGACAAAGCTTGTTTCGGGAATCTCTTCCCGGATCGTTAAGAAGGATCCTTCGATGATTCGTTCGTCCGCATTCCCTCGTTTATACATCGTCACCCCAGAAGCTACATCAATAAGACGCAGGCTAATCCCTTCTTCAATCGGGAATGTATCAAAGCTGCTGCCCAAAAGATCATCAAACCGGGCTGTCGCGCGTACGTAGCCAATGTCGGATGAATAACCGCTCGATGAAATCAATTTGCGGAAATGAGAAATATTGTCCAATTCCCGATCCGAATCAATCTGAAGCCATAAATTATCTTTCTTCGATGATTGTAATGATTTGAACCATTCGGTGTTTTCTATGCTGCTGGCAGAAAGAACGTAATAATCCCGCCTGTTGATCGGAGTCGACATATCATCGCCGGAAACCTCAAACATCTCATCGTTTACCGTATAGAGGGCCAGCCGGATATTGTTCCCGAACAGTAGAAGCGGCGCTTTCATCTGGGGGACAATTTCATCCCTCATTTTAAGCATAATGTCCAAAGGTTCTCCCTCGATCTGAAGGGCATCCTGGAATGAAATGCTGGTGAACAACGTGTTGGACATCCGCTGTATTTCATCCATTTGGTATTTCATGTTGTTCTTTGTTTGCTCCAGCGCAGTGCGAATATTGGTTTCCGCCATTTCCGTTCTCGATTCAATGAGCATGGTGTAGGAAATGTAGCCGATCACCACATCAGTCAGCAAGACGAGAATCAAATAAGGAATCATCGTCTTATATGTGTAAGGGATATACGGTTTGACCAATACTTTATTCATCTCTCCCACCTTTTCTTTGTCGTTAGCAACATCGCTTTGTTAAGTTCTTTTCGACAATTGAAAACCTTCAATAACGATTACGATTGTGGCGAATCCAGTTTACGTTTATAGATGAAGTACAAGAATAACGCACCTAAAATGATTCCGTAGAGCAGTGAGGCTCCAATAGCCAACAGTTTGATAAAAAGTGTTGCACCTTCATAGTCAGACAATACCTTCATTGTTCTGTCCAGAGGCGGCAATAATAAGATTGCCTTTTCCAATCCCTCAGGTAATAGATTTTCGATCCCCCGTACACTCAAGGTGATGACGATCAGAATGCTTAGCAAGAGGAAAGACATGACACGGGAACGAATGAATTTTGAACTAAACCAGCAAGCTAACGAGACTGCCAGCCAGGACAAAGAAGAATGATACATGAAAGACATGAATATTTCCTCAACGCTAGGGTTCCTATCAAATTTATGAAAGATGGCCGGAAACAGTACTGCATATACTGCCAGAGGGATCGTGAATATCCAGCTGTATAGCAATTTGGCTATATAAAGTTTAACTAAACTGCCGGAATGCAGCACTGTCACTGATTCTTGATTTGGCGTTTCGATATCAATGATCGTATAGCTTAGTACGGCTGAAACAATAAACAGGAATGAGGCGGAAAATGCATAGCTCTCCATAACCGGATTAGGGACCACACTATAAACAAAAATAAGACCGAGAATAAAAATAAAGGTAGGCGGCCCATAACGATAAGAGCGCATAAAACAAGTATGCAAAAATGAAAACAAGGAGATCATCGAATCATCTCCTTTCGTTGTAAGTGGATAATCTCAATTCCTCTATTTACTAATTGAAGTAAAAAATCACGATAATCCTTTTGCGTAATTGTAAACCTGATTAAGCCGCTATCATCTTCCCTCCAGACGACTTCCGGAAAAAGACCCGTGAGATGCTGCAATGCTTCCTGGGATAAGAAGCATTCGAGTTCAAAAAATATAACCGCTGGACTTTGGGAAACTGCCGCTCTTTCCTCTCTTAGTTTTCCTTGGCGGATCCAATATGTACGACTCTCCAATTGACCGACAAGCAATGGGTCATGCACAGCGGCTAAAATGGATGTTCCCCCCGCTTTAATTTTTTTCAGGGAGGCAAGTAAGTGCTCTATCGATTCTTTGTCCAGCCCGGAGAAGGGTTCATCCAAAACGAGCAGGTCGGGTATTTTAATAGTAGCCTGCATTAAGTTGACTTTTTGCAGCATCCCTTTCGAGAAATGCGTCATCTTTAAACTTTTGCTTTGCTCCAGATTAAAAAAAGTGTGAAGCTCTTCTATACGTGCTTGGAGCGCTTTTCGGGGTACACTCGCTATTTTGCCCATATGAGTCAGGTATTCTGTTGATGTCAACCTTAACTTAGATAACCGATCTGGCGTAAATCCAATTGCTAATTTAGAATGCTTAACCATCCTTTGTCCCGAAGTTACCGGAATTAATCCAGTAACGATTCGCAGCAAAGTGCTTTTTCCCGATCCATTACTGCCACGCAAAACAATACTTTCTCCTTGACTTATACGCAGCGAAATATCAGATAAAACCACTCGCTCCCCGTATTTCTTCGTAACTTCCTTTAAAGTCACAAGAGCATCATGTTCCATTTTTTCACCATCTTTAACAATGCTTTTACTCATCATGCTAACACAATTATTCAAATTAAGGAATAATTTTTCTGCACAGTGTCCTCCCTCTTCCCAAACCCTACAAATGGTTATAGGGCCGCCCATTCTGGACAGCCCCTCCATTTTTATCCTTTAGGCTTAACGAATAAAGCAGCAAGGAAGGAGAAAATGATGGCGGAGGAAATCCCCGCACTTGTAACTTCGAATATGCCGGTAACTATACCGATCGGACCGTCTTTTTTCAATTCCTGCAAGGCTCCATGGACAAGTGAATTTCCAAAGCTTGTAATCGGAACTGAAGCGCCGGCGCCGGCAAATTTAATAAACGGTTCGTAAAGCCCCAATCCGTCTCCAATCGCCCCCAGAACGACAAGCAATGTCATCGTATGGGCAGGAGTCAGCTTGAATACATCGAAGCATATTTGCCCAAGTACGCAAATCGCTCCGCCAATTAAGAAGGCCCACAGAAATATCATTTTTTCAACTCCTCACTTTCGATCGAAACCGCGTGCGCAATGCATGGAATACTTTCTCCCTGCTGGTACGAAATCGGCGAAAGGAGCGCTCCGGTCGCGACAACCAAAATTCGTTGCAATTCCTTCTTTCTTAATTTTTTCAGCAGATGACCATAAGTAACGACCGCTGAGCAAGCGCAACCGCTCGCTCCAGCTTGAACCAACTGTTTATCGTAATCGTAAATCATCATTCCGCAGTCTTTAAATTCGGTCTGCTGCATCGGCACTTTATGTTTGCGAAATAAATCGCGGGCAATTTCATGCCCGATCTTGGACAAGTCGCCTGTCACAATCAGATCGTAATAACCTGGTTCAATGTGAAAATCGCGAAAATGAGCCTGAATTGTGTCTACAGCAGCCGGAGCCATTGCGGCTCCCATATTGAGCGGATCCGTTATTCCCATGTCGATGATGCGGCCAATTGTCGCGGAAGTAATGTATGGACCATCCCCTTTATGGGCAACGACGCTCGCTCCCGCTCCGGTAACGGTATACTGGGCAGTTGGCGGCTTTTGCGAACCATACTCGGTCGGGTAACGGAATTGTTTTTCCGCGGTGGCGTTATGGCTGCATGCACTTGATAACGCATATTTGGCCGAGCGCGAATTGACGAGGTTGGCAGCCAGTGCCAAACTCTCCATAGATGTAGAGCAAGCTCCGAAAACACCGATATAAGGAACGGTCAATGTACGCGCTGCAAAGCTGGTACTCGTAATTTGGTTCATCAAATCGCCGCCGATAAAGAAATTGATCTGTTCTTGCGTGAGTTCCGCATTTTCGATCGCAAGCTTGCCTGCTTCTTCCAACAGGGTACGTTCCGCCTTTTCCCAGCTATCTTGTCCCAAATAGATGTCCCCATGAATGATATCGAAATCCTCAGCCAAAGGCCCTTGACCTTCAAATGGACCGACGACAGTTGCCGCACCGATAATGGAGGGGCGGTTCTCAAAAATCCAACTCTGATGGCCTTTCAGCATAATTAAGCCCCTCCCTTTACGGCCCCGGGATTAAAAATCCAATGAAGAATGGCGATTATAAATGCCGCAACGACGCCGAACACAATGACCGGACCGGAAATTTTAAACATTTTTCCTCCGACGCCCAAAACCATTCCTTCACTTCGATGCTCCAGCGCCGCAGAAGCCATCGTATTGGCAAATCCCGTAACCGGAACCGCAGTACCAGCTCCTGCCCACTGTGCCATCTTATCGTAAACCCCTGTACAGGTAAGAATGACGGAAATTAAAATTAAGACGGCAACGGTCGGATTGCTCGCTTCTTTTTCATTAAATCCCGCCCAATGAACAAACATTTCCTGTATCCCTTGCCCGATCAGACAAATCGTACCGCCAACTAAAAAGGCCTTTAAACAGTTTTTAAAAACCGGCCTGGCGGGTTCTCTTTTTTTCGCAAGTTTTTGGTATTCCTGCTGAACCGGAGTCATTTTTTTCTTGTTATTGGCCATAGAACTTCAGCTCCCTCCTTCATAAAAGGTCTTAATGATGCAACAGAGGTTTTACATCCGCAAGGATACTCTGTAATTCCTTTACGCACTGCTCATACATTTTTTTTGCCTCTTCGTCCTGGGTTGCCAAGCCAAACAGCTCCAGATCGGCTTCACATTTTTTCAAGGAGGCATACAGCGTTGCTTTGACTTTTGGTGCAGGCACTTTAATTTGATCGTCATACAAATCGACATAAAGCTGTTGATACGAATCGACTTGACCAAGAAATACATTTTCGACGGTTACGCCGATTTTATCAAGCTCACAATTTAACCAATTTCGATTTAAACCGATTGTTGCCAGCGGCTCATCCATAATCTTTCCATCCATAATAACCGTTTGCGGTTCTTGTTCGGGTCCGACTTTAATTCCCAGATGTTTTGGCGTTAATGGCAGGTTTTCCCTAGTAAGCAGCACATTAACATCTCCACTTGGTTCCATGACGGCAAATTCGACATCCGCTACTTTAAAAGCATTTTTTCCGCGAATCTTCTCCAACAATTCGTCAGTTGAGATTCGTTCTTTTTTCAAATTATCCTCTAAAACTTTACCTTCCTTAATCAGCACTGTTCCTCGGCTATCGATGAAATTTCTGGCTTTTTTACTTTTGATTTGCAAAAATTCGATGCCGAAAGATACAGCACCCCAAACACCTAAGGCAACCAAACCCAAATACCATTTATCTTCCATATCTAATGAAGTATAAGCGGCCAGGCTGCCAATCGTAATCCCAGTAATGTACTCAAAGAACGAAAGCTGAGAAATTTGTCTTTTGCCCAGCAATTTCGTTATTAAAAAAAGCGCAACGACTGACAATAATGTTCGCAGTGTAATTTCTAACCAATCCGGCACAACTTGATCCTCCTCCAATCAGCAGATTTTCATTAACACTCAAATTATTTGTCCAAATGGCCAATAACAAACTAATAAGACTTTTCCACTTAAGGAAGTTCGACCAGACATTTTTTCCCTTGTATGTTCTACGGGCAACTGTTAAACAATATTTTAAGTCAACTGCGCAAGTGATAGCCGGTAATACTTCCATTTCACTTGGAAAGGAGGTGATAAAGGTGACAGTAGCATCCCAAGTTAAAACTTGCCTTGCTTCTTTGAAAAGCGCGCAAGCCAGCCTTGAACAATTTGCATTGAATACCCAAAATCAAGAGGCCAAAACAATGTTTACGAGTGCGGCTCAACAGACAGATCAGATCGTACAACAAGTGGAAGGCCGAGTTCAACAATTGGAAAATGAAGAGCCTCAATATAAAGGTTTTTAATTGAAGGATAGCAAGTAACCGTCACTGGTATTTAGGATATTTCTTTGTCCTGGCATTCGATGAGAAAAAAAGCTGCCGCGCAATAGCGCGACAGCTTTAATTTATTTTCATTCTAATCTCAATACATGTCCCTGCATTTAACTTACTATCCACATCAATCTCCCCGCCATGGGCGTGAATAATATCACGCGTAATGGCCATGCCGAGTCCCGAGCCTTTGTGCAGCTCCCCGGTATTGGTGCCGCGGTAATAACGGTCAAATAGGCGATCGAGCTCGTCTGGATGAATGCCTTTGCCATTATCGAGAATCCGGATCGTGATCAGCTTATCATTCAGTTCTATACTGACTTGTATTGCTACAGCTTCATCATTGTGTACGATCGCATTGTAGATCAAATTACTGATCGCTCTGCGAAAAAGTATTTCATCTACGTTAAGTTTAATGACTTCACTACTGCACTGAAAATCAATGGTGCGATTGGCGTAGCGGGAATCATTAAGAGTGTCGATAACCGTATTCCGAATGAGTTTTACAAGATTAACATTTTTTGTGTTGAGCGTCAGCTCTTTATTTTTGAGGCGTGTAGATAAATTCAAGTCTTCAATGACATCCTTCAAGTACAGCGCTTTCCGTTCAATGATTTCGGCATAATCTCTCATTTCTTCGACGGTAAATTGGTAATCCTTATCCTTCATCATTTCTGCGTAGCCTTGGATCGACGCTAGCGGCGTTTTAATATCATGAGAAATGTTGCCGATCCACTCTTCTTTCATTTGATCCAGTTTTTTTCGTTCCAGCTCGCTTGCTTGCAGCTCTGTAGACAATAAATTGACATTATGAAAGACGTCTTTATAGACCCCTTTCGGCTTATAGTGAAAATTGTAATTTTTATTAGCCAACCGCCTAATCCCATCAATTAGTATGTGGAGTGGCTGAGTCAGTCTTTTGCTGAACAGATAACCGATGCATAGTGCAATCAATCCGTCAATAATAATCAAGATAAGGCTTCCGGTTTTGAACGCTTGACTGAGTGTCCGGTAATCAAGTGTAACAACATACCGCCGTAAGTTAGGATCTTTAAAGCCAATCAGATAGCTGTAGCGGTGATTTTGGAGCTCCTTTTCGCCAACAAACACGGTTGAGGTATCAATTTCTAAATATTTGTAGATGTGAATAATATCCAGGGGGGTATATTTGGCTTTTGCCTCTTCTGGAGCTTGGTAGCTATATAACTGGTTTCCACTTTCATCTAAAATTTGGATCCATGCCTGATTGTGCTGCAGCACCTCCTTACCTTGTTCGGTAATTGCGATACCGGAAGCTGCAGGGACAATATACTGTGTAAAGGAGCGGGTGATTGCTTCAGATGAGGCACCCTCCCGGTCGAAAAGGGGGTTTTTGTCAAGCGCTTGCAGGATTAGCAAGCCTGCTGCCACCGTCATATTCATCACTACGACGATGATCACGATCAGCACTACAGATAGCAGGTATCTTCCGGTCAGCCTCCACTTCATCGGCTATTCATCCTTTATAACGAGCTTATAGCCTAAGCCCTTCACTGTGACCAAATACTGCGGCGCGGAAGGATCGGCTTCGATCTTTTCTCTAAGCCGGCGAATGTGAACCATTACCGTATTATCATAGCCAAAAACCTCTTCGCCCCAAACGCGGTCATATAAGCTTTCCTTGCTAATAATCTGATTGGGATGCTTCAGCAAATGGATGAAGAGACCAAGCTCCTTCGGCTTTAGTTCAATAATTTCACCGAGCTTCTTCAGTTCAATCTTTTGTTCGTCATATTCAAAGGGACCGGCTTTAATAACCGGCTTTACCTGTCCGGCTTCCTGGGCAAAATCATCTCTTCTAAAACGCGCTTTTATCCGGTAAGCGACTTCTTTCGGACTAAACGGTTTTGTAATATAATCGTCGCCGCCAATCGCGAAGCCCAATATTTTATCGATTTCGTCGGCTTTGGCGGATAAAAAGAAAATCGGTACGTTGGAAACGCTGCGTATTCTTTTACATACGTCATATCCTTCTCCATCGGGGAGCATAATATCGAGGATGACGATGTCGGGCTTCCTCTTTTGAAATTCAAGCCAGCCCTCCTCTGCCGTGGCAGCCGCATACACATGTTCAAAACCTTCCTTGAGCAGCACGGTCTGCAGCAGCTTCACAATATCGGCTTCATCTTCTACGATCAGGATGGAATGATTAAAGGTCACAGATTTTTGCCTCCTTTGCAGCGAATGGAGAAGCCGCAAGACGCTGTAAGTCCCTTAGCTTCCCCATCCTATACGTTACTATACATGCTGTTCGTTGAAAAGCTGCTCTTTCCTATTCTCCGAAGAGCTCTGCCAGCGGATTGGCCGTTTTCTTCTCTGCGATAACATTGCCTTTCTTGTTTATTTCATAATAGTGATAGAAGTCGGCGCCAAACATCAGCACTTTTTGCATTTGAACCGCTATGAGCTTGGCAGTTCCCTGATCGAGTGCCTTGTCGTTCCAGTAGTAATGCAGCAGCAGCCGCTTCTGATTATATGGATGCTTAATTACATAAGCGCCAAAGGTTGACGGCTTGTTCATTTTTTGTTTCCAGTCGAAGCCGATTAGCTTGGAACGCTGGATGATGCCTGGCTTTAGGGCTTGAATGAGCGCATTTGACTTTGCATTGCCAAGGACAATCAGATTGCTGCCGGCCAGTTCTTTGGTAAGCTGTTTTTTGATCGCTTGCCGTTCAGAAATCACTTTTGGCTGAAGCCCCAAAAATAGCAAGGAATCTTGCAATTGCTGCAGCAGTTGCTTCTGCTGATGCTTTTCTGCGGAGCTTGCCGGCTCGCTGGTCACGATTGTCAGCGGCTCCCCTTGAAGTGCTTTATCGATCACCCGGCTCATCGTCTCTTGCAGCAGGTCAGCAATTTGGGCAAAGGAAGTATGATAGATCGTCTTTAGCTGCTCGCGGAAATAGGCGATTCTCTCCTCGGCCGTCATCTGATATTCAGGTTCCAGCGCAAAATTAGGCTCATATAAGGCAGTTTGCATCTCATTGCGCACTTGCTTGCCCAGCACATCCTCAATGGTTTGCAGCAGTCCTTCAATCGAGGCATTTTGGTGCACATACCGCTTAAAGTAAGCTTGCATAAACGCATCGAACTTCTTCTCCCCTACCATACGGTAAAGCTGATAAATCGCCTGACGCCCTTTGTCATAAAAGACCGGATTGGCCATGTCCCCGACCTCCGTATTGGAGGAAGCGATTGGAATATCAATTGGCGTATCGTCAAATTGTATCATTTTGAAGCCGTTTAGCGGATCGCCTTGTTTTTCGGCAAAATAGCTTGTGGCAAAGTCGGCAAAGCCTTCATCCAGAAATGATTCCAGCTCCGAATTGTTGCCAATTAAGGCGTGGAACCATTGGTGGGCAATTTCATGGATAAATACAGTATTTTGTACCGGATTGGCATCAGGTGAAAGCTTGCCCATTTGAATGACCCGGGAAAATTCCACCGCGATGCCTTCCGCATAGGATTCCGCAATCCGGAATTCAGGATAAGGGTATGGGCCAAATTTTTCATTGAAAAATGTAATGGAGCGGAAGGCTTGATCGATGTATTGCTCAGCAGCTTTTTCCTTCCCTGGCTCATTATCGAAATAATAATATTCTATCGTAAGGCCATCACGCGTTGCCCTGCTCACCTTATAATTCGGGCTGGCAAAAAAGACGAATTCCCGCGTATTGCCGGCAATGGCGGAAATCATTTTGCGTCCCTTCTCCGCAGTTTCCTCCACAGTTACCGTCCCCGGCATTAAAACCTGATAGGAATCCGGCACATTGAATTGCACCTCAAAATCGGAGATCGTATAATAATCGCTTTCGAAGCTCGTACTATAAGGCGTTTTGTCCCATTGATGGGTTTTATCATCATAGACAGACATGACCGGGAACCAATGGGCGCCGTTAATGATATCCTTCATATGCGACAAGCGGCCAGAACCGTAAGGGATTTGCACTTCAAATTCAATTTGCACAGTTACAGCTTCTCCGGGCGTAAGCTCCTGCAGCAGCTGAACAGTCAGCGCTTGGTTTGTGTTGCTGAATGCCAAGGCTGTCTCGCTCGTTTTCACAGTGTGAATGTCAATCCCGCCCAGGAAATCAGCCGGCTTCAATGCCGGATTCTCTTTCATAAGCTGCTCATTCGTCCGCTTGAAGAAGCCGGACTTCGTTGATTGCGAACGGTTGGCATCGGCAAAGGTATGAAAGACCAGCTCTTTCAACGTATCGTTGGAAGTGTTGCGGTAAGTCACGGTCTGGCTGCCTTCAATCTTCATCTTCTTCTCATCCAGCTTGGCTGAAATGAAATATTGGATTGAGGAATGCTGCTCTTGTGCCTTGACTTGATCAACGGACTTATCGGTCTGCTGGTCGACAGCTGCTGCATATGCGGATGAACTGCCTGTATACATGATAGGACCAGCTGCGAGTGTGAAGGCAAGTGAAAGGGAAATTGCTTTTTTGGAAATATGCATTGATTAATCTCCTTATCCTGTTATTGTTGTAAAGCCGCCAGCTTCTGCTTTGCCTGTGCTGGCAGTTCCTGCTTGGTTACTTCTTTGTAAGAGCGTACAATATCATCCCTGACATAGACAGCTAAATAAGCATTTTGGCGCAGCTCTTTTGCAGCTGTAAACTTCACGTTTTTTTCATTGCCATCTTTATTAAAACCTGGCAGCGTATATTCGTAAGAAATATATTTCTTTCCATTATCGGTTTTTTCCTCCTTTCGCTCCCCCTCCTGCAGCTGCACATAATATTGCTCAGCGCCCAAGCGATTGAGATTGACATTTTGCATAAAGATGACTAGACCGGCGATAATAGCTGCAAGGATCACACCAAATATAAAAACCTTTTTCATTGTTATCCTCCTATGATTAACCTATTTAGTATTCGTGACAATCTTGTAATAAGCGCTAACGGTCAATACGTAATAGACCAGATAAATGCAGGTATAAGCGCCCATACAAATGAAAACGGGAACGACCAGATTCGTCTGGATCAGCCTGGACAAAGCGATTAACGCTACCGTACAGTGAGCCAGCCCCGCTAATAGCGGAAGTGCAAAGATAAACAGCACTTGCTTTGCAACGGTTGCCCGGATTTCCCGGCGATTAACGCCAATTTTATATAAGATGTGATAACGGGCTTTGTCCGCATTTGCTTCGGTTAATTGTTTAAAATAGATGATGCTGCCTGTTGCTGCAAGGAATACGAGGCCCAGAAACCCTCCCATAAAAATCATCAATCCAGACGCTTCCATCCCCTGGGCGTAATCGTCATAAAAGCTGGTAAATCCGGCTTCTTCCGGCAATAGCTTTTTTATCTCCTCAGTGAGTTGCTTGGCTTTCGTCTGCCGGGTAATCGCATATGCCTGGGCAATTTTCGTGTGAGCATGCGGCTTCAGCTTGGCGAACATGTCATCGCTAACGACAATCGTAGTGAATACGGATCGCTGATTCAGGACGTTGTATTGTTTTAGGGCTGAGAATTTGAGCTTGCCGAGCGCTTCATTTCCGGCAATTGATATTTCAGTGCCAACATACTCCGGCGAAAGCCCTTTGACATACATCGGCTCAAGTGCGGCAGCCTCGCCTGCTTGCAAACTTAATCGATCGTTGTGCCCTTGAAGCTCTGCCATCCGGTTGAAGTCTTGATTGGAGAGAATGGTATAGGTTTGTTCCTCCGAGCCCGCAGTAATGGTATCCACCTCAAGCAGCGTCAGCGCTTCACCATATTCGAGTTTATGTTCCGGCGATTGCTGGATCATGCTATGAATCTGATCGGCTGTCTTATTGTCCGGACTAATGAACATCATACTATTCGGATTGAGCTGCGAAACCGAACTGTAGTTATTATAGTAGAAGCTATACGCAGTACCGACTGCCGTAAGTGTAGTGGCACTAAGAACGGCGATAATCGTCAATGTCCGGGCATTGCCTTTCATCCGGTATAGCAGCTGGGAAGTTCCGATGATGTTCATACCCCTCCAGTAGCTTCTTTTATTTCTTCTCGATAGTTTTAACAGCGTCACGGTGAGGGTGTTGAACAGCAAATAGGTGCCCAAAATAACTGCAGCCAGAATAACGAGCGGTGTCGTCATGAATCCTAGTGCCGCCCATACTTGCGAATGCAGCAGATTTTGCAGGGCAAGCCAGTAACCAAAGCCGATCAAAATGAGGGATAGCAAGGCGATAGACAAGGAAGACCTCGGTTCCTTCTCGTGCTGCTGATCAGCATGAAACAGCTCGATTAGTTTAAAACGGTAGATCAGCCGGTAGCCTTGAATGGACGTAATGAGCGTAATGATGATAAAAACAATAAAGGTATTGACGATAGCGGCCGTCGAAGCGGTAAAGCTGACGATAGCCTCCTCATAGCCCATCACCCGCATCAAAATCATCACAAAGAAGCGGCTTAACAGCGAACCAAGTAAGATCCCCACAATTAAGGCGAGTGTGCCCATCAAAAAATTTTCATAAAATAGCATGCGGCCGATCTGCTTTTTGCGCACACCGAGCAGCGAATATAACGCTACTTCCTTTTTGCGTTTGCGGATAAAGAAGGCATTTGAATACCAGATGAAAATCGCTGCAAAAATAATGAGGACGACAGCCGCGGCACTGAACACGGAATTAATTTTAGCGGAACCTTCTCCTGCTGCTTGGATCGTTTGATCGTATTTCAAGGACACAAATGTGAAATAGATGACGATACTAAAAATCATCGATATAAAGTATAAAAAATATTGGGTAAAGTTTTTTCTGATGTTTTTCCCGGCGATGCTAAACAACGTCATGATGCCCACCTCCGAAGAGCGACAGAACCTCCAAGATTTGTTGAAAAAATTGTTTGCGGGTGCTGTACCGCTGATGCAGCTCCTTGAACAGCCGGCCGTCGTTAATAAAGATGACCCGCTTGCAGTAGCTGGCAGCATAGGCATCATGAGTCACCATCAAAATAGTGGATGCCTGGGAAACATTCAGTTTACTTAGACTTTCCAGCAGGCTTGCGGCCGATTTGGAGTCAAGCGCGCCGGTCGGTTCGTCAGCGAGTATAAGACTGGGACTGGCGATCATCGCTCTCGAAGCTGCGGCACGCTGCTTCTGTCCGCCGGAAATCTGGTACGGATATTTATCGACAATTTGCGCGATGCCGAACAATTCGGCTATTTGATTGACCCGTTCTTCTATTTCAGCCGGCGCTGTTTTGGACAAGGCAAGCGGCAGCAATATATTTTCCTTGACCGTTAAAGTATCGAGCAAATTATAGTCCTGAAAAATAAAGCCCAGCTTTTTGCGGCGAAAGTCGGACAACGTCTCTTCATTCATCGTTACAATATTTTGCCCGTCAATCGTAATATCGCCGGAGGTGGGTGTATCGATTGTCGAAAAAATGTTCAGCAGCGTAGATTTTCCTGCTCCGGAAGGCCCCATAATGCCAACGAACTCTCCTTCCTTAATTTCCAGGCTGATTTCCTGTAAAGCGGTATATACATTTCCTTTTGTTCCAAATGTTTTGGTCACGTTCTTGGCTTCCAGAATCGTTTTCATGGAGAAACTCCTTCTTTTGATAGGGATAATGATTGCATATTTAATCATAAAGGCCGCACCTTAAAGCAATGTAATCCGAACCTTACATAAACCTTAAACGTCCTAGGTGAATTCATGACAGTTGTCATTAGCGGAGAGAATCCGGCAAATGATATACTGACAGTGATGGGTTTACGGTGACATTTGATCATTAGTTTTCATTTGGGAGGCTTATTTGGAATGAGTGAGTTTTACGAGCGTTATTGCGAGGCAGTCAAAAATCGGACGCAATTATCGCCTGCCGAGCGGTTTCTCGGGTTTTTCCCGGTCGCTGTAGAGCCGGGTTTTATTGCGTTTGAGCTCAATGTGACGGAGCAGCATGCGAATCCGCAAGGCACGTTGATGGGAGGCATTACTAGCGCCCTTGCGGATATGGCTACTGGGGTTGCTTTCTCAACGACGCTTGAGGCGGATGAGACCTTTACAACGATTGAGCTCAAAATAAACTACTTAAAACCGGTCTGGTCAGGCGTAATTCGCGCGGAAGGCCGTGTCATCAAGCGCGGGCGCACAATTGGCCTGGTGGAATGCAGCATATATGATGAGAGCCGTTCGCTGGTGGCTCATGCGACAAGCACATGTATGGCTTTGCGCGGGGATAAAGCGGAGGGTAGATAGAAATGAGACAGCGGCAGCCTGCGGGCGGGAAATAAAGCCGCAGACTGCCGCTATTTAAATCAAATCATCTTGTCAGTGTAGTGACATGCCACAAGCTGGCCTTCGCCCATGGCCAGAAGCGGAGGTTTCTCGATTCGGCAAATCGGCTCCGCTAGCGGACAGCGGTGATAAAATTTGCAGCCCCGGGACAAGCCGCCCTCTTCCTTCGGCGTATACTGAGACAGCCCATTCCACGACTGGCGCCGGCGAGGATCCGGGACAGGCATTGAAGCGAGCAATAACTGGGTGTATGGATGATTGGGGCGGCGCCCGAGCGTATGAACCGGGAATATTTCCATCATTTGCCCCAAATACATGACCGCCACACGGTCGCATAATGCCGCTACTGCAGCCAGATTATGCGAAATAAACAAGTAAGACAGCCCGAATATCTCTTTCAGTCTTTTCATCAATGCTATAATTTCCGCTTGCAAGGATGCATCCAGACTGGAAACCGGCTCATCGCACAGCACCAGCTCAGGCCGGCAAATTAGCGCCCGCGCTACACATATCCGCTGGCATTGGCCGCCGCTTAGCTCGTGTGGATAGCGCGAAAGGTAATGCGGAGCTAATTTCACGGTCTCCAGCATCTCCGCGATGCGGGCGAGCCTCGCTTCCCGGCCAAACGATTCGAAATTGCGCAAAGGCTCTTCGAGTATTTCCCTGACGGTCTTGCGGGGATTTAAAGCCGCTGCCGGATCTTGAAAAATGATCTGGATGTTGCGGCGGACGCTTTTCTCCATATCGCGAGTCAAGGAGGAAATATCTTTTCCTTTATAATAAATGCTGCCGGCATCCGCTGTTTCCAGCCTGGCGATAATTTTGGCCAGCGTACTTTTTCCACTGCCGCTTTCGCCGATGACGGCGAGCGACTCGCCTTTCGCCATTATGAGTGATATGCCGTCAAGTGCGGCGACTGGCTCTGTTTGCGGGCGGCGGGCAAACGTCTTGCTCAAGCCGTTCAAGGTCAGAAAGCTCATAGCTTTTTTCCTCCATTGATTGCTGAAATCCGCAGCGCAGTTTGCAGCAAAGCTTGCGTGTAGGGATGAGCAGGCTGCTCGAAAATGCGCTGCACATCGCCATATTCGACTATGACGCCATCCTTCATGACAGCGACCTCATCCGCCATTTGCGCCACAACGCCAATATCATGCGTGATGAGTAAAATTCCGGTATTTTGTTCGTCCCTTAATCGTCTTAGCTCCGTTAATATTTGCGCCTGGACCGTTACGTCCAGAGCCGTCGTCGGCTCGTCTGCGATCAGCACTTTAGGCTGCAGACAGATGGCCATGGCAATCATCACGCGCTGTTTCATGCCCCCGCTCAGCTCGAACGGGTGACGGTCCATGATTTTGTCCGGCGCTTGTAGTCCCGCTTGGCGTAGGCTGGCGCTTGCCCGCTTTTTTGCTTCGGCTTCAGTCATGCTGCTATGGCTTAAAATGGCTTCTACGAGTTGAACGCCTATTTTGAGCAGCGGATTTAGTGCCGCTCCAGGATTTTGAAAGATCATGGCAATATCGCTGCCGCGGATGGTGCGGAGCTGCTTTTCGCTCCATGTACGCAAATTGGCATTTTCCAGCCACACCTCCCCTGCCACAACGTACCCGGGAGATTCAAGCAGGCCAAGCACAGATAACGCTGTGATGCTTTTGCCGGATCCGCTCTCGCCGATCAAGCACAAAATTTTGCCGGCATGCACCTGAAAGCTGATCCCCTTAACAATTGGGGTGATTTGGCTGTCTCGCTGAAATACGGCCGTCAGCTTCTCCACACGAAGCAGCGCAGGCTCTGGCGTCAAGCTTGAATTCGGATCATGATGGCCTGATTGCCCTCCCCCACCGGTTAGATCGCCGCTGGTTTGTAAGAGGCTGCTCCCCTTCTGCTGCTGCCTCTTCTTTAATTCTGAATCCTGCGAATCCAGCGCATCGCGCAATCCTTCGCCAAGCAAATTAAATGCGAGTGTCACCAGCATGATGGCCAGGCCGGGGTACAGCAGCAGTCCCGGGGCGATCTGCATGTAATTTCGGCCGTCCACAAGCATGGCGCCCCACTCCGGTTCGGGCGGCTGTACACCCAAGCCGAGAAAGGACAGTCCCGACATGGCCAGAACGATTCTGCCCATATCCAGTGTTCCCATGACAAATATGGTCGAATATAGATTAGGAAAAATATGACGGACTACGATCCCGATAGACCGTGTGCCGGCTGACCGGCTTGCGGCGATAAATTCTTTTTCCTTAAGTGAAAGGACAATCCCGCGGATAACCTTCACATACCTGGTCCACCAGACGAGCGACAGTGCGACCATCGTGTTGACAAGGCCCGGGCCGAGCAAGCCTGCAATCACCATCGCGAAAAGCATGCTCGGGAACGACAAGAACACCTCAGTCACACCCATGATGGCCACGTCAGTTCTGCCCCCGGCATAGCCCGCTGCAGCTCCGGCAATGACTCCGACAACGACAACGATAAGTAGCGTTATAAAAGGGATGTACAGCGAAGTCAAAATACCGTGCAGCATTCTCGTGAAAATGTCCCGGCCCAAGTGATCGGTACCGAGCGGATAAGCATAGCTGGGAGGCTGCAATTTGTCCGCCAAATTGATTGCCGCCGCATCATACGGAGCGAGGACGGGTGCCAGCGCGCCCGCTGCCGAGATCAGGACAATTATAAGCAAACCGCTCATCGCCAGCCGGTTTCGGCGCAATTTCGCGAGGGCGAGCCTTAAGTGACTTTGCTGTGGAACGGGAACTGTTCTCAAGATTTATCCGCTCCTTTAAACCGAATCCTTGGATCAATAAGCGCGTACACCGCGTCTGTAAGTATGTTGACGAGCAGCATCAGGAGCGAAAGCAGAAAGATGTAGGACTGGATAACAGGATAATCCCTTGCCGATATCGAGTCCATCATATATTTGCCCAGCCCAGGCCATGAAAAAATGACCTCTACAGTGACCGAGCCTCCCCAAAACTGGCCGAAGCTCGTCCCGGCGATCGCTACAAGCGGGATCAAGGAGGAGCGAAAGGCGTGCCTGCCGTACAGCCACTTGCGCTTGATCCCTTTTGCCCGCGCCGCTTTCATAAAAGGCTGTTCGAGCACCTCCAGCACATTCGAGCGGAACAACCTGGCATATTGGGCCATGATGCCCAGGCTTAACGTGAACGACGGCAAAATGAGATGGGCAATGCCACCCCGCCCCATGAGCGGAAACCATTGCAGCCGCACGGATAAAAAATAAAGCAGAATAAGCCCCAGCCAGAAAGAAGGCAGCGATAAACCGGCAATCGACACCATTCGGACAAGCTGATCGAACAAAGTCTGTTTGTAAAGGGCAGACAAAAAGCCGGCCAAGATCACAACAGCCATCGTCAGCGCAAATGAAAATCCGAGCAGCTCCAGCGTGGCCGGCAGCCGCGAGAGAAGTTCGCCGGTTACGGGCAGCCCGCTTCTGAAGGAGGTGCCAAAATCAAGCTGCAGCGCATGGAGCAGCCATGTCAAGTATTGCATGACCAAGGGGCGATCGAGACCGAGCCGGCTGCGGTAATCGGCGATTTGCTCTGCCGTCGGTTCGATGCCGCGCCCGCGCAGCAGCAGCTCTGCAGGCTCGCCGGGAACGAGCTGCAGCAGGAGAAAGCAGATAAGCGATATGCCAAGCAGCGTCGGAAACGCCCATAAAATCCTTTTTATAAAATGGTTCATTTTCGGCTCACAGATTGATGTCCAGCTTTTCCCATACGACCGGACGGCTTTGCGTTGTTCCGAGTTCAAACGGCTTTATCTTCTTGCTGCTGAGCAAAATTTCATAGGGAGCAAATACCGGGAGTACCAACGCTTGATCGTGAATGAGACCGAAAATCTCAGTATAAAGCTGCTGACGCTCCTCTTCGCTCGTTGACGATTGCACCTTGTCAAGCAATTCGTTGAAATACCCGTCTCCGTAGCCCAGCACCGGCTTTTTGTCCGCTGCATAGAACAGCGACGTTAAAAAGCCGTACGGGTTGTACGCATCCTCATAGGTGCGGTAGACGATAAGATCGTAGTTCTTGTTTTTCCACAGGGCATCGTAATAGGCGCCTTTCTCCAGCACTTTCAGCTCCAGTTGGACGCCGGCTTTAGCGAGGTCGCTTTGCGCCGCTTCGCCGATCGCTTTCCATTCCGGATATTCCTCAGTTTGCAGGACGAGTGAGAGTGTTAGTGGCTTGCCCGCTTTGTCGGCAATCCCATCACCGTTAGTATCCTTCCAGCCGGCGGCGCCGAGCAGCTCTTTCGCCTGATCGAGATCGTAGCCGTAACCCTTTTCGTTATCTTTCGTTACATAAGGAACCGTGCTTTGAAACAGGCCTTTAGCTGGCTGGCCGATCCCGTTCAGGAGCTTCTCTGCGATATCCTGTTTGTTAATGGCGTAATTTAACGCTTTACGGACATTTACGTCCTGCAATATATTGTTGTCGTTATTAAAACCGAAAAAGTAAGTGATCGTGCCGTCAATTTGCTTCATCGCGACATCTTTACTGCTGTTAAAGAGGCTTAAGCTTTCGACAGGTATTTTGCCAAAGGAGCCACCGGCCAGCTGGATGTCGTTTTTTTGCAGCGCAAGCACGCGCGTCTGTGGGTCGGGAATCACTTTGAACACCAGCCTGCCCAGCTTGGGCTTGCTTCCCCAGTAATTCGGATTTGGCGTAAAAACGGCTTGCTCGTCCTGCTTATAATCCGATACTACCCACGCTCCGGTACCGATCGCTTTGACAAACTTCCCGTCTGGATCGCCTGCCGGCTCCACTGCGGTCGGGCTCATGATACGGAACGGTCTGGCATAAGTTAGCTCCGTCAAGGTCAAATAATAGGCTTCGCTGAACGTCAGCTTCACAGTATACTCATCGCTCACTTCGATATTTTGGATGTTTTTGGACGTACGGAAAGATTCATGGTCCTTTTTATTTGCCCAGCGCATGATTGAGAACTTTACCGCATCTGCATTGAACGGCGTTCCATCGGAAAATTGGACATTTTTGCGTAAATGGAATGTGTATGTTTTGCCATCCTCCGATATGTCCCATTTTTCGGCCAGCCCCGACAAGTTTTCTCCTTTAGCCCCATATTCAACAAGCGCGTCATAAACGAGCGGATAAGCTTGCATAAGTCCGTTGTAGCTTGCCGCATCGAGCTTCCCGGCTTCGATATCTTGGGCAACCGCAACTGTAATTTGTTTCGCAACGGGACCTTCCGGCTCCGCCTGGTTATTCCCTGCCGGCGCTTGGCCGCATCCCCATAACATTAGAGCAGCAAGTAATAGACTTGTGCCCGCTTTCCAACATTTCTTCATAATGGCCTCCACTAAAAAAATAGTTGATTACGAATCTCTTTGTTGATAAAATAGCTTTCGGGAATTAAATCGTAATATTTACTAATATATACGTTGACGATGGAAAGCGCAATTTATTTTTCGAGCCTGTCATTTAACGGAGGGAACCATATGAATTTAAAGACACGCCAACAAAAATATTGGGACAACGGCGCGGAGCTGTATGACGAAGTGATCGCCAAGGAAATGAACGGTTTCAAGAAGCAAGCCTGGATGAAGCTCATAGAGCGGCAGATCGGACCAACGCCGAATCAGGCAGTACTGGATGTCGGTACGGGTCCGGGGTTCTTCGCTATTTTGCTAGCCGGGATGGGCCACACGGTAACGGCGGTCGACTCTTCGCCGGAAATGCTCAAGAATGCCCATAAAAACGCTCAGGCAGCACAAGCGAGCATTAAATTTATAAACAGCGATTTGCATGATCTTCCGTTCGCGGAGGGAAGCTTCGATGTGATTATTAGCCGCAATGTAACGTGGACGCTGCGCGATCCGGAAAGCGTGTACCGCCTTTGGGCGAAGCTGTTGAAAACGGGCGGCAGATCCGTCATTTTCGATGCCAATTGGAATGCGCATTTAACAAATCCGGAAGCTGCAGCAAAAGTGGAGGAAGGTATGGAGCAGGCAAGAGCGATGGGATTCAATGTTAAGGAAAGCGCGGAGTTAGAAAAAGAAGGGAACGATATATCGCGCCAGCTTCCGCTCACCTTCAAGCAGCGCCCGCAATGGGACGAGCAGGCGCTTTACGGCGCCGGATTCAAATTAGTCGAGCTGGGCGGCGGTTTTGATGCCGACATTTATACAGAAGATGAGCAAATAGCCTATGGCAGGACGCCGATGTTTTCGATTTGCGCGATAAAGTAGTCTATGCCATTGAAGGAGTATCTTCAGCGGTCTTCCTTATAAGCCTTCATCGTGAACATCAGCAAGCGGTAGAGAATGTAGACCCCGAGGTAAGCGCCTGCTGCAAGAAAGAACGGGTTAATGAAGATGCCATGGATTTTCGTCATAAAAACAGTTTGGTCTCTAATTATGCGATACACTGATATAGCTGCGATATTTCCGAAAACAAGCCCCATAATAAGCGAGGCGACATTAAATGCATGTCGGATCGGACTCCATCTTTTATGCCAATAGGCCATGAGTAACGGAACTAATATGCTGCCTAAAATGATTAGAACAGACATGGGCTTCACCTCATCCTTAGTCTTGACTTCTATTTTGTGAAAAATACTTCAATTATTCGGATTCAGGTGAAATGCAGATTTTAACATTGTATAAGAAGCGGTCCCTAGTGTATGGTGAAACAAAGGAGGAGTTGCGATGCTCCGTAAATTGTTACTCACCTATAATTGGAGAAAACTTCGTATTCGTGTTTGGGAGAAAAGGCTCCTTTATCAATTAGTGCTTATTTCAAACCGTTTTCCGACTGCTTTAAAAGTCTCGCTTCATCTTTCCTGGGGCCCTTTTTACGGCGGCTCGGTTATTTTAGACCGGAAAGGCAAAAAAGCAAAAATATTTATTCAAATTCCCTATGACCGTTATATCACTGCAGACGAAAAATTCGTAATGTCTCATTATCAAATTAGTAGAAATGCACTTCCGTATTTTATTTTCTTTCATGAATGCTTTCATCTCATTGATGTCCTCTCCCAGTTGCCGCAAAAAGACCTTGATACGTACCAGGCCGCTTTGAAGAAAGAGGCCCAAGCATCAACACATTACCGATTCCTGCATGTCGAGCAATGTGCGGACGATTTTGCTTATCAGCAATATATGGATTTATGCGAAAAGGCCGGCTAAACCGGCCTTTTCAATTCCAACTATGGCTCCGTCACGGCCCCTAAAAACAGCCATGCGCCGGTCTGGCAGTCTTCAATGGCGAAGAAGAACGGCCGGTTGACCGTCATCTGGAATGGCGGATCGACCGGAGCGGAAGCCCCAGCCATTTGAACCGAAGTGACTGCCGCTGCCTCTGTTCCTTTTTCATTGACTTCGACGAACGATTTATGTGTTACTCCACTAATGAACAGGTTGGGTGGAACCGGTGCCATGCCGGAAAAGTCAGCCTTCGCTTCGTCAAATGGCAATGTCATCCCCATAGCCTGGAGAGGCTCTTTCAACGGTACGTCGTATTCGATCTTGAAACGCGGAAGCTTGATCTCTCCCTTGCTCATCCCAAACGGCTGATGCCAGCGGCTGTAATCCGCCTCGAGCAATTCATAAAGGGCATCCAATGAGGAAGATTCGTCCGGAAGTATGATCAGCATATCCATCTGCCCTTCCCCGTATGGCAAGCGGATAGCTTGAAATCCCTCCTCCTGAAAATACTCATAAGTGCCTGTCTGCGCCATCATCTGCACTTGCTTGGCAGAACCGTCCTGCAGCCTGAAGCGTTCCTCTTTCGTAGCGGAAGGCTGAAACTCCTCTTTCCATCCGCCATTGAAGTAAACCGCATTCATCAGAATCAGAACTTCCATGGGATCGATGGATTCGATCATATTCGGAATTTTCCCATTAGTATTGTTGTTTACCCAGTCATTGATTGTGTCAACGGCTTTGGGACTGCTGAAATCGAGCTCGGTTACTTGGGCATCATAAAACGCCTGGTTGGTTTTCATAAAATCATTGTGAAATGCTATCCCTTTACGCGACCAAAGTGAATTGGCAATGCTTACTTGCACGCCGTTGCCAGACTGCTGCAAAAGCGAAATAAGCGCCTTGTTGCCCTGATTGATTTCATCTAAGGACATGTTCTGCCAGCCCATTGTTTTGGCCATCGCGGTTTGTGTTTCCCCGTTGCTGCCATTGTAAGTCATGGCAAGCGCCAAAGAAATGCTGGTCGGAGAAATGAATATGTTTTTCTTCTTGTTCTGCTCCGTCTGAACCAATTGCCGATAGAGATGCATGCCAAACTCGTTGCTTGCTTTAACAATACGCGTATCAATCTTCTTCGCCTCAGCGCGGCGTTGTTCTAAGGAAATCGATTCAGTAGAAGAAGAATGTCCACACGCAGGCACAATCAGCAGCAGAAGAATGCCTGCCGCAAAAAATTTACTTTTTCTAAAATACGACATACCTTTTTTAGTCCCCCCCCCTCAATCTCATCCTTTATAGACGAGAAAATTTTGCATAATGTTCCATTAATTTCGCTTGCGCATAAAAATGATTGGATTGCCACTCACAGCTGATCACTGAATCCTTTATTGCGTTTCCCCCGTATGACCAGAATATAGGTGAGTGGTCGATTTTTGGGAATACATTACTTTAGCAAATTCGGCACCCTTACCTTCGACTTGCCGCCCATTGTACGTCTGCCGTCTCCAGAGGATTGAAACATGCATACAATGATAAAACACGGTCCGTCTTTTGTCATTAGGAGGTGCATTACTTGAAAATCGTCATTATGGCGGGGGGAAAAGGAACCCGTTTTTGGCCACGAAGCAACGACGATTTGCCCAAGCAGTTCCTGCCGTTCCTGTCCGAGCAAACTTTGATTCAAGAGACGGCGAACCGCTTTCGCGATTTCGTGCCCGCTTCTCGCCTCTTTATCGCGCTGCCCCGGCACTACTTGCCTCTGTTGAAAGAACAGTTGCCCGATTTTTCGCCGAATCAGCTGATCGTCGAGCCCCAGCAGAAGGATACCGCCGCATGCATCGCATTGACCGTCTTTCGCTTCCTTCAAACCGGAGACGACGAACCGGTGGCGTTCGTGCCTTCCGATCAATATATAGCGGACAAGGAGGCCTTCCTTGCAGCCGTCTCCGCAGCAGCGGATGTAGCTTTATTGCCTGATGCGATCGTAACGCTCGGCGTCCGGCCCAACCGAGCCGAGACCGGCTTCGGATATTTGTTCACCGCGCCCGACCCGAATGCCGGCCAGGAAAGCTCCGTAAGCGGAATACTCCGGGTCGCCCGGTTTTTGGAGAAACCGGACGATAAACGGGCCCCACAGCTCATAAACGAACCCGGCATCTACTGGAACAGCGGCATCCTTGTCTGCCGCCCGGAGGCCATGGCCCACTGCATCCAATCCTGCGAGCCGGCGCTTTTCAACCCCCTACTTCAAAACCCGACAGACCCGGATGCCGCATACGCCGACATGCCTCGGCTTTCCATCGATTATGCCGTTCTGGAGAAAGCAAGGACGATCTATTGCTTGCCGGTAAATTGTGGATGGGACGATATCGGTTCCTGGGGCTCTCTGCTGCGATACCTGCCACAGGATCCGAGCGGGAATGTCATCCAGGGCGAGGTCGATCTGATGGATGCAGCCCGAAATCTCGTATTTGTGGATGACCGGAAGGCGGTCATTATCGGGGTTAGCGACCTTATCGTCGCCCTGACTTCCAATGGATTGCTCATCTGCCCTAAATCCGAGGAGCCATTGTTGAAAAAATGGTTGTCGACGGGAAAGTAAGGGGTCGACAGTCCCAACCCAAAACGATCGGCGCAGCATATTCTGATGATAACCGACTATGAAAAGGAGCGGATTCTCATTGGCCTCGAACTCTGATATCAAAATCGACGTCGTCATTCCGGCCATCGACAAAGATTTGGGCACGCTTCCCTATGTGATCGACGGTGTAAGAAAATACGTGCGGCATCCCATCGGCCGGATTTTCGTCGTGGCGCCGGACAGCCCCAAAATCAAAGCCGTCTGCCATCTCAAAGGCTGTGCCTTCATTCATGAAAGTACGGTTCTCCCCCTGCGAAAAAAACAGATCACGTACCGTTCCAAAAGATGGGAGAGATCCGGCTGGTTATACCAGCAGCTGTTGAAGCTCGGCAGCAGTTCCGTTGCGAGCCAGCGGCATTTCTTGGTTATCGACGCCGATACCGTATTGATCCGGCCGCACCGGTTCTACGCCGACGGCAAGCAACTGTTCTATTGCCGAAACTGGAGCCAGCCTGAATATTTCGTCACCTATCGCAAGCTACTCGGAACAAAAGCCCCACGTCCCCGTTCTTTCGTGACGCACTACATGTTGTTCGACAAAACGAAGCTGCAGTCGCTCAAGAATAAAATCGAAGCGAGGCACGGAACGAAGTGGTTTAAAGCCATTCTGAAAAGCGTCAACCGAAAAAAGCAGTTCGGATTTTCTGAATTTGAGACGTACGGAAATTACGTTTATTCCGTTCACCCCGGGAAAGCTCGACTCAAAAGCGCGCTTAACAAAAGTCTGTCGACCAGCCCATCCGCTCTGTCGAGGTCTGCCGTCGGCAAGCTGGCCCAGCGCTACCGATCGCTGTCTTTTCACAAAAGAAAGAGTTATACCCGAAGCGCAAAGTAACCGGATAAGCCATACGCGAATTAAGCTGGCTTCAATCTCGCAGATGAAGCCAGCTTTGTCGTACTTGTGGGGATACACGATCTTCTCAGCCGCTCGCCAGATCTGTGCGAATTCCTGCTTTACCTCCGCTTGAGCGCTGTTGATGCTAGCCGTCTCCCAGTACACCATCGACTCGTACATTCGACGCCCGTAGAGGTAGGTGCCAATCGACCACTTGAATATTCATTTCCGTCCACTTGTAAAATAGTTAATGTCATTAATAATCAAAGTGCCAGTGGTATATGGTGAAATTGACTCTTTTTCACATGATATCGGCCAGCTTGATTTTGGTCATCTTCAGGCGCGACAGGCAAATCCCGTCCTCCGGTTCGCCCGCGCAATACGCCAGCAGCACAGCATCGGGCGTGAAATGGATGGCCGTATAGCAGTAACCTCCGTTATCCTCCTCGGTTTCTACCGCAAAATAATTTGACCATGTCTTCCCCTCATCCCGGCTAATTGCGCCGACAAGCGGCGTTCTGCCCCAGGAATGCTTACCGATATCACGCAGCTGGTAATTCGGAATCGGATTCCATACGGCCAGCAAATCTCCTGTCGCGGGCCTCCGCTTCATCGACAAGGGAGAAACGGACGATGTAAATTGCGACGGTCTTGCTTCGGACCATGTTTCCCCGCCGTCATGGGAGAAAGCCTCATACTGCCGCCCCAGATCTGTTCGAATATACATCCAGAGCGCGCCGTTAGCCAGTTCGATGATGCCCGGCTCCTGCAAACCGCTGGCTGACGAAGGGACAGATAAGGAGATGCTGTTGGCCGCTTCCCGCCATGTGCAGCCGTCATCGTCCGATATCATCACATAGACAGTGCCGCGTGAATCGAACGATTTCCATTCGACCGTATCACTTGTTCTCATTTTGTGCAGTGCGGACGGGACAAGAAGCCGTCCGGTCGATAATCGGATGACACGGTCGTTATTGACCACGTAATATCCTAATCCCGGCACACAGCAGACCGGTTCGCTCCATGTGTTCCCTTCATCGCTGGACCGGAACAGGCGCAGCCTCGTATCATGCCAGCCGTAACGAAGGGAATAGAATAATCCGATATCCCCATTTCCCAGTCTTAGCAAGGAGACGCTCATAATATTTAGCGCCTGCCAGCGGTCAGGTTCGTCTATAATCGTATCTCCGCTCCATGTCTCCCCGCCGTCTGCCGAATATCTTAAGGCAATACAAGCTTTGGCGTCATCGCTGTAGGAGTCGCCGGTAAACCGGCTGTAGACGAACATGATGCGGCCGTCCTTCAGATCGAGGAATGCCCCTTCGCTATTGCGCGGATTATTGGCTCCCGGTCTTAAATCCAAAACAGGGTAGCCCTTTTTTTCAATCTTCATCTTGTATTCTCTCCTTTTCATTATCCTTTGACCGATCCGACCAGCACGCCTTTAATAAAATGCTTTTGCAGAAACGGATACACGCACATAATCGGAATCGTTGTGATCATAATCATCGCTCCTCTTAGCGCTTGCGGCGTCGCTTGTTCCTTCATATTCAGCAGAATGGAACTGTCGAGATCCTGATTGGTCATCGTTAGGACGATACGCCGTAAAAACACCTGCAATGGCATAAGATCCGAGCTTGTAATATAGATCGTAGCGTCAAACCAGGCATTCCAATGCGTTACCCCGTAAAACAAACCGATCGTGGCAAGCATCGGCATACTGACAGGGATAATGATGCTGACCAGCACCCTGAGCGGCGATGCGCCATCCAGTGTTGCCGATTCCTCAAGGCTTTCCGGTATTTGCGAAAAGAAACTTCGCATGATGAGCAAATACCAGGCGCTAATGAGCGAAGGGAAAATCATCACCCAGAATGTATTCGTCAGATGGAGAAATTTCATTAATAAATACGTCGGCACCAGGCCGCCGCCGAACAGCATGGAGATGAACACAAGGGTGACGATGATTTTCCGTCCGGGTAGCGTTTTGCGGGACAGCCCGTAAGCCATCATCGCGGTAAAAATAAGATTGAGCGCCGTTCCTGCCGTTGTCCGCATAATCGTGATGCCATAGCTTTGGTACAACGCCGATCCTTGGCTAAGCAAGGTGGCATAGGAGGTGAAATCAAGCTTTTCGGGGACTAGAATGAAGCTTCCCCGTCTGATCAGCTCTTGTTCACTGACTAGCGAAGTCGAGAGCAGGATTAGAAATGGAACGATAAATGTCAATGTCAACACAGTTAATAAAGAATAGTTCACGACATTAAATATTTTGCCGCCAGTGGAATCTTTCATTCTGTATCACCTACCATATTCCTTCATGTCCCAGCTTTTTCGCGACATAGTTTGCGCCCGCGACCAATATAAGCGCGATCACCGCTTTAAACAGCCCGACCGCTGCTGCGAAAGAATATTGCAGATCCAGCAAGCCTTTGCGGTAAACATAAGTGTCAATAATATCCGCTACCTCGTATACGGGCGGAGAATAAAGCAGGAAGATTTGTTCAAAGCCGGCATCCAAAATATGCCCGATATTCAAAATAAAAAGAATGACGACAATAAAGCTGATGCTCGGAAGCGTAATGCTCCACATTTGTCTGAACCGGCCCGCTCCGTCTACCTTTGCCGCTTCATAAAGCTGCGGATCTACCCCTGCAATGGCTGCGATATAAATGATGCTGCTCCAGCCGACTTCCTTCCAGATGCTGGATATGACCAGCACCGATCTGAAGAAGCGGTTATCTCCCAGAAACATGATCGGTTCAAACCCGAGACGCTGCAGCAAGCCGTTTACAAATCCGCCGTCGGTCGTCAGCATCACCGACACTAAGCCGGCCAGCACGACCATCGAGATAAAATGGGGCATATATGAAATCGTCTGCACCGTTTTTTTGAAAAACTTCAGCCTGACTTCATTCAATAAGAGCGCCAAAATAATTGGTGCAGGAAATCCGAACAGCAGCTTGTAGACGCTAATAATGAGTGTATTGCCGATAATGTTCCAGAAGTAATACGAGTTGATAAAATTGTTAAAATGTTTGAGTCCCACCCAGTCTGCCGACATCATGCCTTCCAGCCCCTGAAAGGGAGAAATGTCTTTGAACGCAATGAGAATGCCGTACATGGGGCCATATTGGAAAACTAGAAAATAAAGGAGCCCGGGCAGCACAAGCAGCAGGTACAGCTTTTCCCGTCTGATCCGGCGCCAAATCGAAGTATTCAACAATGAATCACCCTGCTTTCCTTAGCCGTTCTTGACCCGCTCATATTCTTTGGTGTAAGCTTCAATCCACTTATTGATGCCCGCATCCTCAAGCTCTTTCAAAAATTGCTGGTACTCCGCCAACGGACGGGCGCCCATAATAAACTTCGTAATTTCCTGCTCGATCATTCTTTCGATATCGCCGGACGTTGGAACCTCTTCCGCGATTTTGGCCGTATCAAGCAGATAGCTCACCTTTGATGTTCCGGTATATTTCACCTTTTCTTTTTCTACCAGGTACGACTCGAAAAACGGTCTGACCCACAGGTCATTGCTTTCCGGATCATCTTCCCGGAATTGAACGGTCATGGCAAAGGAGAAGCCCGTCATAAATTCGCCGGCATAATCCGTATTCAGACGGTGCATCAGTCCTTTCTCTTTGTCGACCCATTCCCAATGCTTGCCTGGTATGCCGTAAAATGCGGTTAAGTAATTCTCGATGTCGGAATGCAGCCAGTTCAGATAACGTATCGCTCCTTCAGGGTTTTTGGCGTTTTTATTGATCATCGTTCCGCCCTTGCCGACACCGCCGACCATTCGGCCATAGCCCTTCGGTCCTTGCAGATCGGCTACCACAAACTCGGCATCCTTATCCAGCGTCTTGCGAATCGCCATCGTCTGCAGCATCGTATGCGAATGCCAGGTAGCGGCGCTTGCTACACGGTTCGACCGGACGAGCTCAATCCTGCGCGCAGAATCGGTTGAGAAGGACTCGCGGTAGATGTACCCTTTTTTGTACCAGTCCGCCATTAGCTTTACGAACTCTTCATAGCCCGGATCTTGTACGGTCGGCCTCACTTTGCCTTCGGCATCGATCCAGTCGCCATAGCCGTAATCCATGAACAGGCCTGCCAGCGTCCGGTTCATTTCGCCGAATGATGTAATAAGCGGGATGGTCTCGCCATTGCCGGCCGGATCTTTCTCTTTAAACGCTTTCAAAACGGCTTCAAATTGTTCCAGGTTTTCCGGCACCGGGAGCCCGACTTCATCCAGCCAATCCTTGCGGATCGTCAGAGCCTCTCCTGCCATAGGCGGCGAAATGGGCAGCGCCCATAATTCACCGTCTGAAGTCTGAACGGCTTCCCAGGATGCCATCGACCAGTCATCCGGCCATAAGGAGCGAATGCTTGGCCCGTACTCATCCAGCAGCTTGTTCAGCGGCATCGCCCCACCATTGGCCTGATGCAAATCCATCGACCCGTTATAGATATCCAACGGCTCATTGCCGGCCAGCAGCAAATTCAAGCGGTCGCTTTCGGACCCTTTTGGCGGTACAATCTCAATCACTTCAACGCCGCTCTGCTCTTTAATATATTGGCGAACTTCAGCCAAAGTTTCTTTGGAGCTCAAATTCACCGCATTGCCCAGGTGCCCGTAGTTGGGATAAAGATATACTTTGCCGTAATCCTTTGCTTTTGTTTCCTCTTCCTTGCCTTCCCCTGCACGATTGCTGCTGCTGTTGTCCGCTCCCGGTGCGGAAGCCGGTTTGGGCTCATCAGGCGTCTGGGATGAACAAGCCGCTAATAAGGAAAGAACTAACGAGCCGCTGAGCAACGATTTCATAACATGGTTACGCATAAGAAACCTCCCTGTTTTGATTGATGATCGTATGACATAACCAAATTATAGTGACGGAATCGCCTATTTTGAAATGCTTCATCCTTTACATTCATGCTTTAATCATGACATTCCCTTGCGTTTACAAGGTTTCCGCCAGTTTCTCCGCCTTTTGCAGGTTTGCCGGCTCAGCTGAATCCGCCGAGTTTGCAAGCTGCTTGCGGTATTCTCCCGGCGTGATGCCTGTAAACTCCTTGAACAGCTTGATATAGTAATTGGTCTTGAGATAGCCGACTTGTTCGCTAATCTCTTTAATCTTCAGATTGGTTGTCTCCAGCAGCTCCTTGCTGCGCCTAATACGAACGGAGGTTAAATATTCGAGGAAGGTGACGCCCTGTTCATCTTTAAAAATTCGGCTCAGGTAGGAAGGGTTAAGCCCAAGCTGCTCTGCCACATAAGCCAGGGTGATCGCCTCGCCGCAATCCTGATGAAGCATATGAATGGCCTGCTCGATATGGCGATTTTTTTTGTCCCGCACCGCATTGCCCAAAGAATCTGTAAGCTTGCCTGTTAAGTCCTCAAACCAGTGCACAATATCATGCCAATTATTTTTTTGCTGCAGCAAATAGAACAGATTGTTGTTTTCCTTCAGCAGCACATTCAAGTCGACGCGGATTTCATTGGCCATAATCGTAATTCTGCTCAATAGCTGAATAAGCCCGTGCTTGATCTGATGGTAATGAACTTTGCCTTCCTGCTCCTGAAAGTCCCGCATGATATGCGCAAGTATGCTTTTGGCTTTCAGATATTCCCCATTAATAAGCGCATAGATGAACGCTTCCTCTTTTTCCTTCGGATACATAAACAGCGGCGTGCCGCTCATCCGCACATCATCAGTGTAGACAACCTCGCAGGACCCGGCCATTATGCGGTAGCGAAGCGCCTCCCTCGCCTGGCTGAAGCTGGCCGGCAAGTCAGAGAGATGCCGGCAAAACTCGCCGATGCCGATGGAACAGTGCAGCCCGAGCCGTTCCTCCGCCTGCCGGATGACGCGTTCCGCCAATTGATAATTGTCTTGCAGCTCGTCGTGTCGGCCGTTCATCAAGACAACAATTTGGCCTTCCAGGATCTCAAGCACGATACTGTCCCGCTCGCCAGGCAAGCATAAATGGATCTCATCAATTAACCGCAATTTGTCCAGCCGCTCATTCTCGATATCGGAATTTGAGGCGTTCTCGATCAACACAAGCCATACGTAGACCCCTTCCAAATTCAAACGGAGCTCCAAATATTCCATTCGTTTTTGGATTTCATCGCTATGTAGTGCGTGGGGGTGCAGCAAAGTGTAGATAAATTTCTCCTGATTGGCGGGCAGGCTTTCCAGCAATCTGAGCTGCAGGCTATTCCGATCCTCCATCACTACTTTGAAGCTGTCCTGGATCACGCGAACCTCGCTGCGCTGCGGGTCGATATGACTTTGATCAGGTTCAAAGCTTTTATGGATAAAATCAAGCAAGCGCCGCACCGGAATGTAGATTTGCCATGTAGCGGCATAAATAAGCAAGCCGATCGCTGCAACGAGGATGGCGCAGCTGACGGTTATCATCATTCTGATTTTGGATATTCCGGCATATAGATCTTCCAGCGATGAAACGGTGATAAAGCGCCAGCCAAGATGCTCGGATGTGTAGGCTGTCAGCAGACTTGCCCTGCCATCAATGTCCAGCTGCTTGGAGTAAGCGTTATCCATCTGCTCCAGTTCCATCTGCGTTAGCAGCTTCAGAGCGGCGGAATTGGCCGGATCCGTCTGCGAATCCCCGTCATGCAGCAATAATTGGCCATTGGGCGACAGGACGAACAGTGTACTATCCGTGCTGCCATCCAGCTTGCTGACAAAAGCTTTCGCCAATGCCTCGGCATTCAAATTAACTGCGATATAATTGCCCCAGGTCGGAGAAGCATAAATCATCGGAATCACTCTTCTCGGCGCGAGATCGCGTCCGGTAGCCATGCGCGAATCCATAATGATCGGATAGTACCGCTGATTTTCTATATTTTCATCCCAGCCTGTATCATAGAACCGGTCCGGACGAAACTGCAGGCTGTCGGAAGTGAAAATTTGATTCTTCGTACGGTCAAACAAGTAGACCGAATCGATAAATTCGTTGGAATCCTTTAACTTTTTTATGGCCATGATCGTCTGCTCTTTACTCTGCAAATAACTGTACATCCCCGGCAAATCTTCCTCCCGGTACTCTCCTGTCAACGATTCATAGTAGCTGCCGCGGGGAAAACGCTCAAACTCATGCAGCACTTTATCGAGCAGCAGCTGATGAAAAGAATTGCTGATCTGCATTGTCACATTTTCCATCGCATTGATCGTCTGCTGCACATACTTGGTATTCGCGGCCAGCAGCTCCTGCTGCATCGTCGACCGCAATTGCTGGTCAAAGATCGAGCTGATTGTAAACAGCGGCAGCAGGGATACAACCAGAAAGAAGGCAATTAACCGGATCAGCATCACACGCTGTCTCGCCTTGGAAAGAAAGCGTTTTCTAAACATGGTATGTCTCTCCTTGCGATTTAATTATATTATGGTATTACCAAAAGAATATAGCATTCTGCAGTTAAAGCTGTCAATGAGCGACAAATGCAGCTCTCATGAGTGCGCCCTTCATTTGCGATTCTCTGAGCTGAAAAAATCGAAAAGGCCGGTTAGACCGACCTTGTCAATTCCAGCTTATTCGCTTTTTCCTTTATATAGTCGGCTGTTCTCAGCGCTAACGACATCACCGTATTCGTGGGGTTTCCCGCACCGGAAGTGACAAAAATGCTCGCGTCGCAAATGAACAGGTTAGGAATGTCGTGGCATTGTCCGTATGAATTGACGACCGAGGCTTGCGGGTCGTTTCCCATGCGGCAGCCCCCCATCATATGGGCAGTATCCGGAATGACGAATTCGACTTTTCCGCCTGCTGCATCAAGGATGGCGCTCATTTTTCCTACCGCGTGGTCGATGAGCTTCAGATCGTTGCTGCCGTAGCTGAACGTGACTTTGGCACGCGGGAGGCCATACTCGTCTTTCTCGTCTGTCAATGTAACCCGATTCGCCTCATTAGGCAAAACTTCGCCGACCAAAGTGACTCTTCCATAATAGTTATAGTCAAGCAAAGCAGCTCTGAGCTGTTCTCCCCATACTGGCCCTCCCGCCGCTTTGGAAACTCCGCTGGCAAATTCCACCGGCCTGGCGCCGTGCGAATGAAGGGTGTATCCGCGGACAAAGCCGTTCTTCGGATCGGTTCTGTAAAAATCCTGAGTTGTGGCCAGTACGGGAGTTCCTTTATACAGCCTGATTTCTTCATCGAACTTCGCATAGACGTCCTGGCTGCTGTGAACCATAATCGATTTCCCTACCATGCCGCTGCTGTTGGCCAGACCGTCCGGAAAAAGGGAATTTGCTGAATTGAGCAGGAGCCGCGGCGTCTCCACCACGAAGGCGGACAAGATTACAAGCTTGGCTTTTTGCTCATACGTCTTGCCTTCGTGAACAAAAGTAACCCCTTTCACCTTTCCATCCTTGCCCATTAATACTTGAGTGACCATGCAATCAGCCAAAACTTCTGCTCCTGCTTTAATCGCTTTAGGAATATGCACGATGAGGGTGCTGAATTTGGCGTCCGGCATGCAGCCTTGATTGCAGAACCCTCTATTGATGCAGGGAGGACGGCCTTCAAACGGCGCGGACAGGATGGCAAGCGGAGCGACAGAGGAGCGGATCCCCAGCTTTTCACAACCGTTCATAAACATATAGGCGTTCGGGCTCAGCGGCTCTCTTTCCGGATAAGGGTATGGGCCATGATAATTGCCCCACGGAAAATGTTTGGGCCCGGATACAGCAATTTCCTTCTCATTTCTGGCATAATAAGGTTCCAAATCTTCGTAGCTGATCGGCCAATCGTCCGCGACGCCATCCAGCGTCTTTGCTTTGAAATCCGCTTCGTGGAATCGTAAATAGACAGCTGTAAAGTGGACCGTGCCGCCACCGATCCCCCGGCCGGAATTGTTATGTCCCATCGTCAACGGGTTGCTGCCATCGACAATCCGGGTATCCTGCCAGCCCAAATTTTTCATCGAAAGCTCATCGCTCGCAAAATCTTTTTGCGCATCGCGAAATGGCCCTGCATCCAAAATGACTACGCTCATGCCCGCTTCGCTTAATTCTTTGGCCAGAACGCCGCCTGCCGCCCCTGCGCCAACGATGACAACATCTACTTCTTCGTTCGCATATTTTCGTTTTAACATTATTCAGGCTGCGCCTCCCATGGATCCAATTGTCCCAACTGCGTGCGTACATATCCTCGGGGATAGGCTGGCCCGGCATATCCGATTTCGGACCACACCTTTGGATGAGAACAGTAAGACTCGACCGTCAAGCTTAAAAGCTTCTTAAACAGCTCTTTCTGCGGGATTCCGCCCCATATCTTCTGCGGTTCGGCAGTCGAATTGCTGATCTGCTGCAGATACTGCTCTTGTTCAGCGATATCCAGCGATAAAAAAGAAGAAGCATATTGTGCCTCCGCCCCTTCCTCAATTGCCTGAAGACCTGATCGGATCAGCTCCGCGGCCGCAGGAACGCCCGCTTTTCTTTGGCTTTCCCCGGGGGACTGATACAGCGTTTTGTCGATATGGGCGAGTACGAAATCGAGCACTTCCGGCGTTTGATCGTTTACGAAGAGCGAACTGATTCTTTTTATCATTGCAGCCTCGTCCCCGGTTAGAAATTGCAAGTTCTTTTTCGGCTTTAACCGGGAAGTCACGATGGTTTGGGTATGGTCATCCCATTCATCCTGCTCGTCCATAACAGAAAAAGACGGGTAGTGACTTTGCTTTTCCATCGACTCATCGCACCCCCCAGTAAATGGCGATCAAGCCGAGTACGCTTAATGCGGAGAACATTAACGGAAGTGTTATTGGCGGTCCGATAAGAAAATTTCGCAACGCCCAGCCTCCGACCCGCACGCCTACGCCCCGGAAGTGGAAGTAAAATCCAACCAACCCTTCCACAACACCGACAAACATTAAAATCAAAAACACATTGCGCAGCCAGGTAACATTGTACCAAGTCAAAATTATGCCTGTAATAAAGATTACAGGTGCTGAAATGACAGGGCCCCACATCGATTTATGATGGAAGTTTTGCCGGTAATGGAACATCGTCACCTGCAAACCAATAACTAAAAATGCCAGACTGACGAACAATATAAGAACCCGATCAATGGACCAACTCATTTCCGCCGCCTCATTTCCAAAGTATTATAGTCGGTGTAATTGTTGCCAACATCATGCAAGATTATTCCTAATTGGAGTAAGTCATACTATCTGGAAAGGAACGAGAATAAATTTCACATTTTGGAGGATTTGGAGGTACCGCTGCTTGTATATAAAAAAAATTGACACTTTCCCGCTTCTTTACCGTCTGCCCAGGCGATATGGAGATGCTAATGGCATGAAATCATACCGCACCTGCTTTTTGATCCGGATAACCACCGATTCGGGCATTGAAGGCTGGGGCGAATGCGTTGACTGGCTGCCGACCTTGCAAAAAGGCTTCCATGAGCGAATCATTCCTTTTTTGCTTGGCAAGCCGATAGCGGACAGAGCCAAAATACTCCAAACGATCATACAATGGAACGCTCGCTCCGCTGCAGCACTCAGCATGGCTTTAACCGAAATCATGGCCAAAAAATCGGGTATTTCTGTGTGTGACATGTGGGGGGGAAGATTTAGGGACAAAGTGCCTGTTTATGCTTCTTTTCAATCCTATTCAGAGGATCTAAACTGGCAAAAGAACTCTCTCGCCCTTATTGGCCAAGCGATTCATGCCGGATTTGACAAGATCAAGATAAAAATAGGCGGAAAAACGATTGCCGAGGATCAACAGCACATCAACTCTGTTCAGGCCTTGTTGGAATCAAAAATTGATTTAGCTTTGGATGCCAATCAAAGCTATGATCTGGCTGCAGCTTTACGCTGGAAATCATTGCTTGAGGCTTGGCCCAATTTGCTGTGGCTGGAAGAGCCGCTGAAAGTCGATTACATTGGCGAATATGCGCGCTTAAGAAGCCGGCTCAACATCCCGCTGGCAGGCGGCGAGAACATCGAAAAGGCGGCAAAGTTTATTCCTTTTCTTACCGGGCATGCTCTTGACTTTATCACCCCTGATCCTATGCATGCAGCCGGGCTAGACGGTTTCAGGGAAGCGGGCAGATTGGCAAGATGCTTTGGCATTCGCATAACGCCGCATACATACGACGGCGCGTTAGCGCGTCTTTATGCCCTTTTTGCACAAGCGTGTTTGGAACCTTGGAGCAAGATGGAAGCGGACGGAATCGAGCCTGTCGAATGGGACGTGATGGATAATCCTTTTACTAAATTGCTCCCGCTCTCCCCTGCTGCCGGGACCATTTACCTGCCTAGCGGCAATGGGATTGGAGTTGAGCCCGATGCTGATATGCTTGCTTATTATCAATGGGATGGAAGCAGTTATTAATCAGTTTGAAGTTACATTACGAGGAGCGCTGTTTCATGCCAAACCTAGTAACGGAGTTAAACAAGCATGCCCCGCCTTCTCCCCTCCCCCCTTCCCTGACAGCAGCCGAAATGATACTGGAGCAGCTTCGTCTTTGGGGAGTTAAACGGATATACGGTGTTGTTGGGGACGCTATTTTTGGGCTGCTTGACGCGATTGCGAAACAAGAGGCGCTTTCATTTATCGCTGTCAAGCATGAGTCCGCCGCTGCCATGATGGCTTCGGCAGAGGCGAAATTAACCGGCCGGATTGGCGTTTGCATCGCGCAAATGGGACCAGGGCTCGCCAATCTGATCAATGGGCTCGGAGATGCTTTTATGGACAAAGCCCCTGTACTTGCGATAACCGGCGACGCACCGCTTGATAAAATCGGCACTAGCTACAAGCAGGCTGTTAACCAGCAGCAATTGATGCAAGCCGTTTCCTCCTATAGTCAATTGGTTGTTCATCCGAAAGCCGTATTTGCATCACTTGCAAGGGCTATACAAATGTCTGTTCAACATCAAACTGTTTCACATTTGTCCATTCCGGCTGATGTTTTTGAACAGGCTGCAACCATTCAGCCCTACGAGCAGCCTTATATGCCCGCGCTGTATGCCGATCCGGCAGCAATTCAACAAGCGCTGCAATTCATGCGGAACTCCAAGCGGCCTGTCATGCTGGTCGGCAGCAAAGCAGAAGCAGAATCGGAAGCCATTCACAGGCTGGCTGAAAAATGGGGATGCGCCATCGCTATGAGCTATGGCGCGATTGGAAAAGTCCCGGCTTCTCTGCCCTTTATGCTAAACGGGCTTGGAGAAGGGGGCAATCCGTTTCTCCCCCCTCTATTCAAACAGGCCGACGTTGTACTCGCTTTAGATACATCTTGGTGGCCGGAAGGATTGGTTCCGGACACTGCACGGGTAATTCATCTCGTCAATCATCCGATAAAACTCGGGACTTCCATCCCCGTGAATGTCGGACTGGTTGGAGATATGCCCAACATCATCGCAAAATTGCTGGCAGGATTAGAACAATTTAAACCCGATCCGGATTGGATTGAGCAGATCAGGCAATGCCGTCAAGCATGGTTCACGCAAAATGAAAAGGAGAGAAATCAGGCTGCCTCGCCCCTTCACCCCGCCAATATCGTTAAAATTGTGGAGCAAAATATCGCGGAGGATGGTGTCATTGCCTTAGATGAAGGCGACTCGACGCTATGGTTTCTAAGAAATTTTCGGGCCAAAGACCACCGTTTCCTTCTTTCAGAACGTTGGCGGACGATGGGATTCGGTTTGCCTGCCGCAATCGCAGCAAAGCTAATCTTGCCGGAAAAACAAATCGTTTGTATTACGGGGGACGGCGGCTTGGAAATGGTCATGGCCGAACTGCTTACAGCGGTAAAATATGGCTTGCCGATCACCGTTATTGTTTTCAACAACGGCACCTTGCAAATGGAACAGGACAAAATGGATATGAAGGGACTGCAGCCTGAAGGTACAAACCTTGCCAATCCGGATTTCGCCAAAGTAGCGGAAGCCTGCGGATGGAGCTCCCAGCGGATTGAAACAGCCGAACAGCTGGAAGCAGCATTAAAAAGATCGTTGTCCGGGAACAAACCGGCATTACTGGACGTGTTTACTACGCAAATTCCACACCCCGATTTTAAATAAATAAAAAGGAGAGCAAATCGATGGCAACGACAACACAAGCTCCAAATCAATCACAGCCCCAGCTGCAGCCTCTCCCCCCTTATCCGTCCCAGCATCAAAACCAGCAGCCGGGTATTGAGGCTCTTATGAACCCAAGGCCAATATTTGATAATCCGGATTACAAGGGCAGCGGAAAGTTAAAGGATACAGTGGCGATCATTACTGGCGGCGACAGCGGCCAAGGACGGGCTATAGCCGTCGCTTTCGCCAAAGAAGGCGCGGATGTCGCCATCGTTTATTTGAATGAGCATAACGACGCCGCAGAGACCAAACAGCTTGTAGAACAAAAAGGCCGGCGTTGCTTGACCATTGCCGGCGATATCGGCAGTGAACCATTCTGCAAACAGGTGGCGGCGCAAACGGTCGAGCATTTTGGGAAGCTGGATATTTTAGTTAACAACGCGGCGGAACAGTATGTTCAGAACAGCATTGAGGATATCACTTCCGAACAAATGGAGAAGACATTCCGGACGAACTTCTTCTCAATTTTTTATTTAACTAAGGCGGCTCTGCCTCATTTGAAACAAGGGGCCTCCATTGTTAACGCAGCATCGCTGACTGCCTATGAAGGCAATGAGCAGCTGATGGATTACTCGGCAACCAAAGGGGCGATCGTGGCCTTTACCCGTTCTTTGTCAAAATCGCTGCAAGAGAGAGGCATCCGGGTCAACGGCGTTGTCCCCGGAACGATCTGGACTCCGCTCATTCCTGCTTCCTTCCCGGCCGAACAAGTGGCGAATTGGGGTGCAAAGACGCCGATGAAACGGGCGGGACAGCCTTATGAAATTGCTCCTGCTTATGTGTATCTCGCTTCGGAGGATTCTTCTTACGTTTCCGGGCAGTTTATTCATGTGACCGGCGGCGTCGTTATGAATGGATAACGCTACTTACCATAGGACAGGTTAATGAAAAGGAGGCTGAAAAATGGATAAAAAAGATGATAAGGTATACTCGGAGCTGGCCACTGTGGAGTCTCAGCGCAACGAGTTGACTGCAGAGGAATTTCCGGATGGCGCGTACGGAGCCGATATTCAGCCGGCGGCGAACGGCAAAAGCACACCGTGGCGGAAGGATCAGCATGTCATTAATCCTTTCGGATTTGAAAATAAAGAACTGCATGAAGATTTGCCACGTGACTATCCGCCGGATTATGATCCTGAATAATTGATTTTGGCCCAGCATACAGAGCAGAGTAGTTCCGGAAAGCGGAGCTGCTCTTTTTCATTTTCGCATCGTTTGATGTTTGGACATTTCCTTAGACAGTATGGAAGCGAGCCGCATGATACCTGCTTCGATATTCGCTTCCTGCACATGGCTGGCATTCAATTTTAACAAATGATTTTGCAAATATCCGGGCAAGTAGTGTTTATCCAGCGGCTCCAGCAGCACATTGTGATTTTTCAACTGTTTGATGATTCCGGGAACGGATAGACGCTTATCCAATACAAGATGTGTATGGATGCTTGGATATTTTAAAGCCGGAAACGTAAATGCGTCTTCGCAAGTTAGTGCTTCCCGCCTCAGCGACTCATCCAATTTTCTCGCCCTGCTAATGTAAGCCTCCCGTATCTTTTCTCTATGTCGGGCAAACATCCCGCTTTTGATGTAAATCTCAAGCGCTCCCTGTGAGAGCATTGAACTGTCGATATCGATCGAACGTTTGTAGCGGGTAAAAATCTCGACTAACGCCTCCGGCAAAACCGCTACCCCGATACGCAGCCCGGGAAAAATAATTTTGGAATAGCTTTTCAAATAAATAACACGAGCATCCTGATCATACGAAAACAACGGATCGGCCTTGCTATTTTGCTCCAAATCGGCCAAATGATCGTCCTCTACCAAATAGACATCGTATTTTTGAGCTAGTGTTACAATCTCTTTTTTCTGCCGCTCTGCATAGGAAGTGCCCAGAGGAGTGTGAAATCGGGGAATCGTATAAAAAAACTTGATGTCCCTTGTCCGAAACAGCTGCTCCAATTGATCCAGATCGATCCCCTTTGCTGTTCTATAAATACCTTCTACCGGGACTTGATGAGTCAGCAAATGATCGATAAATAAATGATAGCCTGGCTGCTCGATTAAGATGTTTTTTTTGCCATTGGGAAAAGGGATCGCTGCAAGCAGTGCCAATGCCATTTGCACGCCTGACGTAATGATAATGTTTCGTTCCTCTGTAAATACTTGCGAATCTGCCAGCTGATGGCGCATAACGGTTAGCAGAGAAGGCAGCCCTCTTGGCGTGCCGTAAATGAACAGGTCATTTTTATACATATCGATCGCTTTATTAATACAATGCTGGAAATCGAGATAAGGAAATAGATCCGGATCAGGGGCAGAGGCCGCAAAATCGATCGGATTATTCCCGCTTTTCTCTCCTCGGCCGCTCGTCTGAACGACATAATAGCCGCTCTTGGGCACGGAATAAATCATATGCCGGCGTTCGAGCTCTTCAAGCGCCGCAAGTACGGTGCTCTTACTGCAGCTGTACTGTTCGGACAAAGCGCGAATCGAAGGAAGCTTTCCCCCTTGCTTGAACGTGCTGTTTTTAATATTGGCCTCCAGTTCATGAAATAGCTGCATATATTTAAGCACAAAACCACTCCTTTTATCCATCTGTACCGGTATAGATCGCTTTTTTCGTTATTGTATCACAGAAAATTGACCCTTACTATTAAAGAGAATCATCGATGATTTCATTAACTTGCAAGCTGTAAAGAGAAAGTAAGGAGTGGATTTTCATGAATAAATCACATACTGGGCGCGCTTATGCAGCCGCTTTGTTATATGCTTTCATTATCGGATTTTCTTTTATGTTTGTGAAACTGGCTCTCTCAGCTTCGCATCCATTGGACACGCTGGCGCACCGGTTTACTATTTCGTTATTGGCGGCTGCAGCGGCCTTATTCATAACTGGCAGGCGCATCCGTTTTGATCTTAAGGGATTGCTGGCGATTATTCCGGCAGCTTTATTTTACCCGTTTCTATTTTTCGCTTTTCAAACCTTTGGTCTTGTGTACACCACTTCAGCTGAAGCAGGAATTATTCATGCGCTTGTTCCCATTTTTACGATGGTCTTGGCAACCATTTTTCTGAAAGAGCGTTCGACATGGATACAGAAACTGTTCACGTTATTAACGGTAGCGGGCGTCGTGTTTATTTTCGTTATGAAAGGCGTGCAATTGAATGCTTCGAGTTTGCTCGGCGTTGCACTTGTACTGCTATCGGCTATTTCTTCGGCCGCTTATAGCGTACTGGCCCGCAAACTGACACAGCAATATCATCTGCTTGATATCACTTTTATCATGTCGTTAATCGGATTTATATCTTTCAATTTGATATCGGTGGCGCGTCATACGGTTGAAGGGACGTTAACTCACTATTTCGATCCTTTCACATCCCCTTCATTTATATGGGCGATGGTGTATCTTGGCCTTTTTTCCTCATTAGGAAGTTCATTGCTTTCTAATTATGCCTTGTCAAAAATAGAAGCTTCCAAAATGAGCTTGTTCAACAATGTCGGGACAATTATCACGATGTTTGGCGGTGCCGTCTTCCTGAATGAGGAGCTGGCGTACTATCATCTCGTCGGTGCTGTCATGGTTATTGGCGGCATCATTGGTGCAGCATTTTCTAAACAAGTGAAAGGCTTCTTCAAAATATAAGAAAGAAGTATAAGTTTTACCTTATACCTAGCTTATATTTCTAAGGGAAGAAACTTGCTGCGCCTCAAGGACGGCGTCAGCCGTTTCTTCTTGACACAAAGAAAGCCAAGCGCATGCCGGAAATTGCGAGCAAAGGCTAAGCTTAAAAAGCAGATTAGATCGCGGCGGGAGACAGCCTGCCTGCTTCTAACCTGCTTTTTCTTGTTTGCATCCTTCGGTTGGCGCGACCCGCTTCGTAAAGACGACCAATCTGGCCTGATGTTCCTTTTTCTTGCGGCTATATTTGCCGGCACAAGTAATAAGATTCAAGCGCGACTCTTTGGCCGGTCCGAAAATTCTTTGCAAAGGCGCATCAGCGGTTTTGAATATTTCTACTGATTCGACGGAAAATCTGATTTTACAGCCGCTTTTGCTTTTGACGTAGACATCATCCCCTGCTTTAAGCCTGTTGAGGCGAAAAAAGACAGCAGGTCCGGTGTATGAATCGACATGACCATCCATAGCGGCATTTCCCGGCTCTCCAGGCAATATGCCGTCAGCAAGATATCCGATTTCATCCGTGCTGCTGGGTACTCCCATTTGGCCGTTACCCAGCACCGGCACAGGCTGGACGCGGGCATGGAGCTTAATGGCCGGAATATATAAGATGTCTGGTACAATCCCGTCATCAAGTTTAAGAGGAAGCTTGATTTCGTCATTTTTTGCGGCTGGCTTTGGCTTCATCTCCACTTTTGGAGACGGTTTTGGCTCGGCTTGCGGTGCTGGTTTTGGCTCGGCTTTTGGAGCTGGTTCTGGCTCTGTCAAGGGAGGGACATTGCCGCTCTGTTGTTCACGTTCATTAGCCTTTGAGCAAGCAGTACAGGCCACCATTAATATCATCCATGCTACAATAAGAAATATCCATTTTTTCATAATGATAAAGAAAGAGGGGCATGATAGCAAGCATCTCCCCTCTTTTTTGCTCTCCTATTCGGTTTGCTCGCTCGCTCCGCCGAAACCGGTTTTTGGCATTTTTACTGCTTTTGCTTTCATGCTTTTTGCATGCAGTTTTTTGCCGTGAGCTTTGGCTTTAGCATGCATTTTATGCGTTTTTTTAGTAACATGCTTCGCATGGTGCTTTGTGTCCACAGGAGCAGCAGATGCAAAAGCTGCAGAGCTTGCTGTTAAAAGCACACATGCAGATACGATACTGATAGCTAGTTTCTTCATTTTTTGTTGCCTCCTTTTTGTTATGAGGGATGAACCCTTCTACATATTGCCCTTCATCTTTTTTCAATATCAGTGTTAGTTATTACCATGGCCGCCTTTGGCTGAAGCGAGAAGGTCCCTGCATATAATTGAGGGGGATTTGGGAAACTGTATCAGAAGCAGTTCAAAAACGTTTAAATCGGTGAAAACAATTGATGAAAAGAATAAATATTTTATTCCTTATAATAGCAGCTGTGGCTACTGGGATAGGAATGCGACCTGTTCAAGCTGAAGCTTTAAAAAGGTTTCAGCGCGCTCATCATTTGCCGTCAAATGGGGTCGTTTCGTTGAAAGTTTATGAGGAATTGGGGCTGTTCGAATAGCCGAATTATGGGGGGATAACGCCAGTGTCAAATTTACGCGTCATGGCTGTATTTTGTTGTATTTGTTTGATCGCAACGACCGGATTTTCTTCAATCCCGGCCAAACATGGGCGAGCTTATTATGAATCGCGCGGAGAAGTCATATGGGATGTTCCGACTGATGAAAAAGTAATCGCTTTGACCTTCGATGATGGGCCTAATCCAAAAACTACACCGAAAATTTTGGATCTTCTAAAGAAATATGATGCAAAAGCTACCTTCTTCGTTATTGGCTTTCGTATGGACAGATTCCCCGACATTGTAAAAAGAGAAGTGGCAGAAGGCCATGAAATAGCTAATCATACGAATGACCACGTTTATTTCAAGCGCAGTGTCGGTCAGGATACGATCGATGAGCAGCTTCGCATAGCCAACCGCAAAATTAAAGAACTGGCCGGTCAGACTTCGCCATGGTTTCGGCCGCCAGGCGGGTTTTATAACGATAAGGTCATCAGTGCGGCGAAGCGGCATGGGCAAACGGTAGTCCTTTGGTCGTGGAATCAGGATACGAGAGATTGGAGTTCTCCGGGTGTGAGGAAGATTGTAGATAAAGTGCTGCGCAATGCCCAAAATGGAAATATCGTCCTGCTTCACGATCACGTCAGCGGATCAAGAACACAGACCGTTAAAGCGCTGGAGATTATTTTGCCGGAGCTGAAGAAGAGAGGCTACCGCATGGTGACAGTGTCGGAATTGATGAAGTACAGACGACCCGCCAAGGCAAACGGCCATCAAGACACTGCTGCAGCGCAGCCCCCTTCCCTTCCTGATTATGCTTTTCCGTCTTTCAAATAAAATGCAGTCGGATTATGTACTGCTTTTGGCCGGCTCGTAAACCAGACAGCGCAAGCTCTGGTCAGGATAGCGAAGCTCTGCTGTATAGGAGCTTCCGTCCTTTAAAGCAACCTTGATCGCAACAACCCCGAGTTTATCATATATTGCCTTCTGCAAATAAGTGATTTTTTCGATTTCGCGCTTCTCTCCCGCTTTATCAGTCACAATGGATTGCGCGATTTCAACCCAACTGCTGTCCCGCTTGATTGACCGGTAAAGCTCGGGCGTGATCGGCGTTCTTTTGTAAGCTGAATTGAAAATAGTCGTATCGATAACGGCCCCGCTCAACGAGTCAATAAAGACATCATACATCATGTAGTCTTTGCCGTTTGCCCGCAGCGCCTCAACTTTGTAAGGCTGGAAGTGGACGAGCCACATTCCTTTTTGCCCGGGTCCAAATTTGTTGTAGGCAGCCGATACCTCAAGTTTCGAGGCATCGAAGTCAAACAGACTCGCGATGCTTTTCAGCGCTTTGTCGATTGCTTCTTGTTTACTAATATCCTTCTGGTCAGGCTGCGGCCGCTCTATGCGCTGAGCCAAAGCAAAGTTGACACGTGCGGTCCAATCGATATACTGAAGCAGCTCCTCATTGGACAGCGATTGTTTCGGAAACACTAGGATATCTTTATTCAGATCCAGGTAGAAGCGGGCCTCGCCAGCTTTAAGCGGCAGCTTATTTTCCGGACGGAGACCATCGTAAATATACTGCTGCTTCAGCTCCTTCAGCCGTTTTTCCTCCTGTACGCTCATTTTACGTGTACCTTCCGCGCTTTCCCGTTTGCTGCTGTCCATATACTTGTAAATCTGCTCCATTTCTTCAGCAGTCATGGCCTGCTTTAAATACTCCTCGACTGTAGATACAGGCGCTTTATCCTTCACGTACAAGATCGGAACAATATCGCTAGCCGAATTGCTGGGCGGCAGCTTTTGCTGCATTTTTTGCGTGGAAGCTGAAATATGCGGCACTGCAAAGGCACTCGCTCCAAGCATCCCGCCGGAAATGGCGAATACGGCAAGCAATGCCGGCAAACTTTTTCTTTTCATGATTTACATCCTCCTAAACGTAATGGGCTGCTTCAGCCTAAGTCATACTTTAAACAAGCTATGTTATGAAATGGACTGCTACTTGTTAGGAAGTTGTAAAAGAATGCGGATTGCTGATCCTTCGTTCTCCATTGACTCAAGCTCTAGCCTGGCATCATGCGCATCGGCGATTTGCCGACAGATCGACAGCCCGAGGCCGGCGCCTCCATGCTTGCGGGAGCGGGCATGGTCCACACGATAGAAAGGCTCAAATACATGTTTCAAATGTTCGGCGCTCATCCCTTTCCCGAAATCGCGAACCTCCAGCACAGTCGATGAACGCTGCTCCTGTTCTTGCCAATGCTCAAAGGCTTTCAAGCTGATCTCGGAGCCGGCAGAGGAAGCATGGATTGCATTTTCAATGCAATTGACCAAAAACGATTTCAATAAATCGGCATCCCCCCACACGCTGGCGATTGTGCGTTCCACAACAAGCTTGAGTCCGGCATGCTCCAGGTTTTGCCCTTCCATCTGCTGGACCGCGGCGAATAATTCCTCCACGTTCACTTCAGTCCGTTCTATCGGCTGCCCCCGCAGCGTCGACAGCTCGAGCAGTTTAAAGACTAAATTTTTGAGACGCAAAGTTTCATTCCAGATATGGCCGCTTGCCGTCACCCGCTCTTCCTCGCCTATGTTAGCGGAATTCAAATATTGTGCAAAGCCTTGCATGCTTGTTAATGGCGTGCGCAGCTCATGAGCCAGGTTATCGACAATTCTTTGCTTCTCCTCGGCCATATCGGACAATTCCGTTACATGCCGTTCTACAGCCTCCGCCATTTGATTGAAATTTTGCGCCAGTTCGCCGAACTCATCGTTATTGCGCAGCGCAATCCGCTCTGAGTAATTTCCTGCGGCGATTGTTTCTGTTGAGCTGGAAAGCTGCCGCAACGGCTTGGTTAAGCGCCGGATCAGCACATATAACGCTAAAGCGAGCAGCGGCCCGGCGGTGCAATTAATATAAACAAAGTAACGATTCAATTCTGCCTGGCTCGCATACAACTCCTCAATATTGCGCTTATAGACGAGCTCAATGTGACCATACGGAGCCGGCAGCTCGCTTGCCGCCGCGATTTCATTGCTTGCTGCTATTGATTCACGATCGTCTGCATAAATAAGCTGGTCCTGTTTGTGGTCCCAGAGCTGCAAAGAAATTTTTTGCTTATGGTAGTAATCGATGTAGGAACGCGCTACCTCCGCCAATACAGCTTCATTGATCAGCATGCCGCGTGACGCAATCGAGTTCAAATTCTCATAAATATTGTTGGCAATGAGCGCCTGCTCGCGGTCAGCCCTCTGCTGCTCCCGAGCTATATTAAGCGCCCAGCTTTTGTTCATAATCATCAACACGCTGATATCGAGCGCGATAATGAACAGCGCGAGCACTAGCAGCAGCGATTTCTGCCAAAATTTCACGCACCCCCCTCCACTTCCAGACGGTAGCCAAGTTTATAGACCGTTTTAATACGTTCCTCCCAGCCGAGCTTCTTGCGCAATTGTCGGATATGGACATCGACGGTGCGGGTCTCGCCGGCGAAATCATAACCCCAGGCTAGTTCCAGCAGCCGCTCTCTCGAGAGTGCAATATTTTTATTCTGAATTAACACCTCCAGCAGCTCGAATTCTCTCGCCGTCAGTTCGATAACGCTGCCGTTTTGATAAACCTGCCTTTCCTCCAGGCGAATCTCGATGCCGTCGATCACGATGCTTTGCTCTGCCGTTGGGCTGCGGCGCAGCACGACATTAATGCGGGCAAGCATTTCCAAAATTTCGAACGGCTTAATAATATAATCTTCAGCCCCCAGCTCGAAGCCGGTTATACGGTCCGTCAGGGAATCCTTGGCAGTAATCATAATGACTGGCAACTGTCGGCTGCGCAGCCGCTGCATCAATTCAAAGCCGTCCAATTCCGGCAGCATGACATCCAGCAATATGAGATCAAGCGGTTCCCGTTCAATGATTGACAGCGCTTCTGCACCGGTAAATGCCTTTATGTACTGATGGCCGACAAGCTTCAAATTCATTGTAATTAAATCGCTGATCGGCTGTTCGTCTTCTACAACTAAAATTTTTGCCACTTTCGCTCACCTTTCTAAATACAATTCAGCAATAGCCGTTGTTATTCGACAACGATGCTGAATTTCCTCTTAGCGTTCAAGAAAGCGATGGGAATTTCGCCAAACGAGTATCGATTTCGCACGAAATAAAAGGTATTTGCAGCTGCTGGCTGGAATTAATAACGATTACGTGCGACTGTTAAAAGGAGAATGGTTTGATGAATGAACAATGGGTACGTCCTCTATTGCGTGAGCGATTAGGCTGTCAGCCATCCAGTCTGAACTTGATTGGCGGTTACCATAACAATGTGTACGAGCTCTCCGCCGACGAGGCGATTATTATCAAGGTTTATAACAGAATGGACACGGCTGCCGCACTTGTTTTGGCCGAACTGGAATGGACGGCATATTTGCATGCGCATGGCGTAAATACCGCCGAACCTCTCATGCTGAATCATGAAGCTTATATCCATCCATTGGATGATCAACTTTATTTTACAGCCTACAAGAAAATACATGGAACGCCCGTTGATTCCCAGGATCAGACGATCTGGAACAGCCGGTTGTTTGTGAAATGGGGAGAAGGGTTGGGCAAAATGCATGCGCTTGCCAGTGCCTATCAAGGTAAAGTACCGCGAATGGCCTGGTCTGACCATCCTCTCTATCAATTCCGTCATTCGCATCTGGATGAGCTAATTCAAGAGAAGTGGGTTAAATATTGCCGTGAATTAGAAAGGATGGACAAAACAAAAGAAACATATGGCTTAATCCACGGCGATCTTCATCATCATAATTTTATAGTCGGCAGTGGAGGCGAACTCATCTTTATCGATTTTGGCGATTGTGAGTATCATTGGTTTGCCTATGATATTGCGATCGCAGTCTATCATGCAGCCTTAACTGTGAAAGATTCTAACAACCGAACAGCTTTTGCGAGAAGCTTCTTTAGCGCCTTTATGGAGGGTTATGCAAAGCATCGTGCTGTGGAGTCATGTATGAGTCAAATTGATTTCTTTATCAATTTCAGGCAGCTTTATTCCTACGTGTACCATATGCATTATCTCGATCAACGAACGCGCACGGAGCAGCAATCACGCGCTTTAGAAGAGCTGAGACATGCTCTGTTGAAGGAAGATTCCTTTCTTGGCTCGTTGCAATGAACAAAGGATCCAAAGGCTTCATCGTTTTAGCAACGGAGGCTGTCTTTGGGTCCTAAAAGAAGCTTGCCGCGGCGGTCAACATTACAGGCCAGTAGTGAAAGATCGAAGCGTTTGGGCAAATTTTTCCGGTTCCTCCAGCATCGGATTGTGCCCGCTTTTTTCGAAAACGACCTTTTTGATCGACGGTACTTTTTCAAGATAGGCATCCCAGAGCGAAATTGGAGAAACTAAATAATCATACTCGCTTAACATGAGCAGACAAGGGGCTTTAAGATGCTGCAGGGCGGATAGAGTGTCGAATGCAGCAAATTCTACTCCCCACAGATAATCCAGAGCCGGCATATTGTTTACCACATCGTCCCACAAATACGCGCCATTGAAGTCGTACTGATAAAAGCTGTGCGCCTGCATGCGAATATTCATATGGCTGAACCGGTGCTCCGGATCTTGTTTAATGTCATTTTCCAGCTTGGCGATTTCCGTGTAGAAATACTGCTTTCTCGCCTCATCCGCTGTTTGTTCAAAATAGGCAATACTCCCCTCCTGCCGCTCCTTCGCATTCGTTGGCGCAAGATTAGCCAGTATCATTGCTGATACCCGCTCGGGATATTTATTGGCGTAAGCCATCGCCATAAATCCGTGTCCAGAATGTCCGAACAGGATGACTTTTGGATCGTTCAATTTCACACGCACCGCTTCAATATCTTCTACAATATCATCAAGCGAGTACGGTGCATTGTCGTTCGCGGACTTTGCAAATCCTCGATGATCAATAAAAACGAGATGCAAATCGGCAAAAACGTCATGCGCGAACAATCTTGGATAATAAATTGCACTGCCGATTACAAAAATAGGTGTGTTTTCTTTCGGTCCTTGCTCTAAAATTGCTAATTTGTAGCCGTCTCTAATGATGTGTTCCATGTTGCTCTCCTTCTTCTTGTTGTGCGCGGCCCAGTTTGAAGGTATCGATTATAATCGCTGCAGTTTCTTCCGGGCTCAAATGGGTATTGTTTATTCGCACATAGTTTTTCTTCTTTAACTCACCTTCAATGGAATTAAGTCTATAATTTTTCATTGAATTTTTCAAATCCTGCTCGGAAAGCTCAACATTTCGTTTCGTCGGTTTATGCGCAAGCCGATGGGGTGTTTTGTTGCGCAGAAGGCGCTTTTCCATATCTGCTTCCAGCTCGACAAAGTATACCTCGCCCCCTTTGGACTCGAAAATATGACAAATTTTATTTACAAAATCCCAGTCGGATTGCTGATCGAAAGCCCATACATATGTGAAAATTAAGCCGTACAGATCACTCCGCGATACAGCCTCCATGATTTCTACCCGGAATAAATCAGTCAAGCGCCATGTTTCCGCACTGAAACCGAAATAAGGATGTAGCAATTCGATGGTCATATGATTGTGGAACAGCTTTAATCCGGTTCTTTTTTCTAGTTCATGCCCTATGGTCATTTTACCGACAGCCTGTGGCCCAAACAGCAACACCAGTTTCATGAGCTTCTCACCTTCCAACACTTTTGTATGATTATACTCTGTTTGCACATAATAACCAAAAAACAAAGGTATAGGTGATGGAAAATGATACAGCATCATGGGGATATTCAAGATTTGCTTGAGGCTTCGGCACAAATTATCGATCATATGCATGAAAGCGGCGTTGAGAAGGAGCAGGCCGAACGGCTTCAGCAACTGCTCCATGCTCAGATGAATTTGCTTTCGAGCGGCGCGACAAAAGAAGAATTCGCCCATCAACTCTCGGAATTAATCGATGCGGCTGATCACAGCAAAGTATTATTTCGAGCTGATGAGCGCTTGCCTGAGCCTTCGTCCATAGAAGCAAAGTCGCATGATGAAATTGACCAACTGAGTATTGCTAAAGTTAACAGCAATCTCGAGAAAATCCGCTCCATGCTCATGTAGTTCATCGGGTTTCACAATACTAACCTCCATTTGCGGAGGTTTTTTTGCATATTATAGGTCTGAAGGCGGCTCTTATTGTATACTTGCCTTATACCATGATTAATGTCGGGGGGCTATGGATGCGATGAAACTGCATATTACATACGATCATCCGATTCCGATCAACGCTTTCGAATGGACGCCTGCCACTAATCGACAGTCGCCTCACATGCATTCAAGTCTGGAAGTCGGTCTCTGCTTGTCAGGCAAAGGCTGTTTCTTCTTCGGCAGTAAACGCTATGCGGCTTGTCCTGGCGATTTATTTATCGTCAATAACGAGGAACGCCATATCGCTCAATCTGACCCGGATGATCCAAGCCGCTACCTCTTTATTAACTTTGATCCGGCGCTGCTGCTCGCGGAGGAGCCCGGCCTTTTGCTGCCCTTCTCCTACCGTTCTACTCATTTTCGCAATCATATTACGAGCGGCTCGCCGCTTGCGAGTGAGCTTACGCCTTGGATACTAGCAATCGCGCAGGAGCTGCGGGAAAAATCCCCCGGCTATTTGGCGATGGCCAAAAGCGCACTGATCCAGTTATGCGGCCGCCTGCTCCGCCATTACAGCGAGCTGCTTAGCGATGACGAGCGGCAGACGATAGTGCAGACGGTGCGTCAAGCACAATCGCTGGCCGCTTTGGTGGAGCGGCGCTTTCGTGAGCCGCTGAGCTTGGTGGGGCTGGCGGACGAGCTGGGTGTAAGTGCATCGCGCGTCAGCCGCGCATTTCTGGAAACGACGGGATACCGCTTCTCTGATTATGTATCCCTCCTGCGTGTCCAGGCCGCCAAGCGGGAGTTGACGGGGACAGACAAAGCGGTTGCCGATATTGCGTTTGAATGCGGCTTTCAAAGCTTGCCGACCTTTTATCGGGTTTTCAAAGACATTGTTGGCGTATCCCCCATTATTTATCGTCAATCTATGGGACTTGTGCAATGAGCAAATAATGAGAAGATTGCCGTTATAATTTAAGAAGTTTTTGCCGCCGCGGGCAGTTATAATGAGTGCATCTGTACGAGATCAATTATTGAACTCAGAAGGGAGCCTTATTATGACAAAATGGATTGGCCTAAGAGAAATCGTCAGTAAGGAGATTATTCAGCGTCGTGAAGAAGGATGTGATGTAAGCGGTTTTGAGGAGCGTCTGGAAGCTGCTGACACGAATGAAGCGAAGCTGATGGAAGTATACCATGCCTTAATGGCGTTAGAGCCCGACGCAGCGTTTAAATATATTGAGCCGTCGGGGCTTGAAGAGATTCGCGCTGAACGTCCTGAAGGGCCGCGCAGCTTGACAAGCAATTGGAATGATGACGAATGGCAAAATAAATTTTACGGCGCCTGGCTTGGCCGCGCGGCCGGTTGTGCCCTTGGCAAACCGTTGGAAGCCCACGCTTTCATGTATGGTTCCGGCGGCCGGCCGGGCTGGCTTAATATAAAGCATTGGTTTGAGGGAGCAGGACAATGGCCAATTCGGCATTATACGCCTAGCAAATCGACTGCTGAAGCGGAGTACAACATTGAAATTGCCCATTGGAGCAGTCTGGAGAGCTGCCGCGATCAGATTCGCTTTATGCAGACAGATGACGATATTCGTTATACCGTTCTCGGCCTGCTTATGCTCGAAGAACGCGGCTTGAACTTTAATCAATGGGATGTTGGCAAGCAGTGGCATCGCCATTTGTCATTTGGCCAGGTATTTACTGCCGAGGCGCAGTCTTATTTGAATTTTGCCCGCGTTACCTCCCATATAAGCGGCAATCAGCCGGATGATTGGGAGAAGCATATTCATTGGGGGCGCTCCTATTTGAACCCATTCCGCGAATGGATTGGCGCGCAGATTCGTGTTGACGGCTATGCTTATGGCGCTGCCGGTCAGCCTCAGCTTGCAGCTGAACTGGCTTGGAAGGACGCCTCCTTCTCTCATGTGAAAAATGGCATTTATGGCGCCATGTTTTGCTCGGCGATGATCGCCGCTGCTTTTGTGGAGACTGATGTAAAACGGATTGTAGAGATCGGACTAAGCGAGATTCCGAAAAACAGCAGGTTGGCCGAAGATATTGCGCTCGCGGTGCGAATTGCCGAGGAGACGGACGACCAAGTCGAGCTGGTAAGTAAAATATGGGAGTCGTTCAAACACTACCATCCTGTTCATACCAATAATAATGCGGCATTATGCGCAGCTGCGCTTATTCATTCCGGCGGCGATTTCGAAAAAGGCATTACGACAGCCGTACTCGGCGGCTGGGACACGGATTGCAACGGTGCAACAGTCGGTTCCGTACTTGGTGCCTCACTTGGAGCCGCGGCGCTGCCCGGGTCGTGGATTGACCCGCTAAACGATACGCTTTATGCAGAAGTGAGCGGCTTCCATCCAATTGCCATCTCGGAATGCGCCCGCAGAAGCTATAACGTCTTCCGCAAATTGCAGCAATCGTAACGGAAAACAGCTGCTGCAGCTGCTGACAGATATGGTACAATAGCCGTATTAACAGATATAGGCTGGTGATGGTTGGTGACGCTGCAGCAACTCAAATACGTCATCGAAATTGCAACAAGAGGGTCGATGAATGAAGCGGCCAAACGGCTATTTATTTCGCAGCCGAGCTTATCAAATGCGATCAAGGAGTTGGAGAAAGAACTTCAACTTACGATTTTTGAAAGGACGAATAAAGGGATCGCACTGACCAACGAAGGCGCAGAGTTTCTTGGTTATGCGAGACAGGTCGTTGAGCAGGCAGAGCTGCTGGAAGGACGGTATTTGAATGCCACCCCCTCTCCCCAGCATTTCTCGGTTTCGACCCAGCATTACGCATTTGCGGTCAACGCCTTTGTTCAGCTGGTCAAGCAATATGGTCAGGAGCAATATGAGCTTGCGCTCCGGGAAACCAAAACGTATGAAATTATTGAAGATGTACGCACGATGCGCAGCGAGATCGGCATTTTGTATGTAAACGAATTTAATGAGAAGGTTATTATGAAGCTGCTGAAAGAAGCGAACTTGCTTTTTAATCTTTTATTTACAGCCAATCCGCATGTATTCGTCAGCATCTATCATCCGCTGGCTAAGGAAAAGCTGGTGACGATCGAGCAATTGAATGATTATCCCTACCTGTCATTTGAGCAGGGAGAATTTAATTCTTTTCATTTTGCTGAGGAAATATTGAGTACGTTGACACGGCCGAAAAGTATCCGTGTGACGGATCGCGCGACATTATTCAATCTGCTGATCGGTTTGAACGGCTATACGATCTCTACCGGGGTGTTAAGTGCAGATTTGAATGGAAATGAGATTATTCCTGTGCCGCTCGATTGCAAGGAAGCGATGAATGTAGGATGGATTTGCCATAAGCATGTGAGCCTGTCCGCTCTCGCAGAGGCTTATGTCTCGGCACTGCAGGTGGCGGTCAAGCAGGAAGTGTAGCCCTAAACGCAAGTTCGGCCAGCTGCCTGGATGCAGCTGGCCTGAATGCGCCGTCCGGTTATGAATGCTCCTCTTCCAGCTCGCGATTGCCGGCCGCAAATTCATTGGGGCAAATATCGATCACTTCACGTGCCGGCTGGACGAGGGCATGCTCATAATGGCATTTCCAGAATATATCAGGCACCATCTCGCCATCGCGCATACCGGCCATCGTATCGCCATCCTTCAGCTCTGCTTCTGATTCGAATAAATAGGCCGCAACATTAAACGCGTGGCGCGATACATCGTTAGGGTCCAATGTGTGGAAATGGTATTGGATGTCTGTCAAGCCGATCGCATACAACCCGAGCGAGTCCATCAAGCTGTCTTCGGTCCCATGTACATTGAAGTAACGAATGTTGATGCCGAATTGCAGGAAGCGGCTCGGCCCTTCATACGGATTTTCTTTAATCTCCTCAGGCAGCAGCAGCTTCCCGCTTGCAGGAATCCATACAGCTGCACAGGTTGGAAACAGCTTAACCGCTACCTCGATCCAATCTGCAAGCAAAGAGCAGCGGTCTTTAATCGGCAGACCGGCCGACATAAAATCGCTCATCAAAATTTTGTAACGGCACTGCTCCAAAAGTGCCGCACCGTCAGGCAAATTCCAGAATTGGGAACGCTCCATCTCGCTAATCGTCTGCTGTTCGAAAGGTGTCACGTCCGCGATCATCGTTTGTGCCGGCATTGTGCCATTGGAATATTCTACATTGTAGGCTTCAATCGCGAATGAAGACAGCATTTCATCTGCGGATACGATATCCACCTTGCCGCATTTTTGCATTAATGCCTCATGAATGGCGGCAATGGCCGGTCGCTCAGGTTCTTCCTTGAATAATAAATACATTTGAAAAATTCGCTGAAAATCACTTTGTTCATCCAGGTTTTGCTGAAATGGCACAGTCATGGATAGTCCTCCTCAAGAAACGATCACTACTACTATATCGATTTCGCAGTGCTGTTCGCAATCCGCATTCATAAATCAGGTCAAAAGTACCATTTGAGGAGCGCTGGCCTAAATCTATTTCAAGAAAAAAAGATAGGCTCACGTTACCGTAAGCCCGAATAACTTTAAGTTATCCTCTTTTTCTAGTGACCCTCGATTGTTTATGCATTTTTTTGATAGATTGCGTTTTTTCGCGATAAGCTGCACGTTTTGCTGATTGCCGAAAGCGACGTTTTGATTTTTTTTCAGGAGCTTTTACCGTTAATGACGTTGGAGTCAGCGAGTTTGAGGAAGCTACTGCGGCAACGCCTTCCTCACTGTCAATCCGCCTTTTCAGCAAAGGCCTTAAACCGGGATTATCACCAGGACACGGGTTAGCATTCTCCGACATGTTCTCACTATAAACAGTGCCTGTAAAACAATCAAATATAACAGCTTTATTAGACTCCGCTTCTTGATCATCTTCATCCCAATTTTCCATTTCCTTGCTGTAGATCCACATCAGCTTATTGCCCGCTGCATCGCTATGATGCTGTTCGTTATAGAAGCATTGTCCCCGATTCCCTAATTTCGCGCGCAGCCCGGCATCTTCAAGCAATGCCTTTAAATTACGATATATATTAGCCGGATTGGTCGTCACTACCGGAAGCTCAGGAGCGAATTTTGGCAGTAAGTCGGCGCGTAAATGGGACAGTACCGGCTTCCCAAGTGACATGGCCATAATAGAGACCTCTCCGTATGAGCCGTGCAAGAGCTGATCAATAACGATATCAGCCTGTTTTATTTTGGCAACAAGCTTATCCTTCTCTTGGCTCTCCACCCGCTCGTAATGAACTTTATGGCCATTGCTTTGCAACAGCGAGATTGCTCTTTCGATATCATCTGTCCCCATTGCTTCATGCGTTTTCAAGTGAACAATAACAGGCGCGTCATTAGCCGGCCGTTCAATAAAGCCGGGGCCTACCCTATAATTGCTCAAATCAACGGGCTGAGGCAAAATATAGACTCTCCTATGATACTTGGCGGCATATTCGGCGGCTTCAACATTATTGACGATACAGGCCGGGAAGAGCTCGGAAATTTGCTTGAGTGCAGCCGTTACCTTCTCGTCGTCATAACGGTCAAAATGAGCGTATCGATTAGCACGAACAGCTTCTTTTCTCGTTCTTAACTCTTCAGTCTTATATTGAATGAGGCGGGGAACCTGCTGCTTCAAAACAAGCGCCGCGATCTCCGGCCATCTGGAGATGATCGCTGAAGTATTGGAAATGTGCAGTATATCGGCTGGCGGGCATCGCGAAAGTGCCTGTTGGTCCCAGCAGAAGCTTGTTATTTGCGCCGCCTGAACTGTATTCATTAACAAAGCGGCTTGTGAATCTCCGCTTGTATGGATGCTTAAAATATTCAAAATTATCCCTCCTCAAAAATAGTCAGTACACTATATCATATGACATTCACACAGTAATGAAATTCAGCTGTTGCCTATTTATTGCTAAACCGCTGACCGTGAGAAGAAACGGCTGACGCCGTCCTTGGCGCGAGGCAAGTTTCTTCCCCTGAAATTTTATAGAATTTATCGAGTGAAACTTATAAATTCTATAAAATCAACAAAAAACTCTCTTTCATCTGGCGGCAACGCCATTGTGAAAGAGAGTATCGCGAGCCTGCGGGGCTCAAAGTTTAATGCAAATAAACAGACATGCCCGGATACGCCTGCCTTAAACTTTCCAACTGTTGTTGCAGGGTGTTTCTGTCAAATCCGCTGTGGAAAAGCTCGGGATCAGGCTTGAAAGTAATACCTGTACCGCTCGCTTGGGATACACCGACGGTCATCAGCCCGGTTTGCGGGATGCCATGTTTATAATCCTGGCGGTATATAAATCCGTCCCGCTGTACTTCTACTGTCAGGCTGCATGCAAGCGCGTTGACGACGGCGATGCTGATGCCCTTCTCAGCGCCAGGCGCCTGATAGGGAGCATCATGACTGAATCGTTCAATTCCTGTTAGAACAGTTTGCACATTGGACTGCCCATTGTCGCTGTTCGGAAATACTTGAACAGGAATTCCCCTCCCGTTGTCATTCACAGTAGCGGCACCATCCGGGTGAAGGAAAATATGCACTTCCGTAGCATTGCCTGCTGCATGCTCAAGAATGCAATTTTCCAGGACTGCCCAGAGCAGCAAATTGGCATCATAGCCATTTTTGCTTGCTTCACCTAAATAAGCGCCTGCTCCATTACGCACATCTACCATATCCAGGTAGTCGCTCGTATCGAGCAAGTCGGCAGTTGCAGCAAGCAGCAGCAGCAGCGGCAGCTTGCGATGATCCGACAACGTGTAGCGGCCGTTTTTGTTTTGCGTGATTAAATCGGCGCCTTGCAAAGCTTTCATATGATGGTACAACTGCCCGGTTGTTCCCATCTGGAGTTTTTCTACAAGTTCAGCGCCGGTTAGTGATTCTGTCATGATTGCGGTAATGATGTCGAGACGCGGCTTGCTCCCTAATGCAGCTAATATTTTGGAAATCTTTTCATTGCTCATGTTCAGCAACGACTCGATCTGCCGCTCCTTTGGCTCCCAGTGCAGCAGCTGGCCTCCAGCTTTATATTGTCCGGCATAATAAATATGACCTAAAGCAACTGACTCTGTTACTGGAATAAAAGTATGCCCTCCAGCCCCTGTCCTAGCCAGCACAAGCTGCTGCAACTCTGACATTTGAAGCTTAAGCGCTTCAATCTCGCTCCGCAAATCCGCACTCATAGCGTCAACTCCTCCAATTATTTTATTACGTATTTACGTAATAACGTATTTTTATAATAACAAATTCCCTTTATTTTGTAAAGCAGTTGGTTCTATAATGGATGGGTAACCTGATTTTAGCGGGAGTTGATAGGGATGGGATTGCGTTACGAGTGGCAATTGCCGGGCGCGAGCGATATTTACGCATTATACGATCATCTGGACTGGAACGCTTATTTGCAGTTAAGCGAGGAGCAGCTGTTTGCTGCCATGCGCAATAGCTTGTACAGCATTTATGTTTACGATGGCGAGCTTTTAGTTGGCACAGGACGGATTGTATCTGACGGCGTGATTAGCGCATATCTATGCGGCGTGGGTGTTCATGAGGGCTACCGTAACCGGGGAATCGGTGCTGAAGTAGTTCGCCTCCTGGCCGACCGATGTCAAAGAAATCATTTGCATTTGCAGCTATTTTGCCAAGAAACGCTAGTGCCGTACTATGAAAAATTGAATTACCGCGTATTCGGAGTAGGCATGAGGCCGGAGTAACAAAACAACGTCGCTGACCGGTGCAAAAATTTACACGCGGCTAGCGACGTTGTTATACTCGCAATCAATAAGTTTACATAATTATTTTTATGTAACCTTACTGCTTGCTTCCAAGCTGGTGAAGCAGCTCTACGATGCATTCATTGCCTTGCTCGAGGGCGACGGCGAGCGCAGTCTCTCCCCCGCCGCTCCGGCCATTCAATTCAGCCCCATGCTCAAGCAGCAGACGAATAATGGCTTCATTACTATTATGGTATGCTGCCGTATGCAGACAAGTATGACCATTGCTGTCATATAGATTGGTGTTTGCCCCGCGTTCTAAGAGCAGGCGGATCACTTCAATATCCCGTTTTCCGGCAATCGCTGCATGCAAAGCGGTATTGGATGGAATATAGGATACTTTCGATTGCGAAAGCTCATTCACGTCCGCATCGTGATCAAGCAGCAGCTTCACCGCCTCAATTTGGCCAAAATGCGCTGCATACCCCAGCAAATGAAGGCCGTCATTGTTAAGCGTATGAACGAGCTCAGGATGCTCCGAAATTTTTCCCTTCATTAATATAGTGTCTCCGTTTTGCGCCGCGCGAAACAAATCTTCAATTATAACTGCTGATTCCATGTCTGCCAGCTCCTCTTCATCGCTTGTTAGCATTAGTATAGTGTGTTCGAATCCAATATACTTAGCGAAAATCACCTTTTATTGCGGAATTGCCGCGGATTCATGCAAACTGCGCTTCCAGCCACTGCTGCAAAGTAAGTCCCTTCTGGTCGGCAAGTTCGATGAGCGCAGCTTTTTTATTTTCCGGCAAATAAAAGGTGATGGGCGACAGCCCTGTATCAATTAAGGTGCCGTCGAATTTCGGGATAATAGACCCGCTTGTGATAAATAGCTTGAGCTTGTCGAGCAGATCAGGGTGAGTGGCCGGCAGGATGTCTGTCAGTACCGACTTTTTCACTTCTACGATCAGCTTGTCCTCCATCATAATGCGCATATTGGAAGGGCCGATCTGCTCGAAAAATAGTTCAATGATGGAATAGATCATCGAATCGAGCATGGTGGGGGCCGGGAATTCAAAACGGGCATAGCCGTAAGCGCTATTCACCTTGGCAGGTTTGATTTTGAGTGCCGGCATCCACCCTTCGCCTAGAGCCTGCTCAAGAGTAAGGCGAGCTCCCCCCTCTACTTGCAAAATGACTTCAATTTTTTGCCGGCTAGCTCTTTTCATCTCGATTACTCGCGCCAAGCGTTGTTCTTTTCGGTAGGGCTGAAATAAAAAGGCGCCGGATTTTTTGTCATAGATCGTATCCGACTTGCCGTGATCAGGATTGCTTGCCATATAATCGAGCAAATGCTCCTCACGAATGAAAAAGGTTTTCTGTCCGCGCAGCTCTCCCTCATAGTAAGGCAACAGTCCCTCTTTAAGCAGCTTTTGAATAAAGCTTTTTGATCTTCCCAGCCGCTCAGCCGCTTGCGCCGAGGTTAAGTCTTCCTTTATATAAGCCGGTTTTAACCGTTCTACATCCTCTCTTCGGAAACGGTATCCGCCATCTCCTTTATACGTTGTGCGATTGACCGGCTCCAGTCTTTTATTCTCATCCTCATGGTTGACAATCTTGTAAATCGATGTGGCAGTTATATTCAATTCCGCTGCTGCCTCGCTCACACTCAAATAAGCGTTCATGTCTAATGTTACCGACCTTTCATACCATATGATTAAGTTAACGATTCTATTGTAGCATAAATGAATAAAACTCGGCCTTATATTTATGAAAATATATGATTTAAATAATAATCGTTTTATTAGAAAGAAATGATTTTTTAATTATATATTAAATGAAATTCAGTAAATCAGTTAAAACAAAAAGAATAGAGTATTATTTTATGTTATACTATAAAAATAAGTTTTCAGTTGTTTTATATCATTTGAATGTTAGTTTGGCATAACTATAAATCACATTTTTATTTAGGAGAAATAAGAAAAATGAATTTACAACCAAAGCAATTTTATTTAGTGGATGTATCGTCGCTAAGTAATGAAACAATCAACTATATGTCACAATCTATTATGGTTAATGATTCCTATTATAAAGAGATTATGCTGTATGTATCTGCTGAAGAGGATGAACGCGGCAGCTATAATTTTTCCGCCGTATCGAATATCGGCATGATTTATCTTTATTTGCACCGCAGAGGGACAAAGCGCTCCCAATCGACGAAGAAGGACTATGTGCGCGAACTGCTCGTTTTTTTGCAATTTGCTGCGGCCATCGGCAAAGCAGACATTCGCGAGCTGACGCGTGCAGATATGGAGCGTTACCAGCTGCAAATGGAGCAAAAATACCCCAAGGCGACGACGAGATCGAAAAAGATCAGCATCGTCCAAAGCTTTTTGAAGTGGTGCTATGAGGAGGATTATTTAGCGAAAAACATTACGCGTGGCTTGATTCCCGTTCGCATCGATAAGGAGGAAATACCGGAGCGTGAATTCGATGAGCAAGTGCTGCAGCAAGCGATCTTGTATTATGACGGTCATCCCAAAATAAAATCGCTGCTCCTCCTCCTCGGCACGACCGGACTGCGTTTGAATGAGGTCATTACTCCGATTTGGGGAGATTTGGCGTATGATGCCAAGCGCGACCGTTATTATTTGCGGACGATTACGAAGCGCGGCAAAGTGCGCCATGCGAATATAAAAGACTATGTATTAGAGGAGCTGTGCGAGTATAGGCGCCGTCTTGGCTTGAAGACAGAGCTAAGCGCCGCGGATACGACGCCCTTTTATCCGAATCGCAGCGGCGGCCGTTACTCGTTAAGCAGCCTCTCCTCCTCCCTGTCGAAGCATATGGAGCAGGCGGGATTAGTAACCACCCGCAATGCGCGCGTTACGCCTCACTATATGCGCCATTATTTTGCCCAGGCCGCTTTTTCCGCCGGTGCGCCGATCGGCTTTATCGCGGAAACATTAGGTCATACATCCGAAAAGACGACAAGGGAAAATTATTTGCGCACCGCGCTCAAAAAAGAGCATGATGTGAGCGAATTTGTCGATATTCATTTGCCGGGCATAGGAGAGCGTTAAATTTTGGTTGTAGTTGTATCATAAAATTGCTATACTGCTAAATTATATAGTCCCCCCTATAAAATAAAAGCCAAGGTGAACGAATATGTTATCCTTTTCCAGATTATGCAAGTGCAAGCCCCCGATCCCGTAATTCCGCCAATTTCTCTTTAGGTAGAGATTTTGGAATTATAGGGGGCGAACAATATGGCACAAAAAATCTCAACACCATCATTACTATTATTTATTGTTCTTGTAGGATTTCCGCAAATTAGTGAAACAATCTATACGCCGTCATTGCCGGATATTGCAGCCCAGTTGCAGGCAAGCGGCAATAGCATACAGCTTACGCTAAGCATTTATTTTCTTGGATTTGCAGCAGGAGTGTTTTGCTGGGGAAGGCTTTCGGATGTGATCGGCCGCAGACCTTCACTGCTATGGGGCATTGCCGTCTATGGCATCGGGAGTATCGGCTGTTACTTCTCCCCTTCTGTTGAATGGCTGCTCATTAGCCGGTTCATTCAAGCTTTTGGTGCAAGCACCGGTTCCGTCGTCACGCAGACGATCCTGCGCGAGAGCATTGCGGGCGACAAACGCCACGGCGTATTTGCCCAAATCTCTGCGGCGCTGGCATTCACGCCGGCCATCGGGCCGCTAATTGGCGGCTGGATCGATCAATGGCTCGGTTTCCGCGCCGTATTTATGACATTGGTCGTGATGAGCTTGGCAATCTTCGCCTATACATGGCGCTCGCTGCCTGAGACTAGAGCAGCTTCTGCAACTGCCAAGATCAGCACACTGGCAGTAGTGAAACGGCTGCTGACAGACGGCCGCATATGGGCGTTCGGCATCCTGATCGGAGCGACGAACGGCATACTGTTCAGCTATTATGCGGAGGCGCCGTTTATTTTTATTGAGTTTTTTCAGATGAGCCCTGGCTGGTTCGGCTTTTTCGGCATTTTTGTGGCGCTATCCTCGATTATTGGCGCGTTTGCCTCGAAGCGAATGCTTGCGAGCTTCGCCGCGGAAAGGATCATTATGATCGGCTGTCTGACATCGGCTGTCGGCGCGCTATTTTTGGTTGGTCTGGCGCTTGGTGGCTTGCAGCCGACGTTGGTCCATATGGCTCTTATGGTCATTGGCATATTCGTTTTATTGCTGGGTATCGGCATGGCCATTCCGAATTGCCTCAGTCTGGCACTTGTCAAATATGGCGATGTGCTCGGGACTGCCGGAGCAGTATTCGGATTGGGCTACTACTTGCTTGTTAGTTTAATAACGAGCGGCATGAGCTATCTGCATAACGGATCATTGCTGACAATGCCTGCCTATTTTCTGGCGCTGACCTTGATGATGGCTATCGTAAGCAAAAGTCTTCATGTAGGGCGATAATTGAGCGAGAGCTGACCCATGCGGGTCAGCTCTTTTCGTAGTGTCTTGATGTCTGCTGTGGCACCTTTGGTAATTGCGGGCGAAGCGGAGCGAGCGGACCGTCGATCCGTTATCTGTGAACAAACGATCCAAAACGGCAGGGCGGCGGACCGTGGTTCCGTTATTGGTCGCTCACACCCTCATCATGAACACGTTTTGGGCGATTCTGCAGCCAAAGTCCGCATGATCATAATGGGGTCCACCAGCAAAACGCGGATTTACAATGATCGTCGGTGGATAAGGCCAAGAAATCATCGAGCGGCAATTTGGGCTGTGCCATTTATAAATCCTCCTATCAATTTTCTGTGCGGCCAATATAGTTGGGGTACCGACAACAAAACGCGAAAAACGTACGCTAAGCAAAAAATAAGAAATTTGCATACGCTAAGATATCTTAGAAATAAATCAACATAACGGCTATAAGGCCCAATATCAGCATGAAAAAAGCGCGTTGGATTTCTCCGGTACACTTGACTGTTCAAATCCGATACCCTAACCATTTCGCTAGTTTTGCCAATCCCCCTAAAAATACCTTTTGTATAAATTTTGGAGGCCCCACTATGTATCCGTCAATACATTCCCAAGCAACACCTAGCCACAACAAATTTCGTGGAACTCCCTTTGCCGACATCTTCCCCTCACATTCCAGTTTATGAACGAGAGCAAACATTTTCCAATGCCGCCCAGGTGGACGAATCTCATGGGTCACCACCGTATGCTGTTCGCTGATACTCCAAAATTGATGCACCTGGTTCGGGTAGACAGTGATCTCTTCACCCGGCTCAAGAATGATTTCCTTTTTGTCCACAAGGAAGCGCATCCGTCCTTCTTTCACTAAAAAGGATTCCGTCAGTTCCGGATGCCAGTGCGGACCATTAAGGGCCCCCCGCTGCGTCATGCGATGCTCGACGATCAAAAAACCCCCTTTTTCGTCCGTTTCGCATTTCATAATGGTGACGGTTCGGCCATCAGGATGAACGAGTTTTTCTCCAATCTTGATTTCATTTTCGTTTCTTTGAGGTTTAGTGACCTCCAATACATTCACCTCATTACGATTCTTTGTTCGTTCGACCGGGACGTAGCTCTCCCTATGAAGAACATCCCGTAAGACAGCCGCCCATTCCTGCGGCATATCAAAAAAAGAAAGGTGATGACCCGGATTACCGCCTGAAATCATTAAAAGCGGTTCTCCTTCTCCCCATCGCCTTCAGTCTTCACTCGCCCCGATCTTACCATGCAGTCTCCCTCCTGTTTCAGATCAAGATATTCAAACCCATTTAGGTCAGCCAGCACGGCGGGAGCGGATCAGAGTGATACCGGCAAGAACTATGCTAATGATCCCCATCACGATGGCGATGACAGCCGCAGCTCTTCCGTCGCCAGTGCCGAAATCACCAGGGAACATGGTCATATGAATTAAAGCATAAACAATGACGACCAGCGCCACCACTACTGATATAATGGCCCCGTTTCGCCCACCATTGCCAATACGACGGATGGAGCGGGATAGAGACAGCCCAGCAAAGATTGCGTTCATCAGCCCCACAAACGCGTCTACCGTGGACCAGATTCGCCCGGTCGTGATTACATATCCGACTTTATTTTCAGCAAAGGCAATCGTTGGTACAAGTAGAAGCGCACAGAGTATTCCGAATGAAACTAGTTTCATTTTCATATGCTCATTCCTCCTCCTCATTATTGTTGTTTTTACAAACTGAATTCTATATCAGCTTTCACTTTACACAACAAATGTCGAGAACTTATGCAGATCTTCCTCTCTTTGCGTGGATTTCTTAAAGGACCTACCAAATCACGGTATAATTTCGGTAAGCGATATAACTCTCGTCAATGGAAGCATACTAAAACGGAAAGATGTGATGAGCATGAAACCGAAATTATTGCTTGTAGAGGACGAACCGGGCATGCTGGAGGAGATGCAGACCTATTTGCAACGTGAAGGGTTCAGGGTATTGACCGCCTGCACCGGCAAGGAAGCACTCGTGAAATACGAAGCGGAAGAAAACGGATTGGAAATTCGCCTCTATACGATTTCAAGGCCGGTTACTGTGATGGCCGAAGCGAGACGGCACGCAGGTTTTCATTAATTTGCTGATCAATGCGATTCGTTACACGCCTTGTGGAGGGAAGATTACGGTTGAAATCGAAGACCGGGTCGCTGATCGGAATGCGTTGTTTGCACGTGTCTCGGTGATTGATACCGGCATCGGAATACCGGCGGAAAGGTTGCCCCACCTATTCGATCGATTTTACCGCTTAGACGAAGCGCGCTCGCGGCATACAGGCGGTACTGGGCTCGGATTATCCATCGTCCATCATTTTGTAAGAGCCCATGGCGGTTTCATCCGCGTTGCGAGTCAGCCTGATGAAGGTACTATATTTACCGAATATCTACCTAAATAAAGGAGAAGCAATGAACGCCCTGGCTCGAGCCATTTTCTTCGGGAAACATGGGGAGTTGAGAGAACGTGCTTTTTCAGGATCAATCGGGCAAGTGCTTTAAACATCCTGATTAATGCAATTAGCGTAAGGAATACAGTATATCTAGGCAAAGCTACGGATCTACTTCGGGGTAAAGGAGTGTTACGAGAGGATTTATTAAAGCACATATCTCCATTGGGATGGGAGCACATCAACTTCCTTGGCGAGTATCGTTTCGATCCGAAAGGAGTTACTTCATTAGAATCCCTTCGGCCATTGAACCAAGGATAGCAATAAAGCCGGTTACCCTTAGCGTGGTGAGAACCGGCTATTTTTGTATCCATAACTCCTTAATGTTGTAAATCCGCGTTTTGCTGGCGGTACCCCATAATAAGTCATCTCTTCAATCGGCTCAAAATAATCCACTCCCCAACGACAAGATTCACAACCAGACCGATCCAGATATTGATCTCCAGCACCGGCTTCACTACCGCCGCAACGCCCCCTGGCTGAACTCCGTGACCCGCCAAATAGATCAGGATGCAAAATGGAGTAAGGAGGCGCGCACTGGCTGCGACGAGCGTCAATAAGTAGTTTCGGACCATCCACACCCTATGCTCGCCGAATCGTCCAAGCCTCGCTTTTCGGTAACCTTTCCAGCCTGTAAACAGCCACAAAAGACCCAAAGTCAGAAAAGCCATTTGTCTCACATAGCTCGTTGCAAACATCCCGACCGTAAGTCCGGTCACACCGCCGACTGCAACGAGGCCCAAATAAATTCGTCCGACCAATCGGTGTATATCCGCTCGCCGCTTTCTCAGTCCGGGCAGAAATTGCAGCCAGCCAATGACAAGAGCAAGGAAGGAGCACCAAATATGCACGAGCAGCAGCGAATAGTGCGGTGGAAACGAAGGATTCAGCTCTACCCGGCTAAGGCTCGAATCAAGATCAAGATAAGGAGCGACGGCAAAACCGGCAGCTCCTAAAGAAAGCACCACCACTACGCCCCAAAAGATGCGAACTTTGCGCGTCTCCGTCATCTGCCATGTTCCTCCTCCCAGCCTTTGCGGCCCATGCCGCCGAACATGAGAAGCTTCATTCCGCACTCCCTCCGGTTAGTTCTTCAACAAGCTGTGTCACGATCGCTTTTTGCCCTTCAAATGTAGGATGAACGCCATCCGGACCGAGCAGCAGCTGCGCGTCATGCATCGCGAATCCCGCCTGCGTATCCACAACTTTATCCGGAAAGCTGCGAATGATATCGCCGACGCGCGTAATATCCTCATTGCGCCAAGTAAGCTGGCCGAACTGAAAGTACGGATATGCCGCTGCGCCTTCTTCATTGAAATACGGCGGAGTCAGCCACACCCAGCCTGCTTTCGTCCGGGAAGCGGCGATATGCCGGATCGCCGTCAGGTTTTTGGCCGTTTCTGCTGCGCTGACCTGCGTTTTGGCTGGCTCCGGGCCAATTCTCACCGCGTCGTTGCTGCCGATCATACACAAGATCCAGTCCGGCTCCCCGGCGGCAATGCCGCTCACCCTTCTCAATAGTTGTGCAGTCGTATTACCTGATATCCCTTCGTTCATAAACTGGATTCCAGCCTTCGGCCTTCTTAGCCCGACAAGCTGACGGAGCAATTCAAACCAGGACAGCAGGTCGTCCGTCGTGCTTTCGCCGATCGCGACCACCGTCTGCCCAGCTTGGAACGGCAGGCGATCCACCTTACCGGCAAACGCCGGATCTTCCAGCATCCCCAATGCCGCATCCTGCGCCTGTTGTGTCAGCTGGCGTTTAATCGACCTGTATGTGTCCGCATCCATGCCGTAGATCGCAGCAAGAGTCTGTTCTTCCATATTGCGTGCGAAGGGCAGCAGCTTCTCCGGATGCTGAGATTGCACCAGCTTCACCCATTGCGGATTTATATTCGTTTCCATTTATAATTTCATCTCCTTATCATCATCTCATAAACATGCCGCCATTGACCTCGAGCGTTTCGCCGGTTATGAACGCGGAAAGCTCTGAGATCAGGAACAGCACTGCATTTGCCACATCTTCCGGTAGACCTTCGCGTCCGAGCGGAATACCGGCAATGATCGATCTGCGGATCTCTTCGGTTTTGAACCGGTCGTTCGGCGTATTGGCAATGACCCCAGGGGTAACGGCGTTGACACGTATTCCTTTGCCTGCGAACTCCTTCGCCGCATTTTTTGTAAAGGTCAGCATCGCTCCTTTGGCTGCCGCATACATCGCTACACCCGCCCCGCCGCCGTTATGCGCCGCCAGCGAAGCGATGTTTACGATGCTGCCCCTCTCTTTCTCCAGCATATAAGGCAGCACTGCTTTGCTTAGAAACACGCAGGATTTGAAATTGACATCCATCATCTGCGAGTAATAATCTTCCGTGATTTCCGTAATGGAAGCCCTGCGGCTCATTTGCCCCGCATTATTGATCAAAAGATCAACCGATACGCCGAATGTAGCGTAAACTTCCTTCACAAGCGAATCAATTTGACGTACATCGGAAAGGTCCGCATGGAAAGCTGCCGCCTGCCCTCCTGCCTCCTGAATGCGGTGCACTGTTTCTTCAGCCTGCTCTCTATTGCGCAGATAATGGACGGCAACCATTGCCCCGCCGGATGCCAGCTTTTCCGCAACCGCTCCGCCGATGCCGCCGCTTCCTCCCGTTACTAACGCCAATTGTCCGGTTAACAGTTGATTCATCATGTTTTCCTCCTTGCAGCTGTAATCGCCCCCCAAAACAATAGGGCAGCTATAAGCGGATGAAGGGCTGCTATAACGAGTGCGGATGAAAAAATTTGAATTGTAAGAAACTGCATGACCACGAGCAGAAATAGCCCAAGGCTGAGCAACCGGTCGCGCCCCTTTATTCCTCCGATGAAGGCGAGAAGGAACATGACTAGTGGTGTCAAAGCGAAAATCTTCACAAACAAAGCGTGTGCCTGCCATTTCGAAGGGTCCCCGAAAGTCGCCATTCCCGCCAGAAAAATTTGAATGACAATACAGCCGAAGAACACCCAGGCCAAAATTTTGTACGCCATGCGACCTATGTTCATACTGACGCTCTCCTTTCCAGCAATGGTTTGCCATCGATATGACTTATCGTAACTGGTAAATCTCACGAAATCGGATGGAAATAGTCACAAAACGATCACTGTTTCGTTACAACCCATTCTTAATTGATTGGATGTGCTACAATATTTTCAAATAACATTTATTAGCAGCAGAGGTGAGCGCCTTGAGCTTAAATAGAAAAAGAACAGTTCTTATCGTCGATGACGATAAAGAGATCGTGGAGTTAATGCGGGATTACCTGGAGGACGAACAATTCGGTACCGCCTCTGCGTTCAGCGCCGCCGAGGCGCTCGAAGCGCTAAGCCGCCAGCCGATCGACTGTATATTGCTGGACGTAATGATGCCTGGCCAGAGCGGGCTGGAGCTTTGCCGGCACATCCGCAAAACGCACGACCTTCCCGTCCTGTTTCTCAGTGCGCGCGGAGAAGATATGGACAAAATTCGCGGGTTAAGCTTGGGCGGGGACGATTACATTGTCAAGTCTGCCACACCCGAAGAGGTCGTAGCGCGCATAAAAGCCGTACTTAGGCGCTATGAAAAAAGTGAAAAAGGGACGAAATCGGAATGGAGGTTCGGCAGACTCGTGCTGGACGCAAAAGCGCATGAAGCCGTGCTGGATGGTCGGCCGCTGCCGCTAACGCCGAAGGAATTCCACATTCTGTGCCTGTTCGCGGAGCACCCGCGCCAAGTATTCACATACGATCAGCTGCTGCAGCGATTTTGGGACGGAATTGGCGACAAGCATACGGTCACCGTGCACATTGGGAGAATTCGCGAAAAAATCGAAGAGGATCCGCGTAAGCCAAAAATCATTACGAACGTATGGGGTGTCGGCTACCGGTTCGAAGGGGTGCGGGGATGAGGCGGCCGCGACTGCGCATTCGCCAGTGGATGATGATCGGTATGCTCATCGTCCTCCTTCTGCCGCGCCTATTATTTGAACTATCGGATCTGCTCGATCGTTACGTATTCGAAAGTTCTGTCTATGAACGGCAGCAAGCCGGCTTGACTGAGGCCATCCGCATCGTGAGCGAAACGAACACGGCTCTTTGGGAGAAACCGGACTGGCAGGCTTCACTGCAAAACATTGTCACGCGGGCAGGCCTCGGAATCATTTTGCGGGATGGCGCTGGACGCGAAATGCTACATTCTGTACCGGCCGGCACAGAAGGAGCCGCGGCGCGCCAGATCAATGTGGTCGAACAAGGCGAACTGCGAGGTGAAGCGTTCTTTTTCGTCCCAAAACGGGGAAGCGAGATAGCTACGCTGTGCGCCATCGTTACAGCGATAGGCGCGATTTTGTTTATCGGCTGGAAGATGGGACGTGTTGTCGTCAAGCCGCTTGAAGCTATGAGTGCGGCAGCGAGACGGATTGCCGACGGCGATCTTGATTTTCGTTTGCCTGAATCCACCGTATTCGAAGTAGCGACCGTGCGATCGGCTCTTCACGCCTTGGGCGGCAGCCTCCGCGAATCTTTAACCCGCCAGTCCGAGCTGGAGGAAGAACGCCGTTTCTTTATCAGTGCGATCGCGCATGACTTAAGGTCGCCGTTATTTACGCTGCGCGGTTTTTTAACAAGACTGGAAAAGGGAATGATCGGCAATCAGGAGAAATCCGCACGTTATCTCTCAATCTGCAGCAAGAAGGCCGAGCAGCTTGAGCGGCTCATATCCGATCTGTTTTCTTACACCAAGCTCGAATCGATAGAGCAGACGCTGCGGCCAGAACCGGTGGAACCAGATCGTCTCTTCGCAGAGCTCGCAGAAGAATTCCGTCCTTTCGCCAGGGAAAAAAGCATTGAGCTTATCTATAAAGGCGGCGAGTATAAGGAAGACGTTACTTTTATCGGAGATTCGCATTTGTTGCGGCGAGCGGTAGGCAATCTATTGGACAATGCCGTCAGGCATACTCCGACTGGCGGAAAGATTGCGCTCAGTTGGCGAAAGGAAAAAGATCGCCTTGTCTTCACGATTGCAGATTCTGGAACCGGAATTGTTGAACAAGATTTGACGCATATATTTGAGCCGTTCTATCGAGGGGATAAGTCCAGAAATCCGGCGAACGGAGGTGTCGGTCTCGGACTTACGATTGCGCGTCGCATTGTCCGGGCGCATAAGGGAGAATTGACCGTTCAGAACCGAAGCGAGTCCGGCGGTGCTATTTTTACGGGGTGGGTGCCTTTATGTTAACAAAAAAAAGCGGACACAGGCTTTATCCATACATTTGCCTATGTCCGTCATTGTACGATTTGAAACTGCCAGATTAGCCGGCCGGTTTAACCGCGCATTAAAGTCCTGTTACCTCGCGGATAAAGCCTTCCAGCGTCTCCGGATTTGTAATATTGCTATTGCAAGCAGCGCTTTTAACGCACATGTAATTGCCGATTGATTTATAGTAATCAGGTGAAGCGCCCTTTGGCTTCGTTTTGGTAATTGCTGAAAACAAGGCGACCTCTTCATGACGATTGCAGAGAAAACAAGTGTTTTTCTTATTCAGCGGCGTATACCGCCCTTCGATCCCGACCAGCTGCCCATCGAGCCGATAAGCCAGAAACATCTTGTTCGAAGCAATGTCCATCCAGCCAAGATACGTTAGATAGCGGTAATCGAGCGTATCCAACTGCGGCAGCTTCAGCTTCTTAACCTTGGGAAACAGCTTCTTCAGCTGGTTTTCTGTTACAGGTTCAAATGCCAGCAAATAAGGCTCCAGCGATTGCAAATAATGCTGGAATTGCTCATTCGTCCGCAGCAGCTCCAACTGATTGACAATTTGCAGCTGTTCATCTGCAGCCTCCGGCAAGGCATCTGCAATTTTTTGCAGCGCGTTGTATCGTACTGCCTCGATCACCTTAGGATCAGCAACTGTATTGCAAGCATTTTGCAGCAGCTGCACCTGTCTTTTAATCACATTATAATGGTGGTTTCTAATAAATGGTGTTGTCATCGCTTTAAGCTCCTTATTCTTGTAATGTAAAGCAATAAGGTGCAAAGCCCATTATTAGAAACGATAAATTTGGGCGACAATTCAAAAAGAAACGTCTCCCCATGCAAAGTATCGCCCCTAAATCAGGCTTTGCATGAGCCGCGACTTATACTGGCAAACTGTTTTGCCATCATGATCTACCTCCTTCTTTAACGATTATTATAAAATATTTGGGCGCTTGGCAGCAACCCTTGAGCAGTAAAAAACCGCGATAGGCGCGGCTTTTTCTCTTCAATTCGGCCTCTTTGACCGCTCCTGCAGCAATATCTCCTCTACTTGGCGATAAGCCTCATCGACATTGTCAGCTTTAACATGGTATGCCTGCTGCTCATGCTGGCTGATCGAATAGGAGTAGCGGGGATCGTAGTAGTAATGAAGCAGCAGCTCGACGGCAGCTTCATAGTTTTCGGCATTCAGGCAGGCCTGAATTTCATGAGCGACCGGCGTATGAATCCGCGATTTTATCCGCTGAAAGGCATCGCTGCAAGCAGCAGGATGCTCCCATGGCTTATAATCTTGCAGTATCTGCTGTACCCTTTCGCCAAGCGGCAGTTCAATGATAATCGGCATGCCGCTTTCCTTCTTTCGCATAATAATGTCGGGAAGAACGATTTTGCCGATGCGCCTGCTCTCCGCTTCCATCGTTATAACGAGTTGCTGCTTTGTGGCAAGCAGCTGTTCGAGGAGCAAGCCATCGAACATTTTCTGATTATGCGCCTCCATCCCGATTTCACCAAAAATCGAACCGCGGTGGCCGGCCATTTCTTCAAGATCAAGTACGGCATGACCGGCTTGTCCGAGCCGGCGCAAGATCACGGTTTTACCGCTTCCAGTATGGCCCTGCAGCAACAACGCGCGAGGCGTATAAGACATTGCAGCAAGCTGTTCGACGACATGCTGGCGATATGCACGGTATCCGCCGCTCAGTTGATTGACTTGAATGCTCATCAGCGACAGCAAGGTTGCCGTCGTCTTGCTGCGCATGCCGCCGCGCCAGCAAAAAACCGTTTTTTTGCCGGGGAGCTGTGTGAAGGTTTTGATGAACGCCGGGAGCTTGGCAGATACAATTTCCAGCCCACGTTCTTTGGCAGCCGCAATGCTGACCTGCTTATAAATCGTTCCAACTTCCGCCCGCTCCGCATCATCAAACAGCGGGATGTTGATACTCCCGGGAATGGTGGCTAACTTGAATTCAGACGGCGACCGGACATCGACGGTAGTCAGGCGGCCGCTCTCCTGAAATGTGCGCCACTGCTCTATAGAAATCGCTTGAAACATTCATACTGCCCCCTTGCCTGCTCTTCTGCTGTCAGCCTTGCACCTGGATATGACCTTGTCCGGTGCCGGCACTCGTACCGGTAACCGCTCCGATAATAGCCGCTTCCACGCCCGCTTCCTGCAGATCACGCAGCAGCGCTTCTGCCTGACTGTCAGCAATGGCAATGAGCAAACCGCCGGATGTCACGGCGTCGCACAAAATCCACTGATCGATCTGATCGAGCGACGGGTCAAATGTAACGTTTGGCGTTACATGCGCGAAATTGTTTTTCGTTCCGCCAGGGACGAAGCCTTGCTCGGCCAATTCCCGAGTTCGCGGCAAGATTGGAACAGCTTGCCGGTCAATCGTAATCGTTGCCTGGCTGCCTTTAGCCATCTCAAGCGCATGCCCGAGCAAGCCGAAGCCGGTTACGTCTGTACAGGCGTGAACCTCATAACGGCTCATTGTCTCCGCGGCTGTTTTGTTTAGTGCTGCCATTACCTTCGTTACGCGGGCAATTTCCTCTGCCGTCAGCTGCTCTTTCTTGATTGCGGTAGTCATAATGCCGACCCCGATCGGTTTTGTCAGTATGAGGCGATCCCCCGCTTGGGCGCCGGCATTGGTTCTGACGCGATCCGGATGAACGAGCCCGGTCACCGCCATGCCGAACTTCGGTTCTTTGTCGTCAATCGAGTGGCCGCCGACGATCGTTACCCCTGCTTCCTTGGCTTTATCTGCAGCTCCGCGCATAATATCGGCCAAAATTTGCTTGTCCAATGTTGTAATTGGAAAGGCCACAATGTTCAGTGCAGTCAGCGGCTTGCCTCCCATCGCATAGATGTCGCTAATCGCGTTGGCTGCGGCAATTTGCCCGAAAGAATAAGGATCATCGACAATCGGCGTGAAAAAATCAACGGTTTGCACGATAGCCATATCCGCGCTAAGTCGGTACACCCCGGCATCATCACTTGTATCCAAGCCTACCAGAAGATCAGGATTCGGTTCGGGCTGCGGCAGACTGCGAACGACCTGACTTAAGTCGGCAGGCCCGATTTTACAGCCGCATCCGCCTTTGCTGGATAGAGAAGTTAATTTTATTGGCGATTCTGTACTCACCTGTATTACACGCTCCTTCAGATAGTTGGCATGACGATAAAAAAATGCTAATGCTCGTTGCAGTTGCTCCCTTTCATCGTACAGGAAACAATAGCGCGAATCAAACTTCTTTTAGGCGCTCTAGCGGGTTTAATGAATTGAAGGCTAAAAAAGCCAACTAACGCACTAACTCGTAGTTGGCTTTTATTGCATTTTCACTTATATGCGATTAAAACGACTGCCAATCCTCTTCAGTCAGGTCCGCAACAACGGCCATCGCCGCTTTGCTGCCGGAGGCGGCGGCATAAATCAATTGGGAAGGCATCACATAGGCCGAATCCCCGGCCGCGTATACTCCGGCGACAGTACTTCTGCCCATCGCATCGGTAACAATTCCCCCGTTTTTTGCCGTTTGATAGCCCAACGCTTCATTGAACCTGGCATTGGGAAGCATAGTGGGACCGATAAATCCTCCCCTTCGCTCAATATGCGTGCCATCTGTAAAATGTACCCGTTCCAGTAAGCCGTTCCTTCCGGTAAATGCTGCGACAGGAGTATCCACGATCCTTATGCCTCTGAAGGCAAGCTGCTGCCGCTGCTCGGCAGTCAGAATATCTCGGCCGTTGGTGCACATGACCACATCCCGACTCCAGTTGAGCAGCAGCTTGACGGCATGGAACGCGCCCGGATTGTCCGAAACGACCACAAGCGGACGATCCCGCAGTTCCCAGCCGTCGCAAAAAGGGCAGTTGAAGAGGCTCTTTCCATAAAAGTCGCGAAGCCCATCGATCTGGGGAAACACCTCCTTCAGCCCGGCAGCCAAAATCAGCTTGCGGGCCTGCATATACTCTCCCGACGAGGTACGAAGAACAAAGCCATGCTCCGTTCTCTGAATATCGATCACCTCGGCCTGCCAATGACGGACCGACGGGTAACTTAGCACCTCCTTGTAGGCAATGCGCCGAAACTCGGCCGGCTGAATTCCATCGCGCGTAAGGAAACCGTGAGAGGCGTGCGTCACGCCGTTCCTCGGGCGGCTGTTGTCAAGCAGTGCAACTCTCCTTCTCGCTCTGCCAAGCACCAGCGCTGCATTCAATCCCGCCGGCCCGCCGCCAACAATGGCACAATCGTAAGTCATAAGCTCCATCCCTCCGATTGATATAATCGCCAAGGACGGCATTAGCCGTTGCCTTCTTGTTTTATAAATATGTTCTTGCCGAAAGTCAATGACAAGAATATGACGGCAACAGGAAAACCTTCCCCCATCCCGAAAGTGCCAGCGGAATAGAAGGAAGGGCTCTCCTGTTATTTAGCGTCATGAAAAATAATGCCAAGACCGTACCGTTCACCGGAAGTAACCGTACTTACTCCATGTCGAACCGCATTTTTATAATAGCCTTTTTTGCCGGGTACAGGTCTATGGTTAGTAGGGAAGATAAGGGCACTGCCTTGCTCTAAAGTGATTACATGCCCCCTGCTTTGAGCACGCGGGATTTGTTCCACCAGTAAAAACTCGCCGCCCGTATAATGCTCATTCCGCTGATTTAATAGAAATACGACTTGCAATGGGAAAAATACATCCCCATATAAATCCTGGTGCAAGCAATTAAACCCGCCATTTTCATATTTTAAAATTAATGGTGTCGGTCTCGTTTGCTCGTGTTCTTCACATATTTCCAAAAAATCAGGAAGATCAAGCGGAAATTGTTCAGGCTTGTGCAAATAACCCAGCCATCTGTTTGCTGTTTTGGCCAGCTCTGGATAAAAAGACGCTCTTAAATTTTGGATTAAATCTGGAAGCGGATAAGAAAAGTACTTATACTCTCCATTTCCAAAACGATATCTCGTCATATTGATTGTCGTCCGGTACGCCTCTTCCTCGCTGTAAAGCCCCATAAAAAATTCGCATTCCTCTTTTGTTAGAACAACCGGCAGCTTTGCAAACCCTTGCTCGTCTAATTCGTTTTGTATGGACTCCCAATTCAGCCGCTTTACACGCGTTTGTATGTCATGCACCACTCTATCTCCTCCTAATTCACATGGCTCATCATTCACACTATACCCCGTCCGGACAGAAAAAATAAGAATTTGAGCATGTGATAGCAAGAAAGCGTGCAAACAGCTTGATTACGAGTGATCTTGATTGATCCCGATCACAATATCCTTTATACTAAATTTTAACTAGTCAACGAAGATTTTGCTAGTGCCGAGTGGTGGTTGGAGATACTGGGCAGACAGCAGAAACGGGAGAAAAAAACGTGGGAAAAGAGGTTCTGACATGGGAAACCGGACGTTTCTGAGCGTGACCAACGCTAATGCGAAATCGATCGAGTATGAGCATATAGCTTTCGAGACGAACAACTTTCTTGCTCCGATATGGTTTTGTCTGGTCGGCCGGGAGCAGTTCCAGCGTTACGGCGAGCGGCTTATGGAGGCATGGAGCAAAATTCAGCCTCATATGGACGAACCGGATGTTGAAACTTTCCCGGAATGGGAAAGTTTTTCTGATGCCTTCGAGTGGCAGATTCCATGGTTGGAAGCGGTCGAACAGATGCGCTTAAGTCTGCCCCGCACACTTGCCCGATACCCTATGCTTGCAGCTCCTGTGCAAGAGTGGCTGAATACATTGTCAACCCATGTGCGGCTGTATCCTGAGCCCGTTATTCATCTGGAACTTTCTCAATATTTCTCATTCACCGGCGATCCTGCGCTCTATCTGAAAGATATTGAAGAATACGTCTCGCTCTGCCAATCGCCGCATCCCTCGCAGGCAAAAGTCTGGCAAGGGGCAGCCGAAAGCGGTTACAAACTCGGCGGAGAGCATTTGCCTTGGAGAGAGCATAAGGCCGTCCAGGCGGAGCAAGTACTGGAGACGAAAGCGGCACAGTCAGATCCTCCAACATCCGTGAAGCGCCCGTCCAAGCTGTTGCAGGAGTTCTACATATGGTTGCTTGCGATTCTGTTGGCAGCCCTTTTTCTTATCGTCTACTTCAAAACGTCCAGCTTCTGGCTAGCGGCGCTCGCATTCCTCGTGCCCCTTTCGGTTCCCGTTCTGTGGCACATCCTATTCGAACGTCCCGGCAAAACCTCCAGTCATCGCCCGAAATCGGACGCGTTGTTGGAGAGAAATAATTCCCTATCCATTAATGTATTCGGAATGGAGCATTTCGACGGAAATTCACTCATTGGAGCCGATGGCTTGCAGACCGGCTCCGCGGAGGATCCTTCTATACCGGCTCTTATCCCTTGGCCGCAAATCACGCAAGCGCAAGGCATTTCATCCCATGAAATCGTGCTCACGATTTCCGCGGATCATCCTCCCATCCCTGTGGCACCTATTCACTTAAGACTGAACGGACAACTGTCAGCCAAGGATGCCGCGTCCGCCATTAACGCGATCGCACTGGCATATAAAATGGCGGCTTCAGCCCACGATCAGTGAAGCAGATCGAAACAGTGGCGGAGCAATAGGCTGTTTCACAGCAGTTTTTTAACTGACATGAAACAGCCTCGCTTAATCCGGGATGACCCTTCTAGCGAAAAGATAATTCTGGTACCAGTATTCTCCTTCTTTCTCATCTTTATGGATATTGCTGATCACTACCCCGATTCCGGGTTCGTACGTATGGAGAATCTTGCCGTCCCCCATGTAGATTCCAACGTGCCGAACTTTGTTCAAACCCGTCTCGTCCGGGAAATCCTCATCGGAAAAAAACATAAGATCCCCTTTGCGCAAATTGATGAACGGAACCTCGATACCTTGCAATGCCTGCTCCCTCGAGTTGTATCCCAATGAGATGCCATGATTCGCATAGAGGTACTGTACGTAAGAGGAGCAGTCAAATGTCTTGTCGTTAAAGCGCTCCGCCCCGTATACATATGGTGTTCCCCAATACTTCATCCCTTCTGCGATGATTGCATCGGCGACAGTTCTCCACTGCTGGCTGCCTTTGTCCTGCTGCATGCTCAATCTTTTCTCTTCCTGAATCTCATGCGGATCCGCCTCTCCCTTTCTTTGGGCTATAGGCTCCTTATTAAGGCAAGCGCTTAATCCTCCAGCGATAAGTGCTGCGAAAACGAACGTCAAGAATACTTTTTTGCCCATGTTCTTCCCTCCTGTGGGATAGTATTCATAAAGAAGGGAATCTTTATTCGGACATCTTTGGGTACCCCCAGCCTCCGTTTTCTTTGGCCCATGATGATTTTACCGAGATTTAGCGGAGATTGAAGCAAATAACGGCTCTGTGGAGGCAGACTCATCCTGGGCGAACCAAAAAAGTTTACATAATAATAATTATGTTAACTAATGAACATCATATAAAGTGAAAGAAGTGCCAGTTGGCCATAATGCCCATCCAGGTGAGCCAAATCAAGCCTGCCGATACTCGGTATATGAGCTGTGACCGAGTAACCGTCTGCTTTTTGCCCGTCCAAATCGAGGCAGCGCCTAACAGAAAAGTCGCAATAACGAGAATATAGTTTAGTGCTATACCAGCATTAAACGAAGCCACCGTTGCGTACGGATTCGTCAGCATCGTAACCAATTGCAGCAGCACGCCGCCCACTGTTGCCGTTCCGCAGCTGATCGCCGCTGCAGTGAGCAGACTGGATGCGGTCGATCGCTGCCACCTCTTAATGAAGGTGGTAATAAATGTATAGTAACAGGTTATTACGCAAAACACGCTTATTATAGCATACCAAAAACCACCAGTCTCAAATATATCTTTCAACTGGTGGTATTGGTTCGGTGAATGAGTTATCCAAAAACCTATGAATTAAATTTTTCACACCTTCAATGTCTTTCTTGGCAAATTCATAGTATGTATCATTAACTTCAAACATGTTAGAACTATTATTGATCCAAATGGAAATGGGGATTTCGTTTGATTCACTGTCTATTGCTATGATCATATAGTGCGGCATCGTAGCTTTGGGCTGCCCTTTTAGCATTGTTCCTCTGTTTATTGTACCGACAAAGTCTTGAATGACCGATTTCTCTTTTATTTCCTTGCCGATGAAAGACCAGGTTTCTTGATTTAAAGTCTGTAGTTTGAGGGCTGCAATATCCGCATCTAAAACTTTTTTATTGTCAATAAAATGATAAAAAGCGGCAACGCATAAAGAAGTCAATAAAAGTACAAAGATTACAAGTATATATTTTGTTCTCATTGTATAAATGCCCCTGCTCCTCAAATACTTGCCGCATCACCCGGCAAAGCCTGCACTTTGCGCAAATAGGCAGTGACCTTCTGATCCTCATCTAGTGGATAACTGTAATCTAATTGCTCCCCGACCTCAAGTGCCGTCTCGCGAAAGAGGTCGCCCATTGTGAATAGCGCTTCCCATACGCTGTCATAGCTGCCTTGCGGGAAGGTGGCCATCAGCTTCTCCCAGCGCTCCGCGGCCATGTGACGCCTTAAATATTTTCCGTTTTTCCCGATACTGAGCAAGAAATCCGTTTGAATGCCGACGTGCCACTCGATCATTTTCATCAGCATCGGCCGCATATAGTTCTGCAAATGGTCGATGGCAAACAATATTTCCTCCCGCCACAACCCTTTCGCCACATATGTCGATACCCACCAAAATTCATTGCAGCAATCGTCAAAAAACTCGGCTGACGGCCGTTTGACCCAATAGTCGATATCGGTAGATGGCGGAACGTTGGGAAAGAGATTGTCTTTGTCGAGCAGCACTTGCATCAGCTTGTCTTCTTGCCGGTATTCGGCTGCTTCTTTTTGCGGGATCAGCGTCAAATCGATCCTGTTGCCATCCTCGTAGAGCATTAAATACGAAAAGCGATTGCCAAGATCAGGGGGAAACATCGCCATTGCCTCAGGCTTCTGCATAATGATCCGCTTACCGAAGCGATCAATCCAGTACAAATCATCGATAAAAGATTTCATTTCCGTCACATGAAAGCTAATATCATAATCCTGGAAGTGATCTCGCGGCACATTCGGATTCGTTCGCGAGCCTTCCAATGTTACAGCACGGATACGCGGATCCTGTCGCGCAAAGTCAAGCACCATTGCCATCATTTCTTCCTCTGTTCGCATCATTTCTGGCATTTCCTCCATTTCATTCTCTAGATAGCTTGATCAGCCATGCAACGAACATACCGGTTGGGACATAAGCCTAGAACTTGTCCAACTCATCCGGAAAGTCGCCCTCATAATGCCACTTGGCTTTATCGACTCACTCCATTTCTACAGACTTTTCACTTAAAATTATACCATGCTAGGTAAACCCGAGAACCAGTTTTGGAATTGCTACTTATTAATCTTGTGATTTTTTGCCTGTTTGCTTGCCAGTTTTGATTTGAAGCGCCGCTAACGAGCCTGACAACCCTTATTCGCCCTTGCTGGCTGTAACGAATCTACCGATCGATATTCGCCGAAAATCGGCCCCTTCCCCGCCTTTTTATCTGCAATAGCGTGCCTCAGGTTCGTTACATGCAGAATAAGCCGATTTTTCGGCCAATAGCGTGTCTCAGGTTCGTTAGCCCTAATCATCAGTATAGGAAGGATGAAATGGAAGGCATCCAGATACGATCCCGCCTCCTGATGACGCCGCGCAGTAGCATGGGGTAGCAACTAACTGTATAGCATACCAAAAACCACCTGTCTCAATTATAATTTGAACTAGTGGTAATTCCGGCATCTTCAAACTTTCCTGATTATTAGATGTATTAACTCTTTTTCACTGGAAAGCTATTTTCGATTAGTTTAACTTCTTCTTGCTTTAATTCCCAGTTCAAAGCTTGCAGATTGTGAGCAATATGCACATGGTTTAGAGCTTTAGGTATAGCGACTAAATCCTCCTGACGTAACAACCAGTTTAATGCTACTTGATATGCAGTTTTGCCATATTTAGCTCCTATACGATCAAGTACGTTGCGTCCGGTCGTCCCGATCGCAGGGAAACCTTTCATTCTGAAGAGTTGCGGAGCATAACCAAATAGAGAATAGCCCATCAGTGTAATTCCGCTATCTTTGCAACGATCATTAATGTCATTAATTACTTAGCAATCTTCTAAAGCTTCATGCTTGGATGGGTATGGTTCGTACATCGGGTTTTCTGTCTTTCGAGCGGCATACAGGTGATTTTTAACGACATTAACTATAAAGACATTGGTCCCTTCAGTCAGCATCAAATGACAGTAAAATGCGAAAAGAATTTTCGTGTTTTCATATACACCTGTTCCAAAAGGCTCACGTCATTTCTACAGATCGTTCACGTAAAATTATACCATGCTCTCAGGCCACATGGCACAAAAATGGTAAAATCCCCCTTGGCAAGCAAGGAGGATTTCGCACGGCTAGTTTTGAATCGACGTCAGAACACCGTCATTAAAATATAAATAATTATAGTTCCCGTAAACCCATTGTTCAAAAGTTCCGTAGGATGTCGTTGTCTTGTTGATATATTCTGGCTCTCCCCAACCCCAGATGGCTTGCTCACGAGTCATTCCTATATGCACCCTATAGTCGGCAATTGCATCCCATACCCGTTTGGACCAGTTAAAATGCTTCTTCGGGTCGGCATTTAACAGATTGCTGATGAAGCTGTTGTTGATTCTGTACAGCTTATTGTTATAGCCAATAATACTTTCTTCATACGAATATTCGTCTACGATCTGTATTTTTGCAAAGCGCGGCAAGGTCACGCCTTGATTTGACCAAGCGACAGCTACATTAAAGCGATCATAGAGCCAATAGGTTTGGCCGATTAGCGGCAGCAGATCATCGCGGTTAAATTCTCTAAAATCTATGTTGATATATTCATTATATTGCGTGCGCAAAAATGACGCGAAGGTTGAGTCGTATTCAGACAAGACGTCTTGTTTTATAAGAGCCTGATAAACCGTTTTTATATGATCTGTAGAATACGGCTTTATAGAACCGGTGACATGGACTATACCTGATTGCGATGAAAGTGTCAGACCGTATTGATTGGCCAGCCATTTCAAGGAAATATAGTATATCCCGCCCTGATTCGATAAAGGAGCCGGCATTCTCTCCATTTTATACAAAAAATAACCTTTATCATATCCCGTACGATTAAAATTGCTTGAATTAATCGCAAATACTTTTGTCAGCTTGCTGCCCGGCTTCAGCAATATAACCTTATGAAAGCCGTTTATGCGGTAACCGCCGCCCTTGCTATTCCATGTGAGCTCCATGCCCAACTGTTTGACAATCGATTTCAACGGCACCATTAAATTGCCGTCGATTGTTTTGATCGGAGCTCCAGGTACGAAGTCATTGCCATTCAACTTAATCGCGGTTTGCACATTTTTGATCACTGCTGCGGAAGCCGCCGATACCTGAAACGAAGCGATCAAGGAAATTACAAGTGTTACAATGAGTAGTCGTGTTAATTTCTTCATATTCACCGTCATCTTTCTAATTTTCATCTCGTTTGCTTGGCCGAATGCACCCTATTAATCAGGAGGGCCATCATTCTGATTTCTGTTTCTTCATGCGGTAGTATTGATTTTTCTCAAATTATTTGGCCACCATTAATGGTGATAACCCCTTTCTACCTCTCTCTTGCCTGTCGACCTTTCCTCCCCCTCAATAATATGGAGCACCAAGTTAAATATACTATAATATAAGGACGACAGGAAGTTATTACCACCCTAATTACGCATTTTGTCAAATAAAAGCATATTGGCTGTAGTGGAACATTTTGGGGAAATCATACGTTTATAAAACACAAGGAGGGGATGACCAATGAGGTGGAATAGAGACTATCTCTTGCGAGGAATGCTCCGTCTGACCGCTGCAGTGCTCATTATAGTCAGCGCAAGCGCTTGCGGTATCGTAAAGGATAAGAATGGTTTCGGCAGCAAGCCGCCAAGGCCGACCATTGTAGTGAAGGAGCTCAAGAATAAGAAAGTGAACGTTTATCAAAGCTCCTATTGCTGGACCAAAGAATGCGCTGATTACCCGCGGCCAGATATGCATTTGAAAGACCGCAAGAAGTTAGCCGTACCGCCTAAAGCAACGCTTAGTTTCCAATTTCCCGATATTGCACCGGCTGAAGTGTCGATATCGCTATTTTTGGAAGATGATGAAATACAAGAGGTACAACTGACAGACGGTTCGTTTCAAACACCGGAAAAACCGGGTGTTTACTACTTTGGATTAAATGCCCACTGGCCGATCCAATCAGAAATCCCGAACAGCGGCTATAGTTCATCCTACGCTTTTGCAGTTGAAGTGCAAGAATAGAGTGTAAGTGGTATTTTGAGGGAAAATTGTTAAGCACAAGACTGTGCCATTGAATAAACAGAAGTGGGTTGGCAGCCGACATCCCCGTCGAGCTAACGAATCTTCAACACGCTAATGCCCTGTAATGGTGATAAGATATAACAAAGCGCCATTAAATCTTACTTTTGATTTCAAGTAAGTCGGCGCTTTTCTTAAGTTAAGTTTTAAGATCCGCTGTGTACGTCGGCCTTGTTATAGTAATGGAGCGACAGTGTCAGGAAGACTACGAAGCAAGCAAACAGAAATCCTGAGACAACGGCAAGCTCATTCTGAGCCCCTTCTCCTGTTACCATCCGCCTGATCAGCCCGATGGTATCGCGATATGCCGCACTTCCCCCCACTGGTCCCGGAATCATGATTATGATGATTCCGATCACAATCGCAGGTATGATAGATCGGCTAATCATACTTACATACATCCAAAGCGGAATAAGTGCTACAAATAGGATGCCGACCGCTGTATATATTTTTAAGTAAACAAGCCACTCGGAAATCGAAAGCGCGCTCTCCATCAAAAACAGTCCGAGCCCTCCGTTGATCGCATAGGTAAGTAAAAGCATTCCGATGATCGTCGCGGCGACAATGAGCATTTTACCAAGATAAAAGCTTGTTCGGGCGTAGGGGTAAGAAAATAAGGTGTTGATCGTTTTGTCCTGATACTCCCTTGCTACGAGGTATCCTGTAAAAATGGAGAACAAAGGAGGAGCCATCAACATCACTTGAAATTGCAGATTCGTGTGGTACCATGCTTGCCAAGAGTATGGATCTTTGGAGGCCAAGACCATTATAGTCGAGACGAGGGATGGGAGCATGATACCCAAAATCGTTAACCAAAGAAGCTTGGAGTGCCGCAACTTGGCTGCTTCCACCAGCAGTATTCTACCCATCGGTTGTCCCCCCTGTTATGTTCAAAAAGTAATCTTCCAGCGAATCCTTTCGAAGGGATATCTCGCTAACCTCAACACCATCTTGAACAAGCATTCTGTTAAGCAGAGCGGACTCTTCCAATTGTTCGTATATTCTGATAACACCCTGATCAACCATTCGATAACGTTTGATATTGCATTTCTGTTCGAGCACATATACGGCCTTACGATCATTCTTCACTTTCAGCTCCAGGTAATGCTGATTGAATTTATCAATATCTTCTATGTCAACTTCTTTAACCAAACGGCCTTGATGAATAATGCCGATCCGCTTAGCAAGGAGCTGCACTTCGCTCAAAATGTGACTGGACACCATGATCGTATTGTGCCGCGTTTCAGCCAAATCGAGAATTAAGCGTCGAATCTCTTTGATCCCTGCAGGATCCAGACCATTCGTCGGTTCGTCCAAAATAAGCAGTTCGGGCTTATGCAATAATGCACGGGCAATACCTAAGCGTTGCTTCATACCAAGTGAAAGCTTACTGAATTTTCTTGTTTTCACATTCTGCAAGCCAACGAGCTCCAGCGATTCGTCAACAACTTTTCGATCGGGCATCCCCATCAAATAACGATGAATCTCCAAATTTTCTCCTACCGATAAATTAGGGTAAAAACCGGGAAATTCGATAATAGTCCCGATTCGTTCCAAATGATCCGTATCCTTTGCTGTAACTTTTTTACCGAATAGCTCCACTTCTCCGGCCGTTGGCTTTATCAACCCCATAATCATCCTGATGGTAGTTGTTTTTCCGGCCCCATTCTGACCTAGAAAACCGTAAATATCTCCTTTGCGAACAGTCAAATTGACACTGTCGACCGCTTTATGAGTTTTGTAAGCTTTGGTTAACTCGAAAGTTTGAAGAACTGTTTCCACTTTTTTCTCTCCTCTCTTCCAACTGAAATCAGTGTACTCGAAAATTCTGACACCACATGGTCAAATTTCTTAACTGTTTCTTAACTCTGGAGAGGGAGGCAGAACGTAAAAGCGGTTTTGCGGTTGGGCTCGCTGTTCACCGTTATGTTGCCTCGATGCTGTTCGATCAACATTTTGGTTATGGTCAATCCGAGGCCGGTTCCTTGCAATGATGTGTTTCTGGAATCAACCCCTGTATAGAGCCGCTCAAAAACAAAGGGCAGATCTTCTGGTTTAATACCGCGGCCGCGATCCCAGATTTCCACCCATGCCTTATTGTCTGTTTTCCATAGTCGAATCCCGATTTCTCGACCGTCATTTCCATATCGAAGCGCGTTTGTAAGCAAATTGGAGAGCGCTCTGCGGAGGCTGACAGCATCACCAACGACATAAATCGGCTCCTCAGGAATGATCAAATTCGGTTGAATTCCTTCTTCGGTGAAAGCATGATACAACTGCAACACTTCTTCTTTTACTAGTTCGTTCAATGGTATGCGATCCTCACGACTGGGCCCTTTCGTCTCCTCCAGCTTGACCAATTCGAACAAATCATTGATCAGGCGGGTCAAAAATTCGCCTTTGTTGGACAGAATGTTTAAATAAGCTTGCCTGTCTTCTTCCGTCAAGCCGGACTCATGTTGAAGAGCATCGATGTATCCAAGCATGGCTGTTAACGGAGTACGGAGATCGTGGGAAATGTTCAAGATCATCTGATTGCGAACCTGCTCCAAATATTGGGCGCGGTTTATTGATTCTTTAAAATCCTGGATCAAGCCATTCAGGTTTTCGGCAAGTACAGAAAAAGTTCGGTTTGAGAAGTTCAGCCTAATATGTCGGTTGTACTGACCGTTGCGGATATCAAGCAGCACTTCATTCATTTTTCGTATCTGTTTATTGCGGGAATGCAGAACGGAAGAGAGTAGCACAATCAACGAAATCATCAGAATGAATAAAAAAATGTTCATGGTTGCTCCCCCAAGCGGTATCCGATTCCCCATGCAGTTTGAATGATGACAGGATTGGAGGGATCCTTTTCGATTTTTTTCCTTAACCGACGAATATGCACCATGACTGTATTTTCGTCTGTCATGTAATTTCCCCCCCATACTTGCTCAAACAACTGGGCTTTCGTAAACACTTTTTTCGGATAGGTCATCAGCAATTTGAGAATCTCGAACTCTTTAGCAGTTAGATCAACACGGACACCATTTAACAGACATTCAAAGGAATCAGGGTTCAATTCTAAATGGCCGTGAGATAGTGTTCGACCGCCGCTTGTGCGAACATCTTGGAAATATAAGTATCTTCTTAATTGTGCTTGCACACGTGCTTTAAGTTCTGTCATTCTGAAAGGTTTGGTCATATAATCGTCCGCCCCAAGACCAAGACCGAGTACGATGTCGGAGTCCTCCACTTTGGCAGAAATAATAATGACAGGAATCCTGCCTTGAAGACGAATTCTTCGGAGCAGTTCTAATCCATTAATAGAAGGAATCATGAGATCGAGAATGGTCAAATCGATTTTTGAGTTATTGATGTATGTTTCAGCCGATAATCCATCATAAGCTTGAATGACCTTGTATCCTTCCTTGAGAAGAGACCTGGCAATCAAATCATTAAGTTCCTTGTCATCTTCTACGATTAAAACAACCCCATAAGACATTTAATAAAAACCCCCGATAAAAGTTTTCATTAACAATATCAAAAACCTAAAGGAACCATCACGTCGTTCGTTTTTAAAAATATCAACTTGAATTCAAATGACCGCTAATAAAGATTAGCGGTCATACACTGTTTTCTGAACGCATACTTGATGTCCACTAATGTTTCGGATAAGGCAAAAATACCATGTCCGCTAATGTATGTCAAGATTTGGAGGATTTGCTGATGAGAGAGACGACCGGGATTTTCGAGCTCCACATTGCAGCATGTTTTGAACGCAACACGCGCTTGGTCTTCCTCCTGTCGCCATGCCAAGGACGGCATCAGCCGCCCTTCTCAGTCGATCAGCTTATTCGTAGCTACCGCAATACATCTGAACTCATCTTGCCCTTCAAACACGGTCACCCTGGTAGGATCGTCTTCGCGATAAGGACGGCACGCGCAATAAAAATGGTAGAGCGTGCCATTCCACAGGATTACCGAGGATTTATGGGCATGGATTTCATCAAGTGCCCCACTCTCTCCATGCGGCAGCAACGGCTTTGCAGCGGTCTCCCAATGCAGTAAATCGTCAGACTTCGCCAGCAGTCCTTGCGCATGCTTGCCGTCAAATCCGAATCCAAAATTCAGCCAATGCTGATGCTCGCTATCGTAGCGGATGCAGGGATCACTATAGAACTGGCTGTAAAAAGTGCCCTCTTCGCATGGAAGCAGGGGATTGCCCACAACACGCTCCCAATGAAGCAGATCCGCCGAGGTCGCGGCGCCAGTCTCTTCCTTCCAAGGCCAGACGCTCTCCCCTTTTGCGTTATAGAACATCCAGAACTTGCCTTCTCGCTCCAGCAGGCAGCATTTGTACAAGCCTTCCTTCTCCCAATCTCCGCCATGTTCATAAGTAAAGATTGGTTCATCCAGCCGGTTCCATGTCCGCAGCGTCTCGTCTGTCGTCCAGGCAAGCCCCATCAAAGCGCCGCCCTCTTCGTAGCCTTCGCCAGGATAGGCATGATAGATCAGCCAGTAACGGCCATCAAGCTTGCGCAGTGTCGGCACTTCCGCAATATCATTGGAAGCTAGCAGCATCCAAGAGCCGGCAGCACCTACCTTGTCCCAGCGGTCGGATTGCGCGAGGCGCGGCAAGATCACAGCCTCATGCTCCCAATGGAGCAAATCATCGCTAACGGCCAGCGCCGTCTGATAGCCGGTTCCATCAAACCCGACATGCATCATATAGAAACGGTCGAGATGCCGGAAGACGAACGGGCAATCGACGCCGTGCGAATCATAACGGCCGGCTATGCCGGAACCGGACAATGCCGGCGTCTGTCTGCGCAGCGGGGTTTGCCACCGCGCCAGCCATTCTGAATTTGTTGTTGTCATGCTGCTCATCCTTTCACGGCACCGGCGGCCACACCTTTAATAATATATTTTTGTAATAATAAATAGAGAATCAATACCGGAATAGCGGCCAATATAAGGGACACCAGCGCCAAATTCCACTGCTGGCTATAAGTGCCAAAGTAACGGTACACTGTCAGCTGCAAGGTCATGACCTCTTCCCGCTGCAGCATCAGGAACGACAATATAAAATCATTCCATACCCACAAAATATTCAGTACGGCTGCCGTTGCAGTAACTGGCATCAACAGCGGCACAATGACCCGGAAGAACGTTTGATAAATATTGGCGCCATCGATGCGTGCAGCCTCTTCCAGCTCTAGCGGGAGCTGGGTCATAAAGCCGCGGTATAAAAAGATCGTAAACGGCGAGAACAAGGCAATGATAATAATGATCAGGCCGACGCGCGAGTTCATCATATGCAGCTCGGAAGCAAGCTTGACGAGCGGGATCATGATTGTCTGGAACGGCACCATCATCGATAACGTGAAAAACATCAGCACCCAGAAACCGCGGGCCTCCTTCATGCGGGAGATCCGGTAAGCGGCCATTGCGCTGAGCAGCAGCGTAAAGCCGACGCCAAATAACGTGACCATTACAGTATTGAGCAGCGCACGCGGATACTGCATGTCATGCCATACTTTTGCGTAATTGCCAAACGACCATGTTTCTGGCAAGGAGATGAAGGAACGAAGCATCTCGCCATTCGTTTTGAATGAATTGAGGACAGCGAATACGATCGGAACGAGAAACAATAAAGCGAGTATGATCGCAGCGATTTCTGCAGCCCATTTGCGGATCATCCCTTCACCTCCTTATTCCGCATGACGCGGAATTGAATGAGCATCACAATAACGATAAACAGACAAAATACGATCGAACGTGCCGTACCGGAGCCGTAGGAGTTGGCCGTAAACGCCTCCCGGTAAATATTAATCGCCATGCTTTGGCTGGAATTGGCCGGCCCGCCGCCTGTCAATGCTAAAATAAGATCAAACACTTTGAACGAGTTTGTCGTTATCAAAAATACATTCGAGACAATGGCCGGCATAAGCAGCGGCAGTGTCATTTTCCAAAAGCGGGTCCAGCTGCCTGCGCCATCTACCTGCATCGCTTCCTTCAGCTCGCCGGGAATGCCCTGCAAGCCCGCCAAATAAATGACCATCGCCAGACCGACGCTTGACCAAAGGGAGACACCTGCGATCGGGTACAGGATATGATCCGGGTCGCCAAGAAAGCTGTACGTCAGAAAACTCCACCCTAATTTCTCGCCGATTTCATACAGCACGGAAGAAAAAACGAATTTCCACAAAAAACCTACGACAATCAGGGAAATGACATTCGGTGAAAAAAATACGGTTCGCAGCGCATATTTCGACTTCAGCTTGGAATCTACAAGCAAAGCGAGCAATATGCCAAATGCATTGACAAGCACGATATTAAGCAGTGAAAATTTCAATGTGAACAAAAAGGAATCGCGAAAATCGTCGCTGTGCCAAAACATGTCTATATAATTTTGCAGCCCGACCCAGTCAAAGGCGGATTGCAGTCCGTCCCAATTTGTAAAGGAGTATAACAGCGAGCCTCCTAATGGAACTATGAAAAAACAAACATACAAAATAAAAATCGGCCCAATGAAGGATACGGTGATCGCCCATTGCTTGCGCCTGCTTCCTGTTGACATAAGTTCAATCACCTCCAAAAAAAGAAAGGGACTGACTGGCAGCCCCTCATTATCGCCCGGTATGCGTTTAACCGGAGCTGCGATGCTGTACATGATTTTTCTATTTTTTAGCCCAAGAAGCAGCAATCTCGCTTATGACCTCGTCCGCCGACTTTTTCTTGAAGAAATAGGATTGCATAATCGACTCGGCCTCGACTCGCGTAGAACCGTTCATCAACACCTGCGACCAAGGCACAACCTTTTGCGCATTTACATAAGACAAAATGTCATCCGCAATCGGATTGCTGGTTACTTCCGCGCCTTCAATTACAGGAATTTGCTTCATATTGTTGTTGGCGATCGCGTTACCCTCTTTGGTCGTTAGCCAGTCAAAAAGCTTTTTCGCTGCTTCCTGATGCGCCGATTTTGCTGCAATTGCATAGGAAACGTTGATATTCACGCCAAGCCTCGTCTCGTCGGCATTGTCGCTGTAAGGAATGGCGCCAAAGCCAAGATTGACGTCCGGGTTAATGTCCATAATGCTGGAGTAAGCCCAGTAGCCCTGCTGCAGCATGGCCACCTTGCCTTGCGCGAGCAGCGACAAGCTCGCATTGTAGTTGTTGGACGCAGCTTGCGGGTCGGCATTGCCATACATCATGTCAAGCGTTTTGAAGCCTGCCGTCAGCCGGTCTGAAGCAATCGGTTTTCCGGTTTTTGCCTCTTCGGCAAGTGATTTTACGTCATCCGAAGTGCCGGCAATTGTGGTAAAGAGCGAATGCGCCAGTGTCCAGCCGTCAGCTACGGCAAGTCCGAATGGCGTAATATTGTTCGCTTTCAGCTTGTCGATCGCAGCGAGCATTTCGGACTGCGTTTTCGGAAAAGAATCAATGCCCGCTTGCTTAAACAAATCCTTGTTGTAGTAAATGCCCATACCGGAAATATCGAGCGGAATTCCGTATACATTGCCGTCAGGCGTCGTCATTTGCGAGCGGATTTGCTCTGAAAAGTTATTGATGTAGGTGTCGCCAGCCAAATCGAGAATATGGCCGGCTTGGCCTAATTCCAGAAGATCACCGTATTCCCCCATCACAATATCCGGCATATCGTTCGAAGCGATTTTCGTTTTTAATACGGTATAGTAATCTTGGTCATTAACGAGCAGATCAACCGTAATGTTTGGATTTTCCTCCGTAAATTTTTTGAACGTCTCCTCTAGTGCTTGACGCTTATCCATATTGAACAGAAAGGCTGTCAATGTGACTGGCTTATCGCTTTCTTCGCTGGCATTCTTGTTCTGCTCATTGTTTTTTGGTGTATCCGTGCTTGTATCAGGCGCCGTCCCTGCCCCATTGCCCCCGCTGTTGCCGCAGCCGCCAAGTACAAGGGCCAGACTGACGAGTAAGGTAGAGGTATAGGCGATCATCTTCTTTGTCTGCAAATTAAAAACCCCTCTCGGATGAATTATCCTCATTATAAGGATTTCCGAGGGGGTGTCCTATCATAATTTTAATGAACCGATTAGCACAATATTAATTATTAGCGGCTGCAAGTCGATATTGGGATGGTGTCATGCCATAAGTGCGTTTGAACAGCTTGTCAAAATAGCTGAAATGATCATAGCCTACTGCGGCGGCAATCGCCGAAACGGATAATGCAAGCGACTTGTCTTCCAGCATGCTGCGCGCCTTTGCCAGTCTTGTGCTTTGAATGTATTGCAGGACGGTCATGCCGAATTGCCGTTTGAACTGGGTAGCCAAATATTCTTTGCTGATAAAAAAACGATCAGCCAAATCTGCAAGCGACATGTCCTCCGCATAGCAAAGCTCGATATAGTCCTTCACAGCGAGCGCTCGATTGCCAGACACTGCCACGGCTCCGGCCGCTTCTTCAGCGATCAGCTGCTGCAGAGTTTCACATAAGAGCATCCTCCCCTTCGATTCATCAAAAGCAATCCGGACAGCAAACGCTTCTATTGTCCTAATGGCGCTTGCTTGATGCGCAAGCAGCCGTGCTTGGAGCACAGACCACGCCTGATACAATAAGGTGACAGACAAGTGATGTGATTTTGCCGCAGCCAAGCACAATTCCTCTACCTCATGCTCAATACGGAAGCTAAGCCTGTGCTTAACGAGGTGTTCTGCCTTGATGCCAAAAGCCGATATTAGCTCCTGCAGCTCTGCTGCTGCCGGTGGGTGCTGCTCTTGCTGCAGTTGCAACCGCAATTCCGTATTGGCAAATCCTGCCGACAAGTCGAGCTTGAAGATGGCATCTTCAAGCGTTGCGATCGAGTTGGCAAAACCAGCGGCAAGATGATCTTCGGCAGCAGTGGACAAGATGAAGCATTCCAGTTTCAACACCTGCCGCAGCGTGTCGATCAAGCGCTGCAGCCCGCTATGGCTCCCGGATGCTGGTTGTGCCGGCGTGAGCAGCCAATAACACCATTCATAGCGGCTGGAAGAGCCGCTGAGCAGCTTCATGCTGTGCTCGGATAATTCTGCCTGCTCGGCAATCGTTTTATGAATCGCATAGGCAAGCAGAGCTTGATCATTGTGAAAACGGTTTGTAAGCACATGCTCGTAGTTTCTAATAACCAATACATGCACCGTACAAGGCCTGTTCTGCACAAAGGCAGGAAGCAGCGCGGCCTCCTCTATTGTAAGCTTGCGTCCGGCATACAGCTGACTGATTGCAGCGCTTCGTTGCTGCTGTGACTTTTCTCTCGTCATCTCCTGCCACAATTGCTCGGTCTGTTGCTGCATTTGCGCTTTATCCAGTCGTTCCATCGCCTTATTCCAAGCAGCTTGGACATCATCCCGGTCAAATGGCTTGAGGATATAATCCACCGCTTCGCTTGCTAATGCTTGTTTGACAAAGGCGAAATCATGATGACCACTAACGACAATGACAGGGATCTCGATTTTACGCTTTCGCAGGAGCTGTAGCAGCTCATCGCCGTTCATCTCCGGCATGATCATATCCAGCAAAAGGACATCCGGCCGTTCTTTTTCAATCAACTCCAGCCCTTCCAGTCCTGTCTCTGCTTCCTGAAAGGAAGCAATGCCCGGCTCGATTTCGAGCAGCAGCCGCTTCAATGCCCTCCTTACCTTTGGCTCATCTTCAATCATTAGCACTTTCATGCTGCATCCCTGCCTTCCAGCTAATCGTTACCGTCGTATTGCCCTGCTCGATATGAATGTTAATCCCGTCGGAGCCGGGAAACAAATATTGCACCCGTCGGTGGACATTGGCCAGTCCGACACTAGTGCCCAGTGAGCCGCGCTCTCTGATCCGGCAATTCAATTTAGCGGCTGCTTCATTGTCCAGCATTCCGGTCGTGTCCGTGACATCAATATAGCAAACGCCGTATTCCTCCCGGGCTGTTACAAGCACTGCTCCCTGCCCTTTGCGGGAAACGCCGTGAATAATCGCATTTTCCACTACTGGCTGCAAACAGAGCTTCAAGATGGGCATGTCCAGCAAATGCTGCGGAATATTCAGTTGAAACTCAAGCCGGTGTTCAAACCGGTATTTCTGAATCGCCAAATAGTTGCGAATATGCTCGATCTCTGCTGATAGCGGAACAATATCCGCGGAGTGATCGGTCGTATAGCGAAACATCGCAGACAGCGATTTCACCATTTTACACACGTTGTCAGCCCCTGTCTCGAGCGCCTCCGAATAGATGGAAGTAAGCGTATTATACAAAAAATGCGGATTCACCTGCGATTGCAAAGCGCGCATCTGCGCCACTGATTCACTCATCTTCAGCTCATACTCCCGCTTGATCAGCGCCTCGATCCGCTCCACCATTGAGCGGAACTGCTCCTCCATAAAGCCGATTTCATCCTTGCGTTCTGCAGCCTGATCCCAATGAGCGGTGCTGAAGTCGCCTTGCCCGACCTTGCGCATCCGCTTGACAAGTCTATAGATTGGCAGTGTAATTTGCCGCGACAGCATCGACCAAAGCATAATCCCGGCGAGCAAAAATACAGCACCCCACAGTACAGTTGGCTTCACGGCATCCCAGGCAATTTGCTGCAGCGTCTCCTTGGAGAGATAGGTTGCTACCATCCAGCCATAATCATTAATGCCGCTAATTATTTCTATCTGCTCGGACTGTTGGTGCTGCTTGTTGAGCGTCGAGAAGATGACCGTGCCATCTGAATCGCGGATTTCGGTATTTTCGATAATAAAATCATTGCCGAGCATATTTTGAAAATAGCTTTTGCCCAGATCGATCCCAATCACGCCCGCTTGCCGCTTGGCAATAACATCGGGAATAGACCTGCCAACAAACAATAACGGCTGTTCTGGCGCCGCTCCCTCAGAACGCCCGGCCTCGACATGATTGCGAACGACGGCTAGATTGCCATTGTGCAGCATAGCTTCTTTCAGCCATCCCGGATTTTCGCTGGCAGGCAGCTTTTGCTGACGAACATCCAAATATTTGGCATTCACCTTGAACATTTGCCGGCTATCGTCCAAATATAAGTAGACATTGCTGAAATCATTAAGCGAATGCGTTAAAATTTTAAGTAAATTTTCGACCCGCCGCTGCTGCGCAATCGATTCTTCTCCCGCGTTTTGCTCCTGCGTGACAAAATTGTACATCTCCGCTGTCTGATAGATGCTCAAAATATTGTTGTCCATGCTGTGTAAAGACAGCTCAAACGACTGATTAAGCCGCTCCGCCTGCGCTTTATACTGGGCAATTAGCTCGCTGCGCAGACGATTATTGATGGAATCATAGGAGATAAATACACTAATCGCCAGTGGTAATATAGTACAGCATAAAAGTAGAAGCAGCATTTTATGTTTAATTTTCAATTGCAATCACCGCCGGCTGCTTTAATTTATGAATACGCGATCCGGTCCGCCTCATCGTTCAATCCAAGTGCTTGGAGCTGATTAATCACGATAGCCTGCAGCTCCCCCGATCTGCTCAAAATATGATGAATCTGAATATCGCGAAACAAGGCCAATTGCGCCGCGCGCGGAGCTAAAGCCAAATAGGCTTGTAATTGCTCCAAGTTGAGATCAACATCCTTATGGATATGCATCAGGCTTACTTGTTGTTTTTCATGCTCCAGCAGCGGTTCAAGTACGCCAATCCCATCCTGAGAGTGAACGGTGATCTGCTGTTCTCTTGATCGATTCACCTTTTGTATATATTGATAAGGATGCGCAATAGGCGGAAGTGCGATTTGCTCTGCGATCTGCCGCCGTATTGCCTCTGTCTGCCGCTGCTCGGCTTCTGTCGGCTGGTATGGCGAACGGCTTTGCTCCTCCTCCCATTCGCGTTTTGCCGTCAAATAATGCTCCTCATTCTGAAAAACATTAATAGTCAAGCCGCCATCTTCCGGCTGCATCGCCAGAAACGCGCGAATATTGTCGGCAACTAGCCGCACTGGCCGGTCAAAATCCATCGGAGACACACAAACGATCGGCGCCTCTTCCAGATCAAATACCCGACCGTAGTCTGTGAGAAACCCGAAATGAATACCATCCACGCCATTAGTGCCAAAAACGACCACATCACATGGCGTATTAAAATATCGAAAATCATTTAGTGAGACGTACATATTGAACGCACTGTAGAATGCTTCAGAGTCAGCGACTTCCTGTGCGACCTTTAGCAAGCTTTGCAATGTTGGCGGTACACTGTATTTCCCGTAATTGATTCTAGCAGATTCACTTAGCATTTCATCCTGTACGTTGCCCATCGTTATCATTCCTTTTCGCTTTATTGTGAGAGAAAAAACCGCCTCATAATAAGGCGGTTAAGAATGAAGGCATTTATAGGTGGCTGTTACCATTCGTCTTATACAAATAAACCAAGCTCAAGTTGTCATCGATAACAGTCGTCTTGAATGGTGTATACCCCTGCTTCATATACAGCTGCAGGTTTTTCTCACTTCTGTGCCCTGTAAATAAATCATACCGCCTAGCAGCATTAAAATACGACTCCAGCTCACGCATCAATTGTTTGCCGATTCCTCTATTCTGATAATCAGGATGAACAATCAGCTTGCCAATGTGGCAGATCCCTTCAACTAGCTTTCCCCTTACAGATCCGATGATGATCCCGTCCTCCAACGCTTTTAAAAAAACATGATCCCCGAACTGCTGCCGAATCCCCTCTAAGGACTGCACAAGCGGCTCGATCTCGAAATCATTATAAAGCTCGGCTTCACTCCGATAAGCCAATTTCTGCAGGGCAAGAATGCTCTCTGCATCCTCAATGCTTGCCATTTCGATTATTAAACTCATCTCGACTCATCTCACCTTTCTCAGCTCAAAATCATATCTATCATAGCATGTTTATGCTAAATTGGAAAAGTGCTACCTATGTGCAACAATATTGATCAGCTTGCCAAACGGATCTCGGACATAAAAGCGTCGTACGCCCCAAGGCTCGTCAGCAGGACCGTACTCGATCGGGAAACCGGCTTTTTGCATGCGTTCCAGTGCCTCTTCAACGTCATCTACCTCAATCGACAGATCAGGGACGGCTGTCTGTGATCCTCCTTCGGAAGCAAAGCTGATTTGGACGTTCATCATTTCTTGCGCCCCGTAAGTAGCGATCCATCCATGGTCCATTACGACCTCAAGTCCGAGCACATCGCAATAAAAGCGCTTGGCAGCGGCAATATCAGCTGTCGCAATATTGGTTACAATTCGTTTGACTCGCATTAATCGTTCGCTCTCCTGTCATAAAGGTTGTCATTTATTGTAACTGTATTGTGAGTGAGAAGGCAACAAAAGATACACAAAAATTCTAGCTGCAAATAAGAATAGACCTCTATGCAAGCGCACAGGGTCTAGTCGATTCTATCCTTCCGGGAATAGCACGGTCGAGATATAACGTTCACCGGTATCCGGTAATAAGACGACAATGTTCTTTCCTCTATTTTCAAGCCGTTTGGCGACTTCATAAGCTGCGAAGGCTGCAGCACCTGATGAAATCCCCACAAGTAATCCTTCCGATTTTGCCAGTTTCCGCGCCGTCTCTATAGCATCTTCGTTCTTCACTGTTATGATTTCATCAACAACATCTCGCTTAAAATTATCCGGTACAAAGCCAGCGCCGATCCCTTGAATAACATGTGCCCCTTTTTGTCCTCCTGAGAGTACTGGCGAATTAGAAGGCTCCACAGCAACGATTTTCACGTGCGGCTTTCTGCTTTTTAACACTTCGCCGACTCCAGAAATAGTTCCTCCCGTTCCGACGCCACCAATGAAAATATCAACCTCTCCATCGGTATCTTTCCAAATTTCTTCTGCAGTAGTTTTCTTATGGATTTCCGGATTAGCAGGATTTTCAAATTGCTGTGGAATAAAGGAGTTTGGAATCTGACTCGCAAGTTCTTCCGCTTGTCTTATCGCGCCAGACATACCATCCTGGGTGGGGGTAAGAACTAGTTGTGCTCCTAACGCCTTTAGAATTTTCCTGCGTTCCACACTAAATGATTCAGGCATCGTAATGATCAATTTATATCCAAGGGCCGCTGCTGCAAAAGCTAGACCAACTCCGGTATTCCCGCTTGTAGGTTCGATAATTACCGAATCCTTGTTGATTAAGCCACGATCCTCAGCATCTCTGATCATAGCATAGCCTATCCTGTCTTTTACACTTCCTGCAGGATTGAAGTATTCCAACTTGGCAATAATTCGTCCAACTACTTCTTCTTCCTTGTTAAAACTTGATAACTCTAGAAGTGGAGTGTTGCCAATGAGCTCTGTTAAGTTTTTTGCAATTTTCCCCACACTAATCCTCCTCCGTTACATATTCCCACTAATGTACTAGGTTATTAAGATATTAGCACGCCCTTATGTACTTGTAAATAAAAGAAATTGACCAATCGGAAAGCAACGATCTTGCAAACTTCACGTTTAAGGATCCGGACGGAAATATACTTATGATCTGTACTTGTTTCAGTTAACGAAAACGGCAGTTCCTCGGTGAAGGAACTGCCGCTTAATTTAAATACTCTCCTGCTTTAACGCATCAATAATGTTTTCCTTTTTAACTTTCGCGCTGGAATATAACATGGCAGAACCGACGATGACAAATACGGCGGCAATGACCGAAAGAATACTCATCCATGGAAGGGTGAACCCGTAGCTGAATTTGTTCGAAAATGCCCTATAGATCAGATACATCACGACGAAGCTGACGGGAAGCCCGAACAACAGCGACTTGACCCCATAAAAAATGCTTTCATAGTTCATCATTTTCGCAAAGCCTTTTGGCGTCATGCCGACGGATTTCAGCATCGCAAATTCTCGTTTTCGAAGGGACACGCCTGTCGAGATCGTATTAAAAATGTTCGCAATGGAAATCGCAGAGATTAATACGATAAAACCATAAGAAAAGACGGACATCAATAGAATCTGTTGTTCTTCGCTTTTTCTGGATTGATATAAATTGTAGGCTTGCAGATTGGTCTCTTGCATCTCTTCGATTTCCTGCTGCGTTTTCATCGGTTCCGTGCTTTTCAAATGGAGGTACGTCTGAACGTTAACTAAATCCTCGTCGTCTGCCAGTCGATTCATGACGCGTTCCGAAACGATGATATTTAGCCCGCCTACTCCTGCCGGGTTCATCCCCATAGGAGCTTGATCCGTCAGCGCGGCAGCGGTCACTTTGTTTACCTTCGTTTCTTCCCCGGTCTCTTTATAGATATTCGTTAGCTCGAAACTTTGACCGACATTCGTATAAATGGCCTTCGTTTGGACATATTTCCCCGTACCCATATCTTTGTAATGGATCGTATCCATCACGATCGCGGCGGGATGATCCGGATCCGCAAGCTGTTCATAGTCTGCGCCGACCGCTCTGGCATAGGCTTGCAAACTCGAATCGTTTAATGCATGAATCTTAATATCGTACGGATATTTTCCGTCTTGCAGTAAACTCATATCCTTCTTAGCCTTCTCTTGCAATTCATCGGCGATGATCGCTGCATCAACCCAAGCGCTCTTATATAACTCGTGAATCACATTGTATTCCGTGACACCATCCAGGGATACAATCGATCGCATCAACCCTTCATCTATTCCTTTTCCATCGCTGTACGACACTTCAATATCGTAATTGACGCCTTCCCGCGACAGCTCCAGGGATTGTGTCATGCCAGCCGTAAAAAACGATACCGTCAAAAACAAAACGATGCTGATGACAAGCGAAAATACGATGGCATGATATCTCCGTTTGTTCCTTTTTAAGTTTTTCAGCCCGATTTCCGCTTCGATCCCGAAGAGCTTGCGAATGAACTTTGACGTTTTCACGGCTTTGGCCGTAAGCTTTACGTCGGTAGTTTGGCGAATCGCGTCCATAGCAGATACCTTGGATGCCTTGATCGCCGGGAGATACGTCGAAACGAAAATCGTCAGCATCGACACAACACAGGCGATCAAGAGCGATAACGGCGTGACGACGAGCGTCAGCTTTTCACTGGTCCATAATGCCCCTTCAATCATCGCGTTCATGAACCAAAAGGTGATCCCAATCCCGGCAAGACCGCATAGGATTCCAACGGGAATGCTGATCAAGCCAATGACGCCTCCTTCAAAAAGCACTGAATTTCTCTTCTGCCTTTTCGTAGCCCCCACGCTCGCAAGCATCCCTAAATGGCGGGAACGTTCCGAGACGGATATCGCAAAAGCATTATAGATGAGTGAAACCGAGCCGATCATAATGACTGCCATAAGGATCGCCGATAATGAATACATCATGCTGTACGAGGTATCGCTTTTGGATACGCCGTAATAACGAAGCAAACCGTGATTATATTGAACCGTTTCGATATTGATATTATTGTTCTTTGCCAGCTTTTCCGCATGAGCGAACAAGGAACGATTGACTTTTTGCAGGACAACCGCCGCATCGACGCGATCGTTTGCCCCGATGATGTTTTCATCGACATAGCCAATGACCGTATACCCCGGGGCCCAAGCCGGTTCCCATACGGGACGCTTGATGAAGCCTACCACCGTATAATCCTTTGTCTTTATATGCCGCAACGTTTCGGTCAATTTGCCGTCTTCCCTACGCAGCGGTTCGGTTTGACCCAGCGGATGATTGCCCCCGTCCTCGAATCGTTCGCCGACGCTTAGGGTTAGACGGTCGCCGATTTCGTATTTCACTTTGGCGTTCGTTGCCACGGCTTCAGAAATAACGACCTCCTTGTCTGTTTGCGGAAGACGCCCCTTGCTCAATTCAACCGGAAATTGCGCGAAACCTTGTGCATCAAACTCCTTGATGAACAAATATGGCTTGTTTGTATTTTGTCCCCCTTGTAATGGGGCAAAGCCAAAATCTCTTGTAATCGTAACGGTTTTGGTTGCGTCATCGTCATGTATCGCCGCAAGCTGTTCTTTGTTTACGTCTTGATATTGGACATGCCACTCCCCTGTATCCGCGATGGATTGTCTGATCATTAGATCCGAAAAGGAAAAAACAAGCGTAGCAACAGCGGTCACCATGGCAACCGAAATGATGACGCCTATAATCGTGACAAGCGTTCGCTTCTTATTTTGCCGCAAATGTCTGATGGTCAGCTTGTTGACAATATTCATGGACGAGTCACCTCGTCTTTGGATATCCTGCCGTCTTCAATCGCAATGACCCTGTCAGCCTGCAGCGCGATTCGCTCGTCATGTGTGATGACGATCAGTGTCTGATGATAGGTTTTATTCAGCATTTTCAATAACTCGATAATTTCACTGCTATTATTGCTGTCCAGATTTCCGGTCGGTTCGTCCGCCAATATAATCGCAGGATTGCTTATGATCGCTCTTCCGATCGAAACCCGCTGCTGCTGCCCGCCTGACAGTTGGTTCGGCAGATGGTTCAGCCGCTGCTGCAAATTCAAAGTCTTCACAAGACCATCTAACTGCTTCTTATCTACCTTTTGTTTATCCAGCAAGAGCGGCAGCGTAATATTCTCTTCTACCGTCAGGACAGGAATCAGATTGAAAAACTGGTATATCAGTCCGATTTGCCTGCGACGAAATATCGCCAGCTGTGTTTCTTTAAGCTCATACATGTCCGTGCCCTCAATGAAAACTTTACCGGCAGTAGGACGATCAACGCCGCCCAGCATATGCAGAAGCGTTGATTTACCTGACCCGGACGGGCCAATGATTGCGATGAATTCCCCTTTTCGAACCGAAAAAGAAACATTATCCAGCGCTCTTACTGCCGATTCGCCTTTCCCATATATTTTAGACAGACGTTCTATTTTTAAAATTTCCATTGTAAAACCTCCATAGCTTTGCTGATGGATATTATTTTATCTGTCTAAAATGACTTTCTGGTGACGTTGAAGGTGACAATTTAGTCACTTATGGTTAAATCACTTGTTTGTAGAACTTAATCCGAAACTGTGTACCCTGCTCTCTATCGCTCGACACATCGATCACTCCGTTTTGGCTGGCAACAATGCTGTAAGCCATCGCAAGACCAATGCCGATACTCCCTTCGCTGGCATTCTTTCCTTTATAAAACCGTTTAAAAATATAAGGCAAATCTTCTTTTGGAATGCCTTTTCCGTTGTCGGCAATGACAATTTCCGTAAATAGTGCGTTTTCTGAAAAAGAAATAGCGATTGCTCCGCCTTCATGCGTGTGCTCTACACCGTTTTTCAAAATATTGATGACCGCTTCCGTAGTCCAATTGAAATCGCCGACAAAAGAGATGTTGTCATCGCCCTCGATGGAAACCGTTTGCTCCTTAATATCCATCGGGATCAACACCGGCTCTAATGCCTTTTTTACAAGCTTTTTCACAGATATTCGATCTTTTTTGAATTGGATTGTCTTTGCGTCGATTTTTGATAGCTTCAATAATGACGAAACAAGCCAATCGATTCGTTCAAGCTGGATACGAATGTTGCGAGTGAACTCCGTTCTTTTGGCTGAAGGCAGGTCAGGATTGCTTAACAAATCCGCCATCACCGTCATGGAGGTAAGCGGCGTTTTGAGCTGATGAGAGATATCGGAAATGGCATCCGTCAGTTTAGTTTTGTCTTGCTGCAGAAGCGATCGCTGCTCTGACAGCATGAGGGTCACTTTATAAATATCATTTTTTAAAATGCTAAGCTCGCCTTCTTGATTATCGCGTACGTCAAGGGAATAATTGCCGCTGCTAATTTCGCGCAAATAGACGGACAGCTTTTCGAGTTCGCGGTATCTCCATCTCGTGAACAACAAACTACTTCCAATGAGTAAAATAGACATGATGAAAACGAGCGTCGCAGCAACAGACGAAATAAAAGCAGCGGCAACGGTCACAGTCAAGCTGATCGAACCCATGATTAACAATAAAATTTGAATCTCTCGATTGCGCAGCATCTAATCACCGACCTTATATCCTAAACCGCGTACCGTTTTGATCATTGTCGGATGTTGCGGGTCATCCTCCAGCTTTTCCCTTAGCCTCTTGATATAAACCGTTAACGTATTATCGTTCACGAAGTCGCCAGCCACATCCCAAATCTGCTCTAAAAGCTGATTTCTTGTGAGAACCTGTCCAATATGATTGCCGAAGATCAGCAATAAGCGATACTCTAAAGCAGTCAATAGAATTTCAGCGTCGTTTTTATACACTTTTCCTTCCAGCGTATTAATGCGGACACTGTCAATGTCAATGATCGCTTTGGCCTGAGTCGGCTTATGGTATCTTCGCAGGACGGACTTAATCCGCGAGAGAAGCTCGCGTATACGAAAAGGCTTTGTAATATAATCATCGGCTCCCATGTCAAGCCCCATCACGACATTGACCTCATCGTCAATCACCGTTAAAAAGATGACCGGAATATCTTTGCGCTCTTTCGCCATTTTGCACAATTCATAACCGTTTCCATCCGGAAGCGATAAATCAAACAAGCATAAAGCAAATTGATCTATGTCTTCAGCGAGCACCTTTTTTGCAGATGCGACATCATGGCAAAGAACGGTAGAAAAGTGATCTTGCTGCAGCGAATATTCCAGACCGGATGCGATCGTTTTATCATCTTCCACTAACAAAATTTTCATCAGCAGATCATCCTAACTTTTTTATAAAATTCATTCCTCCATTTTATTATCGACATTATAGCAAATCAAGATTAAGGGGGAAATCCCCCCTTTTTCTCTATGCCGCCGCTTCAGGTGAGAGCCACCTTAATGAGGTTCGGTATACGAGATATGCAGGTGCGTTGAATAGCCCGAAGGCAACGACCCAGCCAGCATTTAATCTGCGCTGCCGGTAGGCTTGAATAATCCCCCAGACAGCAAATAGCACCCAATAGATGACTAGAGAAGCCAGCAATAAATTTACCCAAGCAGTTTGATTACTTTCATAGCTAACATCCACTCTCCAAGTTCCATTTTCAGCACTTATACCCTCTGTTGCGTTCATATACAATATCTTTTTGAATGGTTTGGGATGATTGTAGGTAAACCCTTCACTCCCAGCTTCATTGGCCGAAATGGGGGAAATATGCAGTCTTTTTATACGAGGGAACGATTGCGCGATTTTCGCAATATCCTCTTTGCTCGCTTCGCTTATTTCCTGACCTCCTGTTAGTATAGCTAGTACCTCTTGCCCAACCCTTTCCCGCTCGTAATGAACTCGATTTTCATCATAAGTAATATAACCAAAAATAAGCAGCGCCGCTACCCCAAACACAATGGCAACACGCAATAAATTGACTGCAAAAATGCTGGATGCTTGAAAATGCTCTACGACCTTTTTTCTCAACATATGCTCATTGCCAAAACGTTCTATAGCTAACGATACCGCTTCCCGCTCCGATAAGCCTTTGCCCTTCAGCTCCTGCACTGATTCCAGCAAATGCGAACGCATCTCCGCCTTCAAATCATTCGCTTCATCGCGATCCTGTACATTAACATAGACCGAATTGATAAAATCATCGATTCGTTTCATTATTCTTCTCCTCCATCTAAAAAGGAATCTATTATCTTTTTTACAAAATGCCATTCTGAGCGTTTGACCTTAAATTCAACTTCTCCTGTTGAAGTAAGCTTGTAATATTTTCTTCTTCCCCCTGCCCCCTGCTCATCTCCCCAATAGGATTCAATCCATTGATTTTGTTCGAGCCTTTTTAATGATAAATAGAGTGTGCCTTCTTTCAATTCAAACTGATTCTCACTTTTTTCGCGCACATATTTGGCGATCTCGTAGCCGTACATATCTTTGTTTTGCAGTAATGAAAGAATAAGCGTATCAATATGGCCCTTCAGCACTTCTTTGTTGATTTCCAAAACGTCCCACCTCCATACAATACTTATAAACGATAATACCTTATAATGCAAGGTATTTTTTCAATTGCATTTTTATACACTTTATCGTATAATGATGCAAAATTATCGTTCAAGGAGCTGTTCTGGATGCACAAATATATAGAAGAGCTTTCATTAAATCACTGGCCTGCACTATCGACATTAGTATATGATGGCTGGCTACTGCGCTTTGCGAACGGCTACACGAAAAGAGCGAACTCGGTCAGTGCGCTTTATGCAGGAAGCTTTAATGTTGAGGATAAAATCGTGGCTTGCGAGCGCCTCTATTCTGAGCAGCAGTTGCCGGCGACCTTCAAAATCACACCTTATATTCAGCCGAATGAGCTGGATGAGCTTCTGGCAGCTAAAGGCTACGCAAAGATTGATCCAACTAGCGTTCGCACAGTCAGTCTGGAGCGAATTGCAAGCCCGCGCGGGGCAAATGCGACCATCGTGGAAACGGTACAGCCGGAATGGGTTGAGCGTTTTTGCCGTCTCAATCGGATTGCTCCGCAATATAGACAGACAATGACGCAAATGCTCAGCAATTATCGCACTAAGACGGGATTCATCACCTTGTTTGATCAAGAGCGTCTCATCGCTGTCGGTCTTGGTGTCATTGAACGCGGCTATATTGGTATATATGACATCGTAACGGATGAGGCAATGCGCAATCGAGGCTTCGGCGAGCAGCTGCTGCTCCATTTATTGCACTGGGGAAAAGAAAACGGGGCGTCGTACAGCTACTTGGCCGTTCTACAAAACAATCCTGCCGCTCAGCGGCTTTATGACAAGCTTGGGTTTAAGGAATGCTACACGTATTGGTATAGAACGCAACTTTCGAAGCATTTTTAAGGGCATGCATAATTTGTTATACTTGAATTTCATATTACCAAAGGAGTGTTACAGCGATGGAAACGGCCTATTTGCTCATCATTGCCTTACTGCTCATCATCATTCTGCTGCTGCTCCGCTCCAAAAGCCGTGAGAACGGCGCTGACCCATATCGTCGTCGTCAGGATCTGCCCACGAACAGCGCACCGCTCGAGCTGGATTCGGAGCTGCAAGCAAGATTGCTGCAATTAATTGCCGAAGAAAAAAAGATTAAGGCCATTAAAGAGTTGCGTGAAGCAACTCATTTGAACTTAAAGGATGCAAAAGATTTTATCGACAATCTGGAGAAGCAGCACAAATGAAAAATAGAGCAAAGGCGCAGTCACGCACCTTGCTCTATTTTTTCTATTGATGATATTCCATAAATACATCCCGGTCTTCCCACTCGACAAAGAAGCTTAACGAATCCTCTTTCCATAGCCGGGTATTCAAATCTGCATAAGGCGCAGTCTGCAGGAGCTCAGAGAGATATACGACGGAGCTGGTTGGATTTTTCCCCGCTCCCTTCTCCTGCCAGGAGACGATGGCAATTTCTGAAGCTTTGCCCTCCTGTTCGATAGTAATGGCTGCTTTATTGCCCGCCGCATTAACGATCATCATAACTGACACGCCATCTCGCGCGAACTCTGCCAGCGGCTGGAACGTTTTTTCGTCCCAATTGTAGCGCAGCAGACGATGCCGTTTACTATTCTCGTTGCCTTCCTCATGCTGCTGAACGAGAAACCATATTTGCCGCTGTTTGTCGACTTCCCGATATACCATATGCTCGAATTTGTCGTTGACCCATCCTTTGTCTTGCGGTACATCGGCAAACTTAAAGATCGGCTCAGCAAGCTGATCATTCTCTGTTCGTACAATCTCGTCATCGCCCCAGGTCGTAATGGTAGTGCTATCAATCCCTTGCATATCATCGATCAAATAGCGCTCCTGCTGCATTCCTTTCTCGCCCTGCAAGTGCTTGGTCACTACAAAACGCATCGTACTCACGGAATAGAAAGGGAACTGATACGCATAGTCCACATTAGCTGTTATGATCCAGCGTCCTTGTTCGTCCTGCGATTGATCGACAATCGAATAACCGACCTGCCGCGGCGACGTTCCTTTCAAATATCCGGGGTCATAGCTGAAAAAGCTATGGGCATACCGCTCATCACGATAAATAAGCGCTTCAATCGACTTGCCTACCACATCTGCCGGCTCCAACGCTTCTGTCGACAGCGTATAGCGGACGAATTGACTGGAAACTGCATTCGTCTCTATAATTTGATAAATGCCGATTTGCTGCCCGTCCCTGCTCCATGTCATATTGCCGACATGAAAGTATGGCTGCTGCTTGCCTTCCTTCAACTCTCCATTTTCCCAGGCATCGATCGCTTCGTTATGAGTGACTTGCTGCTCGGACTGCCGGTCCAGATCGGCAATCCATACATCTTCCATTGCCATGTCGCCGTTCGTACGCACATACAATACATACTGCCCATCGGGCGATACGCGCGGCGCACGGCCCTCAGCCCAATTGGTTGTCTCCTTCGTCTCCAGATCGAGCTTAACGATTGTCCCATATTTCTCATACAACAACTGCTTGCCGTCTGATATATAGCTAGGCTCAATTCCTTTAGCCAAAAAGCGCTGCTCGCCCGTCCGCAAGTCGGCCTCCATCACCATGTTCGTTGCTGCATCATATTTTGTATAGGCGATTTTGCTTTCATCGGACGCCCACGACAACGAGCTGAGCGGAGTCCCTTTTGGCGCCGCGGCGACAAGGCGCGATTCGGAAGAAGCCACATCAAGCACAAAAATTTCATTTTCTATTATATAGGCCAATTGCTTGCCGCTTGGCGCCAGCGCCAGTTCGGTCGTATTGCCGTTTACCAGTCTGGTATAGGACAGCTCCTGCTGCCGGTAGATCCCTTGCTCCGGAATGGCATAATAGCTGACGCTGCCGTCGATTGCCGCCGATGCGCTTGGATCGTGGCCCAGCATTTTGCTGGTGTTGAATTGCAGCTGCAGCTGCAGCGCCGCTGCATTCACATGCGTCACGGTCGGGCCGGCGACAAAATTGACGAGCAGAATGATCGCTGCTGTGGCTGCGACAGCCGTTATGCTTCCCCATAGACGAAGTCTGTTCTTCTTCGTTTTTCTTGGCGGCTGTATTTCAGCGAGCAGCTGCCCTCTCAGCTTTTCCTTCAATGCCTGGTCAACTGGCAGTTCATTGTGTACCCGCTGCAAATCCTCCACCCACTTTAGATTGTTGTCTTCCATACCGTTACACGCCTTTCTCCATACAAGCTTCAATTTCGCCGGCCAGCTTTTTGCGAATGCGATGCACGCGAATGCGCAGCCAGTCCTCGGTTTTGTGCAAAATCTGGCTCATTTCCTGATAGGCAAAGCCCAGCATATACTTCAGCTGCACCATTTGCCGTTCCTCATGTTTCAGTTTGAGCAGCGCATCCTCCAAACAGTCGTTTCGTACCGATGCTGCTTCGAACATCTGGGGGATTTGTTCGAAACCTGCCTGCTCGGGATCGGTGCCATATGCCTGCTCCGGTCTTCGCCGGTAATGGTCGATAATCCGGTTGTTGGCTATCGCAAACAGCCATGCGCGCTCATGCTCCGGTATGGCCCCGTGCTTATGCGCATATTCCATCACCTTGCGAAAAATATCGCTTACCAAATCCTCTGCGTCCCAACGGTTACCGACCCGAAATAATACAAAGCGGTAAACGTCGTCAAAATAACGATCGTACAATTGTAGACATGCTTCCATTTTCCTTCCGCTTCCCTTCTCTCCTCTTTGCCTGTTCATTGTGTAAAACGGTTAATAACCTGTATTTGTATCACTGAGAAAAAAATTTTTTACCGAGCGCCATAAAACAGGAGGGTGTATAAATTGCCGCAGCAAGTTGAACACTATTTTAAACAAATATCCGAGTAAAGGAGACTTTCTCCATGAATGCTGTATGGATTGTAGTCCTAGCAATTGCAGCCATTGCTGTTATTATTGGTGTGTCTGTGCGCATAGGAAGCAGGCAAAATCGCGAAATGGATGACGACCCGTCTGCAACAGCAGTGAAACATCCGATTTTGGCTAATCGCGTATTCCTTGTGTACATTGTCGGCATTGTCCTTGTTTTCGCCGGTGCGATGATTTGGGGACTATTTCGCGTATAAGGGGGCTCTACTTATAAATGGATCGTCAAAAATATTATGTATCCGTGCAAGCTAAAACGATTATGGCCCAGCAAGGCGATGCTGCTTACGAATTCGAGATTATGGCGAATCAAGAAGAACTCAACCGGCTGAATGCATTATTCAGACGGATGATGGATTTTGATGGCGATGCTTACATTCTAACCCATCTTCCCGGCATCCCGTATCATAATGACGAACCCAACGACGGATTTGATTATTATCTTAGAGAGATCTACAACACTTTGTATGAGCTGGGCACAGAAGAAACCAAAGACCATATCGCCGAGATGAACATGCTTCATTAGGATGCGGAAAACCTCCATGCGGTTCCAAGGACATTCGGAACGATGGAGGTTTGTTTGCGTTTTTTAGTGTGCCGAGAGCTTCCTGGCATATTCTTTTGGAGTACATGAATTAAATCGCTTGAACAGCTCATAAAAATGCGCCATATTTTCGATCCCTACAGCAGCGGCTATATCTGCAATACTCTCTGAATTCGTCATTAGCAGCCGTTCGGCTTTGCGGATACGCTGACGATTGACGTACTCGGTGAAGGAAATTCCGATGCATTTTTTGAAAAACTTTGAAAAGTAAGCATAACTCATGCCTGCTATTTTGCTGGCAATTTCCATCTCGACCTTTTCAGCTAAATGATGGTCCACATATTCTAAAATCGGGCGCATGACTGCTGCATCTACATATTCAAAGGGCTGCAGCAATTCGCGGCTATCGTAACGCAGCAGCGTAAGCAGCAAATGTTTAATATGCATGCTGGCGGCGATTTCATAACCCTTCTTCTTCCGGATGACCTCTGTATGAATATGATCAATGATGCGGAACACTTCTGTTTTGGCCTCAGCATGCTCATTAAAGATATAATTCATATCCTCCAGCGGTCTGACCGCCTCCGAGAAATGGCGATAATACATCATCATGGCCGGATCAAAGTAAGGCTGCAAATCGACATGCAGCACGATATAGGAGAGATACTCATCGATAGCCTTATGGCTAAAATGAAGCTGCGATGAGCCGATCATCACAACATCGCCCTCATTCAATGTATAAATATTGTCCGGGGTATGCATGGTGAGTTGGCCTGTCTGGATGGCAATCAGCTCAACTTCTTTATGATAATGCCAAAGATAATGGGGCGAATTTTTCAGTTCTTTGTTCTCAAATTGCCAGACCTTCATACATAAATGCTCATTTTGGTAATGGATCGGTTCCTGATAGGATTTCAATTGGAATCACCTTTGTTCATTCAGCTTAAATTTGGATAATAAATAGACAAATCGCGTTATTACTATCTAAATACTAACACGCTATTATGACAGGGAGAGCTTTTATTTACTCTAGCTGCACTATTAGCGGTTGCTTTAGTTTTTTCCGCTATAAGCAGTATACCTTAAAACGAGGAGCGAATCACTGATGAAAGTAGCAGTTATCGGCTGTGGCGGAATGGGTCATGCCCATGCGCTCAGCTACGCGGAGATGCCGGGAGTTGAATTGGTCGGTGTATGCGATATGGTTCCGGAAATGGCGCAAGCATTGGCAGAGAGAGCCGGCACTCGGGCATTTACTTCCTTGGAAGAAATGAACGCTCAAGTTAATCCTGATTTGGTCAGTGTAACTGTGCCAAGTTTTTTGCATAAGGGTGTAGTAAAGCAGTTGGCAGAGGCCGGCAAGCATATCGTATGCGAAAAGCCGATCGCCCTGACAGTAGCCGACGCGGAAGAAATGCAGCAAATTTGTGAAGCCAACAACGTCCGTCTTTTTGTAGGCCATGTAGTGCGCTTCTTCCCGGAGTATGCGCAGGCTAAACAGCAAGTCAGCGAAGGATTGATCGGAAACGTTGGCGTTATTCATGCGAAACGTGCCGGCAGCCATCCTGGCGATACAAAAGCATGGTTTAAAGATATGGATAAAAGCGGCGGCGTTATCGTTGACCTGATGATCCACGATATCGATTATGCACGCTGGATTGCCGGTGAAGTCAAATCGGTATATGCCCTCGGCAAATGCGATGACAATATGGACTACGCCCTGGTGACATTGATTTTTGAAAATGGCGCCGTTGCCAATCTGGAGTCATACTGGGGATATCCGGGCTCCTTCCATAGCAAAGCTGAAATTGCCGGCTCGAAAGGCATTATTTCTCTGGATAGTCTGAAATCAAGCTCACTACAAATCCGCAAACAGCAAACTGAAGCAGAAGCGCGTCAATTCGTCGAAATTCCGCAAAGCCCGACACACTTGAGTCCTACTTACCGTGAGCTGGAGCATTTTGTTTCTTGTGTCCGCAACAACAGCGAACCGCTTATAACTGTTCAAGATGCATGCAAAGCGCTGGAAATTGCCAATGCGGCGGTTGAATCGATTCGTACAGGCAAAGCCGTAATGCTCTAACATATTAAATCATTGGCAGGAGGATCCTTTCCATGCAAACATTAAAAGTAGGCATGATCAGCTTCGCGCATGGCCATGCGTTTGGCTATCTGAATGGCCTAAATCAGATTTCTGAAGTTAAAGTTGTCGGCATTGCTGATGAAAATGCTGACCGCGTCAAAGAAGTTTGTGAGAAACAGCAAATTCCTTATTATGCGGATTATAATGACCTGCTGAAGCAGGATATCGATGCAGTTGTCATCTGCTCAGAAAATGCGAAGCATGCCGAGCTGACAATTGCAGCGGCAAAAGCGAAGAAACATGTTTTATGCGAAAAGCCGCTTGGCATCTCAGTAGAAGAAATGAAGGAAATGATTGCAGCCTGCGAGCAAAACGGCGTGCAATTGATGACTGCCTTCCCATGCCGCTACTTGCCTGCGGTAACCCAGGCCAAAGCTGCGATCGAAAACGGAGAAATTGGCGAAATTGTCGCTGTAAAAGGAACAAATCACGGTGGCAACCCTGGCGGTTGGTTTGTTGATCCAGCGCTTTCCGGCGGAGGAGCGATGCTTGACCATACCGTTCACGTGATGGATTTGCTCAACTGGATTCTGAAATCGGACGTCAAAGAAGTTTACGGCTATGCCGCTACACTGTTCAGCGAGCAATTGCCTGTTGACGATGCGGGTATGGTTCATGTCAAATTCGCAAACGGCGCCTTTGCTGTTATTGATACAAGCTGGTCGCGCAACAAAGCATTCCCGACTTGGGGCGACGTAACAATGGAAATTATCGGCACAAAAGGTACCATTTCCGTTGACGCTTTGGGACAAATAAATGAGCTGTACAGCGAGGAGAACGGGAAAGCGATATGGTCATACTGGGGCGATGATATGGATGCCTACATGATTCGCGACTTTGTTCATGCGCTTCTGAATGACAAACAAGTGCCGGTCACAGGCGAGGATGGTTTAAAATCGGCTCAAGTAGCGATTGCCGCTTACGCATCGCTTAAAACCGGTCAGCCAGTAGCGCTGTAGAATAATAATGATAAAAGGTCATCTTTCAGTTTAAATTTGCTGAAAGATGACCTTTTTGCTTGATGATAATGGCAAGCATATTCATTACTCTTTGGTTCATGATACTACAGAGGACAGTACGAACAAAAAGGAGTGTGTCTGCATGAACAATATGAGTACAACAATGACGAATCAGACTGTAGCAACTGCCCCAATCCCAATGCCCCCGCGCGCCATTTCGACCAAAGATTTTGAATATTTAAAGGACGCCCTTTCTTGGGAGCTGCTTGCCTTCAAAAAGTTTGCCTTTTATGCGCAGCAGGCAACTGATGCGAATATTAAAGCTGCTTTGAACAAAGCAGGTCAGATGCATCAGCGCCACTTTCAGAAGCTGCTGACCCATCTCCAGGTCAATAACAATGCGGCGATGGCAAGCTTGCCGAAAATGCCGCAAAATCAACCGGCTGTACATTAATCCAAAGGAGGAAAAGCAGAATGCAAAACAATCAAATTGCGAACCCGCAAAGTGGACAGTTGCCTAAAGTGAAGGGTCCGGAAATGAACGATCGCGACTTTGTCAACGATGGCCTGGCTACATGCAAATATATTACCGACGGTCTTAATATGGCCGTAAAGGAAGCAAGTCATGAGCAGCTTCATAACGATATGATGCAAATTTTAACCGAAACCCATCAATGCGCACGCGACCTGTACAATCTGATGTTTCAAAATGGCTGGTATAAGCTCGAGGCCGAAGAGCAGCAGAAACTGGATCAAACTTACCAGCAATTTAATGGCTATTCCTCTCAATTCCCTTATTCCTAGGCAAAATAAAAAGATGGGGCAGAAGTGAATCTGCTCCATCTTTTTTATTGTCCACGTTCTCTCCGTAATTATGCAGTAGACGGCAATTGCTGCCGGGATATGATAAACAAGGTCGACCAAATCATAATAAAGCCAATTAATTGTGCAGATGTAATAACTTCCTGAAACACAACCCAGTTGATCAAAACTCCGACCATTGGGAAGCTCAGCTCGGCAAGCGTAGCATAGGAGGCTTTGACGGCGCTCAAGCCTTTATAATACAGCAATAAGCTCAGCAAGCCTGGCAGCAGCGCCTGCAGAAGAAGATTTATAATGACCAGCGCCTGATCCTGCATGACGGCGGGAAAGGACCAGCCCTCCCCTTCCGATATCGTAACGATGAAAAGCAGCGGCAGTGCCAGAATAAACCGCAAAGAAGTAACCGTTTCATAAGACAGCTTGCCAAGCATAAAGCGTCCCATTACAGTCGAGCCGCCCCAAAGCAAGGCAGCGCCAATCGACAATAGACTGCCAATTTGGACAAAGTCGCCGACACCGGAGAATGGAATGGTCCAGCCGAAGGTCAGCAAATATGTGCCGCCGATTGCAATGACGAGCAGCAGCCCAAACATGCGCGGCAACTGCTCCTTCAACAAATAGCGGGCTAGAATAATGGCGATTAGCGGCTGTAGCTTTTGCAGCAATAAGACAGCATTCAAGTCACCGTTCGCTAAGCCTTGTGTAAAAAGTATTGTCGCAATGGCCGAGCCGCCCCACGACAGAAAGAGCAAGGCCCCGATATGAACGAGGCGAATCCCCTTCAGCTCCGCTCGTCTCCGCCATAATACAGGTGCGGCAATGAAAAACAAGATGACATGCTCCAGCATTACAATTTGTGTTGAAGTGAGTGACTTCAGCAGCAAAATGCGGAACAATGGATCGACACCCCATAGTGCCGCTCCGATTACTACGAGCCAAAAAGCCGGAATGAGACGCTTGCGCGCCGAAAATGCGGGTAATGCGTTTGTGTTATGCATGATGATTCTCCCCTCGCAGAACCATTGGGGGCACGAAGAAATAAAGCCCCGTCTCGCAAAATTTTTGCGAAACAGGGGCTCAGCACAAAGAAACGATCCATAGTATGAAAACAAACAGGATGTCTCTCATCGTGGCACTTAAAATGAGCCGATCAAACGGCTGCAAAGATGCACCACTCAAATAAACCTATCGAACGCTCCAAAAAGCGCCAATATGCTTATTGCTGATCTTCTACCATCCGGACTTTACCGTCGGCTTTGGATTTGCACCAAATCAGTCCCCTGTCAAATAACGGCAAGGGAGTCGCGGGCTTACTTTTCAACTTGAAAAGGTCACCGCCGGTTGGGATTTGCACCCTACCCCGAAGATCCTTATATAATTGTTTTTTGAAAATACGTAAAATACAACTGATTTTCTTGCTTTATTTAAGTTAGCATCATACCAGCAAAAAAGTCAAGGATTTTCATCCTTGTTAAGATCATCGCCAACAATCTACTAAGGTTACTGACACAGATTAAAGATCTCTGCAACAAACACACAATCACACATCAACAGTAGCGAATAACTTATCTTGTACCAAAACAAAGGAGGTGCATACAAAAATGTCTGAAGTCCGCGAAGAGTTTCGTCCCCGCCGCAACATGGCTCAAGTCCTTGTGCTTTTTATTTTGTTGGTAATTATCCTTTGTACCTGCTTCGGCGGTTTCCTCTAAATCACTGTACCTCCCGTAAAGGCCCGCTTAACCAGCGGGTCTTTGCTTATCTTCCAGCCTTTATTTCGGATGCTGCTTCAGCCAATCCAGCATGTCCTGCAAATGCTGAACAGGGACAATGTTTAATTTCTTTGCCCACTTCCGCGCTTCCTCTTCTTGACCGGACGGAACAAAAAATACATCCGCGCCGGAACGCTCAACCGCGTAGGCCTTCTGCGCAATTCCGCCTATCGGCCCCACGTCGCCCGCTGCATTAAGTGTCCCGGTCCCCGCAACCTCATTGCCATAAGTGACGCCCTCTGGCAGCAGCTGGTCAAGCAGCGTTAACGCTAAAATAGCGCCGTGCGAAGGTCCCCCTTGATAGACCAGATAGGGGCGGTACTGCACGAGTCTGGGCAAATCCGCCTGAACGCTGTTTTCAACCTCAATGCCAAAAGCGGAACGATTGGCATCGTCTGCCGCAGCTTGCGTTTCAATCTCCACCTCGATCTCATCCTTATTCCGGACCAGCGTCACTATTGTGTTGGAGCCAGGCTCTATGCCGCCCATCACATCATATAATTGTTCAACCGAAGCGGTCGTCTGACCGTTAACAGCTATTATCCGGTCTCCCGCCTGCAATTTGCCTTCAGCGTGACTACCGGAAACGATGCGCAGCACGTGAATGCCAGTAGGCATAACGCCGCGGCCGATACCGGCCTGCTGCAAAGCGATCGCGCTGCTGATTTGGTTCGCGTCTGCCCGCTGAATATGAGCGATCTGCTGGATTTGGCCAAGCGATACGGACGTGTCCCGCTTGTAGATTTCGAGCTGCGGCCAAAGGGCCGCATAAAGCCAATCGATCGGGAAGGCCGGCCGGTCAATGATAAGCACGCCTTCTATTGAGCCTTTAGCTTGCCCGCCTTCTACCTGAGCATAGCGGTTCATATTTAAAGTAAAGCCTGGTGAAGTGACGGCATATGGCGTAGGCCAAAATAACAGCGCTGATACTAGGACAAGCGCAGTGAAAAGTATGATACTTCTTCTGCCGGTACGGTGCATTCGCCGCTCAATGATGAACAGCGCTGCTATTGTCAGCGCCAAAGAAGAGAGCGCCCAGCCTGCAACCTGTTCCACCTGCTCCATATTGCGCAGCAGCGACGCTATTGTACCTGCGCTGCCGATGACAATAAGCAGCCGCAGCAATTTATGCAGTCTGCTTGCCTTCCGGTCCAGAAAATAGCCGCAGACAGCTGCTGCAGCCCATATAAGCGGTACGAGCGCAAGCAGCTTTGACAGCCATTCCAGCTGGTCAATCCAATAATAATGTCCCCAGCGCAGCGGATCGCCCAGCCACATTACCTCCGCAAACACAGCGAGAATCAATGCCAGGCCGTAACTTGCCATGTATAACCTTTTTTCGCTTTTCACCCCATACCTCCCTCTGATCGTTACTATTTTACCAAATTGTGACGATTCAGCAAACGACTATGTGCAGCCGCAAAACAACAAGAAATTGTGATTTTTTTCACAGCATTAATAGGTATATTCGACTATTATAAAAGTAACAAAAGAAAGGAATGAACAATCATGAAAGAGTGCTTATTTTACTTCAAGGCCAAAGGCCAGGACGTTCATGCATTAAGAGCGGTCATTATGCTGGAGGAGAACAAAGAGCCTACTGTTGTAGACTTCATCCATTGCTTTGACCAGCTCGGCTACAATACAGTGCCGGAGAACAAACAGCGGCTTACCTTCCGCCGCGTCGATACACCGACCCCTTACACACTCGAAGTGACAAAAATCAAAATTAAAGGCGAAACCGAGGATACGATGCACTTTGATGGCGAACTGCGAGAGCTGCTTAAGGAGCTGATCCAGGTTTGAGACCTTCAAATAACAGCAAATAGCCCGCAATTTTCTCCCATAAACATGAGGAAATTGCGGGCTTATTTTTTCATTCGCGCCATTCCTCGCGCAGCGGCCTCATCCGCAGCGGAATGCGATTTTCCCGGAGACAGACGAATTCTGCCTGAAAGCTGCCCTCGTAGCGAAAAACAGTGCCAATGACAGCATTGTCTACCTTGACAGATATGCGATACTGCTTCTCTTCTTCATCATACCATTCACATACATTAGCAACGCCTGTCAACAGCTTGGGAAAACGAAAATGCAGAAATCCTTCATAAAAGCGTTGTTCGCCTGAACGGATTTGTATGCCGCCATTACTGTGTGCCGAAATGTCCAAATCTACTGCTAAATGCTGTTTATTGCCCAAGTAGTCAACGATCCGCTTTCTTTGCTCGCTGAAGATCATGGTTGCATCGAAATGCCGAAGCTTCCGCGGAAATTTGAAGGTGCGGTTCCACGTTACAGTTTCGCGTCCATACTGGTCGCGATATGCAAAATTGTCGATCGAAAACGGAATATGCTTGCCCCCGTTCGGAAACATAATATGTCGCTTCGTCCCCAGCATCAGCGGCAAAGCGGCCAGCTTGGAAAACCAGATTAGCCGCATCTCCCCGTAACCGATGGATGCAACACGGTCTTCGCTGCTGAATCCGAAGCGCTCCTGTATCCGAGGATGCAGCTTATGAAAATCATTTCCGAGCGCTTGTTTGTAGATGGATGTCATGCCGCTTCGCTCCTTTGGCCCGGTTGTCGTTTGCAGCGGCTGGCTTGCGGCAGATTTTTAGAAGTGACAGCTGCCAAGAAACAAAATGCGATTATAGAGAGCGATGCTCCTTCAAACAGCCACAGTACACAAAGCAGCGCGACACTTGTATAGTGAATGATCGCCTGCCGAATCGAGCAAGCCGGAGGTATTTGCTTTTCCAGCCACAGCCTAAGCACATCAAAGCTCCATGCCGTAGCGTAGCCAAACATCGGCCGAAACAGAAAGGCATCAAACCATCTTCCTAGCCGGCCAAAGCGCGTTTGGTACTGATAGCGGGTCAAAAAGGTGATGCCTGCTTCATGCGGGATATATTTCCAGTAGCCATGCCCTGAGTTTATGAGCGATAGCCGCTGCTGCGAACCAAAGGCCAGTGTGGACACCTTTGCACCGGATTGCTCATTATAGCTGGCCCGGGTGACGCCTGTCCCGGCAATTTGCAGCCCAAAGCCGATACGAGTCCGATAGGTGAATCTTTGCAAACCATCTTCCTCTTGGGGCAAATAACGAATTTCTGAAAACCGCATATCCCATTGCTCGTGAAGCTCGGGCTGCTGAGTATGCTGCCACAATTTATCCATCGGCGCCTGAATTTCGATTTCCACGTAGATCGGCCTCTGTCTGATCCTCATTATCGTGCACCTCCGCCCAATCAATAAAGCGCTGGCGGATTTCAACCGAGGGAAGCAAGCATTGCGTGCTATAGCCGAACCAGCGATATCGCCGTTTGGCGATAAAGCTGTATACCGCGTTTCTAATAAACGCCGGAATCCACCTAAGGCCATATATTAACGGCCAAAAACCGTCCAAATCTCGCATGACGCGCAGAGCGGCGCTCGATTTCGTATAATAATTCCCGTCCTCAACCATTACGAAGGTATCGAGATCGTGCGCGTTCAATCCCCCCTGGCGCAATAAGTGCTGGCCGGTAGCAGACTGTAAGGAAGCAAACTGAAATCGCTGCCTCTTGTCATGCGCAATGACAAACTTGGTAATTCCGTGACATAGATAGCAGCGCCCGTCAATGAGTAAAATGATTGGCTCCGCTTGCCCGGCTGCTCGCCGCTTCTGCCTGCCCACGATTAAATATCCTCCTTGCTTGGTTTCATTGTAGCGCGGCGGGGACGAACGGATCAGACCCCAATTTTATAGACGAATCCGAAAAAAGGGCCTACAAATCGTAGGTCCCCTAAAGCGCAATTCATTCATTTCGCTGCTCGGGAAGGCCATTGCGTCTCACTTTTTCGAGCGCTTCCTTGCTGCTGCGCACACCCAGCTTCTTTAGCAGCTTGTTCACTTGGTTTTTGATCGTGCTTTCCGCCTTGAACAGCTTCTTTTCAATCTGGCTCTGCGTGTGGCCGGTCTCGATGAGCTCGAACACTTCCCGTTCTGCCCCCGTCAGCGATGCCAGCTGCTCCTCGCGCTTCAAGCGCTGTAATTCTTTGAGCAGCGCCTGCATCGCTTCCGGATGGTAGTGCGCGCTGCGGATCGCTTGCGGCAGCTCGCGGAAACGCGCCTTCTCCAAATAGTTTAATGCGCCCGCACTGAAGGCTTGTGTCATAACTGCCTCGTCGGTAAGCGAGGTCAGCATAATAATTTTGGCTGCCTGAATGCGATGCAGCTCCAGCGCCGTATAAATTCCTTCCAGCCCATGTTCCGCCAGTTGAATATCCATCAGCACAATATCATAATTTATGGTTTGCGCCAATTGCAGCGCTTCGTCCTGCGTCATGGCGGCGCCGACGACAATTAAATCCTGCTCCTTATTAAGAAAAGCAGTCATAGCCTTGATCCAGTCCGGATCGTCCTCGACTATAAGCACGCGTATTCGTTCCTGACCGCTCACAAGCGCTTTCCCCCTTTCCCCTCCGGGAATACGAGGGCTACCCTCGTCCCTTCGTTGATTTTACTGGACAGTTCAATTTCACCCTGACACTTTTGCATGACATTATAAACATAGGATAAACCAAGGCCGAAATTGAGGCTGCGCTTTTTGGTACTGAAAAAGGGTTCAAACACACGCCCCGCCTGCTCCGTAGTCATGCCTGAGCCTGTATCCTCCACAATTAGCATGATCCTCCCTTTGGCGCTGCATGTCGAGACCGTCAGAAAACCGCCGCCTGGCATGGCTTCGATAGCATTGGTAAGCAAGTTGCTGATTGCTTCCTGCATATGAACCGGATCAAGCAGCACAGGAGATGAGTAATTATACTCCTCTCTTACCATTATACCTGGCGCTTGCAGCGGCTGCATATGCATTCGCACACAGCTCGCCGCCAGTTGATCAAGCCGGCACGGCTCGGCTTGCCATACGATATCCTTCAATTGGCTATGAATGCGGTTCACCATTGCCATCATATGATCGGATGCCCGGTCAATAATGCGCAGTTGGTCACGGGCCTCTGCGCGCAGCCCGTCCTCGGCCTGTAAATTTTCAGTACAAATGGCTATTTTGCCGATTTCATTTTTCAATGTGTGATTAAGCAGCGATGCACCGGAACTGACAGCTTGCATGGTACTTTCCAGCGGCTCCCGCTCGAAGCGGAGTCTGACCCCCAGTACGCCGTAGATAAAGGTACTAAGGAGCGCGATGGTAAAAGAATAAATGATAAATACAGAGATGTAACGAAAAAAATCAAAATCCGGATTAACAGCCTTGGCAACATTTATTAACAACAGCACGGCCAATACAGTCGGAACGATGATGATGGTCGTAATCAACCGGTTTCGCTTCATGCGCAAATTTTTCTCCTGCAGAACCGATCGGATTAGCAAAAAACAAGCGGCTGCATAATACGGGGCCGTCCATAGCAGCAGCCATGGAAAGGACAACTCCAGCCGCGGATTCAGCAAGGCAGCAATGAATGTAATTGCGGCGGGTACGAACAAGAGACCGGAGAGCCGGCCGCGCAATCCTGCTGAGGCAGCGGGCTGATCGGTATAGACGATACAGAACATTAACAAGCCGTATGGCGTCCATGTATGATTGATTAGCTGTGCAATTCGCGCACTGCTTGTCCAATCAGCTTGCAGCAGCAATTCAGCCAACCCGCCGACAGAAGCGCTTGCCAGAAAAAAAGCGGCCCATCGGTTAGTCTGGCTGTGAAAGTTATTGAACAGCAAGACGATCGCGGCAGCTAACAGTGTTATAAAATAATAGAGCATTTACATCATTCCTGCCTCAGTGCGATGAATAGTTATGGCGTTTCAGCTTTCATTCTATCACAGAACAAGCATCTATTGCGGACAAGCTGCAACATAAGCCGCGGATTATTTTTTAGGAAAGCTAGCCATTCTAGAAGGGAAAAGCGGCTTGCTGCACGAATTTATCTACGATCTCTCTCTACTATGAAAAAGAAGAAGGTGAATGCGTGCCCCAAGGGAAGTATTTTCGTATCGGCTATGGAATTGCCCTATTCCTGCTCATTGTCCTGCTGGCCAGTAAGGTCGACTTTCTGTTCCAGCCAGTTAGTATCATTTTCCGCACACTATTTTTGCCCATCTTTGTGTCCGGGATTTTGTATTACTTGCTTCGCCCGGTCGTGAGCGGACTGGAAAAGCTGAAGCTGGCACGCTGGCTTGCAATTTTGATCGTCTATCTGGCAGGCTTCGGCATTATTACTGCAGCCTCGATCGGGATTGGGCCATACATCGCCAGTCAGTTCAACTCCTTGATCGAAAGCATGCCGCAGCTCGTAAAAGCGGTGCAAAAACAACTGGCAGCGCTTCAGGAGCAAGCCTGGTTCGGCAAATATTTGCAGGAGAACAACGTCGACTGGTCAAAAAAAGCGGGCGAATATTTAAATCAAGTTACTTCAGTAACTTTAAATTCCGTTCAGAGCATCATCGGCTTTTTGACCAAGTTTCTTGTCGTACTGACGACCGTGCCTTTTATTCTCTACTACATGCTCAGCCAGGGGGAGAAAGTGCCGCGTTTTATTATGCGTCTCATACCTGAAGAGCAGGAAGAAGATGGCATGCATATTTTGCGGGAAATGGACACTGCCCTCAGCTCTTACTTGCAAGGGAAGGTGCTGCTCAGCATCTGTCTCGGGCTGTTGGTCTTTATCGGCTATGCGGCAGTCGGACTGGAATACCCGCTCATTTTGGCGATTTGTATGATGTTTTTCAATTTGATCCCTTACGTCGGCGGCTTTATCGGCGCTGTACCTGCTGTCATTATGGCGTTTATCGATTCGCCTTCCATGGTCGTAAAGGTTGTTATTATCGTATTAATTGCGCAGCAGATCGAATCTAACGTTCTTTCTCCGCAAATTATGGGACGGAAGCTGAACATTCACCCATTGACCATTATTTTAATCCTGCTCGTTGCCGGCAGCTTCGGCGGCCTGCTCGGTATGTTTCTGGCCGTTCCCGTCTACGCGGTTGCGAGGGAAATTATTACTTATTTCTACAAGCTTCACCAGTTGCGAAACCGTAATAAAGATATTAAGGCTTGACTAAAAGGGCGTCCCTAGATCAATGGATCAGGATGCCCTTTTGACTGCTTGCTCTCAAGGAACGAATTGCCGCCTTTTGCCAAGCGGATATTTACCGGTTGCCAAGGGTACCTTATGAACAAGGATTCATGTTGTTGAAGGAGGCTTGAAGCGGCAATGGCGAGAAGAGGCAGAAGAAGATTGGCCGTGCCGGGCGCAGAGGCCGGCGTGCAGGCATTCAAGGCGGAAGTAATGCAGCGGGCCGGCTATAAGGTCGATCCGAAACGCCCGGACGATGTGAAATATGAAGTGGCCCGGGCGCTTGACATTCCGTTGCAGCAAGGCGATAATGGCCATCTGACGACCGAATCGGCCGGTCATATCGGCGGCCAGATTGGCGGAACAATGGTGCGCGAGATGATCCGCCTGGCACAAGAGCAATTGGCGAAGCAACCCCGTCCGTAGTCCGTGCCCGTACGTCCCCATGCCCCGCTTTCTAGTGAAAGCGGGGCATTCATCGTTGAACCGAGACTTAATCAAAATAACAAACTCTTCACAGCAGCTATCATCCTACTTTACTCTCAATGTTATTGGTTATTATAATCCGCGCATTTAGTTCCAAAAAGAGAAATGTTCATTCATTTATTTCCTGTTTTCACCTTCCAGGCGCCCACCAGTTCCATTTGCCGAGCAGCACCATTAATGCCGGTACGAGCAGCATTCGGACGATCGTGGCATCGATGAAAATCGCCGCTGCAATACCAATCCCCAACTGCTTGACACCGACAACTTCACCTAAAGCAAACGGAAGGGTTACCGTAATGATAATGGCTGCCGCGGAGCCGATAACTCTGCTAACGGAAGCCAATCCGGTCTGCACCGCACGCCTGTTATCCCCTGTCTCTTGATATACCTCAAAAATGCGCGACAAAAGAAACACCCCGTAATCCATGCTGATGCCAAAAACTAGGCCGAAAATAAAGACAGGAATCATGATCGCGATTCTGACCGGCTCCATGCCGAACAGCCCATTCTGAAAAATCGAGACCAAAATACCGAAGGCCGCTCCTAGACTGAGCAGATTCATCAAAATCGTTTTGAGCGGAATAAGGATAGAGCGAAAAGCGAGAAACAGTACAATATAGTTGGAAATTAGAATAAAAAGAAGTGTACGATTGATGTTCTGGAAGATTGCATCATAAACCTCCTGCTCATATTTCGCCTCGCCGCCTAATAGAAACGGCAGTCTGGCAGCGGTGTCCGCTCCTTTCTGCTCCCACAATCTAAGCCAGCTTCTTATACTGCTGGATGATGCTTCTTCTTTTAGCGCAATCTGTATGAGTATTTTGTCTGTGGATTGGCCTGATAGTAACGGCTGCAACGGCTGCACGCGTAACGCCATTGGATCCGCCTTTAATTCACGGATAAGGGCTGCCGCTGCCAACCGCTTTCCCTTGTTTTGGAATGGGCCATAAGCCACCAAATAAACTTCCGACTTGGTGTGAAGCCCCAATCTCTCATAGTGTTCAAAGGCCATGCGGGAAGCATAGGTTTGCGGCAATGAGCTGGCATCTGGAATAGCCAATTTCAATTGCTGCAGCGGGATGACACAAAACAGAAGCAGCAGCGAAGCTGCCAGACTCGTACGAATAGGCTTTGCCATGGCAAAGTGTAAAATCTGGAACCGCCACTTGCTGCTGCTGAAGTAAAGACGGGGCTGCTTTTCTGTTTTAATGACCGGCCATATGAGCGATAGAATAGCGGGCACGAGCGTAAGTGTCAGCAGCACGGAAATGATTAGCACGACCATCGCTCCGAGAGCAATCGAGGTAAACATCGGCAGCGGAATAAATAAAATCCCAAACAGGCCGAAAAAGATCGTAGCGGCTGAACATACAACCGCCCGGCCTGCTGTTGCCATTGTCCGCGTTAATGCTTGCTCCGCATTCGCCCGGCGAAGCTCTTCCCGAAACCGGCTGACCATTAGAAGTGCAAAATCAATGCTTAGAGCGAGGCCTACCATCGGAATAACATTCAGCATAAAGCTGGACAGCTCCAGCCTCGTACCAAGCCAATACATGATTCCCATTGTGCCGGCCACCCCGATCATGCCCGTCACAATAGGAATAATGGCTGACAGAATGCCGCCAAATGCCGTCAACAGGATGATAAAGGCAAGCGGAATGCCGATTCGTTCTGCTCTGGACAAGTCGCTGAAGCTAGCTTTGTTTACATCCGCCTGCACGACAGGCTTGCCTGTCATTTTTACCGATACCTGTTCACTTGCCGGCAGCCGGCGGTTTATCTCGTCCAGCAGTGACTTGACACCGTGAATATCAACTGTGGTGTCAAGCAGTGCATAAGCATAGTTATGGCTGATCATTTGTTCGCTGGCAAATGGAGGAATGATCATGTTTATACCTTTAATGGCTTGTAACGATTGCAGCGCTTGCCGGATATATGTTCGGAATTGGTCAGGAGATAAGGCATCCCGCTTTTCAAACAGCATGATGACCGGATCATGAGGGAGCTGGTACTCTTCTGATAATAGGCGTTCTACCTTCGCATAAGCGCCATCTGACACTAACCCGTGATCGCCAAGTACATCCCCCAGCTTAGGAGCGAAATAGCCAAAGAAGAGCAAAAACAGTAGCCATAGCAAGCAGATTGCTTTTGGATGACGAAAGGAGATGCTCGCAAGCTGGCGCAGATGCATGGCTCCTCCTCCCTTCTATGCGCTAGCTGTTCTGTACGGGCAATCGAGTTGCTTGAACCAGCCGGTAAGCGATCCCGGGCATTAGCCCGGCTGCTCGCAGCAGCAAGCGCGGCAGGAACGGCCGGTCAACTAAGGTTTGCAGCACTCGCCCCCATTGCATCGGCCCTTTGAACTCCTGCAGAACAGATTGACTGTAAGCATGCTGCCAGTCGGAAAGTGATAGTTCTCCTTTTAAATAACGATCTGCGAGCGGAGCGCATAATTGGGCTGAACGAAGCGCCATGGACATGCCGTCGCCGCACAATGGCGGTATCATAAGGGCAGCATCGCCAAGCTGCGGAATTTCATCCCATGCCTGCGGCTTGTAAGACAGATTTACCGGAGCCACTGCCGCTTGGGTGCCCAGTACAGGTACAGCATTAGCCAGTTTCTGATCAAGCTTCGGATTTCGGCTGCGGGCGGTATCGATCCATTCCAGGATCGTTTTCGGCGAGGTGGGGAACGCGGATCGCTTGAATAATGCAGCCGCATTGATTGTCCCGTCTTCGACAGGAGCCAGGCCTAAATAGCCGCCATCAAAAAAGTAAAGCTCCACGACCGCATCCATTTCAATCCCTTTGAAATGGGATTTTATCCCGACATAATGATTTTGCGCTGTCCGATTCAGCCGTTTTTCGGCAACCGGTATACGGCCATTTGCTCCCCATGCCGTAATAACAGCACGCGTTTCGTATGCTTGTCTAATTGCCCCCTGCTTTGTTTCGATTATGTACCCGCGCTCTTTACGCTTGGGATTTACGCAAATAACCGTTGTTCCCGTCCGTACCGTTGCCCCCGAGTATTGAGCGGCGCTATGAAGCGTGGAATCCAGCGCATAACGGCTTATTCCGAGCGCGACGCCGGGCAGCGGGATCTCGATGCCGTTTCCATGCGGGGCCATGAGCCGCGTGCGGCTGATTCTGCTTGGCGCAAGCTGCTCGACTGCACTGCGGACGCCAAGCGCATCTAACATGCTGACCGCCTCTGGCGATAAAAACTCGCCGCATACTTTATGCCGGGGAAAGCGTTTGCGGTCTAACAGTATGACATTCCAGCCGAGATCGGCTAATAGCTTGGCCAGCGCACTGCCGGCAATCCCTGCACCAAGAATGGCTACATCATAAATGGTGTTCATTCCTTTTCACTCCGATGCTTGCTAATTGGCCTGGCTGTTTCTGATGACAACTACATACCGGAACAACGGCCGCCAGGCATAATCCATCTTGTATGATAAACCCAATGCGGTCCGGAGCTGCTGCCAATCCTCGCCGCGAAAGCCTTTTGCCACCGAGAGTGGACCGTCATGCAAAATATAGCGGTTGCGGGAGATCATTCTTGTCGTCAGCCATACCGCCGCCCAAGGAATCCAGTGCCGGTGAATATCGTTAATGACAACCCCTAGCCGGGCAGTCTTCAGCATACTTTGCACAACACGCGGGACTTCATGAGCAGAAAAATGATGAACAAATTGCGTGGCGGTAACGATATCCGCACTATGCGCCGGGAGAGCAAATAAATCGCTCCTGATAATTTGAATGCCCGGTTCGCCGCGGAACAAATGCCGCGCCTCCTCGCACGCCTCCTCAGTAATATCGGCCAAAGTTATTGTCAGGGCAACCCGGTTATCCTCCGCCCAACGCAGCAGCTGACGATTGACATCTCCTGACCCCGAGCCAATATCCAGAATAGAAAGGCTTTTCGGCTTGCCCGCCTCTCTCCATAACTGCGCTACACCATGGCAGGTTGGCGCGGCTGCGCCAAAAATAAAATTCAACCTGCGAAGATGCCGCAGCGCTTCCCGCAGCTCCCCTCCGCCCAGTGAGAAATCGTCCATTATCTCCTGTTCAGCGGCCCGTTTTCGTAATTGATTAAACATAGCTTTCATCCCTAAGCTGCTCCTGCTGCTGGGCAGCTGCTAGCGGAACGTAGCTGATCCGAAGCAGCTCGCATGTCAGTCCTGGACCAAAGGCCACCGCAATTCCGTCTGTACGGCCGGCTTTTCGCTCCAATAGCTCCTGCCTCATCGCATGAAGTACGAATAAAATCGTAGCCGAGGACATATTTCCAAAATGGCGGAGCACGCTGCGGCTGGGCATCGTTTGCTCATCAGTGAGCTCATACAGCTGCTGCAGTGTATCGATAATCCCTTTGCCTCCAGGATGAATCGCCCATAATTCAGGCTTCTCGCCAGCCATGAGCTGATCGATCTGCTCCGGTACAAACTTTCCGATCAGCTTTGGAATATTCGTGGACAGATAAAGATCGAAGCCGTAATCACCCAGTTCCCATACCATTTCTTCTGCACCGTCCGGCAAAAGAACAGAGCGTTCTTGTCCCAAGTGAAAGCAGCTCCGATGAATGGATTGGGGCCGGCCAACAATGCACGCTGAGGCGCCATCTCCAAAAAATGAAGCGCCAAACAGCGCTTCGCGCGTACTTGAAGGCTGGATGTGCAGTGTGCACAGTTCAACACATACAATGAGCACCTTGGCATCAGGCTGACCGGCAACCAGCTCGCGTGCAAGGGATACCGCCTTTAAGCCCGCCGCACAGCCCAAAAAGTTAAGCGGAATCCGGTTAACGGCAGCTGCTAAATCAAGCTGCCTGGCCAATATGCTATCGATGCCCGGGAGAAATTGTCCGGTACAGCTTACCGTGATTAAATGGGTAATTTCAGCAGCGGCAACTTGTCCATCCAATAAAGCGCGCTTCGCCGCTTCCATCGCTAATGGGACTGCTTCCTGCTTGTAGATCGCCATTCGCTGAGCAGTAGAAGGAGCTGAATCATTCGAGCCGACAGAAAAATAACGGCAATTTTCAGCGGTCTCAAGCAGGTTGGCTTCGCATGTGTAGCGGGTTTCCACACCGCACTGCTTAAACAATCTTTTCGCCCAGCGCGCGGAGTCCGGATAATTCTCCAAGGCTTGCGCCAATCTTTGCGCGGTATCGGCTTGATCGAGACGATATTCGGGTACAGCTGTGCCTATCCCCAGCATCGCTGCAGTTCGATCTGTTTGTTCCATTAGTCTATCATCCCCTCTCGCCAATTATGAAACTGGCCTACTACTAGGTTTATTCGCGCTTTAATTGCTATATGATGGAAAATGCTAAAAAAAGCAGCTCCACTTAAAGTTGGGCTGCCGCTGACTGACTATATTAACTGTTTAATAATTCTCGCCGGACTCCCCGCTACCACAACACGGTCAGGCACATCTTTGGTCACTACCGCGCCGGAGGCGACTACGACGCCGCTGCCTATCGTAACCCCCGGATTAATGACAGCACGGCCGCCTATCCACACATTATCCCCTATTGAGACGGGAACGCCAAATTCTGCACCTGAGTTCCTTGTTTCCGCATCTAATGGATGTGCGGCCGTATAAATATGGACGCCCGGCGCAATGAAGCAATTTTCGCCAATTCTAATTTCGCATACATCCAGAAAGACGCAATCAAAGTTGGCAAAGAAGTTTTCGCCTACATGGATGTTATAACCGTAATCGCAGCGAAAGCTCGGCTCCATATAAAGTTTTTTGCCTGTTGAGCCGAATAGCTTTTTTAAAAGGTCGTCCCGCCGCAGCTCTTCCGTCTCGCTTGTCTGATTAAACAAGCGGGTCAGCCTCCGTGCATTCAACCTCTCCTCTACAAGCTCCTTGTCGCTGGCAAAATAAAGCTCTCCACTCAGCATTTTTTCTTTTTCCGTTTTCAAGTCTGACAACTCCTAATAAGTGTGATTTCCTGTGTTCTCTATGTTTTCCAATTTTATTTGTTAGCATGCTGGCTTCTATCACATCGAAACAGTACTGCGCTCAGACAATACGAATATACAAACTAATAATTGGCATTATAAAAGAGGGTATCCCGGAACAGTGGAACAACAAGAAACTGGAGGTCCAAAGAGGATGAAAGAGCGAACATATGATGAAAACGCCCAGCCGGACAATGCAGGCAGCAATATGTTGACAAATCGGCAAGGGCATCCCGTTACCAATAATCAGAACATAAGGACAGTGGGAAACCGCGGTCCTGCCACACTTGAAAACTATGATTTTATTGAAAAAATAAGCCATTTCGACCGCGAGCGAATTCCGGAGCGCGTCGTTCATGCCCGCGGCGCCGGCGCTCATGGTTATTTTGAAGCCTATGGCACTGTCGGAAACGATCCGGTATCCAAGTATACGCGGGCAAAGCTGTTTCAGGAAAAAGGCAAGCGGACACCTGTGTTTGTCCGTTTCTCTTCCGTTATACATGGCGGCCACTCGCCGGAGACGCTGCGTGATCCGCGCGGATTCGCCGTAAAGTTTTATACCGAGGACGGCAACTGGGACTTGGTAGGCAACAATTTGAAGATTTTCTTTATTCGCGATGCGATGAAATTTCCCGATATGATTCACGCCTTCAAGCCGGACCCGATCACCAATATTCAGGATGGAGAGCGTTTCTTCGATTTTTGCGCCAGCTCGCCGGAAACCTTTCATATGGTGACATTCGTCTATTCGCCTTGGGGCATTCCCGCCAACTATCGCATGATGCAAGGATCGGGAGTAAATACATACAAATGGGTTAACGCTGCTGGTGAAGCTGTACTTGTCAAGTATCATTGGGAGCCGAAGCAAGGCATTAAAAATTTGACGCAAAAAGAAGCAAGTGAGATTCAGGCGACTAATTTTAATCATGCGACCCAGGATTTATACGATGCCATTGAGCGCGGAGATTATCCGGAGTGGGAGCTGCTTGTCCAAATGATGAGCGATGACGACCATCCTGAACTGGATTTTGACCCGCTGGACGATACGAAGCTGTGGCCGAATGACCAATTTCCTTGGCTGCCGGTCGGCAGAATGGTGCTGAACCACAATCCGGAGGATTATTTTACCGAGGTTGAACAGGCTGCCTTTGGCACAGGCGTACTCGTGGACGGCCTGGATTTCTCAGACGATAAAATGCTGCAGGGCCGCACATTTTCCTATTCGGATACACAGCGGCACCGGGTGGGCGCAAACTACCTGCAATTGCCGATCAATGCACCGAAGAAACAAGTGGCGACGAATCAAGGCGGCGGACAGATGCAATATAAAGTAGACCGTTACCCGGCTAAAAATCCGCATATTAACTATGAGCCATCGATTCTAGGCGGCCTGCAGGAAGCAAAGCAGCCCGGCACGGAGTATACACCATTTATTGCTGGCGACTTGGTACGCGAATCTATCGACCGGCAGAACAATACGCAGCAGGCTGGAGAAACCTATCGCAACTTTGAGGAATGGGAAAAAGATGAGCTGATCGCCAATCTGGTAGCTGACCTGTCGCGGTGCGATCAGCGCATTCAGGCAAAAATGATTGCCCTCGCCGAGGAAGCCGATCAAGAATACGGCCGCCGTTTGCGGGAAGGCTTGGCAGGTGCCCCGCATGGCGGATCAAGTCAAAAGCCGCTCGGCAATCGGAATGGCGCTAGCGCACCCAGTGAGGCCGTCAACAAAGGGCACGAAGCGGAGCCGTATTGAGGAAAGGCAGTACCCGGGTGCGGCCGGATGGTACCGCATGCCGTATTTGCTTGACGCTGCTTATACGGATAAAGGACTGTCCCAGGCAGATCTGCGAGGCGCATCCGCACTGTTCGGCATTCAAGGGCTCAAACTGACAGTCGAGGACAAAACGGCAGCGGCTACTTGATTATTGACAATTTCCGCTATGGCCTGCTGCCAGCCGAAATCGCCTATCCAGACCCGTCTCCGGCCCCGGCTGAACTATAAGTTTCAAAAGATTAAAACAAACTTGTAGAATAGCCCCTTTTGGCTGGGGATTTATTCATATTGGCCGACTAAATGGATTTTCTACAGTTCGTTTTTTGTTTTGTTCGCTAGATAATTGGACTAGATGGAAAACCTACAGTTAGAATGGGAGATAGAGAAGGATAGACTCGATTTGGCCCGAACTAGTTGGATGATTTCCAGTTAGACCGCAAAAATCGTCTGTTCTGGGTATTCTACCTACATAAAATCCAGTTAGTTGTGGGGAAAAGGAAGTCAAGCACAGATCCTAAGGTTGAGCCGTATATATTACTTTTTCTGGATAATCAACAGAGGAGTATTTTCTGCGACAATCTGCAGCCTGATGGCGGGTCGCGGGGCATTCGCTTATCAAACATTTGCAAACGCATCAAGTTTATGTACGGTAAGCATTATGGACTCGAAATTACAAGCATACCGCAGGTTGGAACGACCGTCTTTGTTCGTCTTCCGATTCGAGAGTCCTGCGCAATAAGCCGGGTTGGGGCAGACCGTTTGGTCTGCTCCATCCTTTTTGATCGGTACTAGCCTGCTATTCTTTCAGTGCAACGAATCTTAAGCGCCTATAATCTACATACCACGATCCATCAGCGTACAGCTCATCCTTTAGCCGTGCAGAAATTTTTTCAAAAACCTGCTCTTTGTCAGCCTGGCTGAAGTCGCTGAAAAAATCGTCCCCGGCAAAGCCGTGAAGCCAATGGGAAAGCCCGGCCTCGCCATCAGCCTGCTTCGTCGGACGGTCAAAATGGACCGCATAGATGACCCGAAATCCTGCCTGCTCCAGCAAGCTGCTATACTCGCCAAGACTCGGGAAATACCACGGATTGCGCTGGTCCGCGTCGATTCCGTAATCTTGGGTAAGCACATCGGTTATTGTCGACACGACTGACTCAACATTGCCTTTTCCGCCTAATTCAGCAACAAAACGGCCGCCCGGCTTCAAAGCGCGATGAACAGCTTGGATGACTGGGGCTGAATTTTTCATCCAGTGCAGGGCAGCATTGGAGAATACCGCATCGTAGGTGATTTCATGTACAAAGCTTTCTGCATTGCCTACAATAAATTCCACGCCGTCGTATTTCTCTCTCGCCTGCTCAATCATCTCTTTTGACAAATCCATACCGACTACCTTCGCACCGCTTTTGGCAATTTCCACACTTAAATCCCCAGTGCCGCAGCCCAAGTCAAGTATCGTTTCCCCGGCTTTAGGCTGCAGCAGCTCAACAACGCCTTTTCCATATTGAGCGACAAAGCCCAGCTTATTATCGTATAATTCCGGGTTCCACGTATGTTCTGAACTCATTTGCACCCTCTCCTTTTCCACATAACATTATCCCAACTGACTCTCAATTTATCATAAGAGACGACTTTCAGGAAATATAAAGAAACCATATCTTTATAGTTTTCACCTATAGTAAACACCGATAAAAGGCCGCTCAACACAAAACGGCCCCAATTTTCTGTGTACGATTGACCCAGGCAACCATATCTTTAATGACATTAATAACCGCATCAGGCTGATCAACATGGATTGCATGCCCGGCATCTTCAACGATAATATGTTTGCTTTTCGAAGAGAGCTTAGCCATTCCCTGTTGGAACTTCATCCAATAGCTCCATGATTCCGGTGTATGATGAGGTTGTGTCCCCCCTGTTACTACAATAAGCGGCATGTCCCCAAGTGATTGGGCAGCCTTGACTTGTTTAGCCGCCGCGCAATATCTCACTTGCTATTCTTCACCTCGTACCTTTAAAATGATAGAACCCCCTTCTCCTTTGCGTTGCTTCTCAACCAAAAATAATTCGTACAGGAGGCATAACGATACATGAACGATCACCAGATGATCAATGAACAATTTATTATCATTACTGGCGGGCCAGGTGCTGGCAAAACCACATTATTACACGAAATGAAACGTAGAGGACAAAGGTACGTACCAGAAGTGGCAAGAGAAATTATCCAATCGGAAATTTCCTTGAATGGCGATGCGCTGCCTTGGAAGAATACAACCAAATATCGCGATCGCATGCTGGATCATTCCATTGAAAGCTACCTCGAGGCAATGGCACAGCCTAAAGATCATCGCTTATTTTTTGATCGCGGCATTCCTGATACGCTTGCATACTCCAAACTCATCAGCATCCCTATTTCAAACAAACTGGCGGCAGCCGTTCAGAACTATCGGTATTGTAAGCAAGTGTTTATCCTGCCCCCGTGGGAAGAAATTTACCATACTGATCATGAAAGGCTGCAAGGTTTTGACGAAGCGGTCGCCACATATCGAATTATGGTTGAGACTTATACAGAGCTTGGCTACGAGCTGATTGAAGTCCCGAAGCTGGATGTCGGGCAACGGGCTGACTTTGTGATCAACAGTTGAAGTATAAAGACTTCTTGAAAGTATCCGGCGTCGTCATATCGGCAATAGCCCGATAAATATTCGGCGGATATTCGGCAAGCCGATGAAAAAAGTACAAATGCCACTCTTGACCGTAGGGAACATAAACCTTTGTTCGATACCCTTCATCTTTCAGTTTTTTTAACCGGTCGGGTCGAATGCCGTACAGCATTTCCAGCTCTACATTGGGCTGCGCTAAATAGCCGCGCTGGCAAACTTCCTCGATGATCTTTTCGTCATGGGTGGCAATCGAGACAGGACGCCCCGATGATACTAGCATTTCCGCCAAATGAAGGTATCTGTCGTTCAGTTCCTGTGACCGGGGAAGTGCAATCTCCTTCGGCTCCTGAAAGGCTCCTTTAACAAGCCGGATACGACCATGATAAGGCAAAATGTCTAATAGATCACGCTCTGTACGGTGCAAATGAGCTTGAAGTGTAATGCCGACATTGGGACATACCTTGCTTGTCTTTTTATACAATCCGAGAATTTGATCTGTTTTATGCGATTCCTCTGCGCTAATCATAACAGTGCTTCCATAATCGGCTGCTGTCAGCGCCAGCTCTGCCAGATGCCTATACGCAAGCTCCGCGTCAATAATCATACCGATATGTGATAGATCAAGACAAATTGCAGTTTGCAGCCTTGCCTTGCCAGCGGCATGCGCCAGCTGCAAAAACTCATTTTTTGCCGCAATACATTCTTGCTCGGTTGAAGTATTTTCTCCTATATATTCCAAGGACACGCGATAACCCTTCGAAATCAGATTCAGTGCCTCCACAAGCGCGCTCTCCCTCGTCGAACCGGCAATAAACCGCTGTGCGGCACGAAAAAGCAGCGGGTATAATTCCTCCGATGCTTGAATATACGATTTGATTTGCTCATTGCGGGCAATCGTTTTAAGCGCATTCGCTGCCAAAAGCTGCAGTTCGTTGTCGTTCATTCATTATCATCTCCAATATCATTGATTCGCCCTTCCCAATGTTCACCTTACCGTGTTAAAGTGGATTATTAAAGAACCACTCTTGGCCATATTGCATAGTACCACTTTAAAGGACTGATCAAATGACATGGATTGATATTGATCGTACATCCGGCATTCCGTTATATAGGCAGATTTATGAGCAGTTTCGCAAAAAAATACTGCAGGGTGAAATGCAATGCGGGGAACAGCTCCCCAGTACGAGGGAACTTGCTTCTTATCTTCAGGTGTCGCGAAATATTATTGTCGAAGCATATGAACAACTGCTTGCAGAGGGATTTATTGAAGGCCGTCACGGCTCGGGAACCTATGTTGCAGAAGGGATATATCTTGAACGTCTCGATCATGAATGGGTTATACCTTGCAATCCAGCAGCGGACTCGGAGAAAGAACACGGGGATATCATCAATTTTCGTCATGGTATTCCTGCGTTGGATCTTTTCCCGCGAAGATTATGGGGACAGCTTGCCAAGCAGATCTATAATGATGCAGCCGACGCGACTTTCGGATACGGGCAACCAGAAGGCTGCCATGAACTAAGAGTCGTTTTAGCGCGTTATTTGCTTAAAACAAGAGGGGTTATTTGCGATCCCGAACAACTGATCATTACTACAGGGGCTACTCAGGCACTTTCACTGATTGCGAAGCTGTTGCATACCCCTGGTTCAGAAGTTATTGTTGAAGATCCCATCACACATGAGATTCATACGATTTTCTCATTGCCGGGTACGACTTTGCAGCCTGTTCCGGTAGACCAGTACGGACTCCGAACCGATCTGCTACCTATTAATAAAAAAGCAGGCTTCGTATATGTCACCCCATCACATCAGTTTCCACTTGGTGGCGTGCTGCCTATACAGCGCCGCGTCCAGTTAATTCAATATGCACGAAGCGCCGGCAGTTATATTGTCGAGGATGACTATGACAGTGAATTCCGCTATGAAAGCCCTCCGATAAGCTCTTTGCAGGGATTGGATCCTGATCGCGTTATCTATATTGGCACTTTCAGTAAAAATTTGTTACCCGCGCTCAGGATGGGCTATATCATTCTTCCCCATTCCCTTATAGAACGCGGCCGCAGCCTGAAGTGGCTGACCGATTTGCATACGCCATCACTGGAACAGCTGATTCTCGCCCGCTTTATTGATGAAGGACACCTGGATCGTCACATTGCCAAAATGAAAAAAGTATATCGGCGGCGCAGGGATTGTTTGATCCGCTCCCTGACACAGTATTTTGCCGATCAAGTAACGATCCATGGGCATTCTACCGGTTTGCATCTGGTTGCTGAATTTTCGGGGCTCGTGTTTACATCGGCAATGTTACAAAGAATAGAACAGGCAGGGGTCAAAGTTTATCCTGTAGAAATCCACGCCATTCAAAAGGATAAGCAGCAAAATCGCATCATTATGGGGTATGGGAATGTAACGGAAGAGGAAATTGCTGAGGGAGTGAGGCGTTTGCGGCTGGTTATTACCAGATGAACTGCAAGTAGGGTCAGGGAGCCGCTTCCCGGGCCCTACTTGTACATACCAATACCCCTTGGGATTGGCGAATTATTCCCATTTGAAAAAGCGAAGAGATATACACATACATATTACTGTAAGTACAATCATCACAACCACGGGAATGATAACACTATCCATTGGAATGCCAAGTGAAGCGGCTTTCAACATCTTAATGCCCTGTGTCAGCGGCAATAGATCGGCCACTTTTTGAAGCGCCGCAGGCATGACTTCATAAGGTAAGGTAGCACCAGAAAAAATGAGCATTGGAAAATATAGCAAGCTGGCTAAAGCACTTGCTGTTTTCATGTTTGGTGCCATTCCACCCACCAATAGTCCTATGCTGAACATAGACAGCATGACCAGTAAGTATGCGCCTAAAAATTGTAGCCATGAGCCATGAAATTGATAACCAAAGAAAATGGTTGCAGTCATATAAACAAGGATAAGTGAAACGATGGAATAAAGCGCATAGATGACAACTTGTACTGCTAAGATAAGGGCGGGACTGGTCGGCGTTACCTTAAAGCGTTTTAGTATCCTCCTGCTTCGGTAATCGGATATCACTAAAGGAAGTCCCATAACTCCTCCAGCGCAAATAGCAATCGTCGCCACCGCTCCAAAGGATTGTTCCAGGAAGGTATAAGCAGTGCCATCGAAAGCTGGCTTATTTCCGAAAACCGCACCTAAAATGATCACTACGACGACAGGCATGCAAATCGCAAAGATGAACATGTCCATCCCGCGCAGCGATAGTTTGCACTCTGTTTTGAGCAGGGCTTTAAATGCACTCATTTTCTTCTTCCTCCTCGTCTGTATACCAAAGATATGCATCTTCAAATTTTTCATGAGGACTGGCCGCAACCGCTTCCTGTACTGTCCCGTAAAAAATGCTTTTCCCGTTTTTCAGAATCATGATTTTGTCACAGAGAGCTTCCACTTCGTCCATGAAGTGAGAGGTCAACAGAATGGTTAGCCCTTTTGCTTTTAAGTCGGAAAGGCTTTTCCACACATCCCGTCTGGCTCTCGCATCAAGTCCGGTGGTCAACTCGTCTAAAAATACAACTTCGGGATTTGGAATTAACGCAAGAATGATGAATAGTCGTTGCTTCTGTCCTCCCGATAGCTCGCTTACATGGCTTTTCAGCATGTCTGAAAGCCCAAATTGTTTTAACAAGCTCTTGTAATCCAGTGCGTTTTTGTAAAGGGACGCAGTGACCTCACAAAGTTCCACCACCCTTATTTTTTCTTGGTAATTGGCTTCTTGAAATTGAACACCGACCCTTTCAAACAGTTTTTTTCGTTCTTTTTGCGGATTCATTCCCAAAATGGATACGGTTCCGCTGTCCTGTTTTTTCGTGCCTAATATACACTCAATGGTGGTGCTTTTGCCTGCACCGTTTGCGCCCAGCAAGCCGAACACTTCACCGCGACAAATCGATAGATTTAGATGATCAACTGCTTTGACATTGGCGTATGACTTGCTCAAGTTTTCTACCTTGATAGTTGTTTCCACGTTATCAAATCCCTCCTGAATTCTCTCTTTGCATAAATAAAATAACACCAGAGTAAAGTCTGGTGTTAAAGTGTAGGGTTTGTTGTAAATTGCTTTTTCATTTCCTCAAGGTGAACGAGCATCACTCGAGCGTTTTTCTCGGCGTATTGTAAGGATGTAAGCAGTTTATCACATACGGAGATAATGTCTTCATTTTCTTCGGGTGTATCAATTACCTCTCGTATGTCTGCTTTGGGATCACTGGATAAAGCATTCAGCATCCGTAAAATTGCTGCAAGGGAGTAATTTGCACAGCGCAAAGAGCGTATTATTTTCAGACGCCTAATATCCTCATCGGTATAAACGCGATAACCATTTTGCTTTCGTTTCACAGTCAGTAAACCATTCATTTCCCAATTTCTTAAAGCGTCCATTGAGATTTGCAGAAGATCAGCCGTTTCTTTTCTGGTCAAAATAGCGTTGCTCGGTTCTTGATTTTCACCTGACAACAGCTTTTCTGTAATCGCTATCGCTTCTTGGGCGTTTCTTTGTTCTCTTTTTATTTGTTGTAAATAACGCTCCGTCAGAATATTAGCTCTGTCAAAATTTCTGGCAGACGAGGTCTTAATAATATCAATTGCTTGTTTTCGCAGACCGTTTTGCAAAACCTCGACTTTTAGAGCCGTTCTCACGAATTTAAGCTGCTCCACATGGAAATCTGTAAAAACACGATAACCATTCGCTTTCCGTTTCGGTTTAGGAATAAGTCCAAGTTCCTCATAAAGCCGCACAGTGTTGGGATGAATTCCAATGCTGTGCGCTATTTCTGCTGTTTTATAGGTATTCATGCAATCCTGCCACCTCCATCTCCCTGCACTATATCATCACTCAAAAGTCTGGTGTTATAGTAGAGGGTTTTTATTATAACCAATGTAAAGCTCGGTTTGTTCCAAACTATCTGGATGATTTCCATTAAGAACTGTCAAAATCGTCTTTTCTGGCTCATTTCCCTGCATCAAATACCCCTGCCGCTACGCAGCACCGACAAAAAGATAAAAATACACGTCTTTTTGAACGGCTTTATGGTGCTAACCCTCTCCGAACTTTTTACCGAAAACCGGGAAAAGCCTCACTTCAATTCAGATCGCATCTGCTCTCTCCATTTCATTAAATTTGTGATTGCCTTCTCCTCACCGCCAAGGTAGATGTCTTCAATAGTCATTGACCAGAATTTATACATGCGCCGTCTTTCTTTGTTTGGGAGCGGATTGGCTATTTTCTCTACATTGATTACTGACTCTCGATTTTTCTTTTGAATATATGAAGTTTCCCAACCATGATCATAAGCTTCTATAAATAAACGAACCAACTGTGCGTAAGCTTCCTCCGTGAAGTTGGATGGATGCTGAATCATATAACATGATACAAGCCAAAAATGCAGAGCATACAATTCTGGATCATTATGCTCCCAAACAAGGGGAAAACCAAACAATTCGTAACAAGAAAAACCGTCAGTCTCCTTCGCTCCACACTCCGTACATCTTCCAGACTCCATCACCGTACGATTATCTACCATGTTGAAACTACCCTCCTAAATGCACCATTTTACCGGATCCCCTTAAAGGACATTATAGAACTTAACGTAACGTCAATGTCAATATAAAAGAGAGGGAGATCTTGATGCAGCCTCGGAGGTCATTCATCATGGATCATATACGGCTCTTCCTCTATAATATCCTTGGCCTGCTCGTTTTTGCGCGCTTTAAATAGCCGGATAATTTCGTCAAGATCGTCGCGGTCCAACAACTTCACGCCATTATAAGCAGCCAAAGTTTCGCATGCTTCGGTAAAATAACCAGACGTAATTACTAACGATTTCTCGGCACCGTAATATCTAATCGAAGCATACACTTCTTGCACTGCACCGAGGCCGACTGGATTGGAGACCGCATACCGCTTAGCTTGCACGACATAGCGGCAGCCATCGCGATCCGAGAAGACAACATCTGCGCCAAAATCCCGACTACTCACGGTCTTGTATGTATCCGCGTATCCCAAAGCTTTAAATAGACGAAATAAATATTCTTCAAATTCCTTGCCGTCATCCATCTTGTCAATGTGCTTCATCGTCACCTTGTAAGGGTCCAGCGTCTTTATTTTGCCCGTTCGAAAGGTCAATCGGACGATGATAACTACAGCAATAATCAAGGCAACGGTAATCAATATTTCTTGCATGCCTCTACCTCATTTATTCCGTTTGGTGCTGAACGGCTTTTTCCCACATACTGACCATGTAGCTGCAAAGCTGATCAAGCGGAATCGCAAACGAATTTTGCGCGATATTGACTGGAGCTTTAACCATGCTTCGATTAAGACCCATCAGCATTTTTTTCAAGCCGCTCTGCCGGTCAAGATAGCTTTGATTGTCATTCAGTTCGATGCCGATAAACTGCTGCCCCATAAACATATACAGCTTGATCTCTTTGATGTCTGTCCACAGCAGTCTCCCGCCGCCAATATAGGAGGAATTGTCAGTTAGCCCTTCCTCATCGATAACAAGAGACGGCTTTTTGTTGATCAACCGATACATAAAATAGAGCAGACAAGCGCCGAAAAAGAGGATCGAAATGATGCCAATTGCCATTAACGCACCCGCAGATTCCTGCTCCGTTAACGCCACTGCAACAAAAATGATGCCTAAAACAACGAATATAAGCGCCGCTATGGTCAAGCCGACCATTTTTTTCACATTTGGATAGATGATTAATGGTTGAGAATCAACAGCTCGCACGCCGGAAACCGCTCCTTTCGCTATTCGACTATTAGTTTATTTTCAATTGTTCGGCAAAGGCAGCCTAGTTGGCGCTTATGCGGATTCCTTATCCTCTCTATCTTACACGAAAGAGCTACACGATCGAATAGAAAATTTTTTCTGAATATTTGAAAAAAGATGCTCATTATGTTAATATGGATTCCATCATAATTGGCGATGAAGAGAAACATTACGAAGGCGTTTATGTCCAGAGAGCAGAGGATTTGCTGGAACCTTTGTCTTAAGCCCTTGGTAAGCGGTCGTCTCGGAGCTTTTGACCGAACGTCGGTTTGCAGCTGCCCGATCAGTAGGCTCAAACGGAATGGCACTCGTTATCGTGCTGCAGGTAAGGACTTCTTACCTCATAAGGCCGGCAGCCGCAAGGTTTCCGGTGAACCTGGGTGGTACCGCGAAATTTCCCCCTTTCGTCCCTTTGGCGCATAGCATTGCTTGCTTGTGTCTGAAGGAACGGAAGGGGTTATTTATGTTTATATACCAAAAAGCAATGAAGAGAATAAATGATGAGGCCGTTTATGTCCAGAGAGCAGAGGGATTGCTGAAACCTTTGCCATAATTCCTTATCAGATGTCGTCTCGGAGCTTTTGACCGAACATCGGATTGGATTGCAGCTGCCCGATCAGTAGGCTCAAACGGATGGGCACTCGTTATCGTGCTGCAGGTAAGAACTTTCTTACCTCATAAGACCGGCTTCCGCAAGGTTACCGGTGAACCTGGGTGGTACCGCGAAATTTCCCCTTTCGTCCCTTCTGGCACAACGGCAATTGCCTGCTTGTGTCTGGAGGAACGGGAGGGGTTTTATTTTATTTAAGGAGGATGCGAAGATGACTTTTACATCTGCTTACACGAATGACCCTCAACATTTCATAAATGGATCGGAGATGCTGCTGCGAGGCTTGCTGCTGGAAGGTGTAGAATGTGTATTTGGATACCCGGGAGGAAATGTCCTTTATATCTATGACGCAATGGCGGACAACCCGGACTTTAAACATATTTTGACCAGACATGAACAAGGAGCGATTCATGCAGCGGACGGCTATGCGCGTTCAACAGGAAAAGTAGGCGTATGCCTCGCGACTTCCGGACCTGGCGCCACCAATCTGGTAACAGGAATTGCCACCGCTTATGCCGATTCGGTGCCGCTTGTCATTATTACTGGCAACGTTCCGACGACCGTTATGGGTACGGATGCCTTTCAGGAAGCTGATATAATCAGCATCACGATGCCGATCACAAAGCACAGCTATTCTGTGCGCGACGTACACGACCTTCCCCGCATTATTCATGAAGCCTTCCATATTGCAAGCACTGGAAGAACGGGGCCGGTATTGATCGATATTCCGAAAGATATATCCAATCATAAAATGCTGTTTCAGCCGTGCGACCGGCTTGAATTAAGGGGCTACAATGCCGATCCTGCCCCGGATTCCGCCGAAATTGATAAATTGCTTCAGGCAATTGCACAAGCCGAAAGACCAGTCATTATCTCCGGAGGCGGAGTCGTAAATTCCAATGCTTCGCAGGAACTGCTTGAGTTCGTAAACCAAACGCAAATTCCGGTGGCAACCACCTTGCTCGGTTTGGGCGGCTTTCCGAGCGCCCATCCCCTTTGGCTGGGCATGCCGGGCCATCATGGTACTTATGCGGCGAATATGGCGATCCAGCATGCTGATTTGATTATTTCAATCGGTTCACGATTTGACGACCGGGTCACCATGAGAACGGACGGCTTTGCGCCGCATGCCAGGCTCATTGCCCATATCGATATCGATCCGGCCGAAATCGGAAAAAACATTAGAACGGACATTGCCTGTATCGGAGATATAAAGACAGTGCTGCAAGCTGCTAATACGAGAGCGGTCCCTGCTCAATCTCGCAGCTGGATTAATCATGTTCAAGATAACAAGCTGCGGTACCCGATGCGATACAAAGATTCCGATTCAGAGCTTAAACCGCAATTTGTGCTAGAGATGATCAATGAAACGACCCGGGGAGAGGCGATTATTACCACAGATGTAGGCCAGCATCAGATGTGGGTGGCCCAATTTTATAAATTCAACCATCCCCGCTCACTAATTACTTCAGGAGGCCTCGGAACGATGGGATTCGGCTTTCCCTCCGCGATCGGTGTCCAAATCGGCAATCCCGACCGCCTTGTCATCTCTATAAACGGAGATGGAGGAATGCAGATGTGTGCACAAGAGATGGCGATCTGTGCGATTCTTAATATTCCAGTCAAAATCGTCGTCATTAACAATCAAGTACTGGGGATGGTTAAGCAGCAGCAAGAGCTTATCCATGGGCGCCGATACAGCCACATAGACTTGGCGGGAAGCCCCGATTTCGTGAAATTGGCAGAAGCTTATGGTATTAAGGGCTTAAGAGCAAGCACGAAACGCGAAGCAGCCGAGATTTGGCAGGAGGCTATGGAGACACGAGGGCCTGTACTGACAGAGTTTGTCGTACCGATGGAAGAGAATGTATATCCTATGGTGCTTGCCGGAACAACATTGGATCAAATGATACTCGGCGATCTTGAGTAATTCAAAGGCTGCGGCCCTGGGCGAAAAAAAAGCGCTGAGCCGCAGCAATATGTATTGGTTTCTAACAAGATTCACTTAAGCTTATCCATTGAGTCCATAACTAATTTTTCAATTCTAAGAATAAAATTGGTAAAATCATGAGGTTCGTTTGTTACTTTTTCTATAATTGATAATCTAAAGTTATTATTTGCATACTCAAAAATATACCCGCTCTCTCCAGCGGTTTCCTTCATTAATGCAACGAACGTAGACTCGCCGTTTGAACCTGTCTTGAACTCATTCATTTCTTGTATACTGCCATAAGCACTAAATACGATATTGCTGCCCAGTATAGTTAATTCTATTTTTTGATACAGGCCCCATGTATCCACTTTTGACATGATGAATAAATGAACATTTTGAATATCAGCGATTGTGACGTATTTCAAATCTTCGATTTCACATTGAATCGCCAACAATATGCCGTCATTAAAAAAGGCTCTTCTCGCTTGTTGATTAATTTCAACTGTATTACTGCCAGCGTTAATATTATGGATAGCTATTGTTTCCCCCTCCATATCAACTCCTCCTTCGCAATTAAGGCATCCGAATCCGCTCTCCCTCAAGCAACGGTTCGCTGCTTTCCAGAATAACCTGCTCCTGTGCGAACAGCCCTTCACTGATCGCCGACTCCGTATCCGAAGCATCGAGAACAGTAACAGCGGTCTTGCGCACATAAAAGGCATTCCCCAGCGGGCCGTCTCTCGTTTCAATTGTCCACACGTAGCGGTCTTCACCCTCCGAATGGATCGCATTGTTCGGCAGCAGCAGAACGTCCGCTGTCTTCCTTTCAAGCCTAACCTCTACTCGCTCACCCGCGTGCAGCCGCTCATCCTGCAGCGTAACCTTCACCCGCTTGTTCTGAGAGCTGGCAGTCGTCTCATCGCCATGGTCTGCGGCCTCGATTGCTTCAATTTTTCCTTCAAACTGCTGAGCCCCCTCTCTTTTGGCCCACACCTCAATCACTTCACCGATTGCAAGCAGATCCGCCTGCTCCGGGGGTGCGGCAAACTCAAATTGCACGCCTAATTCCCGCCTGGCTAAACGCACCTCGTAACCGGCGCCTGTCGATGCCATCCCCTCCTGCAAATTCACTTGTACAACGATCCCATCGAATGGAGCGGTGAGCATACGGTTAGCGGACAGCTGCTGCTGTAATTGGCCGATTTTGCGCTGCTGCTGCTTGAGATCAATCTCACTTAGCTTTAGCAGCCGCTTTGCTTCGGCGATGAGCTTCTCATCTCCGCTCTGTGCCGCCTCATAAAAGCCTGCTTTCTCCCCTTCCCGAGCCAATTGCAGCTTTTGCAGTGCGGCCTGCTCTTCCAAAATCCGCTCCTTCGCCTCGTTCGTATCATAAGTCAGCAACAGCTGCCCCTTGCGCACCGCCTCCCCTTTCTTCACATGTACTTGGGCTACCTTCCTGCCTGCATCGCCGGCTAAATCTGCTTCCACAGCCCAGTGCAGCACAGCGCTTGCTTGAAAGGAATGGGTAAGCTCCCCTTCCCGAGCCGTCGTCACGACAACCTTGGGCAGCGTCAGCGCCATAATTGTATTGCCCAGCATCGTGCAGATGATAAGCAAGGCGGCGAACCCTATCGATAACAGACGAATTTTCCGCTTGCGGCTGTCTATGATGGCCACTTTTTCACCCCCTAACCTTTAATTCCAGTCAGCTGAATCCCTTCGACAAAGTAAGACTCCGCATATAAGAACAGCAGCACCATCGGGGCCATGTAAAGGACAGCGGCAGCAAAAGCGACCCCTCGTGCGCCTTCATTAATTTGAGCCAAATATAGGGATAACGGCTGCTTAAAGGATTCCTCCAAAAAAATGAGCGGCTGTTCTACCATATTCCAATTGTCTGCAAACAGCAAAACGACCAATGCGGCCATTCCCGGCTTAATAAGCGGTACGATCAGTTGGGCAAAAATACGTGCTTGACTCGCCCCGTCGATTTTGGCCGCTTCGATATAGGCTGTAGGGATTTGAAGCATAAACTGCCGCAGCATAAAGACGCCAAATGCGCTAAATATTCCAGGTAAAATGACTGCGGCTGGCGTATTCATCAGTCCGAGCCGCTCCACAATCATATAATTGGGGACGAGCGTCACTTGAAAAGGCATCAGCATCGTCAGCAGATAGAGGAAAAATAACGGTTCCCTCCCTCGGAAGCGCAGCTTGGCAAAGGCATAGGCAGCAAGAGAGGCAACGAGCACTTGGCCGGCGATAATCGGCAGCACGAAAAATACACTGTTCCAGAACATCTGCAGAAATATGGGCTGATCAATAAGCACCTCCGCATACTGGCGCAATGTGAACCAATCCGGCAGCAGCTTTAAATTGATAAATGTCTCTGCTGCAGCTGGCATTGTACCGCCCATTTGACCGAGCAAGTGATAGTTATGGCCGATTTCCGCTTCTGTCATAAATGAGTTTGTGACTGTAAGCATAACCGGGAACAGCATCCCGATTGCCAATACGGTCATCAGCAGTGTCAGTATTAATTGACGAGCAGCAGCCATCGTTCATTCCTCCCGCTTTTAATCCATGAAGCTCCGAAATTTACGTTCCAACGCGAGCATTCCGGTCACGACAATCAGAATACAGCCGACCATTAAAGCGGCAGCAGCTGTTAGCTTTTGCACATCCAGCGACTGAAACATGTTGTTCATATAATGCTGCAGCATATAGATCCGGTCATGAGGATAATCGCCAGCGATCAAATACGTTTCGCGAAATATTTTGAACGAATTGATGATCGACATGAGCGTGACGAAAAAGATCGTCGGCGTCAAATAGACCAGCGTAATATGCCGCCATTTATGCAGCTTCCCCGCTCCTTCAATATCGGCTGTCTCGTAATAGGTTTGCGGAACGCTTTGCAAGCCGGCCAAAAACAAGATGATGTTATAGCCGATATTTTTCCATACATAGACGATAGCAAGCACGACAATCGACCAATCGGATTTCATCCAATCGACCCGTTCCAGACCAAAGCTGTGGAGCCACATATTTAATGTGCCGTTCCAATCAAAAAGCAACTGCCACAGCATAACGGTCGAGGCGACCGGGACAACAAGCGGCAGGACGAAAGCTGTCTGCAGTTCATGGCGAAGCCATCTCGCCCGCTTAAGCCAGTGGGCAAGTAATAGGGACAGTACAATGAGCAGCGGCACACTAACCGCCGTAAATAATAAGGTATTGCCAGCCGCCTTGCGAAACGAGCTGCTGCGCAGCAAAGCAGCATAATTGTCCAGGCCGACGAACTGGCCGTCAAGCGGACGATCCTGCACAGAGTATACAATGCCAATCACGAACGGGATTACATAAAAGACAGCAAATCCGATCAGGCTCGGTGCAAGAAAGCATGCAGCCGCTACCCAGTCCTTGCGCAGCAAGCTACTCATTCAGCACCGTATTCACGCGATTTTGGATGAGCTTGGCGACTGCGTCAGCCGATTTTTGTCCGCTAAAAAAGGCAGTCGCTTCCTCCAAAATAATTTCTTCGATTTTTGAAGGCTTGAACTCGACAGGATAGATTGCCCCTGTAACAAACTTGTCCAAAGCAGCGATGTCGTTTGCTGTAATCGGAAATTGCTGATCCTTCATCGGACCGACCGGCTGATCGGACTTTACCTTCCCTTCCTTCAGCAGCTGCTCCGTCTTTTTTTGGTATACCGCTTTGTTCAATGGAAATCCCGCACTGTCAGCCTTCCCGTCCGCCATTTCCTCCGACAGCATAAATTTAATAAAATCCCATGCTTCCGCCTTCACCTTCGACCTCTCATTAATGCCCAGCGTCGTATAGGTGCGGAAATAGCTGCCGCCATGCTTCCCGTTTGCATTTGGTTTAAAGTACAGTTTGGATTGATAGGCATTGCCTTTCGTCAAAAACTCGCTCATTTTCATTTCGCGGATATAGTCGGCAGGCGAGACGATCGAGACGCGTCTAAACAATGCCAGCTCCGGTTTTTCTGTAATGATATTTTCAGCGAACAGCGTCTTTACTTGCTCCATCAAAGCTGTAAATGCCGGGGAATCAAACGTTGCCATTCCATTCTGCAAATCGACAAAGGCTGCATACTGGTCATTGACCATCTCATTCAATACATATTCCGCCGTGCCGTTCAAAGCAAACTGATGCTTATCGTCCGTATGCTTTACAAGCTCTTTCGCTGTCGCGGCGAATTGCTGCCAATCCCACTTACGGTCATCGAAGTCAACGCCGCTTTGCGTGATCGCCGTTTCGTTGCCGATCAGCGCTTGCACAAAAAAGCGAAGCGGCATCCCGTAAAGCCCGCCATTTTGCTGCAGGCCGTCCAATACATTGCTGAAGTAAGCTTCCTTTTTAAAGTCAGGGTCGGTTGCGATCAACTCGTCCAGATTGGTCAGCAGTTTTTTGCTTATATATTGTCCTGTCGGCAATTGATCCATCTCCAGCACATCCGGTCCGTTGCCGGACAGCATCGCTGTATTGGTCGTTTTCACAAACTTCTCCAGATTTTCTTCCAGCTCAGCCTCGTCAGGCGATGCTGATTTTAGCTCAATCGTAATGTTCGGATGCAGCGCTTCATATTTTTGCTTGGCTTCCTTGAAAAAGTCATCCGGGAAAAAAGTAGAGAAGACGATCGTTTTCGGCTCGTTGTCTTGGTCTTTGTTGTTGTCTTTGTCCGAGACAGAATTATTGGCCTTCTCCTTGTTCGGCTTTTCTACATCCGGAACCGCCAACTGATCGCTTGAACTGCCTGGAGCATTCGGCGAGCTGCAAGCCGCACAGAAAATAATTAACATCATTAAACATATAGTCAGCCTCTTCATTAGGTTTCTCCCTTTCCTCTATCTCATTTTCCTTCACCCGCATCCGCAGCTAATACTCTCTTAGTATAAATAGACGATATATAATAACTTTGATGAACTTGTATTGAAGTTGTAAAATTTTTTGAACCAAGAAGAAACGGCTGACGCCGTCCTTTGCGCGAGGCAAGTTTCTTCCCTCAGAAATATAAGCTGTGTATAAGGTGAAACTTATACTTTCTTATATTTGAAAAAAAAAAACGCCTAACGGCGTTTTAATGTAAAGCATACAGACTATTCCATCGCATAGTAACTCAATATCGTCATCACGTCCTTGTTGAAGCCGATCACTTTTTTCGTCTCGTAATCGACGAGCACACTGTACTTCAAACTTTTCCTGTCCTGTTTCGTATAATAAACCTCTACAATGCTGTCCCAGCGCACCATCTTTTCATCCCTTACAAGCTCGTCCAGCGGATAGTCGTCCATCTCCTGCACGAATTGATTGGCCACCTCCAGCACCTTCATATCCCGCGGCTGCGTGCGGGCGTATTTTTTGCGCCCGGCTTGCACCAGCTTGAGAATATCGCCGTCCTTGGCATTCAGTACAAGGTCGTATACTTCCTCCGTCTCTTCTCCTTCATGCTTAAGTGTCATGTAGTAGAGGCCGTCCTTGATTTGCTCCAGCAGCTTGTCCGGGTCCTCCAGTACCATCGGCGGCGCCGCTTCCGGCAGCGGATGCAGAACGACACCCGAAGTCCGTAGAAAAAACTGCTTCAATTTCAGTTCATCGACCGCCAGCAATTCAAATTGGATATCCTCTTTCGCAAATGTTTGATGAAAATAGCGATTCACGGCGTTCAAGCTGATCGTTTTCGCCGCCTCCTGCGACAGCACACCTTCGTAATCGATCGTATCGCCCGGCTGCTCCTGCGGCATTTTTTTGATCATGACCGTATCTTTCGGAATGGCGTCGAAAAGCGGCGTGCAGCCGGCTATGAGTAGCATCAGGCCAGCAGTACACATTGTAATTACAGCAAGCCTTCTCATGCCGCATCATCCCCTTCCAGCTTTGTCCCATGAAAGTTTACCGTCACCATCGTTCCGGCCTGCTCCTCGCTCTCAATCGCGATGTCCGCCTTATGCAGGCTGGCTACGCTCTGGCAGATCGCCAGCCCCAGCCCGGCTCCATTGCTGCTGCGCGTGCGCGACTTATCCGCCATATAAAACGGCTCAAACACTTTGTCCCGATGCTCGCCGGCGATGCCGATGCCCCGATCGATAATTTGCAGCCTGTATTCTCCGTTCCTGTCAGGTACGCGCTGCAAGCGCAAGTTGACCGTATCATACTCGCTTGAAGCCTTGACCGCATTATCGACCAGATTGAAGATCATCATTTTGATCAGATCCGGCTCCAGTGGCATGAGACAGCCTGCTTCCAGATCAAAAGTGATCCTGACCTGCTTGCGGCCTGCCATCATCTCCAGTGCGGGCTTTATTTCCGCAATGAGCTCAGCGAGGTCGCGCACCTCCATTTCAAAATGCTCCTTCCGCAGCATAACCAAATCCATTAATTTGACGGATAATGCCTCCAGCCGCTTCGCTTCGGAATAAATGACCTGCAGTCCGTCCAGAAACAGCTCCTCGTTATATTTGGTCGTCCGCATAAAATTGGCATAGCCGATAATGGAAGTGAGCGGCGTTTTTAATTCATGCGTAATGTTATTAATGAAGCGCTGCTTCTCCTCGTTATGGCGCTCCAGATCGGTAATTTTATCCTCGACTACGGCCGCCATTTCATTGAAATTGTTTGCTAATATCCCAATCTCATCACGGGATTTTAACTGCACGCGCTCCGAAAACCGGCCTTGAGCGATCACCTGGGCCGTCCGGCTCAAATGATCAAGCGGCTTCGTCAGGCGGCGGCTGATAATGTACATAATAAGCATGAACAAGATACAGGCTCCCAGATCGACCTGGATAAAAAAACGGTATTGCTCCATGCGATCCTCATAGACGGAGGTAATATCCTTCATATAAGTGAACCAGTAGTCCTTGTGACCAACCTCTGTAATGTTCGCCGTAAACAAAATGGTGCGGGAACCGATATCCCGCAATATATAGGTAATCTCCCCGGCCTGCAGCTTTTTCAGCTCTTCGCGCTCTGCCGGCAGCTGAAAATCAGCATTGCTGAACACGATACGTCCTGTATCGTCACTTATTTCCAAATACATGGCCGCTTCTGCATTCCGGTCAACAAATTCATGGGCGATATTGGTCAGCACCGTCTTCTCATAATCGATCGAGTCATAAATCCGCAAAATCGGCACGATCGCATTAACGCTGGCACGTATGCTCATGGTCTGGCTTAGCGCGCTGTTCATCTCCTGACGGAGCATTTTATTGTGGCTTTGTTCGATCACCATTACAGAAGCCGCATTGAAGATGACGATGAAAACGAGCACAGCGAACAAATAGATTTTCTGCCAAAATTTCACCGTCAATCCTCCAAGCGGTAGCCGACCTTGAAGATCGTCTTGATCTGCTCGTGCAGGGCCAGCTTTTTGCGTAATGACTTAATATGCATATCGACCGTGCGCGTCTCTCCGTAATAGTCGGCTCCCCATACCTTTTCAATAAATTGTTCCCTGGTCAGCGCTATATTTTTGTTTTTGAGCAGGACGACCAGCAAATCGTATTCCTTCGGAGTCAGCTCTACAGCCTGTCCCTCCATCATCACGACCCGTTTATCCAGATCGACCTGCAGATGCTGAAAGGCGATGACCTGCTCCTCCTTGCCGTAGCGGCGCAAGACCGTCTCAATTCTGGCCAGCAGTTCAATCGCTTCGAACGGTTTGACCATATAATCGTCTGCACCTAGCTTGAGGCCGTTTACTTTGTCGAATACCGAATTTTTGGCGGTAAGAAAAATAACGGGCGTGCTGTACGATCGGATTTTTTCCATTAAAGCGAAGCCGTCAATTTGCGGAATCATCACATCCAGCAAGATCAAGTCATATCTGTCGCGCCGTATCTCTTCCAGCGCCGCCGCCCCGTCATAAACCTGTGTAGTCGCGTAATTGACGAGTTTGAGATTCATACTAATAATATTGGAAATATGCACATCGTCCTCGACGATCAAAATTCTTTTTTGCATCCACGATCTACTCCCTGCCTGCGTGCTGAAGTCCATTGTAACATGGGCTAAAGCCCTGGTCTATGCTACGGCGCTTCCTCCACGGTTTCGTGCCGGCCGTCCAGATCAATACGATAATGCTTACGCTCCTGCTTGCTTTCATAGCGGATCGTTTGCCCGTCATAGGAGAAAGTTTGCGCCCCTCTTTCCGTTATCCGGCGGCTGCTGCCGCTGTGCAGATCGAGCGCATAAATTTTGTACTGGTCCTGGCGGTTCAAATACAGCAGCTCTGTCTCGGCAAGCAGGAAAAAAGGCGTAATGACATCGGATACGATCGACTCCCGGTCGAGCCCTGTATCGTAGGCCACCACCTCGGACCGGTCATTCAAATAATAAATCGTGCGGCCGTCATAGCCGATATTGCCCAGCAAGGAAGCAGTAATGATCGTCTTCGACTTGCCAGTACGGAGTTCGATTTTTCTAATTTCATGTTCGCCGACAAAATAAATTTCACGCTCGCCAACGAAAAAAGAACGCAGTGTAACGAAAAAACTTGACTCCGCCGCTCCAGAACCTCCGTATATACCGAGAAATTCTCCTCTGTCCCCGCTTACGTTCCGTTCAAAGATGATCCGCTCATCAAAGGTTCGCGTATCCACCTCAACGACCGAAAAGCGGTCCGTCATTTCCCGAAAGCCGGACTTTTCATTATCGTATTTCAAATAGTACACAAATGGCCCGCGCCCGGCAATGAGCGGCTGCACTTGCATTAAAGCGCGCAGCGGCTGGCGGATGAGCTGTTCCTGCTCCCCTGTCGCTTTATTTTCATACACAATCTGTACGCGATCCGGGTCCGCTGTGTCGACGCGAAAGCGATACTGATCATTATCATACGTAAACCGGGCAGCCTCATTATAGATCAGCTTGCTCTCCGCAGGAGCGGAAGACGTGCAGCCGGACAGAACAGCTGTGGTCATGACAGTAAGCAGCATCCCGGCAGCAGCAGCTTTCCCGCGCCGGCGGTGCAAGCTCCACATATTCATCTGCCGCCTCATCACCCCGATATAGAGCGCGATTCCGAGCAATAAAGTGACAGTAAGCAGCAGCAGTACGGCACCTCCGGTTACCTCCTTGTACACAGCATCCATTTGATCGGTGAACAGGTTGTACTCGAATTCATTGCCGCGTAAAAATCCGGAAGCCAGCATAAATCCGAGCGGGCCCGGCAGCCAATATTTGGTTGACTCCAGGGCAAAGCTGTAATGGGGCAGCAAAATAACAGCCGTACATATAAACAGCGTCAGCGCATATCTTTTGACATAGACCGCTGTCGCGATAATCATCATGGCGAAGACGAGACAGCCAAATATCCGGCCAGCCGTCATCCAGAAAAAGGCTTGCTGCAGCGTAAGCGTCTTGGTCGAAAGGCCGAAATACGACAGACTCTGCAAAGGGTAACTGCCATCCTCCAGCCCGTACTTCAAGGAAAAGAAGCTGAGCTGAACAATGGCCGACAGCAGGCAGAGAACGACGACCGTAATGAGCGCTAGCAATATTTTGCAGCGGGCATGTGTCCGAATCCCCTTTTTGACCGTTAGCAGGAGGGTATCCATTCTGCTCTCATACTCGAAGCAAAACACAGGGGCGATAAGCACAAGCAGCAGCAGGACAAACAGCACATCCAGCTTATCGCCCGCAAGCAAGCCGGCCCAGCCGTTCGTAGCAAGAAAATAACGATTTTCCGGATTTTCCCGGACATAGGTGTACTGATCATAAATCGTCTGAAAGCCGTACTGATGCTCCAGCAGCGCCTCTAGCGGCTCAGCCTTGGCCGTCAGCTCCGCTTCCGTTATTTCCCGATCATAATAATCGTCATAAAGCTTGCGCAGCTCCACCTTAGCCTGGGAAATGCGGCTGGCCTCCGCTTTAAAAAATTCATCCGTCTCTGCGGTAAAACGCCCCTTAACTTGCTGCAAATAATATTGGTAATGAGCGCCGTTCGTCACGGCATCCGGATTTGCAGGCTGGTCCCCGATCATGAGGGAGGCCAGACTGCAGACAAAATACAGGACAATAAATAATAGTCCTTTCTGTTTCAACAGCATCTTCTTCAGCTCATAGCGGAAGGCCGGCATGCTTGCTCCCTCCTCTGCTGCGCAATCTGTTTTTGCGGGCTGCTAGGAACATCAGCGCAATACAGCCCGCCGCATAAGCAGCTGCCAGCAAAAATGCCGGTATATAGCTGATAAGCGGCTGATCGAACCAATTGACATACTCCGTCTTGCGGAACAACTCCCGATTGACCAGAAGGATAAAAGGATTCATTACTTTGAGTCCGACATATCCCGAGCCAAGCATCGCTTCCTGGGCATAGATTAGCCCGAATGCCGAAGTCAGGCTGATGATGAAGGGCAGCAAAGCATTTTTGCAGCGGCTGGAAATGACTAAAAACAACAGCCCCGCCACAATCATCCCCATAGTCTTGACCGCTGCCGATAACAAGGCATATTGGCCAAGGCTGCTGCCGATGGAAGCATTCACAAAATTTTCGAGTGCATACACCGGCGTCGTGAAAGCTTCCCATGAACCAAAAAAGAATGAAAAGGCGATGAAATCTACAATCCAGAACCAGCCGCTGAGCGCAATGATAAAAAGAATGGCAGCGAGCAGCTTGGCCAACGTTGATTTCACACCGCCAGCCTTTGTCGTCATTAACAGCGCGTCCATTTCGGTTTCCTTCTCAGAGACAAACACATGCATCAGGCTGTACATACATAGCAGCAGCAGGAGAAAAACAGAAAAATCATAATGGACGTAATATTGGAACATCTCCGTATACGAAAACGAAGGGATTTCCCGTCCGGCAAACCGGCTCGCCAGGTCCGCATTCATTTCGTATGCATACGGATTGCCGACGCGTTGATAGAACGTCATATTATTTTTCGCTGCCTTCACAATGTCGTCAGCCATCTGCTTGTACATGTAGGCATACTTCATCGGGTTCACATAGCACCAAGCGAAAAAATGATAGTCCTCGTACACATTTCCTGTGTAGGTGTCCGGATTATCGCTGCGCGTGCTTGCCGTCAAATCGGCCGTCGCCAGCTCCAGCGGCTCGTAAATCTTCATAAGCGCTTTGATTTTCTCTGCGGTAATTTCGCCGCCGAATGTTTCGTACATCTGCCAATACAGCCCTTTCCACGCAGAGCTGGTCTGGCTTTCCGACAACAGCGACTTACTGCTGTATACGCTGTAGATTTTGGCGACGTTGAACAGTGTAAACAGCACGAGTCCGATGACGATTGATTTTTTCCAAAAATGTTTGCGGAATTCAAAATGCACTAACCTTACCATTGTTCTCCCTCGCCAAAGTAATACAAGAAGACATCCTCCAGGTCCGCTTTTGCCTGCACGGCGGTTATATCCGGCACATCGTCATGAATCACCCGCAGATGGATCGTCTCCTGCTCGCGCATCATATTGCTGATTTTTAGCCGCTTCAGCTTCTCATCAATCGTTTTATCGGTTGCCGCCACATGCCATACTTTGCCTTCAATTCCGCTGACGAGCGCCTGCGGCGTATCCTGTTTTAACAATTGGCCGTCCTTGAGCAGTATGACTTGATTGGCAATATGCTCGATATCGGATACAATATGCGTCGCCAGCAGCACGATCCGATTCTCGGAAAACTTCGTAATCAGGTTGCGAAAACGGATCCGCTCCTGCGGATCCAGCCCGGCCGTCGGTTCATCCAATATTAAAATGTCTGGATTGTTCAGCATCGCTTGTACGATGCCAACCCTTTGGCGCATCCCGCCGGACAGCGCTCCAATCTTTTTACCTGCTGCATGGCTTAAATTAACGATTTCCAGCAGCTCTTTTGCCCTTTTTTCCCCTTCTCTCCGCGGTATCTCCTTCAAAACGCACATATACTTCAAAAAGTCCATCACTTCAAAGTTTTTATAAAACTGCGGATACTGCGGCAAATAGCCGATATGGGACAAGAAGTCCGTCCCCAGCTTGCTTACATCTACATCATTAATCAGCACCTGGCCCGTATCGTTTTTCAGTATGCCGACGAATATATTGATCAGGGTCGTTTTTCCGGCGCCGTTTGTCCCCAGCAAGCCATAAATGCCATTTTCCAGCTGCGAGCTAAAGTTTTTCAACGCATATTTGCCTTTATATTGCTTGGACACATTTTTGAACGTAACGTTCATAAGGCTTCTCCCTTCTCTTGACTAAAATTGGCTGACAATCAGCTTGGGAGCAATCTCATTCTGCTTTGCGCCTAAGACGATTACACAGGTGCGCGTTTCGTCGGCGACTTGCACAAGCGGATTGTTCGCCATATATAGCTCTTCTCCTCCGCTGTCAACGAACTGCTCCGCAACTAGCTCTCCAGTAGCGGTGCTATAGATCCGGATAGTCCAGCCTTTCTCTTCGCCAAGTGAAGTGGCAAAGTATTCTCCTTTGTCGGAGCCTGTCACCACTCCGCTTTCTTTAGCAGTTGTGAGCTGGTGGAACGTTGTTTGCCCGCTGGGGACATCCATCACCATGACCGTGCCTTTAGCAGTGACGATATCCTCTGCAAAAAGCAGCTTGTTATTGAAGGCTGTCATTTCCTTGCAGCTAAATTCATCGAACGTCTTATTCGAGAGCGGCTTGCCGTCGGCCCCCAGCATTCCGCATGTGTCAACTGCATTCGGGTTGTCCTTGTCATCCAAATCGAAGCTGAGCGCCTTAAAAGCAATGGCTTGATCGTCGTTCGTGAAGGCCAGCTGATCAAACGAGGAAAGTCCGGCATGCGGGCTCCGATCTTCAGCGGTAAGGTCGATCAGCCGCACTTTTTCCTTTGTATCGAACTGATAGCGGTAGAGCCCGCTTTGCGTGGCAAAGATCATGGTTCGGCCATCCTTTGTGAAGGAGACGAGCGATGATGAGATGATCTCCTCGTCTTCGCCCAGCAGCGAGCCGAAATCGAATGTTTTGAGCGGCTGCAGGCTGCGATCATAGAAAATGATGTCATACTTCATCTTTTCATCGATCATCATCATGCTCTCACCTTTTGTATCATTACTTTCGCTATTGAGCGCCCTCCTGCCAAAAGCAATATATCCGTCTGAAGTAGACCAATAACGCTCCATATGAAATGGTTGCCGCTCGGTGTCTGCTACCATCTCCCGGCTTTTCGTATCGAATAAATAAAGCCGGTCCGCTCCAATAATGAGGCGGCTGTCATCTACAGGATGGAGCTGATTAATATGTCCTTGAATCGTATCTATGGCCGCTTTCACGACTTTGGGAGATGCTGAAGGCGGTGCAGGCTGTTTGACCTGTGCCTGCGTACGGTCCGGCTTATTCGGCTGGTGCTCGGCAGTCTGCGAACACCCGGCGATCACACAGGCTGACAAAGCAAGGATAGCGATTAGTCGGGTTTTGTTCATCATTCGTCCTCCGGATTATTTATAAAGTAATAGGGATGCTGTTTTCACAGCGACGACGACGTCGTCCGGGAAATCGGCCGCATTCATCGGGATCGAGATGGTATAAAAGGTATTGAGGTCATCCAGCTTTTTCGTATCCAGCACCGCATCGATGACCGCGACTTCCCCTTTATTGAGTTCCGTCTCAATGATCTGACCATTCTCGTCTGTCAAAGGCTTGTGATTGAGGTAAAAGATATGCTTGAAGCGCACGCCAGGATGGCCGAACATTTTCAAGGTAAGCTGAAGCTTGCCGTCTTTGAGGCGATAATTGTCTTGCTTGGCCTCGCCGTCGATCAAAACCTCACTGTAAACGCTCGTATCGAGCTTATCCAGGTCCACCGTTTCCAAGCCGCTGTGGCGCTCCATAAGCTCCTTCGTGACCGGCTCCGATGACAGCCTGACATCGCTTAGCTGCTTAAATTGCGGAATTGTCGAGACATCCAGGCCGCTCGTATCCTGATCAAAAGCGAGTGAGCCGGTCGCTTCGAGCGTGTCATGGTAGAAGCCGTAGGAGCTTGTCTCCTTCATATCAGGCATAAACGCCGGGTTATACATCGCAATAATGTTGATATTGGCCGTCTCTCCCTTCTTCCCGGTTACTGGTGTAAACAAGAAGCTGAAGGGGGTATCTTTGTCATCCTCAGCAAGCTCCACGATATGCATATACTCATAAGGAGCATCCGTTTCATTAAACTTGTACGGCTGGGCCACTCCATCTACATATAGAAGAAAGCCGATATTTTTGCCCTTGCCCGATGCATGCGCAGCATAGTCAATTTTCATTTCTTGGCCCTCGTAGCGGAAGGGCAGCATCTTCCCGTTTGCATCTACTTGCGGATTGGCGAATCCATGGCCCATCGAGCCCAGATTGGCTGCAGCTTGTCCAGATTCAAACGGATTGGTCTGCTCCGTGTTATTCGAATCCGTTATACTGCCGGCAGGCTCAGTCTCAGGTGTAGATTTGCTGCATGCGCCCAGCATTGCGGCAGAAATCATCAATGTAGACAAAATAAGTATCGTTTTTTTCATTCTTTGTTTCATTCCTTTCATTTGCTCATGTGTTCCGGCAATCGAGCGGACCTACGTTTGCCTTATTCAGTATAGGATAGCGATATATGTGAAATAAGATGAAGTTGTATTGGAGTTGTAAAAAATGAAAAAGACTGCGCAAATATGCGCAGCCTTAACCTTTTTTAACAATTCGGCAGATTCTCTGTCTACTGCCGACTTCCTTTTCGGATGTAAAATAATAACAGGAGCAGCAATGCGGCTGCGATCACAATCGCATAGGGCACATAATCTTCCCAGCTTGTTTTATTCCCGCCGTATTCGTGCTCGTAGATCGCCTTCACATAGCTCGAATCGCTTTCTTTCACAGCAATCGCCTCTTTGCGATTAATCCCTTTGATTTCGTAATAGGGCGTTCCTTTAGCATAACGGTTAGAAAAATTGCCCGAATATGTGCCCTCTACATCGGAATATTTCGTAACCTTGCCGATCCTTGAGCCGATTTGCCCGGGATCGACGTGTTCCTGCGTAATACTGTAGACATTCCCGTCGTACACGACAAATAAATAAACCCAGCTCGCGCTTGCAGCGCTCATAACAAGATTCATTCCGATGATCGACACTGCGAGCAGCTTGAGTAATTTGCGCAACTTCCAATCACCCCCATTACAGGAGTAAACGAAGCCCTGCTGGAAAATGTTGCAACGGCGAGACCGCTACCGCAGTCCGATATCATGAAAACGGTTATCCGCCGCTTCGCGCACCAGCTGTCTGAGTTCCTCGATCGCGCATTCTTCACTATTCCTAGCTTCTTTAAAGAGCGCAAGGCGCACTACGTCATTTTCTTCAGCGGCAGCAATTTCTTCGAACAGCTGCGCCAGTTTGCTGTAGTTAGCCGCTGCCGCCCCCGCATGCGGCCATGACTTTTGCACGGTATCGGTATACGCGGCAAGGTGTCGCTTGGCCTCGGCGTAGTACAAAAATGTCGCTTGCGCGCCCTCTCTATCATAATTGCCGCTGACAAGTGCTTCAATAATCGCATCATAAGCGGCTTGGCCGCAGGCATACGAATGCTCAGGAAGAACTAAATCATGCGTCTCCCATTTATAGATCGCCTGCAGGAACGATTCTTTATAGATAGCCGTTAAATCTAGTGGGATACAGGCTTCCAGCAACTGATAATACCAATAGGGCGTACTATTGCAGCCGAAATGTTCATAAGGCAATGTCTTAGCCGGCGAACCGGCGCCATCGCAGTAATACAACTGCCCTTGCCGGTCGTCGTATCCGGTAACAACTGCAAAACCGTCATGCCAGAAGATCGCGCCTGCACCTCGATCGACCGCAGTTTTAATATCTATAATCGCTCGCTGCTGATAAAGCGGAAAGGTCGGCTGGAACGAAAAGCCTGCTTTCTGCGACGCCGTAACACCGATAAAATCGCCCGCAAGAAAATTTTCAGCCATCCAATTGTAAGCAGATGTAGATTCTGCAGCCAGTTTCCGGTTGACATTAAACCGAAACCCAGAGACAGTCATGCCTGCCAGCAACGACTTATCGAGCCTGAACCATCCCATATGGGTTAAAATGGCATGCATCGCATCGACATAGGAGCCGTACTTGGATTCCATCTGCAAATTGCCGATAATATTCTTCGTCATCTCGCTGTACTCCTCCCCCACCTGCGAACAGTTTCCCTCGATGGGTCCGGAAAAAGCGCCGACAATAAACGGAATTGCGTCATCGCGCTCTCCTCCAGCTCCGCCGCACGCTCCAGCTTGGCGATCAACTCCGGCTGATTGTGCATGTCCCAGCCGGCCATCCCGGTAACAAGTTGATCATATGCCGCATAGGCAGCTTCCAGTTGCGGCCATAAGTAACGAACATCGTGCAAATATTGTTTGATTTCTTGACGGGAGTAAAGATAGGAGGACATAATATAGCGCGCTCCCTGCTCATCGAAGCTGCCGCTCCGCAACGCTTGTATGAGGAAGGTATAGGCGAGCCGGCCGGAAGCGATATCTTTATTCGGCAAGGTTTTGTGGGGAGTATTCCAATCCTCCAGCGCAAGACGAACCGATTCCAGAACCATTTTCTCGAGGGAAACCTCAATCCTCGCATCGATAACGCCCACATACCAAAACTCTGTCATATTGAGCCCCAAATTGTCGTACAACACAATGTGATCCTCAAGTGACAAACCATCCTGCACATAAAAAACTTCATCCTGATCGTCATAACCGCGAATAACTCCAAACTCGGGGATCCAATAAATGACCCCTATGCCCTGATTCAATGTTTGCTTGATCCACTCTATCGCCTGCTGCTGATAGTATTGAAAAGTCGGATGACGTGTCCGGCCGGCATCCTGTTCGGCATGCAAACCGATATTGTCGAGGGCCGGAGCATGCTCATCGACCCAATTGCCGTATGCCGACACAGATAAAGGAAGCAATCGTTCGTGAACGGTGAACTTAAAGGCCATTCCAGTCAGACCGGAAAGCATATATTTAGTGCCATTAAATAAATCGGCTGCAGTAAGTATGGCGTAGAGACTGTCCACGAAAGACTTCGATTCCCGTTTCAAATGAACATGATCTAAATATACGGCTGACACTATTCCCGCTCCTCCTCCCCGATCCGTTTCAGTATGTCGCTGCATCTGTTTATCAACTTTGCCTTCAGCCATTTCGGAGCGAGTATCTCCGCCCAACTGGAAGTCACTAAATGTTGCATAAATGCATCTGTGTCAAAAAACTCAATCTCATAGATGTTGTCCCCATCTACTCTTCTAGCCGGATAACCGTTCCAGGATGCGTTATGCAAGTTGATCCCTAGATGTATGGTCGCGACAAACGGCTTGCGGGCAAGTTTTATCGCTTGCGCCTCGCTCGTCTCTGCCGGGTCGAAGCTGTTTTCGGTTACCGCAACTTCATATAAATCTTCCAAACGGAACATGCGCTGTTTGCCTGTTGATTCGCAGTATGCAGCAACGTAATCCGTATTGTAATAAGATTGCAGCCGCAGCGGCCGGATATTCGCTCTTTTCCCGCCATATGTCACTTGCACAATGCGGGATTCACGAATTGCGTTAGAAAGCAGCAGTACGGTTTGCAGCAATTGGGGCTGGGCTTCGAATAATGGCAGCCTCATGTAGATGTCCGTCTCTTCTTCTCCGATAAACCGTTCCAGGAGATGAGCTACACGCTGCACAGCCTCTGCATTATCATAGTTGTACTGCCGATAGCGATGAACGAGAAAACGAAGGATATTCTTCTCCTCATCGGTCATATAAAGACTTGGCAGCATATAAGTTTGATCTTCATAGACATACCCGCGATGCTTGGCAACATAAACAATCGGAGCCAGCAGTGTATTTTCCATATATTCAATGTCGCGCTGGGCTTGGCGCTTCGATATTTCAAACCGTTCGGCCAGGTCATTGCTATTCGGATAAGCATTTTCCCTGATCTGCTGATCGAACCATTGAATCCGGTGGATATTGCTCACCTGCGGCTCCCTCCTTAGTTACTCTGCCAGCGCATCAATCTTTAATTGCTCGGCATGCTGACATCTTTTGCATACTTTTACCGCCGTGCCACTGGACTTTGTGCGGGTGTACAGCAGTTTAATGCGGGTTGCCTTGCATAATGGGCATGTGCCCCGTCCGCGTGAAGGCAGGCTCCATAATGCGCGTCCGCGTTTTGTTTTTGCCATTGCTGATACTCCTTGTAGTTATAATGATGATACGTAATCATTATAGAACAACTGGAACGACATATAGTGTCGTTCCAGTTCTCTGTTTCAGATGGACTACAAATTTTTCTTCATGCGCACATGCCAGATTCCCGCATCCAAAAAAGGCTCTTCTGAAATCGTCAAATAACCGAGCTTGCGATAAAACGCTTCTGCCTGGATCTGAGCATCCAAAATGATCGCATCGATTTGCTGCTGCCGGATATCCTTTTCCATCTGTTCAATAATTTGCTTGCCTAGACCTTTGCCGCGATATGGCGCGAGCACGGCAATCCGCTGCAGCTTTGCGATCCTCTCATCATACATCCGATAACGCGCCGCGGCGATGGGTTTGCCGCTGTCCAGCAGCAGAAAATGTCTGCATGCATCCCAGGAGGCATCAAACTCATCTAATTCAAGCTCGACTGGCACTTGCTGCTCCTTGACGAACACTTCCTTCCTTACATTCAGACACAGCTGAAGCTGCTCGTCTGATCGAGCGATAATCGGTTCAATAAACATTGTATCACTTTCCCGTCTAATGCTTTTTTGGTAAGATGCAAGAGATATGACTAGTCCCTCTATTATAATAGTAAAGGTGATTTGATGACAAAAAACTTTAAAATTGACATGCCAAAAATACCATTGGATTTACAGCGTGCAAATTTCCAAGATATTTATGCCGAAGAGGAGCCTTGGCTGTCAAACTGTGCAATTGTGAACGAAAGCCTGGATCATGCAGAGATTGAGAAAGCGGTGCTGTCCAAGGTTGTTTTTAAAAATACAACACTTGGAAGCGCTCAATTTGAAGCCATTGATATGACAGATGTGCTTTTCGAAAACTGCGATCTTTCCAACGTTAGCTTTAGCAAAGGAATCATACACCGCGTTACCTTTAAAGGCTGCAAGCTAGTAGGCGTGAATTTCTCTGAGGCTAATCTAGGTCATGTCACGTTTGAGCATTGTATGGCCAAATTGAGCAGCTTCGCATCCGCCCGGTTAAAACAAGTGATGTTCAATGATTCGTCTCTGGAGAGTGCCAGCTATTACGATTGCAAGCTAAATAAGGTGAAGTTTGATCAATGCGACATTACCGAAGCCGAATTTTTTCAAACTTCCCTTAAAGGTATCGATATTAGTACTTGTACATATGAGCGGCTTAATGTCGCCCTGGAAAGCTTGGACGGTTGCCAGGTTTCCGCTGAACAAGCCATTGGTTTTGCAAAGTTATTAGGCTTGCAGGTTAAACAATAAACCACATTCTCAAAAGGAGCAACCTCCGTGCAGTTTGCAATCTTTATTTTTATTTTAGCTGGACTTGCCGAAATTGGCGGCGGTTATTTAGTTTGGCTGTGGCTGCGTGAATCGAAGCCTTATTGGTACGGGGTTATTGGCAGTCTCATTCTGGTCGCTTATGGCGTCATCCCGACACTGCAAAAATTCCCCGCCTTCGGCCGCGTATATGCAGCGTATGGCGGAGTCTTTATCATATTAGCTGTCTTTTGGGGCTGGCTCGTCGATCGCAAAACACCCGATCTCTATGATTGGATCGGAGCGGCGATTTGCCTCATCGGCGTCTCGATCATGCTCTGGGCGCCGCGCGGCTAGCAGGTTTGCATCAGCCGATATACCGGGCGATAATCCGTACTAGTCTGGCAGGGAATGTCTTCAGCTCTGTAATGTCCAAGAAACGTTCTCTGCCATAGATCTCACTGATGATCTCTTTATCCTGCCCGATTGCAGCGGCCAAAAAGCTAATTCCTTTACGCTCATACTCGGCAATCGTCTGCTGCATATCATTTATCGCGTAGCTGCCGGTATAATCATCCATTGCTTTGGGCTGTCCGTCGCTAATGCTGATCAACAGCTTCGTTTATTGCGGCGCCGCGGTTAAGCGGTCGGCCAATATTCGGAGCGCCATGCCGTCGCGGTTGTTGCTTCTGCCGCGTAGCGATGGCTCATCATTTTGGAGGACGTTCTGTGGCATCCACGGTGGCACTTCCTTTCCCGCTGCTTCTTAATATCCCATTTCCTTCAATAGTTGGGATAAAACACGAAGCCGTTCTCCAATCATTTCTCCATCATCATTAAGCGCTTGTGAAAATAACTTGATGTCTTCGTCCAGCATCGGATTGTCTTCACATACAGACACGCTCATGGCGTCTCCTTGCAGGCCCATCCGGTCGATCAGCGGATTTTCCGTATCATAAAGCTTCGGATAGCGATAGGCATCCTGAAAATGCAGGCTGCCTCGGCAAATCAATATCGCCAAATCCAGGACGCGATGCATTGGCAATTCTTCCGACTGACGAGACCATTTCTCGCCAGTATGGCGCCATACCTTGGCGGAAATATCGACTTTGCCGCGATCATTCCACTGTGCAAGACCTAACGACAGGCCTTTTGCGTCTGTATTGTTGGCAGTGCGCCCATCTACTTTTTCATAATTTTCCACCACAATAACTGGTTTATGTTTTAATGAGGTAGGTATCTTCATTTGTGCTCCTTCTTTCTATTAGAATTACTCGTTTACTGATTTACTAAATCAGTAAATAAAGACCATTCTACTCGAGACCGTCTACAATGTCAATGAAATGGGGTGCAGCCTTCGGTGATCCGCCGTCCTCCCAGTTTCTAAATATTCAAGCTTTGTTCAACCTGCCATCACCTTCCGAATCTATGAATAAATCTACAACTTAAAGGAATTCTAAGTTATGTGGAAGGAGTGATGATTTTTGAAAAAAGTGAACCGTAACCATGACGAACACGATCCAACTATTGCCCCCGGAATGAACACCAGTGATCAGTTAGAAGAGAAAGCTACCGACGAAGAAATTGAGCGTGGCCAATATACAGAAGTCACTCGCTTGTTTTTAGATCGCACTCCGAAAGACTAACCATGCTCCAAGCAGGTGATCTGCTCAAGCCCCCATACTGGGGGCTTCGGCGTTTATTCCCACACTCCCTATTTGAAAAAGTCTGCGTCCTGCGTACTGTGCAAGTCCCTTTACCTTATCGCTGATAATCCAGCCGCGGGATAACGTTTGAAGTTATACAAGAGAGATTAGGGTATTTACGCCACTACTCCTCTACAATCTCAATATCCATCGCGTACAACAAGGATATAGCAGCAGGCATAGTAAACTTGGCTTTATTAATTTTATTGTACGCAGGGTCAATCGCATAATTGGCCGCATTGCTGAAATCGGCTGCCATCAAGTTAGTGTCGCTAAAGAGACTTTCAGCAAAATCCGTTAATCGCAGCTCACTCTCGCTAAGGTCTGCCTCGCGGAAATCCACATTTTTGGCAAGGCAATCTACCATTACGATTTTTGGAAGCGACAATCCGATAAAAGTAGAATGATTAAGCACGCAGCGCTCAAACCGCAATTGCCGCTCTCTTCTTATTTTCGGCCAGACGGCCTCCGTCCAGTTCACACTCAGCAGCTTGCAATCTGTAAAGCTGGCATCGGAAAACTCACAGTCCAACACTTCAATCATATTCATGTTGCAGCTTTCAAACGTACAACTGGAAAATTTGCAATCGACGAATCGTGTCTCACTAAAATTGCAATTCACAAAAGTGCAGTCATAAAATCTTACTGAACGCAGTTGTCCTTGTTGCATATCAAACTCAGCGAATCGTTCATCATAATATTCATTTTCATTAAACAAGATATAGCAGCTCCTTTGTTTCGGTTAAAGTCGCCTCAATATATTAGCACTTTTATGCTAATATGGTAACGCTAAAAGGAAATAACTGCAATCAGACATTTTTTCACTCAGGAAAACTTTTTGCGTATTTGCATGGAATGTTGTCTTTAGGAAACATTAATCCATAACTACTTTTCGGGCAAAAGCTGCAGTGTGCTGATGATATTCGTACGCGAGCCGATAAATACTGGAGGTTCTAATGATCTACATATACAGTGTGGCGCTGCTGATCGGCGGCTTGATAATTATCAATCTTATTTTTGGCTATCAGAGCAAACATATCGATCCGCAATTTTGGAGCACCATGAAATTTCAACTGATGCTGCTGCCCCTCTTTTTCATCGCTAATCTATGTATTGGCTATGGTGTGAAATTCGGCGTAAAAGCTTTTCACAGTCTGGCTTTTATTCTGATTACGGCAAAATGTATGGAGGTACTGATCTCTGTTTGGACAGGCTACTTGTTTATGAAGGAAGTACCGTCATGGAAGACATGGGCCGGTCTAGTTGTGATTGGTGCCGGTCTTGTTCTTGTTAAGCAAAAATAAAGCCTCCTAGCTGAGAGGAAATGTAAAATCCCGTTTAAAAGCCTGCCAGTTAGGGCACCAATAATAGAAATTGCCGATTTGGAGGTATACGATTTTGGCTTTTCGGAGTGAAGAACTTCAAATGGAAAGGTATCAGTCCGGGGATGAAGCGGCCAAACAGCTACCCGTTTCCTATGACGAGTGGAGGGCGCGGGCAAAAGAGGTTTTGGCTGCAGCTCCCTTCGGCTATGTTCATGGTGCCGCAGGTGCTGGAGACACCAAACGCGACAATGTGGACGCTTTTCAAAAATATCGGATTCGCCCCAGAATATGCTGCGACATTTCGAAACGCGATCTTGGCATAACTTTATTTAACGCTAAGCTTCCGGCCCCCATATTGCTGGCTCCTATTGGAGTAAATACGATTCTTCATCCGCAAGGTGAGCTGGGTCCGGCAAAAGCAGCTGCAAAGTTGGGCGTTCCTTATGTCCTTAGTAATGTATCCAGTATACCGCTTGAGCAAATAGCAGAAGCAATGGGCAACAGCACCCGCTGGTTTCAGCTTTATCCGCCAAAATATCGCGAGCTGACCAAAAGTTTTCTGCAGCGAGCAGAGAAGGCGGGCTTCAGCGCGATTGTCGTCACAGTCGACTCTACCCTGCTCGGCTGGCGGGAAACGGATTTGCGCAATGCCTACCTGCCTTTTCTTATAGGCCATGGGATGGGAAATTACTTTACAGACCCGGTTTTTTGCTCCCAGCTCAAGCAGCCTCCCCATGAAAACCTGGAGGAAGCTGTCAAACTTGCACTGGAGGAAGGCAATAATACATGCTTTACTTGGCAAGAAGTTGATTTTATCCGCCAACAAACCAAGCTTCCGCTGCTTATTAAGGGCATCACCCATCCGGATGATGCGATTATGGCTTTGGAGCATGGGATCGACGGCCTGATCGTTTCCAACCACGGCGGACGTCAGCTTGACGGCGCTGTGGCGACACTGGATGTCTTGCCTTCTATTTGCGAGGCGGTAAATGGAAAAGTCCCCGTTTTAATGGACAGCGGCATCCGCAGAGGCGCTGATATTCTCAAGGCGATTGCGCTCGGTGCTTCCGCTGTATTGGTTGGCCGCCCCTATGCTTATGCCCTGGCCGTTGCGGGAGAAAGCGGCGTCGAGGAAGTCATTCGGCAGCTCGTTGCGGAAACGGAATTTCAGCTGGCGATTTCCGGGCGGCATTCTATTCAGGATTTAGATGCATCACTTCTCGTAAAAGTAAAATGAGCCTGTAAGAGACAAATTTATCGGGAGGTTTCAAAATAATGGATCTGCGCTTCATTTGGGAAGCTTTATTGGTATTGGCCGCCGGATTTTTCCTGCTGCGGATTGCAGGCAAGAAGACCGCGGGAGAGAGAACGGGGCTGGAAATTATCACGATGCTGGCCATGGCATCCATGATCGGACATGCTGTTGCAGGTGACGGACTTTTGAAGACCATCATTACCCTATGTCTATTTGTTGCCCTCTTGCTCACCGTCCAGTTTCTGGCAATCAAATTCGACTGGATGGAGCGCGTGATGATTGGGAAAGCCACACTTGTCATTCAAGATGGAAAGATCATACCGGCCAATCTAAAAAAACTGCGGATGTCGGTTGACCAGCTGGAGGCAAGAATAAGGGAGAAAGGCATTTCTTCCTTCGCCGATATTAAAACCGCTACAATTGAAAGCAGCGGGCGATTTGGTTATGAACTGGTGCGGAAGGCAAAACCGGTTACGATCGCAGAATTGGAAGCCATGCTTGCCCCATTACTGCCTGGAAAACCAAAACTGCCTCCTCAGCCCAAAGAAAATCTCTTTACTGAAGTCATCCATGAGGGACATGACGGCAATCCAGCCGTATCCCAGCAGTTGGACTAAGCGTCCGAGTCCAGCCGTTATTTCGAGGCTCCCTGATCTGGGGAGCCTTTTGTTGCAGCTTGGAAAAAGTTTAAAACAGTCCCCGGGACGCCTCCTTTTGCACAAAGATTGGCTACTGAACGCCCCGTGTGACATATTTGTACATGCTCTCCCAGTACTCGCCTGTACGAAAAGAGCCGTCTCTGAAGCAGGTAACAACTGCTTCGGAGACGGCCCCGTTTCATTTAATAGATGCGCAGTGACGAATAGCCTAACTGCCGGGTTTGATACTCATACGGAACAGCATTCAGAGGCAGCTGATTTATGCCGTAGGTCACATACAGCTCCTGGTTTGCATGTCCGGTCGGTGTACCGATAAAGCCCGGATTATGATTAATAACGGCACTGTCATCCTGGGCCAGCTTGAAGCTGTTATCGTGATTATAAGTAAAATTGATGCCGTCGCTGGAAACTGCATAGCGAATCCCGGCCTCTTCGCCCTGAAAGTCCTGATTCTTGTCCCGGTAGTCGATCAGAATCCATTTCCCCAATGAATCGGCATACTTCACATCGGCTCCGCCGAAATCGGCATTTAATGCCGTCCACGATGAGAAATGGATGCCGTCTGTCGAGGTCCGCAAATAAGTGCCGCCCCGGTCCGGCTGCTCAAACTGACTGTAATAATACATATAATAAGTACCGTCCTTATAGATGACGCTCGGCGAACCCGAACCGTAGCCTGCTGCGCCGCCGGTCGCTGCGTCGACAACCGGCGTCTTCGGACTAAGCGTCCAATTCACGCCGTCGTCAGATACCGCCCGGTAAATCCGATTCCAGTACGGATCCTCATTTTTGATGCCAGAGAAATACATCACATATTGACTGCCTATTTTCAGGACGGACGGATCGCCTCCCCATCCCGGAGCCTGGTTATACGGTTTGAGAATACCAAAATGCTCCAATGTTGTTCGAACCGGATTGCTCCAGTCGCCTTGCATCGTATCATTTTCGGCATAGTAAACATTGTCGGAACCGTTTGCTTCCGGAATCCCTGATCCGAACCATAACCGGTACTTTCCGATCTCCGGATCATAGAAGCCAGTAGCCGAGTATGTTCCGTAACTTCGATGCAGTAGGGTACCCAGAAACTTCGAATCCCATGTATACCCGCCCAGCGTCGCAGACTTCGCCGGAGGAGAAGCCGTTACAGCTTTGATGCTGAATAAATGTGTTCGCTGAAAGTGATTGTAATCGTTGCCTGCCGGAATCCATGTATTGAATGTCCGGAACAGCAAATGGCTGACTTTTTGCTTCTCGGCTGCGGTCATCGTGTTCAAGCTCAGGTCAGTCGTATAAACCGTGTCGCGCGTTCCCGTCCGATAGCCAAGATCAACCCAGCGCCCCGTTGCCTGCGTATAAGCAAAGACCTGCATATTAACCCGCGTATCGTCCGGATTGCCGGCAAACCATTTGATGCGCAACTGTTCGTAGATGGACCAGTTTTCATAGTTTGTCTGTCCCGGGATATGCAGCTGGTAGATTACATCGGAGTAACCGTTGTTACCGCCGTTCTTATCCCCCAACGTATTCCACCAGTTCACATTATCCGTTTGCGGCGGATCCCAGGCACTGTTGATTTTTCCCCACCAGGCAATGCCTGAAGGGACATCGGCATGCGCATACGTATACGTCGGCGCAGCTGTAGTCCAGAAATGCGGAGCCCAGCGGCCCGCACCGTTGTCATAAGTCTGGTCGACGCCCTCTTCAAAACTGGCGATGACTTTAACGGAATGGGAGTCCACAATCGCAGGTTCGGCAAATGCAGGATCAGCAGTGTTCAGACAGGGAAGAAGCCACGCGAAGCAAAGAATACCGGTTATCGCCATTTTTGTCCATTTCACGATAAACACTCATCCTCTCACGCAATTGATGTACCTCTTTACTTTTAACAACCTCTCTTAGTCCTTTCATCTTACCATGAGCTGCCGTTTAATCACCCCCTTTATCTGTATCCCGGATATAGGCAACGAGCTGCGCTTCCCCCAAACGAAAAGGCTCCAGTACGTACTGATCCGTCTCCTCTTTGGAGAAATGCTCGGGACCCAGAAAAACAATGCGATCATCATCCGGTACATAGTGAGGGCCAAGTAAATTGCGCAGCGTATTGGTTACTTCCCACTCCAGCTGCATCGGATCTTTGCCTGACGGAGCGGGAATTTCCCACTCCCAAGGCCCCCATAGCCGCGGAACAAGAGGTTTTCCGTCCCAAATCGGACGGGCAGCCGACAATGCCGGGTTGACCAGCCGCAGCTTCCACCGCACAACTTCGCCTTCCATTTCCGGAAGATCAACTGAACAGGAAAGCTTCAATTTGCCGGCGAAGAAAGGAAATCCGCTCTCGATAAAGTCCGCAGCATTAAGCAATCTTGCGTCCCGGTTCCGAATCGCCGGAGTCGTGCCGATGCTGACCAGAAAATGGCCCACCAGTATGGCATTTTCCAATGAAGAGAGTTGTTCGCCGGCCGCGAGCTCCAACTCCACCTGATGGATCCCTGTTGCCAGCAATTCCACAGGGACTTGATAAAAGAGCCATTCGGAATGGAGCCACTCCGTTTCGGAGACAGCTAAACGAATGCCGTCCCAATAGACGGCCATCCTCGGTGAACGTTCCGTCGCAACATATATAGGCTCATGTATGCTTTCCACGTCTATTGCGATGGCAGTGCTTAAACGAACCGGGCCTGTCCAAGGCACTGTGGATGTGCGGAGACGGCTGACCGTCAGCGTCTCCCCCCAACCGTTTCCACCCGGTTCCTGCAAGCGGAAACGATCCAATACAACGGCATTGTACTCCGCTTCCGTCAGCTTCATTTCCGCTGCGATGCTACAGATTACTTTCCGGTCGTATCTAACATTCGTGTGCGAAGCATGCAAAAGGCTGTCACTGCCTGTGCTGTTATCCTGCTGAAGATACGCGCGCAGAAGCAATGATTCTCCGGGTGAAAAGGACCAGTCAACAACGGTCCGTTCCCCGACGTACACAGCCGGAAGGGACATTATATTTCCCGTCTCTCCATCCCAAATTTCCATATTACAGCGCCCATGGAAGGAAAATGTACATTCGACTTCTTCTGTCAAGGACAGATTCGCCAAAAAACAAATGAGGCTGTCATGATCCCGTCTGCGATGCATCCAGACGCATTCCGTGCCGCCCCCCGCCGCCATGGCGATTTCATCATCGCTAAGACCAGCAAGCCCGCTTAATCCCGCCGCGATACCGCCGGTGTCTGCGCATCGGCTATGATTGACATCAGCAAGACGAATGTTCATCGACCGCAGCACCGGATAACGCTGTGCAAGTTTATGATAGGACTCGGCGTTCCAAGCGATAATCCGGCCGCCCTGATCATGGAGCTGCTGCAGCAAAGCCAGCGTAGAGGACCGCAAACGGCTGCAGCAGGGAATAATGGCGGTACGATAAGAACCGTTACCCATTCGTATCCGCCCCTTCTCCACAAAACCGTACTTCTCCAGCAGATGCTCATTGCCAAAATCAAACTCCGCGTGATCGTCAAGCAGTTGCAAGCAAAGCTGCTCCAACTGGTCGTTGATCCTGTCAACCTCCACAGTTTGCAATGGCGCATAACACTCCCAGGCCGATTCGACGGGATGGATAAGCAGCGTATCTGTCAGCCGCTCCCCTCTTGTTAGCGCATAGCTGATTCTTGCCTGATAGTCTGTCAAGCCTGCGGTATATTCCCACCATGGCTGTTGAGGCCCTATCGTCGGCGGATAATCGCGCTTCCCGTTGCCTTCCAGCGTATAAGGTAACAGATGCGGGGTGAAGAAATTGATGCCATGAATCAAATGCCAGTCTGTCATTTGTTTCTGCAATTCGGGATCGAAGCCTTGGCCGGCACAGGCAAACAATTCGGATAGCGCCCTTGTTTTGCCCATTTGATGCGCGGCACTGGTCACTTGTTTGGCTGCCATCACAGTCGTAAACGGCCGACTTTCAGGCGACGAATTATCGCAATGACGGTGCAGTTCCCGTCCGAGATGATCCATGCCGGGAATATGCATATACTCATAATGCGGCATCAGGTCGCCTATCCAGTCCATCGTGTGGGACAGCCGGTCCTCCGCCATATAATGCCCGGTAAACTTGAGCCCCCTCTGCTCGCACCAGTCATAAATGGGCTTGCTGAAACGAACCGCCAGCAGTTCGACAACCAGCTTCCAAAAGTCGTAACGTACTTGCCGGCTATCTTCCGTATCAACAAACAAGGCAGGCAAGCGGTCCATTAGCGAATAGCCGTATCGCTCCAGGAAATGCGATGGCAGGCTGTCTGTCCAAGGGAGTGCCGGCTCCTCACGATTGAGCCACAGTAGCGCACAAGGCTCGTCGCTGAAAATCCCGGGGATCGCAGCGCCGAAATCGCCGCCCGCTTCCCTTTCGTACCGATTATGCGTACTGTCCAGAAAGGCTTTCGTTGTACCAGGATGCAGCAAGTCGACATAAGACGCACCCTCAAAGCGGGGGTGACCAAGCGGCTGCACCCATTCGTATATGCCGCTATGGCCCCCGGCATGCTCCACTTCCGTCAGCAGCCGATACTCGCCATCGTCAAGACCGTCTATGCCGTTTCCATCATCTAAACCGCCTATACAATCTCCGCCGCCTCTCGACAATATCGGCTTCATAACCAGCGCCTTGGCTCTGAAGCTCTGGGATTGCTTGGGCACTTCACCCCCGGCAAAGCCGCTTGGCCAGCCGTTTTCATCGTAAATCCATGCTTCCATGCCATAGCGCTTCGCTTCCGTTACACACAGCTTTATCCGTTCGAACCATGCTTCCTTCATATACGGCACTTTCAGACCATCCCGGGCATGCATGAAAAAACCGCCCAGCCCTGCAGCGTGCATCTCCCTGATTTGCCGCTTCATCCGCTTCGGATCAAGCTCCCCATTCCATGACCAGAAGATGATCGGACGGTATTCAGCCGGCGGTTTCATAAACAGATCTCTATCCACAGTGGCTCCCCCTTACCGGACAATGAACTATCCTTTTAATCCCGATGAAATGACTGTGCCGGAAATCAGTTTCCGCTGGGCAAGCAGGAATACGAGGATAACCGGGATAACAGCGATCGTACAAGCGGCCATTAACTGTGCCGTGTTGACAATATTGGCTACGCCAACCCCGCCCGGCGACAAACCATACAGTCCCAAAGCAAGTGTAAACGACTCCTGTTTGCTCAAATAAATCATCGGCCCCATAAAGTCATTCCATGCCCCCATAAAGGAGTAAACCGCGACCACAGTCAAAGCAGGATAGCAAAGCGGAAGCGCCAGCCGCCAAAAAATTGACCACGATCCGGCGCCGTCAATGCGTGCCGCCTCGTCGAAATCTTTCGGAATTGTGGCAAAAAATTGCCGGAGTAAAAAAATATTGAATGCCCCTCCGCCAAAAAATAACGGAATAACGAGCGGGAAGATCGTATTGACCCAGCCTAATTTACTGAATAACACATAAAGTGGAATCATCGTAACGGCACCAGGAAGCATAATGGTGGACAGAACAACGCCAAAAATTGTATTTTTGAACGGAAAACGCAGTCTGGCGAAACCAAATGCACAAAATGCTGAAGAAAATGTCGCCCCCACAACAGAAAGCACAACGACCAGCAATGTATTTTTCAAATATAAATGGAACGGGCGAATGCTCCATATTTGCCAATAGGCTTCAAAGTGAAGCTGACCGGGGAATAGTTTAGGCGGGATACTATACAAATCGTTCAGTCCCATCAGACTTTTTCCGGCCATCCACACCAGCGGAAACAAAAACACAACCGCCAGACAGCTCATCATCGCATATTGTCCGACAGTAGATAACCATCGGCTCGCTCGAATCGATCCCATCATTATCTGTCTCCTTCGTAATAAACCCAGGACTTGCTTGTTTTGAAGACCAGTACCGTCAATACCAGAATGATGGCAAACAAAATCCATGCCAGTGCCGACGCATACCCCATTTGCAAGGAGGCAAACGCCTTGTTATAGATCAGCAGCATGAAGAAATTGCTGGCGTTTAACGGCCCACCGGCCGTCGTGACCATCACTTGACCGAAGACTTGCAGTGCCCCGATCAGACCCATGACGAGGTTGAAGAAGATGACGGGCGTTACCATCGGGATCGTTATTTGCCAAAAACGCCGAAACGGCGAGGCTCCATCGACAATAGCCGCTTCATACAAATGCGCGGGCACGCCGTTGAAGCCGGCCAGCCAAATAATCATGGCACCGCCGCATTGCCACAGCCCCATAATGATTAGAGAGGGCATGACCGACTCCGGACGCGAAAACCAGCTATACGGCTCCAGTCCGATCCATTGGAGCAGCTCATTGGCAAATCCGAAGGTCGGACTAAACAGCTGCTTCCACAAAATACCGGCTGCCACAACTGGAACGACGACCGGCAAATAAAATACCGTGCGAAACAGGCCTACACCCTTGACTTCTCTTTTCAGCAGCAAGGCCAGCAAAAAACCGCCAATCAGCCCAAGCGGTACCGAAAACACGGTATAGATCGCCGTGATCGACAATGAATGCCAGAAATCCTCGTCCCCTAACATGTCCCGATAATTGTCCAATCCCACCCAGACGGCAGGTGACAGTACATTGAATTTCGTAAAACTGTTATAGAAGGATTGCAGAACCGGCCATGCAGTAAACAGCAAAATGCCCAGCACAACCGGAGATATGAATAAAAATCCGTCCAGCGCCTCACGGCGGTCCCTGGTCAAAAATTTCCTTTTCATCGCACCCTCACCACTTTTCAAAGGGAGCAGCTACATGCTACTTCCATTTCGAATTGATTTTTTCGTCCAGACTTTGCATCGCATCTTCAAGCGAGGCCTTGCCGAGCAAATATTTATTCATCGCATCGACAACACCGTTGTTCGTATCTTGAATCAACTCAATCGGAAGCTGGGTATCAATAATCGAGAGTACATCCGCCTCCGGATACAAAATAAACGCGTCCATGTTTTTGCCCTCAACCGGATTGTTCCGCCATGTCGTGTCGTCCGCAAGCGATTTCAGCACCGGAACCGAGTTGCCCGTTGTACCGAATGCTTTCTGGCCTTCTGGCGTTACAAACATCGAGACGAATGCCCCCGCCTCTTCCAGATGCTTCGATTTTGCAAATACACCATAGCCGCTTGTGCCTCCGCCTACGACATGTGCGCTAGGCAGCTTAGGAAAAGTAACGACTTCCCAATCAAAGCCTTTCGCTTTGGCAGCTTCATTGATTTCTGCCGTAGTTGGCTTCACGCCAAACCGGAAGGCTGCTTTCCCCGCATTGAACATATTTTCCGGGTACTGGCCGTTCGGATCCGTAATATATCCGCTTTTAATGCCATCGTACAGATCCTTCAAACCAGCCGTTACCTTCTCATCGGAAAATGTAAGCTTTTTGTTGCTGATATTCGCATATTCCCCGCCATGTCCCAGCGCAAATGCCGACCAGATCGGCGGCCAGATCGACAGAGCATCCAAGGCAAACTGTGTCGTCTTGCCCGCCCCGTCTTTCTTCGTCAGCTTCTCTGCATAATTTTTCATAAAATCATCCCATGACCAGCCGTTCTCGGGAACGCTTAAACCCTCTTGCTCCAGCATCGTTTTATTGACAAAAGTGACCATGTGATTGTAGTCACGCGGCAGCATATACTGCTTATCATCCACTTTGCCAAGGCCGAGCATGGCCTGATTGATATCGTTACGATCAACACCCGACTCGTCCATATAGCCATCAAGAGAAGCAAGCACTCCGGCATTGGCAAATTCTCTGACCCAGGCGTCTGCCAGCCATACGACATCAGGCAAATCGCCAGAAGCGGCTTGAGCCAATATTTTTGCTCGGAAATCGCCGATAATCGGTTCAACCTTTACCGTTACATTTTTGTTTTTTTCCATGAATACTTTCGCAACCGCTTCCACATTTTCCGACTCGCCCGGGCTGTCCATTACGCCAACCCGCAGTTCAACCTTCTCTCCTTGTCCTGCCTCTCCCTTGCCGTTGTCTGATTGCTTGTTCTCTCCTCCACATGCCGCCAAACCTGTTACCAACATGGCAGCGGTAAGAAGCGATAACGATTTCCTGAGCCAGTCTGTCATCTTTGTTTCCTCCCTTTTTAAGTAAGCCTTGAAATAAACGTTTAAATAAAACGTTTAAGTTAAAATGATTATAGTTGAATGCCCTTTCTTATGTCAAGACAAGAAATTGTCTGATGACGTTCCCTTCTTCCCTCAGAAAAAAACACACGGCGGAGTAAGCTTCTTTTGTAAATGATTAAAAAGCCTGTTTTTATTGAATGCAGCTCCCGCATTCAATAAAAACAGGCTTCGATTCAAACATGCTCAGACGCGATCAGCTGGCTGAAACGTTTGACGGTAGACAATTTCCGAAGGGATCACAACGGAGTCCGGTTCCGTACGGGTCGTTTGCGCGATTTTCCGTAATAAAACATTTGTCGCTTCACGTGCAATAATTCCGCGCGGTATATCAATCGCTGAGATGTTATAGCTTTTGGCAAGCTCTGAATTATCGAACGTAATGAGCGCGATATTCTGGATGCCGGCGTCTCCGGCTGCTTCAAGAATACCCAAAGCGAGCATATTGGCACCGGCCAAAACAGCCGTCGGAGGGTCATCCAGCTTCATAAACTGTTCAAAAGCATCTTTTCCCTGCTCCATATTGCCGTTTGACTCATATACACAGGAAGGATCATAAGCCAAACCATGATTCGTCAGAGCAAGACGATAGCCGGCAAGGCGATCCTTGCTGACCAGATATTCAACCGGACCTGGGGAAACAAATGCAATCCGTTTATGGCCTGCCCTGATAAAGGCAAGCGTAGCCTGATAGGCAGCATCCATATTGTCGACATCAACCCAGTTGCAATTGATACCTTCCGGGGGCCTGCTCATCAGCACAAAAGGAAAATTCATGTCATTCAGCTTGCGATAAGTAGCCAGATCGTTCGAAGGCAGCAGGAAGGTTAGTCCTCTTACGAGTCCTTCATGAATCAAATCCCATATACCGGACTTCCCCTGATCCTTCTCCCAGGAAAGCAGGACGTTGAACCCCATCGTACTGGCCGTAATTCCGATCCCCTCCAAAATTTCCGAATCTGCGAATGCGAAAAAATCAGTGCCCGGTTGAGGCATAATTAGACCGATCGTTTTCACTTTGCCGGATACCAGCCCTTTTGCAGCCGCATTCGGACGGTAGTTGAGCTTCTCCACAACATCCAATATTTTTTTTCTTGTTTCATCCGAGATCGATCCCGTGCCATTGATCGCAAAAGATACAGAAGCAATCGACACCCCGGCTTCTTTAGCAACATCGCGAATCGTCGTCAACTTAACAACTCCTAAACCGTTTAAGTGATTTCCCATCAAAATACCACGTCCTCACATTAAGTGCAAGCATTTCTTGACTTGCAGTCACGAGAAGACGGAAAAAACGCCCCGGGACGAAGCGCCGTCGAAATGCCGGAAATGCTCATCCCTGTGAAAAAAGCCGAGTCAGGGCTCAAATATTGCTCCCTGCTCGGCTTTTTTGAAGTGCCAGCGTTACTTGTCTGTAAATCGGGCAGATGCTTCTACTCAACACATCAGCGGATTAATAATAATGTCATGGGAATGAGCTTCGGATGCTGCGAAATGAAGCAGACGTGCCCCCTCAATGGCTAAAGCGTCGCTCTCTTGGTTGGAGAATCTAATAAACGGGTCAATGCTCAAAACAGCTTTCCCCCGTTCATGCATTATTTTCCAAGTTCCAGCGACAAAACCGTCGATGAGTATCGTCGATCGGATGATCCCATTCACTGTGAATACCCGTTTGCGATACACCTCATTGATGATTCTGCTACGGTCCGCATAGGACAAAAGAATATTGTCAAATTCGCCGAGAAATTGGGGGGCAGTTGGCGTATCGCCATCTGGCCGCGGAGCATCGGGCAGATCAAATAATTCATCCCCCCGTACATTCCGAAATGTGACCAACTCCCCTCAATTTAGCTGTACATATTTTTTAACATAACGCGCTGTTACCGAATCCTGGCTTTTAATCAGCTCTTCCGGAATTCCCTCAAAGACGACTCTACCTCCGGCGTGTCCCGCTCCTGGCCCCATATCGATGATCCAATCGGCTTGACTGATCACATCAAGATTATGTTCGATAACGATGACTGTGCTGCCATTGTCAACAAGCCGGTTTATCAGGGCAATCAGGCCATCGACATCGGACATGTGCAGCCCGGTGGTCGGTTCATCGAATACGTAGATTTGGCCGCTGTTTTCCAGCTCAGCGGCGAGTTTGAGGCGCTGTCTTTCGCCGCCTGAGAGTGTGTTAAGCGGCTGCCCAAGCGTAATATAATCAAGACCGACATCTTTTAGCCGTCTCAGAATGGACTGAATTGCCTCATCTCGAAAGAAAGCTCCCGCATCCGCAACACTTAGATTTAAAACTTCACTTATCGTTTTGCCATCCAGAGTAAATCCAAGAACTTCGTCGGTAAATCTCTGACCTCCACATGCTTCACAAATGCTGACGATCGGGTCCATGAAAGCCAGGTCGGTATACGTAATGCCAAGGCCTTTGCATTCCGGGCACGCACCATTTGAATTGAAACTGAAAAGAGAGGCGCTGACCCGGTTCTCTTGAGCGAACAGCTCACGAATCCGATCAAACATACCAGTGTAGGTAGCGGGGTTGGAACGTTTTGATCCTTGGATGGCTCCCTGATCGATAAAGACAGCTTCCGGGTAGTGCAGGGGCAGCATTTTGTTAATTAGTGTGCTTTTCCCTGAACCGGCAACACCGGTGACAACGGTCATCACTCCGCGCGGGATGCGCACGCTAACATTTTTAAGGTTATGCAGCGTTGCGTGCTCAATGGCAAGCGAACCAATCGCTTGTCTCGGTACCGTTTTGAGCCTAGGCCGGCGGTTAAGATATTTTCCCGTCAGTGTACCGGATGCCGCCAAACCTGCCAGGTCTCCTTCGTAAACGATCTCACCGCCCTGAGAGCCAGCTTTCGGACCCAGATCAATGATATGGTCGGCAATTGCAATCACATCCGGATCATGCTCGACAACAAGCACGGTATTTCCTTTGTCGCAAAGACGCTTGATTAGCGTGTTGAGCCGATGCACATCGTGAGGGTGGAGTCCGATGCTCGGTTCATCAAAAATGTAAGTGATACCGGTTAAGCTGCTGCCGAGATGGCGCACCTTTTTAACCCGCTGGGATTCACCCCCGGAAAGTGTAGAGGTTTCTCTGTTAAGACTGAGGTAACCCAACCCGATAGAAACGAGGTGCTCCAGCCGTTCGCTGACGGCTGCAACTACTGTAGCAGCAGCAGGAGCTTCAATCTCACGAATGACATCGATAAGATCACTTACTTGCATCGTTGTGCAATCTGCTATGTTGTAGCCATTGATCTTGCAGCTCAATACTTCCTGATTAAGTCTGGCACCTTTGCATAACGGACAGACACCTCTTGCCGCCACGCGATCGATCTCCGTTTTATAGAGCGCTGTATCCCGCGATTCTTTGCTGAGAAACGAACGTTCTATTCTGGGGATTACACCCTCATATTTTGAAGTCTGCGGCCATCCGTCGGTAGGATTGGGAGGCTTAAAACCTGTTTTGTACAAGAGCGTATCCCACTCATCATCCGTATAATCCTTCAGCTTTTTGTCATTGTCGAACAGTCCTGTGCAGACGTAACGTTTCCAGCGAAATTCTCCAGGCCGGAAAGTAGGAAACTGGATCGCTCCTTCATTCAGCGACTTCTCCCGATCAAATAACTGATCCAACTGAACGGTTATTGTCGTCCCCAACCCTTCACACTTTGGGCACATCCCTTGAAGATTGTTAAAGGAAAAAACATCAGAATATCCGACAAAAGGCTTGCCAATCCGAGAGTACAGCAGTCGAAGCAAGGAATAAATGTCGGTAACGGTTCCCACTGTAGACCTGGCATTTCCGCCAATCCGCTTTTGATCAACGACGATCGCTACAGACAGGTTCTCCAGCGAATCTACATCAGGCTGTCCATAATGAGGAAGGCGATGGCGGACAAAACTGGTGAACGTTTCGTTTAGCTGCCGTTGCGACTCTGCCCCGATTGTATCGAAGACCAGCGATGATTTGCCAGAGCCTGATACACCTGTAAAAACCGTGATCTGTTCCTTTGGAATACTCACTGAAACGTTCTTCAGGTTATTTTCCCTTGCGCCAGCGACATGGATCATATCGCGCCGACTGTCAGGTGCATACCTGCTACGCGTCATTGTTGTGCCTCTCCCCTTTTCTGGATGGTATTTAAATAAAATTAATTCCCTTTAGGAAACTATATTACACTTCTGCTTTAGTCTGAGTACTACTAAGAGCTGTCGCTACCTTCAGGCACAATTCGGCAAAAATGCTCTGCTCGCCGGGAGTAAGAACCGAGGCTGCCAATGCCGCAGCTTCGTGACGGCTTTTTGCCGTGTAGATCAGAAACTCTCTTCCTTTTTCCGCTAATGAAGTCATCTGTTCCCGCCGGTCCTCCCCATGTGCTTTTTGTTCGATAAACTGCTTGTCCTTTAACGCCCGGAGAATTTTAGATGCAGTGGGACGCGAGATCCCCAGCGTCTCGCTTATGACCGAAGGCAGCATCGGACCGCGGAGGCGCAAAATCTCCAGCACATCGTATTGGGCCCAAGTAATCTGTTCCGGGTTGATTCGCGTTCGTCTGGCGACCAGCGCGCATTGCAAATGTGACAATGCGTTCTCCAGTTCGCTTGGTTGAGAGGTCTGCATGTATCATCCTCCCCTTTCATCAAATAATGCTGTATGTGTAAGCATAGCAATTTAGTTTCCGAATTACAACTATTATAACCGAAAGTCGAAGGTCCTCCAAGCAGAATACAAAAGAAACCTTAATTAAGACACGAATTGCTTTACAATAAATCCCTCTTATTTTATGATTTGAGCAATGAAGTGCCTGGATACGACGCAGAAATGTCAACGGATCACTTAAAAGGATTGGAGTGAAAAAGATGAACGAATCGACAATGGCTTTTTATGATGAGCTTGCAGAGAACTATCACCTCATATTTGCAGACTGGCATCAGGTGATATCTAGGCAGGGAGAGACTCTTGACACAGTCATCCAATCCAAGTTTCCAGCTTCCGCCGCTGATCGCCTTTCCCTTTTGGACTGCTCGTGCGGCATCGGCACACAAGCTATCGGACTGGCCCAGCGGGGGTATAACGTTAGCGCAACTGACATCAGTGCTGAGTCTGTACAACGAGCCGAAAAAGAGGCGCATGCTTACGGCTTAAATATAAAATTTGGAGTAGCTGATTTTCGTTCATTGGATCAAGATGTAGCGGGTTTGTTTGATGTCGTCTTATCCGCAGATAACGCCATCCCTCATCTTCTCACTGACTCAGAACTTTATCTCGCCTGTCAAAATTTCCATGCCAAACTCAACCAGAATGGTTTGCTGTTAGTGACAATAAGAGATTACGATGCGCTGGCAAAAGAACACCCGTCAGTCACACAGCCTCGGCTTTTCGATGAGGGAAAGCGAGTGGTGTTTCAATTTTGGGATTGGGCAGCAGACGGGAAATCCTATTCAGTAAACCAATTTATTGTACAGGAAATGAACGGGGAGTGGACAACGAAACATTATAAAACCGAGTATAGAGCCTTACTGCGCGAAGAGCTGAATATCGCATTAAGCGCAGCTGGACTCACAGAAATTGAGTGGCATTTCCCCGCGGCTACAGGCTATTACCAGCCTATTCTGACCGCTCGAAAATATTAGAACTTCAATCTGGACTAATTCATCAACGTTTATTACGCTTCGGCGAAGTTATAATTGAAATTCATGTGAGGCATACTACCTGGAAAAGGAAGTTCATGAGCGAGAGCGAATCATTTCCTTTTTAATTGGCAAGCTGGTTGTTGACGGAACCCAAACGGTAGAATGGAGCCTAACAAAATGCTTAATAAAATAATGGATTTTATCAAATACAAAGGGGTTATATGGAAAACCCCATTAGCGGCAGCACTGTCATGGGAACTTGCGGAGTGGGCTGGATCCAAACATCCTTACTTGGCTCCCTTGACGGTTATTTTATCGATCCAATTAACAGTTGACAAGTCCCTGAAATTTGCCTGGCAGCGCATCCTAGGGACAGTTGCCGGCGTCCTGTTCACTGCATCAATAGCACCTTATATTGGTTTAAATGGCTGGAGCATAGGACTCCTCCTTCTTGTCGGAGCTCTAATCGTAATGTGGCTGAAATTGGAACATGCTATCATGATCCAGATTGCGCTCAGCATTTTAATGGTGATGTACTTTCAAAGCAAGATGCCGAGCTATCCCCTTGATCGGATACGCGATACCGTTATCGGCGCTATCGTTGCCATACTGATCCATATCTTGATCTTCCCTCCTGATTCGGTCAACAAAGCCAAAAAAAAGATGGTCCATTTTGCGGACCATCTTTCCGCTCATTTTACAAAAACGGCGATTTGGGTACAAGAAGGCTGCTCCCCAAGCGGCGCTCCAACATTGCAAACCGGATTGCAAACCTTGTTCCAGGAGATTCATCAAGCGACTACCGAGCTGAACAAAGCGGAGCAAAGTTTGCGCTACAATCCGCTAGGTCAAAAAAAACGCAGCACCTTGAACGAATACACCCAGCAAATGCACAAACTTCGATCCGGCTATGCCAATCTTGCCGATATCATACGCGTTCTTACGAAATGGTCCGAAAGCGGCAATTTTGTGAAAGAAGATCAAACCGTTTGGGCCGGTCATTTGAATACGTTGGCGAAGCTTGTAAAGGAATGGAAAAGTGTGTTGGATGATCCGGGGACATTCAGTTCGGTTGCCAATGGACCGGCCCCGCAAATAAAAGCGCCTGCCAATATAAAGAACTATCAGTACCCGCTTGCGTTATTTATGAATGCCGAACAAGTCGTTCAAGATTTCCAAAATGCGGCTTTGTCCAATAAAGTCCAGTAGTCTTCAGCAGTATCCACATCCATGAACAGGTCAGCAATCGGGAAATCGATGCAAATTCCCAAGCTTTCCTTTCGAATAAGTTGTCTGGCTCCCTGATCGTTTTGCAATTGCAGGAGATCAGGAAACATTCGGCGATCAAAAATAACTGGCGGTCTTGCCAGACCCTCATAACGCGAGGCTGCGAAACCAATGCCGCTCTTCACCCGATGCGTTTGAAAACATAGAAGCAGTTCATTGATCATCTCCTTTGTAATTAATGGCTGATCCGCCAGTAAAATCATCACGGCTGTCGCTTCTGCCACAAGTGCAGCCTCTACGCCGCATCGCAGGGAGTGCGCTTGCCCCAAATGCGATTCAGGGCAGGAGATAGCGGACCATTTCCGTTTGAGCGGGTCCTGGTACAATGCTTTATCTATCCAATCTGCCGCAGCGTCGTTTACGATTACCCAAACATAATCCAGTTTGGAGCTCAAAGCCGCGGCCAGCGCATAATTCCCCAAGTTCATAGGACCTAAGGGCAGCCGAAGTTTATCCGAACCCATTCGGGTACTTTGGCCTGCCGCTAGATAGATGCCCACAATATTATTCCGTTTCATAGGTAACGACTTCTTGCCTACCGGTTCTGTTTTTTCTGTACGTATATATTATTTCCGCGAGAATGCTCACCGCGATTTCCTCCGGCCCCTCTGCACCAATCGCAAGTCCCACGGGAGAATGAATTTTCATCGAAACCGGCTGCTCTTGTAGTAAACGTTCCGTTCTTTTTTTCGATCCCAAAATGCCAAGGTAACAAAGCTGCCGCTCAGAAAGAAGCCGAACCAGTTGCTGATCCCTCCTAAAATTGTGAGTCATGATAACCGCATAATCGTAAGGTGAATAATGAATCATCTTTGTTGTTTCCTCCGGGAACCCGAGCAAAATAGAGTCCGCATCCGGAAAATAACTCCGATCGCAATATGCGGGCCTCCAATCGGCGACGATGACGGAAAAACCGGTGGTTGCCGCGAGTCCGGCCAGCGGTCTGGCGTCCGGTCCCGCACCGAATATCATCAGACGCGGTTTGGGGCGATAGGTATGAATGAAAACTTCCGATTGCATGGATGAGAGAAACTTCATGCCGCTCCTCCGTAACGGCCCGGATGATACCGAATCAAATACAGCTTGCGGTAATTCTCCCCTCCACTCCCCGAATAGGTGCCGGTCTCCAGTCAAGAAACCATAATCGATAACAGACCGATCCGGGCCGAATCTCTTAATGAGCATGACCTCGGTTTGTTGATCCAAGTAGTGCTTCAATGTACATAAATGATCTGCAAGATCAGCATTTACCGGCTCCATCGTGACATGAATAACACCGCCACAACCCGATTCTTCCCCCCAGGATAGCGGATCCGATGATTGCAGATCGAATATAAAGCTGCGGGCGACGCCGGTTTCCAAAATATCCGGCACGCAGGCCGAAAGATCAGCTTCCAGACAGCCAGCGCTTAATATCCCTATTTGTGAGCCATCTTCAAGAAACAGCATGGATGTTCCTTCTTTACGGTAAGCGCTCCCTTCCACATGAATAATTGTCGCAAGCACGCTTCTTAAGCCGGTAAGTTGAACGGTTTCCAAAATACGATGCATGTCTTCCAAACTAGCCCCTCCTCAACTCCCAGAGGATAGTGGTTTCCCATCATTTTTCGGCGCAAAGAGGTCCTTCACTGCATTGTGAATCTCTTCATAAGACGTACAACGGCAAATGTTGGATTCCAGCCATACTCGAATTGTTTCTTCATCCGCTTGCGGATGAACATTCAGCAATCCCTGACAGTTCACAATAAAACCGGGCGTACAGTAGCCGCATTGTAGTGACTGATACTGAACAAAGGCATCCTGTACCCGCGAGTTCATCAAGCCTTCGATCGTTACGATTTGCTTTCCAACGGCTTCCACGGTAAGCATAAGACATGATTTGATTGGAAGGCCGTTCACCAATATCGTACAGGTGCCGCAGTCTCCGTTATCGCAACCGGACTTGCTTCCCGTTAGTCCAAGTTTGTCCCGAAGTGTATATAACAATATATCAGCAGCCCTTACCCGAACTGATCGTGTCTCGCCATTAACTTGGAATTCAACCGGATAATTAGCGGTATCGAAGGAGGACACGCTTCTTCACCTGCTTTCCAACAGCTGTACCGCGTCAGCCATCGTATGTTTGAGCACAAATTTCCGGAAAGAGGCGGATCCTTCCGCATTATCCAGGATTGGAGCAGGAAGTTTGCTGATCGCCTGATCAATTCTTGCCGTGAGCGGCAGCGAGGAGTCGTTCAGCGCCTGATCGATTTCAATCGATCGAAAAGGGAATGAGCAAACGCCGCTGTATGCGGTGTGAATCCGATTCTCTTTTTTAAGCGCGGCTAATGTTACAAGAGGGTAACCGATATAGCCAATCTGCCGTTTTTTGTAATGAACGAACGGCAACGATATATAACTCCGGTCTGTCACGATTTGTATAAGAAATTCTCCATTCTCCAATCGCAATTGTTGCGAGAAGACATTATGAATGGACGTCTCTCTTATCCCATGTATTCCTGCTATGACCATACGACTGTCTGCCAGCAGAAGCGGGAGCACGGCTTCTCTGTAAATAATTTTGCCGCAAATGTTTCCTCCGAGCGTAATTTTATTCCGGGTTGTTTGGTCTGCGGCTCCCTGTGCCGTTTCACTGAGCAGCGGGAACGGGTTCGCCGCCGCTAAAACCGATAACGTGACACAAGCTCCGATAATCAGCTTATCCTCCTGCATCTCCATTACGTTGCACTCCGGTATGGACTTCAAGTCGATAACAGCTCCAGGTTGAATAGCGTTAGTTCGAGCCCATGTGATGATTTCCGTCCCTCCGGAGTAATAAATCGGCTTCTTCCCGTTTTTTTGCAGAAACTGAAATAATTCAACAGCCGTCTGAACTGAAGAAGGTTTGTAATATTCAAAGTCAAACGGAATCATGGATCGTCCTCCAGATCATCTCGGGTGTCAGAGGCAAATGATTAAGCTCTACTCCGGCAGCGATGGTCAGGCTATTCGCCAATGCCGCGGGCATGCCGATCAAGCCATGCTCACCGATTCCGCGCAATCCGTAAGGCGCTTCCAAATGAGGCGTCTCGACGAAATCAACGAAGTACTCGGGCTGTTCTCCATAACGAATTAATTTATAGGTTCGAAATTGCGTATTTATGATGACCCCTTTCTCATTGAATAAAAATGCCTCACGGCTAGCCAGACTTAGGCCTATACTCATACCGCCTGTGATTTGGCCGCGGGCGAATTCCGGATTGATCACCTTGCCGGCATCGATGACCGTCGCCGCTTTAACGATTTTGTACGTGTATTCTTTAGTATTCAATTCCACTTCTACCGCCTGTGCGCCGACCGTCCACTCCGGTCCGGGATTTCCTTTACCGGTTTCAGGATCGAGTGGTGTTAAATTACGCATCGAATAGTTCCCGCGTCCGATAATTTGGCCGCCGATCGTATTCCCATTCGGAAATTTGTATCCGTTGGCGATTTTTTCGATCTCTATCCCGCGTTCGGGGCGATCTTTACAGAAAACCTTCCCTCCTCCGACATCCAGATCAGCCGGCAAACATTGCAGCACAATTGAAGCGATATCTTTTAACTGTTCGATGGCATCGTCAGCCGCATTCAGAATCGCATTGCCGACCAGAAAAGTGCTGCGGCTCGCCACCGTTTTCCAATGCTGGGGATCGGTTTCTGTATTGACTTCCATGGAAATATGTATCAACCGATCATCCATTCGCAACCGCTCGGCCAATAGTTGAGTAAGCGCCGTCCTCGTGCCTTGACCGATTTCAACTGCACCGCAAAGCAGATTAATGCTTCCGTCGGGATTAAATAGAATAACAGCTCCCGCCCCGGCATCTGTCGGGGTATTTGAAGTTTTCCAGAAACAGCACACTCCCTTAGCCCTGACGAGATGGCCGTCGATTTCAGGTTGGGGCTGCTCATCCCAATCGATTAATGTTTTCAATTTTGCAATGCACATAGGCAAATCGCCGAGATTGCTCCTATTTAATAAGGTTTGTGTCGGGGACGTATCCCCCGGTCCTATCGCGTTATAAAAACGAAACTCCAAAGGATCCATGCCCACCCGTTTCGCCAATAGATCCATCGCCCTTTCTATAGCGAATGTCAATTCCGGATGGCCGAACCCGCGAAAAGAAGTGGAATAGGGATGATTGGTGTACATGCATAAAGAATCACAATGAACGTTATCAATGCGATACGGGCCGGTGCAATCGACAGCTCCCGCCCGGCTCATGACCGGACCCCGGTCCGAATACGCTCCGCCGTCAAACAGATGGAGAATTTCGGCAGCCATCAGTTTCCCTTCATACGTACAGCCAAGTTTGATTCTGGCATCCAATCCAATATGGACAGGGGATGAGATCATGTCCACCTCCCTGGAGTTAGCTAATTTTACAGCTTTTCCACCAACGGCACTTGAAGCCAAAAAAGCAAGAATTTCTATCTGAATCGCAGCCTTCCCGCCAAAACTCCCTCCGACCAGCGGCGTATGGACGATGACTTTGTGCAGCGGAATTTGAAATGATTGGCTAATGACCCTGCGGATAATATAGGGTGATTGTGAAGCGGAATGGATGATCGCTTTTCCGTCGGGTAAAATCTGTGCCGTACTGCATCGCATTTCCATCGCCGCATGATCTGATTGCGGTAAAGTGACCTGGACTTCAATGGTATGATCGCTATTCTTCCATCCTTCTTCCATATTCCCTTTACGTATTTTTGTCCGGTTTGCAATATTCGTTCCCGGCTCCGGGTAAACGTCTTCATGCCGTTTATATTCGCCTAGATGCTCATGAATGAGCGGAGCATCTTTTTGCAATGCTTCACTTGGAGAGTGAACGACGGGTAAAGGTTCGTAATCTGCTTTGATTTGGAGAACGGCCATCTCGGCAATATATTCTTGTTCCGCGACAACAAGGGCGATCGGCTCGCCATAATATCTTACTTTGTCAATTGCGATCGGCGGCCGGTCTGCTAGTGGAGACCCGCCCAAAACCGGGAAGTATTCTCCTGTTATGACCGCCCTTACACCCGGTATTTTCATGGCTTCCGAAGTGTCAATTGATTTTATGTTTGCGTGAGCGTGGGGGCTGATCGCTATTTTGGCATGTAAAAGATCCGGTTGTGAGGTATCATTTATATATTTGGTTATCCCTGTGACTTTCTCCCATATTTCCTTTCTGGGAACGTTTTTTCCAACCCCATATTCAATCTTTGCCCCCTCCTTTTTTGGATTGCCTATTTACTCGACTTCTCCATAGCCTATATATATACAGGACTATTTGTCCGTATTATTTTTAATTATTCGTCAACCCCCATTGAATCGACCTCCCCCTGCAGTTATTAGCCGTATTGAGAAATCATCAGCATGTTTCCTTCTCAATCTTTAAATTGAAAACTTCTGTGATCTCCAAAATGTGTATGAATTTTCATATACATTTTGCGTAAAGAAGGGGAAATCGATAAATCTGTATGAAAAATCGAATACATACTTGTAAATTATGTAATAAATGTAAAAGGAGCTGCCCTCGGGGGCAACTCCTTCGATTCAAAGTTCTCTTTTCCTTTACAGCCGCAACCATGCTGTCCTTACGCCCTCGATCCCTTTTGAGCTATCGCGATTTGCGTGCCCCTTCCAAGCAGTACCACTATGATTGGACAGCCGCCGCGCTATCGATTAAGCGCACCTGAGGCCACAACTTGAGCCATCCTTTGCGTTGGATTCGTGCACAAAAATAGTCGCGATCGGCAAAAAACGGACTTCTGCGAATAATCATGGCGAACAAGTCATCCAAACCAAACGGAGCAATAACTTTAAGCTGCTGCTTCTCATCTAGTGTAATCCCGACTGCTGTCGCCGTCTCCGGCCAATGCTTCATAGCATCTTCTACTGATTCATATGGAGGCTCATCATTTCGCAAATGCATCCGAGCCTGATTCTTGACCGACCAGTCGTACTCCGGCCATAAGCGGATTAGTCTGGCTTCATATTCCTTCTCCCTTGTCTCGTCAAGATCATTGCTGTCATAATACAAAACATCTACATCATTCATTGGGGAGCGCTGCGGATTTCCAGCCAAATAATCCCACACGAAATTCCGCACATACCCGGCGGCGATACACCAGTTCGGCAGCCCCAATTGTTGAACGAGCTGCAGATCGCGCTCCAAAAACATATTTTCCTTCATTATCGCAATCAGCTTTTCTTCCAAAATGGACGCGCCCTCTCATTTGTTTATGTAGGCAATGATCTCTTGTGCATCATTAGAGCTTACAAGCACTTTCCTGGATTTCATCTTCATCAAAATATAGCGGTCCGTTGTCTTATAGTCGTTTTTTTGTTCTGCTTCTCTATGTTTCTTTCCTCTCATATTCAATCAGCCAGCAATCACGATACGCGCCCTCATGCCATTCATGCTTCGCTAGCAGTTTTTTCTTAACAAAGCCAACTTTCTCATATGCCTTTAGCGCCCTCGTGTTCCATGCCTGGGGATCCATCACAATTTTATCGACGCCTTTGGTGGCCGTCAAATAATTTACAGTCTCTTTCAACAGATTAGTACCGATCCCGCGATTCCAATAGACGGTTTCTCCAATGAATTGATCCATCCCATATACCTTACCTTCAAACTGCTCATAACCGTAATTCTCCAGCACCTCGTCCTCTACAGGATAAAACTGCAAATAGCCGATATCCTGCTGTTTATATTGGATAATACAACGGGTCTCTCCGTCCGGTTCTCCAAAAAAGCTGTCCAGCACCATTTCTAAATTATGCACCCGGTCGCGGCCCTCGTAATACTCCAGCACAGCAGGATCGGATAACCATTTGGCAAGCAAGTGTGCATCTTCAGCCTCGAGTGTGCGAAGGCCGATTTCTTGGTGCCGAAATAAGAGCATCCGTCTCCCTCCCATCAATTAAATGTGTTGTCAGGCGTTGCTATGCAGCCAATAATGTTCGTCTTTACCCTTAAGTATACCATCATCTTCCAACTTGTGCATCGCGGGCAGAGAAGGTCAGGGGGACTTAGTCCCAAAGGGGGCAAGCAGCAAATCGGTTTCATCTTACGGAAGCGACAGACGTTATTTCATCAATAATTCCCCTTTTTGAAATCTAACGGATGTGCGCGACCTTAACTGGCCGTTTTCTTGCGAAATCGTGCTAATTACCATCAAATAGCGGCGCTCAGTTCCGTTACAGTTTCAGAGCGGTCAAATTTTCGAAAATAGCGGCCGTGACTTCCGTTAGCGGTCGTTTATGCGCCAGATGGGTGTCACAACCCTCGGGACAGCCACAAATTCCGCCCTTGCACTTCGGATTCCGGACTTTTTCTCCTTTCGGTCGTCTGCATGTACGCAAAAAGGCCATGGCCGAGATCCCAAGCGGCAGCTTGAGTTACTGGCCAAGGCCTTTTATAGATAGCCGTCATTTTGCTGATTGTCGAAACCGTACTGCAGCAGCTTGGTCGCATCCAGCCAAACATCCGCAGAGGACGATTTCAAAATTACTGCAATATAGCCGCGGTCTCCCCGTTTGGCCGAGGCGACCAGACAATAGCCGGCTGCACTTGTGTAGCCTGTCTTCATCCCGTTGGCACCGCTAAAATAGTAGCCGCTGGAGGGCTGCAGCAGTTTATTCCGGTTCACGTAGATTTGCTCGTCCGCGTTGGCCGCAACGGCTTGATCGGATACGTCCTGGATATGGTGCTCACTCTCATTCACAATTTCACGTAAAACGCTGTTTTTTCTCGCTTTGCGCGCAATGAGCGCCAAATCGGCCGCCGTTGTATAATGATCGGGATCATGCAGTCCGTGCGAGTTGACAAAATGCGATTCAGTAGCCCCAAGCTCCTTTGCCCGTTCATTCATCATTCCGGCAAAAATCTTCATGCTTTCGTCAGGAGTTAGCAGCTGCCCCGTCTCCTTTTCTGCGATAAAGCGGGCAACGGTACGCGCGGCGTCATTGCCGGACGGCAGCATCATAGCTGCGATCAGATCGTACAAGGATAGCTGCTGTCCCGGAACGAGTCCAGCCGAGCTTTCATCGGATTGCTGCTGCATAACCTCGTCGCCGACAGTCACGATTTCATTAGTGTCCGCTTTTTCTAAAGCAATTAATGCCGTTAACATTTTCGTCGTGCTCGCAGGATACAGCCGTTTGCGTTCATTTTTCACAAACAAAGGCTTCCCTGTACGTTCATCGATAAGAATGGCAGCCTCGCCATGAAGAGAGCCTACATCCGGATAATTATTTGTACGTACTGCATCTGATATTTTAGCGATTACACGCGGCGCTTTTGCTTGCAGTGTACTCCATTCGGAGACGACTGTTGCCGCCACTACCGTTACGGCGGCCGTTATTAACGTTTTCTTCACGATAGCTGATTTCATCATTTGAAACAGCTCCTTTCTTAACCGAACCGTAAATTGCTGATAATCCCATTATGGACAACAGCTTTTACTGATCCGATAAGAAAAGATTACGAAAAGTTAACGATTTTCAAAACATTCCTTAAGATGACAAATTTCGTTACTGCTTGCCCGCTTCCATTTCCCGAATCCGCACAGAAAAAACAGTGCGTTCCGGATCGCTCGTTGCTCCGATGGCGCCGCCATGCACCTCAACGATTTGCTTGGCTATGGCAAGCCCGAGTCCGGAGCCGCCGCGATCGGTGGCGCGCGATTTTTCTACACGGTAAAATCTTTCGAAAATATGCGGCAGCGCTGACTGCGGAATCGGCTCGCCATAATTGATGATATCGATTGCCACCACGCCGCTGGCCTTATGCCCGACAATGTCGATATATTTTCCGTCATGCCCGTATTTGATCGCATTAGTGACAAGGTTTTCAAATACGCGGCGCAATTTATTGCCGTCGCCCATAATATTGAGCTGAGGTTCTGCAAAGGACATGCGCAGCTCGATATCGGCCTGCTCCAGCAGCAAGCGAAACTGCTCGGACATTTGATTCAGCATTTCCACAAGATTGATTTTTGACAGCTCGATCTTCATTTCATTGTTGCGCAGCCGCGTATATTCAAATAAATCCTGGATCAGCTGTTTCATCCGTTCGGACTCCTCATACGCAAGCGTTACATAATATCGCAGCTCAACCTCATCGCGATAGAGATCCTGTTCAATCAGCCCGAGATAGCCGGTAATCGATGTGAGCGGTGTACGCAAATCATGAGAAACGTTGGTGATCAACTCATTTTTCGTTTGCTCTGCTTTTCGCTCCTCCGCCATCGCCGTGTTAAGCTGATCGACAAAACGATTAATGTTGGATGCAATCTCGCCCAGCTCGCCGACCGGTTCAACCGGAACCTTATGGTTAAAATCGCCAGAGGCTATTAAGCGGACATTCTCGGCAACACGCTGCGTGTAATTTTCCATCAGCAGCCGCTTGTCCCTTTTGAGAAAATAAAGCAAGGAAGCGATAAATACCGGGATCGCAGCAACGATATACATCGTTGGATAGCCGATCGTCCGGTTAATAAACACAAACAAATCGCTGGGACTTACCTCAATCAAATTGGTGAAATACAAGAAGCGCCCCAAAATAATAAAGACAAAAATCATCGAGATCGTAAAAACGATACTCCAAAAAAGCGGTATCACCCATCTAAGATTCAATTTTGTAGCCGACCCCCCACACAGTATGAATCAGCTTTTCACCATCCATTTCCTTCACCAGCTTTTCCCGCAGACGGCTCATATGCACCATTACAGAATTGTTGGAGTCATAATATTTTTCTTTCCAGATCATTTCAAAAATTTCTTCGGAGCTGAACACACGCCCGGGATGGCTGGCCAGCAAATGTAAAATACCGAACTCGATTGGCGTCAGCTTGATCGCCCTGCCGTCGAATGTTACCGAGTGAGTCTGTTTATTAATTTCCAGCTCTTGAATCCGGATAATGTTATCCTGGGGCTGCTGCGGCTGTGTGCTCAAATAGGCGCGCCGAATAAGCGATTTCACTCTGGCTACCAGCTCCAGCGGATTAAAGGGCTTAACCATATAATCGTCGGCTCCGGTCATCAGACCTGTAATTTTGTCCATATCTCCATCCTTGGCGCTGATCATCAGGATCGGGGTCGTTTTTGTTTCGCGAATTTTCATACAGACGCTTAAACCGTCCATTCTCGGCATCATTATATCCAAAATGACCAAATCGATCGGCTGTTCGCCTATAATCTCCAAAGCTTCCAGACCGTCGTTAGCCTTTGTAACCGTATAGCCTTCATTTGTTAAATAAATTTCAATCAATTGTGCAATTTTCGGGTCGTCATCGACGATCAATATATGGCGGTTCATTAGTCTCATCCTTTTCATTTATATGATTAAATATTCTCTGGACCATCCACTTAGACGAGTCTGTCTATGAGAAAGTTTATCAAAAATAACGCTCCCTGAGAATTATTTTCTCTAGGAGCGCTATGATCTACTCTTCATTCAGTCTTAATTGTTGATTGGCGAACTCACGGTAAAGCTCGTGACTGGCGAGCAATTCTTCATGAGTGCCGCTGCCCGTAACTGTCCCTTTCTCAATAAAGATGATCTGATCGGCATCGACGACGGTCGACAGCCGGTGGGCGATAACGAGCGTAGTTCGTCCTTTCATCAGGTTTTGCAGCGCCTCTTGGACGACTACCTCGGATTTGCTGTCCAGACTTGAGGTTGCTTCATCCAGCATTAATATTTTCGGATCGCGCAGCAGCGCTCTGGCAATGGCAATACGCTGCCGCTGGCCACCGGACAGCTTGATCCCGCGCTCACCGACCTCTGTCTCATAACCGGCCGGCAACTCACGGATAAATTTATCGGCATACGCCATCTCGGCTGCCCGCACCAGCTCCTGCTCGGTTACTTCCCGCTCGACACCGTAGCTTATATTTTCCCTGATCGTACCGGCAACCAGCGGACTCTCTTGAGAGACATAGCCGAACTGGCTTCTCCAAGAATGCAAGGAATAGTTATCAATCTGCGTTTCCCCTAGCCTAATGCAACCTGATGACGGCGTGTAATAGCGTTCCAGCAAGGAAAAAAGTGTTGTTTTACCGCCGCCGCTCGGCCCGACAATGGCTGTAACCGTACCAGGCTCAACTTGAAAGATGACATCGCGCAGGATCGGCTCCCCCTGCTTGTAGGCAAAGCTGACACGGTCGACGACAATCGGCAGATCCGCCCGCTTAACAGGCTCGCCGGAAGCATGATCCTCCTCCTCGGAATCCAGCATTTCGATAATGCGGTCCGTTGCGCCGATCGCTTTTTGAAATTGTGTAAAAAAAGTCGTAATTTGTCCCATCGGCATTACGATCTGAATCAAATACAAAATAAAAGCGACTAATTCCCCTGCGGACAATGCCCCCGATGAAACGCGCATCCCGCCATATCCGACGATGACCACGAGCAGCAGCATCATCACGAGAAACATGAGCGGCGCAATCATCGCCTGCACTTTTGCTTCTTTTAAACCAAACCGGAACAGATTGGTAATCCCTTGCTTGCCGCTCGCATATTCCCGGCTTTCCGCATTCGATGATTTCACGAGACGAATTTCCGACAACACTTGCGAAAGCAAGGTTGTGAAGGAAGCAGTCTCATCCTGCAGCCCTTTGGAGATTTTAAACATTTGCCGCCCCAGCGGCACAAGGAATAGCGCGGCAAGCGGAATGACGCCAAGCATGACTGCTGTCATTTGCCAATCCAGGTAAAGCAAAACCGCAATCGAGCCCACAACGGATATAATTCCTGTAAAAAAACTCGTCATATGCTCCGCAATTAACGATTTTACCACAGAGGTATCATTGGTCATACGGCTAATCGTCTCGCCTGTCCGATTGTTATCGTAGTAGGAGACGGGAAGCACAAGCAGCTTGCGCCACAGCCGGTCGCGCAGCGAGGCAACGATTTGCTGTCCAATGCGATTAAGCATATAGATCGACAAGCCGCTTGCTATGGTCTGAACGATGAAGATAAGCGCAATCATCGCAATTTGACTGAAGCTCAGACTGCTCAGACTGAACCCGTCTACCAGATTTTTTGTAAATAACGGAATGACAAGTCCGACCATTGTTGACGCTATACTCATGATAACGGCAATAATTAAAATCGGTATAGACGGTTTCGTTTGGCGAATGAGCTTGACGAATTGCCGCCAGTCGCCTTTTCCTTTTTGCATTGTACTGTTATCCATAAGCGGTATCCCTTTCTATAAATGAAGAGTAACTTTTGCGTTACATAAAGCATACCGCTCGAATTTGAACACAATATGAACAACATCTTAACAGCAGATGAACACGCGGCTGACTTGACAGCCACGGCCCGGCAATGCCATGATGGGTTCATCTGCATATAAGGAGATGAATCGTGCATATGTCAACGATTACGATGAGTTCGCCTACACCAATACTGCGAATTTTCGATGAGCACAAGGCAAAGCAGTTTTATTTGGACTTTTTATCGTTCAAGCTGGATTGGGAACACCGCTTCGAGCCGGCGCTGCCGCTCTATATGCAGATTTCCAGCGGCTCCTGCACCATCCACTTAACCGAGCATTACGGGGACTGCTGTCCCGGCGCCGCCGTACGGATTGAAACTGGCAATATACGCGAATTGCATGCAACGCTCGCGGCGAAGCAGTATAAATTTGCCCGGCCTGGACTTGAAGAAACGCCGTGGAATACATTGGAGATTTCCATTACCGATCCTTTTGGCAATCGCCTGCATTTTTATGAGAACTTGCCGGAATAAGATAGTCCAGGAGCACCCTTTTGGAATAGATGGCGTCCGCCTTGCCTGTAGCCTCCTTGCGGATTGCGGCCGCAAGCCGCAGGGCCGGCACGACAAAAATATACTGGCCGCCGTAGCCTTTGGCAAAATAGTATTCGGCCTTGCTCCCTTGTCCGGACATCCACCAATGGTAGCCGTATGCGCCAAATATCGGCGGCTCATAATGCATTAAACCTTTATGCCGCTCCCGTGTGCTGTCCTCTACCCATGAAGACGGGACAAGCTGCTTGCCCTGCCACCTTCCTCCCTGCAAATAAAGCTGCCCAAACTTTGCCATATCCTTGCTTGCCAAATGCAGCCCCGCTCCGCCTTCATAAATGCCATGCAATCGATTCCAGCGCGGCTTGCGGAAGGAGAGCTTGCTGAACAAGTGCTGCTCGGCATAATCGTAGACCGACAGCCCTGTCGCTTGCGTCAAAATCGCAGATAACAAGTATGACGCTCCTGAATTATATGTAAAGACCTCACCCGGCTCGTGTGCCATTGCACGCCCCAAAATAAACTTAACCGCGTCGTCCGTACGCTTCATTGCCCAATATGGCTTATCAAAATCCGGCCAGTCGAAGCCTGGCGTCATCGTTAACAGGTGCTTGAGGCGAATCTTCAGTTTACGCCGGTCCTGATCCTTTTCAAGCTGCGGAAAAAACTCCGCCAGCGGCTGCTGCACGTCAGCGAGCTCACCGCGTGAAATCGCTATCCCGACCAGAGATGAAATAATGCTTTTAGTGCAGGAATATATGGCGCTGACCCGGTCCCCATCCCCTTCGTGCCACTCCCACTTTGTCTCTCCGTCCTGAATCGCGACGATATCTTTAATCTGCCATTGCTTGAACTCTGAAGCGGCTCGCTCCAGCCATTCAATATCCATTGCTCAACCTCCCTTGTAAGGGTAATACGTTTATTTGCCTGGCGAAGTGACAGGATTTTTAAAACGGACCGCGAACTGTTTATTATGCAAATTCATTATTTAACGGAGGTAATATTTGATGGCATTAATTAATTGTGATTTCTACTCAGACACACTCGGAATGTCCACTTCCATGACCGTCATTCTCCCGCAGCAGGCGCGCTCACAAATCGGCATGGAATCACGGGCAGATCAGCATGAGCACCCGGTACTCTATTTGCTGCATGGCCTTTCCGATGATCATACGATCTGGCTTCGCCGCACTTCAATTGAACGCTATGTATCTGCATTGGGACTTGCAGTTATTATGCCAAACGTACATCGCAGCTTTTATACGGATATGAAAAGCGGCTACCCTTACTGGACATTTATTACAGAAGAGCTGCCCGAAATAGCCCGTTCCTTTTTTCCTCTTTCCAGCAAAAAGGAAGATACTTTCGTCGCCGGCTTGTCGATGGGCGGTTACGGTGCTTTCAAGGTCGCTTTAAGCCTGCCCGATCGCTACCAAGCTGCGGCAAGCTTATCAGGCGCTGTCGACATTACACATGTCAACACCGTATTCCCCCAAGATTTCGCGAAAATATTCGGCAGCATAGAAGAGGCAGTCGGCAGTGAAAACGACTTGTTTGAGCTTGCCAAGCGCGCGGCGGCCAGGGACTCCGTCCCTCTGCTTTATCAATGCTGCGGAACGGAAGATTTTTTATACGAAAACAATCTTGCTTTCCGCGACCATGCCCTCAGCTTGCAGCTTCCGCTTACCTACGAAGAGGAAGCCGGCAACCACGACTGGGGATATTGGGATATGAAAATTCAGCGCGTTCTGCAATGGCTGCCGCTCCGCAGAAATCAGTAAAAAACATAAAAAGCCCCGGCCTGCTGCCACTCAAGGACCTGCTGCCGAGGCTTTTTCCTATTGCATATAAGGAGCCGTATAAGCTTGATTGGGCGGTTGCTGCGCGTTCGCGGACGACATATAGGCAATCACGTTCTTTACCTGCTGCTCGGCTTGCTGCATCCGCTGCTTAATACTTTGGATTTGGCGTCTTTGGGCATCCATTTGACTTTGCAATTGGTTTTCAGCGAGCTGCAGCTCCTCATTAATATGATGAAATTCGACAATGATTTGGTTCAGCTGCTGTGAGTCTTTATCGAGTCCCGCTTTTTTCAATGCTTGCTGCGCTTGCTGCCGCTCTTGCTCACGTCTCATTTGTACTTGCTCCTGAAACTGCTCATAAGTCAATTGCTGACTATTGATTGGCATCCCGCTATTTTCCATTTTTAGCCCTCCTTGGTTGCTTATTCATCAATTTCAATTGTGACCGTTATGAAATTGACTCATACAGCTACTAGTATCCACCAATTAGGGGAGCTTTATGAATTATTTTCTTTTCCGCTGTAAGAGCTGCTGCAGTGCAGCCAGTTCCTCATCAGCAACTGCTTTATTGCCGTAACGAACCGCATCATATCGCGCGATCAGCTTGCGTTCCAATTGTTCGCTTTCCGCAGCGTCTGCCTGCGGCCGCCCCAGCTTGCTCGCCTCGCTTTGCAGTTCTGACGGCGTAAGATACGCTCTAAAATCGATCCCCGATTTAATCTGTTTATCAAGCCAGAAGCGGTAAAGATAACGCACACGCGCCGTATTATCTTGCATGTCCTTCCATCTTCCTCCGCTGTGTCCGCGTTTGCGGAACCAGTCCCCTATCCGCCGCTCTTTATGAATATTTTCGACTTCATCGACATATCCCTGAGCGGCTTGCGCGGCACGCTCCCTGCCAAACAGCCATGCCAGCCTCTCCTGCAGCGCCCGAATCCAGCCTGGCACATATTTTAGGAGCCGGAAAACGATCCAGATCGCTGCGATGATGAGCAGCCCAATAAACAGATAAGACAAGTATTCCCAGAACGGCGAGGTCTTGCCCGGCTCTGGCAGCATGGGCGGCTGACTGTTCTCAGGCATCGGCTGAACGAGCGGCTCTTCCCCCGTTCCTCCGCCTTGCAGCAAAGCCTGCAGCCACTCGGATAAATAAGCCCACAATGTGCGTAGCAATAGCTGGATTTGATACGAGAAGCCGATGATTAAGGTTAAAATAATCATCGCCGACACCAGCCAGCCGTTATAGCGGCGCACCGCGGCCTCGACTCTTGGCTTTTCCCGGCTTCCGGAGAATGACTCATCGCCGACCATTTGGCTGTTTATCGCGAAAAAGGTTAGCACCAGACTAGTGAATCCGCCGATCAATAGTATAGGGGCATCAGCTGCAAACGGCTCCAAACGCAAGCAGATCGCTGAAGTCATAAAATAATAAAGAATTCCTAGCAAATAGGGGCGCACCGGCTGCTTGCCGGCAAAGCCGAGATGAAAAATTCTGGCGCCGCGGTACAGGCCGAACACGGCTGGTGCAGCCGCAACAGCTCCACTAATTGTGGCGCCGAAAAACAGAAAACCGGAAATAGCTCCAATGGGCAGTGAAACTAGCCCGACAGTGAACGGATGATGAAACTTGAGCATCCGATTAAGCGCGTAGCCTGCAAGCATGCCTATCGGCAGCCCGGCAAGCCAGAGCCAGTTATGCTGCGCTTTTATTCCGTAACGGGCTGCGACGAGAAACAACGGGAAATATAGCAGCAGCTCCAGCAGTCCCCGCTGTACCAGCTGCCAGCTGATATTCTCCTTATGACTGTTTTTTTGTTCCATTTCTGCAGCGTTCATGATCAAGCCGCTCCCTTCGCTGCATCAATCGGCATCCAGTGCGCGCCGTGGCCTTCCGAACGGATTCGCTCCATGACCGCATTTATTTTGTCGCTCATAAAAGCAGATACAACGAGCAGATCGCAGCGTGCATCAAGCTCTTCAGCCATCTGCTCCAGCAGCGTATCGAACGGGACTGCACGGGCGATGACCAGGCGTGACATTTGCTCCAGCGTCGCCATAAAATGCTCATGCCCGCTGCCTGTCCCGACATGGACCGGGCGTCCCGGGACGTCCAGATCATGGCCATTGGCGGCGAAGCCAACCTCCAGTCCTTGCTCGGATGCATATTGAATAATGCCGGCCGCATAGCGGATTCCCTGCTCTATCGTCTCCGTATCGTTCACCGTATCCCACATGCCAGCATGATCCTCTACATTGAGGACGACCATTAGGCGATAATCCGCCGTATAGTCCCGCTGATGGACCTGCAGTTTGCCGGCGCGCGCCGTGGCGTTCCAATTGATGGCCTTCAGCGGATCGCCTTGCTGATAATCGCGTACGCCGGTAATGTAGAATGGATCTTCCACAATCCAGCGTTTCACCGAAATATCACCTTGCCAGCTATTGGACGGCAAATGAATCTCCGAGCGATCGACCGGCTTAGGGTACACGATCAACTGCTCCTGCAGCGGTACATTCATCCACGCTTTATGCAGCCCGAACAGATCCCCGGAAGTGAGCGAAGCTGAGGTGAGCCTGTAGCAGCCGCGCTGTACGCATTGAACAGTATGCCTTCGCGTCAATTGCTTATAGCCCATCAGACTGAACAAACTTTTATGATTTTGATAAAATTGCCCTTGACTGACGTCAAAATTAAATTCACTGTCGAACCTTAATCCTGTATGCAGCTGCGACTCGACACGCAGCCAGGGCAGCGGCAGCATGCTGTGATTGGCCAGCTTCTCCACCATTTCTATCCGATCGCCCTCAAAGCAATGCGTGGTATTGAAGTTTCTGCTATAGTGCACTTTCTTCATTCCCAGCCGCTTGAACAACTGCCATTGAATAATCAAAACGGCGACTGCACTCAATATAAACCAGTGGATGCCCATCGCTTACCGCTCCTCCCCTCCTATACCTGATCTTCACTGCCGTTAACGGGACATCAGCGGGCGATCAGCCGGAACCGGAATTTGTCCAAGCAAGGACTGAATCACCTGCTCTGCCGCATGCTCCCGCAGCCGCTGCGAGCTGCGCAGCGCCATACGATGCGCCAGCACCGGCACGGCCATCGCCTTAATATCATCCGGCGAGACGTAGTCTCTGCCGCGCAGCGCCGCCTGAACTTGACTCGCTTTGAGCAGCGCTTGACTGCCGCGCGGGCTGACTCCAAGCAGCACATCGGCATGCTGCCTCGTTCCTTCTACAATATCCAGCATATAACGAAGCAGCTCATCGCTTACCTGTACTGTCGGGTAGATGCGCTGCGCCTCCAATATGTCGGCGATGCCGACAACCGGCTGCAGCTGTTCAAGCGGACTGTCCGCAATGAAGCGCTTCAGAATCGCCAGCCCCTCTTCAGCAGTCGGATAGCCCATCCTTACTTTGAACAAAAACCGGTCAAGCTGCGCTTCCGGCAGCGGGAATGTGCCTTGCTGCTCTACCGGGTTTTGGGTCGCAATAACGAGAAATGGCCGCTCAAGCGTATGAGTCGTCCCATCGATACTAAGCTGCCGCTCCTCCATACATTCGAGCAGACTGGACTGTGTCCGCGGCGTCGCGCGGTTAATTTCGTCCGCCAGCACCAGGTTGGCGAATAACGGGCCCGGCCGGAACTCAAACTCCGACAGCTTTTGATTATAGTAATGAATGCCGCTCAAATCCGACGGCAGCAAATCCGGCGTAAATTGAATCCGCTTGAAGGAACAGTCCAGCGACTTCGCAAGCGCTTTCGCGAGCAGCGTTTTGCCTGTGCCGGGCACGTCCTCAAGCAGCACATGACCTGACGTTATAATAGCGATCAGCAATTTATCGACGATATCTTCTTTCCCGACAATAACAGACCCGACATTATCGCGAATTCGCTCTGCCAGTTGATGAATGGATTTCATACTCATTTGAGATTAAGCTCCCTTCTCTTCTGCAGCTAAAGGTTATTTGTTTTTTCCAGTATACCCGTTCAAAGTGTTGATCGCCATACAAAAGTAAAAAACAATCATTGCAGCCAAGCGGCAAACACTGCAATGATTGTTTTTCTCATCACTTAAGGCTGAAGCGCCTTTTGCCCCCGCATATAAGGTCGCAGCGCAGGCGGAATATAGATTGTCCCATCGGCCTGCTGATGATTTTCAAGCAACGGGATTAATATACGCGGACTGGCTACCATCGTGTTGTTCAGGGTATGCGCATATTGCAAGTTGCCGGCATCGTCCCGATAGCGGATCCGCGCCCGCCGCGCCTGAAATTCATGGATGTTCGATGCCGAATGCGTTTCTCCATAGCTGCCGCGGCTTGGCATCCATGTTTCAATGTCGTATTGCTTATACGTTTTTTGCGACATATCGCCTGTACATACAGCCACGACCCGGTAAGGCAGCTCGAGCAGTTGCAAAAGCTGCTCGGCATTCGCTACCATCTGCTGCAGCAGCTGTTCCGACAGCTCGGCATCCGCCTGGCAGATCACCACCTGCTCCACTTTGGCAAATTGATGAACCCGATACAAGCCGTGCACATCCCGGCCAGCCGAGCCAACCTCACTGCGAAAACATGGCGTAGCCGCAGCGAGACGCAGCGGCTCGCTCAAATCAATGACTTCATCGCTATAGAGCGCTACAAGCGGCACCTCCGACGTGCCGGCGAGAAAGCTATCCTCCCCGGCAATGGCAAACGTCTGGTCGCGATTGGCCGGAAAAAAGCCCGTTGCGGTAAGCGCCTGCTCCTTGACCATCATCGGAACGTCCAGCAGCCGGTAGCCGCGGTCAGCCAGTAAATCGAGCGCCAGCTGCTGCACAGCCCGGTGCAGTAGCTGGCCGTTATTTTGCAGCACATAATGCCGGCTGCCGCCAATTTTCACGCCGCGCTGCAGATCCATCAGCCCATGCCGCTCTCCCAGCTCGACATGATCAAGCATTTGAAAAGGCTGCTGCACTGCCTCTCCCCAGCGTCTTACCTCCACATTATCAGCATCGCTTGTTCCCACAGGCGTATCTGGCGAAACCAGATTAGGCACCTGCAGCATGAGCGCATCAAAGACCTCATCCGTCTGCCTAAGCTGCTCCTCCAAACCCTTAAGCTGCTCGCCGCGAAGCGCCGCCAACTGCTTTTCCCGCTCAAACTCCTCCTGCTTGCCTGCGCGCAGCAGCTTAGTAATCGCGGCCGAATGGCGATTGCGTTCGGCCCGCATTGTCTCCACCTCAACAACCAGTTGACGTCTTTTTGCATCAGCCGCGAGCAGCTGCTCCACATTAAATTCAAGGCCTTTTTGCCTTGCAGCCTGCTGGACCTCTTGAGCCCGTTCACGAATTACCTTGATATCCAACATTTGTAACCCACTCCCTATCGTAAATAAAAACACGCTCCTCATCCACATATGGGACGAGGAGCGCGCTCGCGGTGCCACCCAAATTAGCCGATCAAAATCGACTCACTTGATCCGCCTCTAACGGTGCGGTACCGGAATACTTAGAGAATGTATCGTATACGACAAACCACTGTCATATCATTCTGATCATAACGCCTCAGAGTTGGAAGCTCTTCATAGGCCTGTTTTACTTATGAAATTGACTTCAAGATGCTTGCATTATACCAGCTTTGCCGTATGAACGCAAGTCTCGGGCGCTATTACTGCTATTCTATTAATGTGTGCAGCCTGAGCAGCACCGTTATCGCTTCCGCCCGGGTTACGATGCTGTCCGGCATAAAGCGGCCGCCGCTTCCTCCCTGCATAAGCCCGCTTGCCTTTGCTGCTGCCGCATATGGCTGCGCCCATTTGGCGATGCCGGCATAATCGGCAAATGGAGACTTTTGCCGCTCAGAAAGGGCAGCAGCCTTCTTTCCGCCGGCCCGAACCGCCATCGCAGCCAGTTCGGCGCGCGTTATTACAGCAGCCGGACGGAAGGAACCATCTGCAAAGCCCGTTACAATTCCAAGACCGGTCGCTTGCGCAATTTGCGCTTTTGCCCAAGCTGGAATCGCCGCTGCATCCGTATAATTGCTGCTCTGCTCAGATTCTGCCGCTCCTTTGATGCTATTCATCAGCATCACAACAAATTCGGCACGGGTTACGGTCCGGTCTGGTTTAAAGGTTCCGTCCGGGTAGCTGTTTGCGATGTTGAAGCAGCTGCCCATGTGGATCTCCTTTTCAGCCCAATGCCCGTTAATATCTGTAAAACTATTTTCGCTCGAGCTGCAGCCTGCGTAGTTCTCCGGATCTGCCGGCTCTGCTTTAGCAGGATGACGCATTATTGTAAGATGGTAGGCTCGCTCAGCGCCATTTTCGGCTACTACGACAAAGGTGAAGTGATTTTCCCCGATTTGCAGCTCGGCCGTAATGTCCGAAATGACTTGCTTTCCTTCCCATTTTACGACAGCCAAAGACGAGGCGGCCTTAACCGTAAGCGTCACCTTCTCTGTATCTGTAGCAGCCGTATAATTCAAGTTGGCGTAGGAGAATGCGGGGTTGAGCTCCACAATTTTTCCGTTGGAAGTTATTTCCACCCTAAGTAAATCAGTATTATCTGACAACTGCACACCCGCATTTCCAGGCTGGGGCTCTTCCTCCGGATTTTCCCCCTCGGGCTCCTCGCCCGGCTCTTCTCCAGGTTCTTCGCCGGGTTCCTCACCAGGCTCTTCGCCTGGTTGTTCTTCTTCCTCTTCTAGCAGCGGCCCGTAAAAACCGACTTCAGTTATACTGTTCCATGCATTCTGATTATTGCCAAAGCCTTGAATGCGCACATAGCGCGCCGTTTCGGCAGTAAACGGGTATAGCTCATGATCTGTGGATTGCCCCGAGCTTTCTCCCTCAAACACCGTCCGCCACAGCTGACCGTCGTCCGAGAGCTCAATGTGGAAGAAGCTGGAGCGTGTGTTTCCCATATACCAGGCTATGCTGATTGCGGCAAGCTCCCTTGCTTCTCCAAGATCATACTGAATCCACTGCCGCCCCGAAGCTGACCAGCGTGTTGCCAGGTCATTATCGAGCGTATTTTCCGCAATATTGCCGTCATCCTCGCTTGCCAGGACACTTACCGCCTGCCAGCGCTCGCGATCTTGCGGTATGCCGAACTGCAGCGGATTAGTAAATTCGATATAATAGACGGACGGCTTTTTCACCCCTTTTGGGTCCGTAACAGCAATTCGTGCCCGGCCTGGCAGCTGCGCTGCCTGCGTTACGGTTGCCACGTAACTGTCTGCATATGAAGCCCCGATGACAGGAACTTGCTTTTGTCCATAAGGCAGCTTCACTTCATACAAATAACGTTCTGGAGCGAAGGCGGGTAGCGGTTCTCCGTCAATCGTTATCCCGTCCAGCTGTGCAATCTCCCCCTGCTCGACCTGCCATTCATCCAAAGCCGGCCAATTCCCAGGCAGCGCCGGCAAAGTTTCCTCGCCCGCCAGCGGCGTCATCTGAACGCGAATCTGTGTACTCAATACCTCGTCCCAATGAATGGCCAGCTTTTTCACGCCAATGTTCATCGTTTGTCCGGCGGGGTTGGGCGAAGACGGCAGCGGCTCTGCACTCATCACACTAAAGCGCGCGCCATCTGCAGTCTGTAACTGGACGGCAAGTTTTCTTCCCTGCTGCGTCAATATTGCCGTCCTGCCGTCATCGCTAAGCTCAATTGCTGCACGGGTATGCATGAACCAATACAGCTCCGCAGGCGCTTTCAGCTTGATTTCATCCTGTACAACAAACTGTCTGCGGTGATCGATCAAAGCCGTTCCCCGTTTGACAGATTCTGCTGTCGCGCGATAGGCCGGCGTCAGATCGGCAATTGCAAAAGCGCCCTCCGGAGAATCGAATTGCGATGTAATGATTGGCGCTGAAGCCGTTACATTTTGATCCGGCTTCTGCGACGGTTGAATGACAAGCGTATTATGACCTTCCGCACGTTTGCGGTAATAGGTCCAGCGTCCGCCGTCAGGGGTCATATCCCAAAAACCGGGCAAATTATAGTCCTCTGAGCCAAAATCGATCGCCCACCGCACGCCGTTCGCATCCAGCACGAAGGAGCCAATATCAAGATCGCCGTGCGGCGAACCGTTGACACCCCCTTTGAAGCCGGCAAACAGCGCGTTGGCATCCTCCCAGGAGCTGCGCATTGTCACAGCCTGCTGGCGTTCAAAATAGTAGTCCTTATGCTGAGGCTCACTGCCGTTATACAATTCCGGACGATACCAGAGCAGATCGTAGAGGCTGATCTGTTCGGCTTTGGCATTGACAAAGCGGTGATACCAGGCGTAATCCGCTTCTTCATACCGCTGGGCGAACCACAGCAATAATCGGCCTGGAATGAAGGCTTCCGCATTGTCCGAATAATTGAAGGTTCCCTTCGCCCCGGCAATGTAAAGCGGGTATTTCGCCGTATCTGCAATGCCTTCCGCTGCAGAGAAGCCGAAATCATGGCCATAGGCCGTCTCCAGCGCAGACAACATATAGACTAAGTAGCTCGAGCCGTATTCCCAGTAGGCCGGCCCTTCGAGCGCCGAGCCGTCCGGCGCGTACTGCCGCAAGCCATACTGCAGCGATTGAAAAGCGCCCTGCAGCACAGCTCCGGCTATCGCCTCTTCCTCTTCGGCGATTGCAAGTGCGCCGATGATCATGCCGGCATTGCATACAAAGTTCCAGTTATTATCGTTTTTTGTCCAGTAGGTCATATTCCGGTACAGCTTTTCGCCTTCCTGCAGTCCCTTTGCGACAATGGCTTGCTTAATTTGCTGGCTCTGCCCTTCAGTCATATAGTCGTAGAGCCAGTCGTAACCGATGGCAACGCCGTAAGTCATCGTGGCATCGTCGAGAAAATGGCCGGGGCTCCAATCCGGATAAGCAGAGGATGAGACATGGAGCAGCTCCGTTACGGCCCGATCCGCATATTTGCTTTCACCCGAAATTTGATATAAAAACGCCATATTGGCAATGATAGAAGCCGACTCCGTACGCAGACGCAAGCCGTCCGGCTTCAAATAAGGCACAACAGGCTGCGAAAGCTTGCTGTCCCCTTCGCGTTTGACGATCCCATACCACTTCTGCATCGCCGGATCACTCACGATCAGCTGCCGAATGCGCGTAAAATCGTCAGCCGTCGCCAAAATTCGCGGATGGCGCCGGCCAGGCTGCCTGTCCTTCAGTTCCTGTACCAAGGCAGCAGCAGTGGGCGCCATATAGACGCGAATCGTACCACTCGCCTGCCCGCCACGCTGATCGCTTACAGCAATCGTGAACATATCCTCGCCAATATAATCAGGATCGGGCGTATAAGTCCATTCTCCATTCGCCTGCAGTTCCACCCGCCCGTGCTGCGGGGCGGTGCCGACCGTATAGCTCAGTACATCGCCATCGGGGTCCTTTGCCCCGGTCTTACCGGTGATTACCTTGTTCTGAATCGTCGGATATACGCTATCCGCCACATATGGCGCCCGATTGACGGGATGCACGAGTACCGTTACGACCGATACAGCGAATCGGCCTGCTCCGTCGCGTACATTCACAGTAAAACTGTCTGCGCCATGAAAATCAGGCTCCGGATAATAACGCCATTCTCCAGATGACTGTATATTCACGATGCCATGCTGCGGCTTTATCAATGTACTAAAGCTTAGTGGTGCCTGATAACTTGAGCTTACTGCAATTCGCCCGTCAAGCATCCCGCCCTGCTCCATCTCCCGCTCATCGTCCGGCACAACAAGCTCCTCACTGCCGACAATGACGATGCAATCCGCTTGCACATCGCCATCTGCCGTCCGCGCTGTAATGATTGCCGTTCCTTGCGAGATGCCCGCTACTACCCCTTCGCTGCTGACGACTGCCGTGGCCGGATCGGAAGAGCTCCAGACTATCTCTTTGTTCATCGCATTTGCCGGGATGACCTCAGCGGTCAATGCCGCCTCTCCGCCCACAGGCAAAGCAAACTTGGACTGATCAAGCGCGATGCGCTCCGCTCGAATCCACGGTTTCAGCACGGCATCGTCAAACCAGACGGTTCCCGTACTGTTTTCCAAAAAGTTTTCCCAAACAAAACTTACAGCCTCGGCAGGCATTTCGATTATTTTCTCCACCAGCGTCCAATCGTTCGTCCCCTGCAAAGAGGGAGCTTCTATCAGATCGCCAATGCGCGTGCCGGCCTGATTGTAAATTTGCACGCGGAAATAGGCCTTTCCGGTCACATTCTCCGTCTTCATCCACTGGCTCATTTTATAATTGATCCCTTTAGGCGCATCATGAAGCGGAATTCTTTGAGTGACAGCGCCCCGAACAATACGGCTGTCCGGCGCTTGAATAAAGAGAGACCTGCTGCCAGCCTTGTAGACGGCGTCCGTTACACCATATACCGGCGTACCGGTAGGCGACCAGGTGCCCCATAGACTGGGCATGCCATCTGTTACCTGTTCATAGCTTCCATTCGGGATCACTACCTCCGACAGCCCCTCTTCGGCGGCCGCAATATGTGGTATTGCCCACAAGCCGTTATCCATGACTAAAAATAGCGCTAACAGAATCATGATTCCTCTTCTCGCCCTGCGAACCGGCACAACAATTCCTCCCTCACGGAATTTCGTTATTCCTTAATCGCTCCAATCATGACACCCTTCACAAAATAACGCTGCAAAAACGGATAAAGTACCAGGATCGGCACTGTAGCGACGATAATCGTCGCATATTTGATCGTTTCGCCGATCGGCATCCGGTCACCGCCGCCTACTCCCGTCAACATACTGTCCGTACTGTTCGTAATTAATATTTCGCGCAGCACAAGCTGAAGCGGGAATAATTCGCGGTCCCTGAGGTAGATCATTGCGCCGAACCACGCATTCCAATGCGACACGCCGTAAAATAGTATCATGACGGCTACGACCGGCAAGGATAGCGGCAAAACAATCCGAAACAGCACAGTAAAATCGTTGGCGCCGTCGAGCTTGGCCGACTCTTCCAGACTGACCGGCACTGCCGCAAAGGAAGTGCGCATAATGATCAAATTGAATGCGCTTACCAGCCCCGGAAGAATAAGCGCCCAGCGGCTGTCCAGCAAACCGAGGCCGTCTACAAGCAAATAGCTCGGAATAATGCCGCCCTGAAAAAACATTGTAAAGACGATTAAAAACATAATCGGATGCTTCCACATTACCTCTCTGCGCGAAAGCGCGTATGCTCCGAACGAGGTCACTAATACATTAAGCGCAGTACCGATGACAAGGATGAATAATGTGTTCAAATATCCCGTCCGGATCATCGGATTGTCAAAGACCAGATTGTAGGCCGCCATCGTAAAGCCTTCCGGAAACCAGATCATTCCCCGCTGCTGCACGAGCCAGGACGGATCGCTGACTGATGCGATAAAAATATACAAAAAGGGATAAGCGGTTATAAAGCACAGAAGCAGCATCAGAATGGTATTTCCTGTATCAAACATCTTTCCGCTTATACTCGTCTTCATCATGTTGTCCAAGCCTCCCTCACCACAGCTTCGTCTCCGTCAATCGTCTGCTGATCGAATTAGCCAATAGAAGCAGCGTAAAGTTAATGACCGAGTTGAACAAGCCAATTGCTGTACTGTAGCTGAAATCCGCCTCCAGCAGTCCTTTGCGGTACACATAGGTTTGAATGACATCCGCAGTTTCATAAGTGAACGGATTGTACATCAGCAATATTTTTTCAGTGCCTACCGTCATCAAATTGCCGATTTGCAAAATGAGCAAAATGATAATCGTCGGCATAATTCCCGGGATCGTAACATGAATCGCTTGCTTCCATCGATTGGCCCCATCTGCCTTGGCAGCTTCATACAGGGTAGGATCAATGCTGGAAATGGCCGCCAAATAAATGATCGTTCCCCAGCCGATATTTTGCCAAATGCCAGAAAAAATGTACAACGACCGAAACCAGCCCGGCTCTCCCAGAAATGCTGTCTGTTCCAGACCGAACCAGCCAATGATGCTGTTGATCAAACCGTCCCGCGACAGAAAGTCGACCATCATCCCGACGACTACGACAATGGATACAAAGTGCGGCAGGTAGGTTATCGTCTGTACCGATCTTTTGAAAATACGGGAGCGAATCTCATTCATCAAGAGCGCCAGCAGGATCGGAGCCGGGAAAGACAGAAGCAGGTCGAATGCGCTTAATAGCACCGTATTGCGAATTAACCGCCAAAAATAAATACTATTAAAAAATTGTTCAAAATGGTAAAGCCCGGCCCATGGACTATCTGAAATGCCAAGTGACGGCGAAAAATTTTTGAAGGCGATCTGAATGCCATATAAAGGCCCGTAATGAAACAGCAAGTAGTAGGCGACGACCGGCAGTACCATCAAATAAACGTATTTATTTTGCTTCAAATCTTTCAGCATGCGCAAGCGCAGGCCGCTCTTCTGTTTGAACACCGCTTTCGGGACGGTTATTTGTTCCATCGCATTTATCTCCTATCTTTGATTAAACCGGTCAAGCGCGTTTTGCTTCAGCTTGATTGCTTCTTCGATTCCCATGCTGCTCAGCTTGCTGGTAAAGGCGTCGAAGTTATCCAGCGATTCCGAACCAATAATAAATTTGTTCAACATTTCCTTATGATAGGTGTCGATATCATTCATAATTGAAGCATATTTCGCGCTTTCATCCGCTGTCATCGTCGTCGGCGGCATTAACTTGCTATGATCGGCCTGCATCCACATATCAAGCGCGTTCCGCTGCACCTCTGTCGCATAATACTGCTCTACATAGCGGCGATCCTGAATAAAAGGCCCGCTCCAGCTGGCGGTAAAATATTGCGCCATAGCTTGCGTAATCGGCAGCCCGTCCGGGTTATGCAAAATCTGGTCTGTATAGGTCGGGTAGCCGTCCTTCATCGTGTAGCTCTCGCCTTCAATACCGAAGTTAAACAGCAGATGCCCCTCTTCGCTATATTTTAAGTCCAGCCATTTTGCGATCTTTTCCGGCTCTTTTGCCGAAGCGGTTATGGAGGCGCCAACCCCTGCAAAAGGAAACTCCATCTGCCCGATCGATTTTCCGCCCTTCTCCAAGGCTGGATACGGAGTCGCGGCCAGTACAAAATCCGGGGTCTGCTCCTTCATCAAATCATTAAAACGGCCGACCCCGCTGCCTGCATAAGTGATGAGCGAGCCGAGCTGATTGCCGGTAACCTTCGCATCGCGCAATTTGGCATCTGTTAGCGCATAATCCTTATCGATCAGCCCTTCCTTGTACCAGCGGTTCATTGTCGTCAAAAACTGCTTATATTCCGGCTGCATCGGCCCGAATTTCACCTGGCCGTTTTCATGATAAAAGCTGTTCGTAATGCCGTAGGCACCGATAAAAGCATGGCCCGTGTTCAACTCGTCGATATTTAATAGGAACGGAATTTCATCCTTCTTGCCATTGCCGTTCGGATCCTGATCGCGGAATGCCTTCAAAACCTGCTCCCATTCATCAATCGTCTCCGGAACGGACAAATTCAATTTATCCAGCCAGTCTTTGCGAATCGTCGGCCCGTGATAGGTCAACAGCAGTTCATCCCCGCGAATGAAAGGAAATACATAAATATTGCCGTCATCGGTCGTAATGAGCTTTTTATATTCCGGATTCGCCTCCAAAATCGCTTTCAAATTTGGCGCGTGCTCCTCGATCAGCTCATTCAGGCGCAGGATCCGCTTTTCTTTAATGGCATTGTCCGGCCCCTTAGGAATGTTCGACATTGTGTACTCTATTACGTCCGGCATTTTGCTTGACGAAAAGACCAAATTAAATTGATCGCTTTCCTGACCGGCGGGCGGATGCTGAAACTCCACCTTCGTTCCAGTCAGCTTTTCAATTTCCTTATAAGCGGCAATGCCATTGTAGCTTTTCATAGTAGCGCCGGCATTGCCGTTCAGACCAACCCAATACGTAATCGAAGCAGGGTACTCCGCCCCTTTTGGCTGGGCCCCGCCATCGCTTGCTTCCTTTTGCGTCTCGCCGGCAGCCCCCTCCGGTTTCACTCCGCCATCGCTGCCGCAGCCGCTAAGCAAGCTCCCTGTCATGGCAGCGGTTAATGCAATCGGCCATATTTTCTTTTTTGTTTGCAAGGTGTTGCGCCTCCTTTAATTTGAAGTCGGTTGATTCCATTTCAATATATCCTCTCTGACACAAAGCCGGATACAGCCTGATGGCAAAATGGGCTATACATCCTTAATTTCGGGCGGCTATATCATTTTAATGTGTCCTATACATCTTTAATTTTCAGCTCATTTTGCGCCAGTTCACTGTATTTCCCAGGTGTAATCCCTTCATATTTCTTAAACATGCGGATGAATCCAATCTCATTGGCGTAGCCGACCTCCTGAGCAATTCGCGTCACGGTAAGCGATTTGTCGGCCAGCCATTTCTTCGCAGCGCGAATGCGGGTAAGCGCGATAAAGTCGGTCATGTTTTGCCCGCCTTTCTTCTTGAAGAAGGAAGACATATATTGCGGAGTTACATCAAAATGCTCGGCAATACTTGTCAGACTTAAATTGCTGTCGCCAAAATTTTCTTCGATGTAGGCTGTAATCCGCGCATAGAATCGGTCACTCGGGTCGGTGCGTTCAGCTTTCACGCTTGTACAAACCTGGCGGTAGAGACCCTTCGTTGCTTCCAGCATCTCTCGCGCCGTTAAGCAGTTGGCAAAAAAATGCACCGGATCAAGATTCGCAGCTTCTTCAAACGTCTCCTGATTGTGTACGCGAATGCTATTATAAGTTTTCAAAATGGTGCTCAATAAATCGTGAAATAAAAACAGCCCCATCCTTCGGTCAAGGGAATGTGCCACAAAATTGATTTCATAAATTTGCTCCAGCACTTGTTCTGCTTGTGCGAAATCACCCGTCTTGACGTAATTGGTCAGCTGAATCTCGGTTTCCAGCGGATAATGATAGGATAACGGGGTGTACTGCTTGGAGTCCGCGTAAAAAATGACTGCATGAGCCCCATAAACCATCCGGTAATCTAAGGCCAGCGTCGCCTCCTGATAACCTTGGGCAATCTCTGCCGCTTCAGCAAAGCTGCCGCTTACGCCGACCGTCATTCGCATACGGAATCGCAGATCAACAATTCCCATCAGCTCATCCAGCTTCCCGCGGATATCTGTACTAAGACTGTGATCCGCAGGAAAATTGAGCAGCACGCCTAGTAAATTGCGGTCCATCTCTGCGATATATAGTCGGGCCAAGCTGTCCTGGAACAGCTCCGTGCACAGATTCGAGACAATAAAACGGGCAAGCGCCCATTCTTCCTCAGAATCATCCTTCATAAACCGGCTGCAATCTTCAATGTCTGCAAGGATGACAATAAAGCAATCATGCGATAGGCGAACATCCATAAATGCCAGCGACTCGTCAGTCATCGCCTCTGCATCAACATGCCCTTTTATCAATCTCGTCAAAAAATTCGCCCGGATAACCGGCGCATTGCGTGCGATTGTATCGCGCAATTGCCGCTCTTCTTCCATAGAACGAATGACAGATTGCTTAATAAAATCATATTCATTCACTGCATTTGCTTGATCCGACCGCCTGTGCAAAATCGTATGAACCACATCCCGGATCGGTGAGTAATTACGGTATGCAAGCAGATAAGCGACAGCGAAGCCTGCCAATAAACAAATCATTAACAGCACGATCGCCCTCGTCTTTAATTCCTCTACATTCCCCATCACTACAGGCTTCGGTACGAGCGAGACATACTTCCAGTCATTCTCCCCTGTTGTATAAGATACGATCATTTCTTGTCCGTCGCGCTCGATCTGAGTATATCCGCTGGAGTGGTCAAGCCGCTGCAGCAGCCCGGAATCCCAAGCATTGGCCTTTGCAGTCGACGTCAGCACTTCATTCCGTTCATTAATGATGTAAACCTCACCTTGATGCAGCTGTTCAATTTGTTGAAACAGTCTGCGGATTTCCCGCTCGTCAATATTGATGACAAGGTACCCTTTAATATCAGACTGGTCATTAATCGGCAGCGACTGCACATATGTAATCGTTTGAACTGGAGTCTCGCCCAATGTTTCCGTCGTTTCAACGGGAAAATAGTTTTTATACCGCAGCCCTTGAAAATAATGCTCCATAATCCAATCATAGCTGCGGCCTTTATAGGTATGCAGCTGAGTATAGAAAGTACGGGAATCCGTTTTAGCAATCGGGGTAAAGATCAAATCGCTTTCCTTTACAAAAATATAAAAATTGCTGTCAAAGCTGCTTACGTTGCGATACTTTTGTAAATCTTTCATAAAATCGATCAGCTTCACCATATCTTCCGGACTTTTATCCGCACCGTTACTAAGCAGCCATTGCAGCTTCGGATAGAGCGCCAAGTAATTCGTCATCTTATCGATCGACTCCATTTGCGTCTCTGTCACCGCCTTCGCCTGCTCAAGCAGACCAAGATTTGTCCGGTTGGCATTTTCAATCGTCTGCGCTTCCACCCGCTGATAGAAAACGCTTCCAATAATAACGGGAATGAGCAGAATACACAGGTAAGACATAAGGATTGTCAAAAAAACGCTGCGGCGTGCTTTAAGCATAGCCAGCCTCCTATTCATCAGTTTTATCCCTTTATTGTACCATATTATTACAAAAAACAAGACCGTTGCCGGCTTACCGCAGACAGCAGTCTTGTTCCTCTACTCTTCAGCGCCATCCTGGCGTTCCGTTTGACACGCTTCGCAAATTCCATAAATTTCAAATCGGTGATTTACAATTTTAAAGCTCTCCGGCAGCTCAAGCTTCACTTCCATCGGACAATAATCGAATGTAACGGTCTTCTCGCAATTCATGCAGATTAAATGGTGATGGTGATGCCCGTGGCAGCTTCCTTTAAACTTCAAGCCGCCTTCCATGAAATAAAACTGCTCAAGAGCGCCCATCTCGCTTAACATACGCAAGTTGCGATATACGGTATCGAAGCTGACGCCAGGATACTTGTCCTTCATTTGGTCATAGACATCCTTTGGCGAAAGGAATGCGTCCGTATCGGAAAAAATTTTGGCAAGCGTCCGGCGCTGATCGGTAATTCTCCACCCGTTGCGAGACATGATCGCGATCATTTCCTGCACTTTATTGGCGGCGTCCATATTAGGCTCCCCCTTCATAATGCTTTGCTTTCCATTGTGGTCAATCGCCACCGCTTTTGTCAAGACTTTACGAGCCTTGCCTGTATTTAAGCGGCGTGCAGCCAACAACTTTTTTGAACAACTGAATAAAATAGGAGACATTTGGCAAGCCAACCTCGATCCCGATCCGCTCCACAGATTGTGTAGTCGTCTGCAGGAGCCTGCAAGCCTGCTTAATTCTGCGTGCGGTCAAATAGTCGGTTATATTGCTGCCCGTCTCCTCGCGAAAAATTCGCGAAACATAATATTTGGACAGATGAGTCTCTTTCGCAAGCCGCTCCAAATGAAACTCCTCGGCATAATGGCGCTCGATCCATTGCATGATCGTTTCCGAATAACGGGTTGGGCGGGCAGTTATGACAGCGCTCCGCTTTCCAGCCGGAATGCCTTCCAGCCTCGCCCCCATCAGTATCGAAAGCAGCGAGAGCAGCAGTAACGCTGCTTCTTCTTCCGTCTCCCCGTTGTTTTTGTGCAGCGCTTGCTCGTAGAGCGCTATTTGCCATTCTGCTTGCGCAATTGCTCCCCCCAATTGAAACGCCAAGCCGCGGACCGCCCCTTTCCACAACCGCTCAAAAAACTGTGCGCGCTGCGGATATGGCTGCAAAAAATGCGCAATGACAGCAGGATCCAAGTAAATGATCGTTCGCTCATACGGCGCTTCCTTGCTAATTTGGGCATAGACCTTATGCAGCTGGAACGGTTGAAAAAAGAAAAGCATGCCGCGGCCAATTTGGAAAGTCTGCTGATCGACGATAACGCTGCCTTGCCCTTCATGCACAAGCAGCATTTCGCAGCACTGATGCCAGTGGTAGTAGCCGCCAAAGTTAGTTTCGTTGCGGTTTCTATAACTCCACACAATCGCTTGTCCATCAAATTTAATGAGGTCGGACAATAAGTTCATTGCTAGCCCCACCCTCTCCAGCATGACAATAGAACAATATTTTATCATATTATAGCACAACTTATCCGTTCTATCTCACGCTATAATCGAATCAATTCATTCAAGAGGAGGTTCGATATACAATGACGATCATGACAGAATTACAACCAAAATTGCTCTTGGAGCGACTGGAAGAAAAGGTAGGGCGCATGATTCAGCAAATCGGCGGTCGCTGCCCGCATACGGCCGGCAAAGAAAGCGGCATTTATGACAACACCTCGTCTGATTGGTGGACGAGCGGTTTTTGGCCTGGCTTGTTGTGGATCATGTACGACGTGACCGGCAAGGAGCAGTTCAAAGATGCGGCATGGGACTGGGATGCCAATATTGAAACCTGGTTTGAAAAGGAGTCGCAGGAGCTGCACCATGATGTCGGATTTCAATTTCTGTCGACCGCGGTCTTGAAATATAAAATTACAGCCGATCGCGACGGACTGCGCCGCGGCATCAAAGCGGCCAATTATTTGGCCGGACGCTTCAACCCGGCCGGCAACTTTATTCGCGCCTGGAACGGCGATAAGTACGGCTGGGCGATTATCGATTGCATGATGAACATCTCGCTGCTTTTCTGGGCTAGCGAAGTAACCCAGGATCCGAGATATCGTCATATTGCCGTTCGGCATGCCGATACTGCAATACAATACGGAGTTCGCGAGGACGGCTCTGTCAATCACATCATTTCCTTCGATCCGCAGTCGGGAGCTTTTATCGAAGCCTTCGGCGGCCAGGGCGATGCCGCAGATTCCGGCTGGAGCCGCGGTACCGCATGGGGACTTTACGGCTTTGCCAACACTTATCGCCATACAGGGGATGTGCGCTTCTTGAACACCGCCAAAAAGATTGCGCATTTCTTTATCGCAGCTCTTCCTAATGATTTTGTGCCTTATTGGGATTTCCGCCTGAGCAGCTTTGCGGGCGAACCGCGCGACAGCTCTGCAGGAGCCATCGCCGCCTCCGGCTTGATCGAATTGGCTGCTTTAGTTCCCGGGAAGGAGCAGTGGATGTACATGCAGGCAGCGGAGCGGATTCTGCTCTCGCTGACGAACAATTACGGAACATGGGATCAGCCTGATCATCAGGCCATCCTTCTCGGGGCAACCGGTCACAAGCCTGCCGGCGCGGCCATTGATGTATCGCTTATTTATGGCGATTATTACTATGTCGAAGCGCTCGCCAAGCTGAGCGGCTGGAAACATCGCATCTATTAACAGCAAAAGAGGCCGGATCCGGACTGATGCAAGTCCGTAGATTCGACCTCTTTTTTGGAAGGAGCATTAGCGTATCATCTGGCCGCCAAGTAAACAGGCTGCACGCAAACCGGCTTCGATACTTCTACATTAACGCCGGTGAAAGTCAGCTTGCCGCTCTGCTGATCGACGTGGAAGGTGACCAGGTTATTCGTATCCCGGTTGGCTGCAATCAAGTACCGGCCATTCGGCGTCAGGGCAAAATGCCGCGGATGCTTCCCTTCAACCGATACATGCTCGATGTAAGTCAGCTTGCCGGCAGCGGCATCGAAGGCATAGACCACGATGCTGTCATGACCGCGGTTCGAGCCGTAAATATAGCGGCCATCAGCCGAAATCGCAATTTCGGCACAGCCGTTCTCGGCAACAGGGAAATCGCTTGGCAGCGTCGGCACGGTCTCATGCTCCGTTAATTGACCGCTGCTGCTATTGTAAGCAAATGAAGTAATGGTCGAGTTTAGCTCGTTAATAACGAATGCATGCTCGCCATGCGGGTGAAACGCCAAGTGCCGCGGTCCAGCTCCCGGTGCAGTAGCCGCCTCGCTTTGCAAGCTCAGCTTGCCTGAAGCTGTGTCAATGGCATACGTTCGGATCCGGTCGATGCCCAAATCCTGTGCGATAATAAATCTGCCATCCGGGCTAAAATATGCAGAATGAAGATGCGGCTTATCCTGATTCGGATGTACACTGCTTCCTGTATGCTGAACAGCATCAAGCAGCCGGCCAATCCGTCCGTCCTCCTCTAACGAAACAGAGCCTAGCATACCTCCATGATAGCTGGATACTACAAGTATTGGGAAACGCTCGTCCTTCATAATATGGCAGGTCGGCGCACTGACCGAGGTGCTGCGGTTAATGAGCGAAAGACGGCCGCTATTCGCCGCATCAATCTGGTAGGCCAGCACTTCCGCACCGCGCCCTTTATCCGCCGACTCGGTTTCTCCAATCGCATACAGACGAAGATTTTGACGATCGATATTGAGGAAGGTTGGATTTTTCACACCGGACACGGCATCCGTTTTCGCCAGACCGCCTGTATTTTCATCAAAAGTATACACATAAATGCCGTCATGCTCAGCCTCCGCATAGGAGCCGACAAATACAACTAGTTGTTCTGCTGCCATCTCTTAACCTCCCGATGATTGTCATGAATAAAGCACCGGGAAAAATTCGTCAAGAATCCTCCGCGGTGCTTATCGTATTACATATTGGACAGCGTCTCTGTCAATACAGGTACAATTTGCGACTTGCGCGAAACAACGCCCTTCAGCAGCGCTTTGTTGGCATCAAGCTTAACATTGTATGCTTTCTCTACAGCGGCTGCTGTACGGCCAAGCGAGACCGCGACAGAGTCATTATTCAAAATATCAGTAACGACAAACACAAACAAGTCCAGACCTTTGTTCTCGATCACTTGATTCAGCGCAGCCTCGACTTCAGCCTGGCGGGAAAGCACATCATTGACATCAACGGCATTGACCTGCGCAATTTCGACCTTGTAGTTGCCCATTTGGAACTCTTTGGCATCGAGAGTAATCAACTGCTCGATCGTTTTGTCGCTCAGATCCGCGCCGGCCTTCAGCATCTCCAGTCCATACGCTTCTGCATCGACACCGGCGATCTCAGCCAGCTCGCGCGCAGCCGCAACATCCTGCTCCGTGCATGTCGGAGATTTGAACAGCAGCGAATCCGAAATAATGGCCGATAGCATCAGACCGGCAATCTGCTTGTCGATCGCAACGCCGTTTTCTTTATACATTTTATTCAAAATTGTCGCTGTGCAGCCTACCGGCTCAGCGCGATAGTAAAGTGGATGGCTTGTCTCAAAGTTCGCAATCCGGTGATGGTCGATAACTTCGATCACGCGTACTTGCTCGATATCGTTGGCGCTTTGCTGACGCTCGTTATGGTCAACGAGAATGACATCTTTTACATCGCTTGCTACAGCTTCGACAAGACGCGGCGCTTCAGCCTGGAACTTGTCCAAAGCGTACTGCGTTTCTCCATTCACATTGCCCAGACGGATCGGCTCAACATTCCAGCCCAGCTTGGACTTCAAATCCGCATAAGCAATTGCGGAACAAATCGAATCAGTATCAGGGTTTTTATGACCTAGAATAAATACTTTTTCCATCAGCTTGCTCCTTATTCATTATTATGGCATAGCGCTCTACATTCCACAAAAATGATTATACCGTTAATCCCGATCCGATTCCAGTGTTATCCACAAATCATTGATCCAAAAAATCTTTCAGCCGCTTGCTGCGGCTCGGATGTCTCAATTTGCGCAATGCCTTCGCTTCAATCTGGCGAATCCGCTCGCGCGTTACGCCGAACAGCTGCCCGACCTCCTCAAGCGTGCGCGTCCGCCCATCATCGATGCCAAACCGCAGGCGCAGTACGCCTTCTTCACGTTCGGTCAGCGTATCCAGCACTTCGCTTAATTGCGACTTCAGCATCGAGAATGCCGCAGCATCCGTCGGCGCGAGCGCCTCTTGATCTTCGATAAAATCAGCCAGCTTGGAATCATTCTCTTCGCCGACAGGCGTGTCCAGCGACACGGGCTCCTGCGCGATTTTGCGAATTTCCTGCACCTTGTCCGGAGGAATCTCCATCTCGGCTGCAATCTCTTCATCTGTCGCTTCTCTGCCTAGCGAGATTTGCAGCTGGCGCGTAATCCGGTTCAGCTTGTTGATGGTTTCGACCATATGAACAGGTATGCGAATGGTGCGCCCCTGATCGGCAATCGCCCGGGTGATCGCCTGTCTGATCCACCAGGTGGCATACGTACTGAATTTAAAGCCTTTGCGGTAATCGAATTTGTCGACTGCCTTGAGCAGCCCTGTATTCCCTTCCTGAATCAGGTCAAGGAATAGCATCCCGCGTCCCACATACTTGCGGGCGATACTTACAACAAGCCTTAAATTAGCCTCCGCCAGCCGCTGCTTTGCTTCATTATCCCCCTCTTCAATACGCTGAGCAAGTTCAATCTCATCATCTGCCGAAAGTAATGGAACACGGCCAATATCCTTCAAATACATTCGTACAGGGTCACTGCTTTTAATGCCTGACGGTAAAGAAATCTCCTCAGCTATTAACGTTAAATGCTCGGGATCCGCTTCTCTTGCCGCTACCTCTGGTATACTGCGATTAGTTTCATTTTCTCTCATATCTCGGCTCCCTCCACCCCAAGTGGCTTGCTGCCATACCAACCAAATAAAGCATTGACAAGAAACAAAATTATATGGTAAGATGATTCCAAACGGGGAATTAAATTGCGGATATTTCGTTTACGTTTCATTCTATCAGATTTGAATATGGGTTTCAATACTTTTTTCTGGAGAAACGCAGGCTGCCTTTGGCGCCTGCTTTTTTTATTTATCACATACTCAACTATCGCAGAGCAGCGCCAAAAAAACGTCTGGTCTGTTCCAAATGTTGTATCCTGTACAACATTGCGCCTCATCGCTCCAGGCACCCTGCCAACATACAAAAAAGCACAACCAGGCTGCGGGCGCGCCCCGCATCGGAAGTGCTTCTTCAAGTGCCGTCTCAAACTAATCCAGCAGCTTGGCTTCCAGCAAAGCGCCCCAGCGCCGGTGAAAGCTTTGATCCGGATGGTTTAGCCCGTTGGACAGCAGTGCGTGGATATCTTCTCCTTTACGCTCCATCTCTTCCCACTCGGCGTAAACATCGAGGCATGGCAGACCGCGCTCTGCGGCAAATTGCTTCAAGGCCGCAACGTAGCGATCCAACACACCCGATTCTGCAAGACGAATGAAATCGGCAGTCAGCGGCCGATGGACTTCTGCGATATTTGCGTTATTTCTTTTCATCATCATACAAGGCGTAATAAGCAAAACTTCCGCCTCTGTCTCTGCTTGAATCTGATCCACTAAATCCCGGATTGCTTGTATGTAAGTTGCAATGCCATCCATGCCGCCGTGAGCGTCGTTATGGCCAAAGCAAATCGTTACTAGGTCAGGCTTATATAGCAGCACGTCCCGTTCCCAGCGCGAACGCGAGCCCTCGGCTGTATCGCCGCTGACACCGGAATTTATAACATTCAGTACGGTGCCTTGGTACCGCTGCTCAGCGGCGCGGCGAAACACTTGATGATAAATATCTGTGTATTCCACCACCTCATGCTGCATGCAGCCTTGTGTTACACTGTCGCCAATTGCAACATAAGTGACCGCACGTTTAAAAACATCCTGGGCTTTTTCCTGCAGCCGCTGCTGGAATCGCGGAAATTGACTCATATTGTGCACTCCTATTCCATCAATTGGTTGCTCTTCATCCATCCAATTATATCAGCATATACTTGTTCCCGGTCAATTTCATTCAAAATTTCATGACGCATTCCATCGTAAAGCTTTATGGACACATTTTGCATCCCGGCCGTCAAATAGGCATGATATGATTTCTCGACCATCTTGCCGAAGCCGCCCACCGGGTCCTCTTTGCCAGCCAGCAATTGAATGGGCAGCTGCGCCGGCGTCTGTCGTATGTTGCGGACATCCGTAATAAACAATAAACCTTCGAACATATCCCGAAATCCACTGGCTGTAAAAATAAAGCCGCAGCGCTCGTCTGCCAGAAATTGATCGACAATCTTCGTATCTCGCGTCAGCCAGTCCTGGTCTGTACGGGTCGGCTGAAAACGCCGATTGAACGATTGATAGCTCAATTTAAATAATGTTTTGCTTTGAAAGCGGCTTCCGCGCGACCACACTTCCCATTTCGCTATAAGCGAGGCCATATGCAGGAGCATCCGGCCGTGATGGGCAGTGCCGCTTAAGATGAGACCATCGATATGCCTGCCATACTTCACCGCATAATGTCTAGCCATAAAAGACCCCATACTATGGCCAAGCATCGTCAGCTTACAGTTCGGATTTTCTCTGCGTATAACCTCGGTAAGCAGATAGAGATCATCGATCATCATCGTCCACCCGCCATGCTCCCCGAAATAGCCGAAATCTTCTTTATTTGCTGCTGATTGTCCATGTCCGAGATGATCATTGGCGTATACGGCGAGTCCCTGATCCGTCAAAAATCGGGCGAAGGCTTCATACCGGCCTGCATGCTCGCACGATCCGTGCACAAGCTGCACAACCCCGCAGATGGCTTTACCTTCATCAGGCTCCCATTTATAAACATGTATTGGCCGATCTGCCAATTGAAAAAGAGTTGTTCTCACCTTATTGCCTCCTTGCCGCTAGCCAGCCAACTCTGCGCTTTGTATACAGGCAATTTCGATGTCAGCTATACTCTTCTTTTGAAAATCATAATAATGTCTTTAGATTGACCCTGGTATAGACTGGTGTCAAAGCTTGATACTAGTTCCCAGCCTTCATAGCCCCGGCTGTTCAGCAGGTCGTCCAGTTCTTCTTCATTTACTTTTCCGCCAAGAAATCCCCCGGTTCTGTATTTTAGTGTGTGATATTCCCATTGTACCATCGGTGTCCCTCTCTCCTGACAAGTGATGCTTAGTAACGAATGATTGACATTCATGCCCAATCGTTCATCGTTATTTTACCATAACAACCCGCGTCATGAGTAGGCTTATTGCGAACTAGGACTTTTCCACCATTGCCTGGAACCAATTTCATAATCGAAAAATCCTTTATGATGAAATATGCATCGATGACGAAGCCAGCTTGCGATCGCGGCTCAATACGATGAGCATAATAATCATGGAAGCAGCTGTCAGGGAAAGCGGAATGATGAATATTCGCGGATCGTAGCCTGCAATAAGCAGCGGAAACATGTAGCCGGCCAGCGAGGCTGCAAGGGAGATAAATACATACAAGCTTGAGCCAAAGCCGCTGCGTCCGGCAAACATCCGCTGCACGTAGCCCATCGCTACCCCATATAAAATCGAGACAAAAAACGAGTAAACCGGCTGTACAAGGAAAAACACGATTAGCGACGCCGAGGATGCATACACTGTGTAGGTAATTAGCGCAGCCGCACTGCCGATTAAAATAATCCGCTTGCTGCCATACTTCGCCGCCCAATAGCCTGCTATCGTCATAAACAGCAGCTCGAAGACGGCCTGAATGCTCCATATATAAGACATCAGCTCCGCCTTGCCGAACAAATCCTTTACGACAAGCGGCAAATAAAGGCCGCGGATCGCATCGGCACAAGCAATCATAAACAATGCGATCAGCATAATGAGCGAGAACGGCTCAGAGTTGGGGGCGCTCCCCCCATTGCTTCCTTCAGCAATGGCGCTGCTATATTCTTTATAGCCCAGCAGCAGCACGACAAGCAGCGCATAACCAGCCATGTTGCCCCATAGTACGCCCTGAAAGGTTGCCAGCAAATAAAGGTTTGCTCCAATCAGCAAGCCGGCAAAAAAACCGACGCTCAAGCTTGCCCGCAGCCAAATTTGCGCCATCTCCACAATATCGGGCGCCAGCTGCATAAAATGATTCCGCGACATAGCAAATAGTTGTCCCATAATAAGTCCCGACGGGGCAACAGCCAAACACATTCCGAATAATGCGCTTGTGTAGGATTCGGCTCGCATGTAAAATATAAGGCCCAAAATACATAATAGCGCCGCTGAAATAGCCAGCTTGCGTTTGCTCCGCAAGCGATCGCTTATCATACCGACCGTCATGGTGGCAATCATATTCAGTATGAGAGAAATTGCAAATACAGATACAACCTGTCCTTTAGACAGACCGATACTTTCACTCAAATAAATCGAATTCATCGGTGCCAAAATGCCGGTGCCAATCCCATAACAAAATAATGTTAACAGGAGCACACCCGCCCGTTTGATGCGGACAAACCGTTTAAAGTCTGACCATACACCCATTTCATCGCCTCCTCCACTCCATTGTATTCGATCGGCTGGGCATTGTATTTGTCGTAGATTGCCCTGTTTTTGAATTGTTCTGCTATTTTTAATCGGCAGCGCTTGACATTGACGCAACGTAAAGGTGTACCATCTAATTTGTCAGGAGGAATGCGTAATGGAATATACGATACAAAAGCTGGGGCTCCTGGCCGGCGTCAGCACCCGGACGCTCAGATATTATGATGAAATTGGCCTTCTCAAGCCGGCGAGAATCAATTCATCTGGTTATCGAATTTACGGTCAGCAAGAGGTCGACCGGTTACAGCAAATCCTTTTTTACCGCGAGTTGGGTGTTAACTTGGAGGAAATCAAAGCGATCGTAACCTCGCCTTCCTTTGACGCTGATCGCACCCTGGCTGAACACCGTGACAAACTGCTACAGAAACGTGAGCAATTAGATCTGCTCATCGCTAACGTTGAGTTGACGTTGGCACAGCGAAAGGGGAAAAGCACAATGAGTGATAAACAAAAATTCGAAGGCTTCAAGCAAAAACTTGTAAGCGATAATGAAGAGCGATACGGCGCAGAAATTCGCCAAAAGTATGGCGACAAGCAAGTCGATCTGTCCAATGAAAAGGTGTTGAACATGACGGAGGAGGAAGCAGCAAAGGTTGAGCAGCTGGCAGCGGCGGTACATGCCGCCTTGGCGGAAGCGTTCGTTGACGGCGATCCTGCCGGCGAACTGGCTCAGCGAGCGGCCGACCTGCATCGTCAATGGCTGACCTTTTTCTGGCCGTCATACAATAAAGAGGCTCATGCAAATCTTGCGCAAATGTATGTTGACGATGAACGCTTTACAGCCTACTATGATAAGAACCAGCCAGGAACCGCGCAATTTTTGTGCGATGCGGTCCAAATTTATACGAACCGCCTTTAATTCATGAATGAAGAAGCCGTCTTGCAGCAGTTAACAGCTCTGCAAGATGGCTTTTTTCACCTAGTACCTTGCAACGCATAATAGCTTGTGTTACCCTATACTAGGGAGGAGGGTTATGAATGAATATGTCCGAATGGACATCCCAAGCGCGCCGCGGACTGCTGGAGTACAGCATACTGCTTCTCATTAGCCGTGAAGCGCGTTATGGCTACGAACTCGTGACATTGCTCAATAGATGGGAGTCGCTAGCTGTTACAGAAGGTACGTTATACCCTCTGCTGAGACGATTGTTGAAAGAAAAGTATATCGATTCTTTTTGGAAAGAATCGGAATCCGGACCGCCAAGAAAATATTACACACTTACCGACTCCGGCCAGCATTTACTTTCAGCAATTTCATTGGAATGGAACAAACTTTCCGAGGCTATTGATCAATTACAACTTTATAGAGGTGATATACCACAATGAGTCCGCAAGGTAAGGATTACTTGGCAAAGCTATACGAGATGCTTCATCAGCTGCCTGAGGAGGAGCGTCTTGATGCCGTAAGAGAAATCGAAAGTCATATTATTGATGGGACTTTGAGCGGTCAACATGAAGCGGCAATTCTTGCCCGCCTTGGCGATCCGCGTACTTTGGCGAAAGCCTACCGGAATGAATATATGATTGAACATCATTCGGGCCGTTCCTTTAAAGATGTGTTAGCTATGATCAGCTTCTATTGTACAACCGGTCTTTTAAGCGTGATGGTCATACCAGTGCTGGCTGTCGTCGCCTATGGATTCGGGTTTTGCGCAACGCTTATTGTGATTGCAGGAATTATTCGCACTTTTGGGGTAACATGGATTAATATGAATCTTGGCCCCGGATTGGAAGTTCCCACTGAGTGGAGCATGCTGTACGCTCTGCCTATCGGCGGGATCGTTGGCGGGATTGCTTTTGTAAGCTGGCGTTACTTGCGTAAGTATATGGACTTTCTTTCCCGCAAATACCAGCTTGCCCTGCCGAAGGGCCGCTAATAATGCGTTATCACAAGAAGAAACGGCTGATGCCGTCCTTGGAGCGAGGCAAGTTTCTTCCCCTGAAATTTTAAAACATATAAAAATCAAAAAAGCCTCTGCCATGCGGCAGAGGCGTGAAACAGCAAAATTAATACAGCTTGGATGCGACGGCGCTAGCCGTCTTTTTTATTGAATCAAAGGCTGCTTCCTTCTTCTCCATCATAATCAAGTTGGACAGCACCTCGATAATGTGTATTTGTGCTATTTTAGTTGAAAGGGCACCGCCTTGGTACGGGGATTCCTTCGATGGAGACAACAGTACCGTGTCCGCATAAGTCGTTATCGGCGATTTGGCATGACTTGTCAGGCAAATGATTTTGGCCCCGTTTTGCTTGGCCTGCTTGATCGGATCGACCAAATCCTTCGTGCTGCCCGAGGTCGATATCCCGAACACGATATCGCCATTGCGGACAAGCGCAGCCGACATTGCAATAATATGCGCATCTCGCTGAATCTCCACATTCAGGCCCAGCCGCATAAAACGATAATGAGCATCGAGTGCAGTAATGCCAGAGGATCCAACTCCATAAATTAAAATACGTTCCCCGCCAAGCAGCAGCCGCACAGCGTCGTTCAACGCATCTACATCAATGAAATCCATCGCATCTTGCAGCATCTGTACATTATTGGCAGTGATTTTGCCGACAATCGTCGCCGAGTCATCGCCATCATCAATATGCCCGCCGCTTATATGCGTCGGAGCTGTTACGAGATCTTGAGCGATCGCCAGCTTGAACTCGTGGTATCCGTGGAAGCCAAGCTTGCGGCAAAATCGTATGACGGACGTTTCTCCGACTGCAGCCTTTTCAGCCAGGTCAGTGACAGTCGCCAGCACCGCTTCTTCCGGATCGCGGAGCACAGCATCAGCCACCTTCTTCTCCGCCTTGGTCAAAGAATTGTAGATGCTGGTTATCATCAATAGCGTATTCGATATACTGGACAACTTTCTAACCTGCTTCATGCTGTTTCCCTCTACTTTCCGTCAGAATAAAGCCATACTTGCGCCGCAGCGCCAATAACGCCGGAATGATTGCCGACAACTGCAGGCAGCAGCTTAGTTGAACGCCACATCGCCGGAGCTGTGCGCTCCCCGGTCTGCTTGCGCAGCTCAGACAGGAATTGTTCCCCGGAATCGGCTACTCCGCCGCCAATAATGACTGCTTGCGGATTGAAAGCGTGAATCAGACTGGCAAGCGCAGCGCTTAAAGCGTGAATAACTTCCTGCATCACGATAGCGGCCTGCTCATCCCCTTGCTGCCAAGCCTGCAGGACAGCGCGCGAATCGGCCGGCCACGCCGGCTTCCAGCCATTGCTGTCAATCGCTTCCTGCGCAACGCGCGCAATTCCAGTGCCAGAAGCATAAAGTTCTATACAACCATAATTGCCGCAGCTGCATCGAGGTCCGGCATAATTAACCGTTATGTGGCCGAATTCCCCTGCCGCGCCGAAAGCTCCGCGAACGATCTCTCCCTCGTTGACAATCGCGCCGCCGACGCCAGTACCTAAAGTCACACATAGAAAATGTTTGTATTGCAAGCCTGCGCCATAGCATTTTTCTGCTAAGGCGACGACATTTACATCATTATCTACATAGACCGGGAACGGAAATTTACCCTCGACCTGTGCGCGTATTTTCGTTCCTGTCCAGCCGGGAATCGTATCGACGGCATGATCAACCTCCCCGGTCTCGAAGTTGATTTGACCCGCACTGCCAATCCCAATGCCGGTAATGACAGTTTGGCCGCTATCACCGGCGGCATGTGCGTCAACCATTTTTTCGATTCCCAGCAGAACCTGCTCCATAATGCGCGCTGATCCTTCCTTGACCGGCGTTGGCACGATATGCTGATTAAGAATATTCCCATCGCGATCCGTGATCGCAAAATGAATCTTAGTGCCGCCAATGTCGACGCCAATTGCGACTTCATTCACCATGCTGTGCGCTCTCCTTTACCGCTTGGACAAAGCGGCGGGCAATTTCCTGAGGGCGGGTGATTGCTGTACCAACAACGACTGCATGTGCTCCTGCCTCAATACAGCGCTGGCTGTCCTCAGTCGTCCAAATGCGTCCCTCCGCCAACACCGGTGTACGATGCAGTTCGGCTAACTGCGCCACCAGTTCAATATCCGGCCCGCTCTGCTGCTTGCTGTGCGCTGTGTAGCCTGATAAAGTCGTTGACACAAAATCTACGCCTAAGTCCATCGCAGCAACGCCCTCCTCAAAGGTCGAGACGTCTGCCACAATCGCCACTTGCGGATACTGCTCGCGAATTTGGCCAATGACCTGCTCAAGCGTTAATCCGTCCGGACGCGGCAGCTTTGTAGCATCCAGCGCGACTGCATCGGCTCCGGCTTCGATTACGGCTGCAATTTCGCGCATAGTCGGCGTAATATATACATCATAGCCTTCATAGTCCACTTTGTACAAGCCCATTACCGGCAACTTAACCGCTTGCTTGATCGCCGCGATATCCACCGGCGTATTCGCTCTAATGCCGACTGCTCCGCCCTCTTCAGCGGCGGCTGCCATTGCTGCCATGAAATGCGAGCCAAATAGCGGCTCATGCTCCAAAGCCTGGCAGGATACAATACAGCCTTTTTTCCATGTTTCTGCTAAATTTATTTTCATATCATCTACAGCTCCTCACGGGTTTCATTATTCCTCTCCCACTATAGCAAGGTTTTGCTTCAAAAGAAAGATTTTTGTACCGTTTTTAAGATATAAAAAGAATTATTCCTCCATTTTTTAATGAAAACCGCTTCTATATAAGTTGAATTAAAGAAAGGGACAGGATAAATGCAAGAATTGTGAATGGATGCTGAAAAAGCGAAGCATTCGTTAGCCATGAAAAGAGCTTGCGCGATGATTGTGTATGAAATATCATATACAATTGATCATTTCGCGTTGATTTCGCCGATTCTATGCGAAAAATCATACAGATTTTACCTTGAAGCAGGCAAAATCGATGAATCTGTATGAAATATCATATACAATTGATCATTTCGCGCTAATTTCAATAATTCTATGCGAAAAATCATTCAGATTAACACCCCCCTTTTTCTTGCCTTGATTGTCTAAAAACTAATTCAACTTATATAGTTCCCGAAAATGTCTTACGTTCATCTTGTTTGCGGACCTACGGTCCGCGAGCCAGCCGTTTTAGCTATTTCGTTCACAGATAACGGAACCATGGTCCGCCTGACTAACCTTTCATTGAAAAAAAGAGGCTAACACCGCCTGGTGAAGCCTCCGTTTTTTTAATTAGTGATCACTATATTGTTTGAGCGGCACCTGATCTAAATTAGGAACGTAATAGTTAAAATAATTAGTGCTGATGTCGCCTAGCAGTTGACGGCGGAGCGGATTTGCACCCGCCAGCAGCTGCTCGGAGGCAGTATGGTAATCAATTGGCCGCATCCAGATCGGGCTGTAGCCGATAAATAATTGTCGCCTTTCAAATCCTTCCGTCCGATTTGGCGAGCCGGCATGCCAAAGGTTTTGCGGAAAAATGAAGGCGTCGCCCGGCTTGCCGCAAATGGCCACCTCTCCTTCTACCGGCGTATTCACATCATAATCATTCGGCTTGAAATCGGGAATACGATGACTGCCGGGGATAACTTTTGTATTGCCGCGGTTCGGTTCGGACATATCGCTCAAAATGTAACAGATTTTAATATAGTAGGTCGATGTAAGTCCGCCAATTGCCGGAAATGACGGATGCGGACCATCCTGGTGCCAATTGATAAAGCTGCTCGTCGCGGTTTTAAAATCAGCGGGATTCGGCTTGCGAACGGTAAGGTGCGAAATGTGCAGCTGGATATTGTAGCCGAGCAATTTCACCATGAGCGGCAATAATTGCGGATGATCGATCAATTCCAATATTGCCGGGTCGCTTTCAACGCTATGATATACATTGTAGGCCAGCGATTCCGGTTCTTCGGCGATAATACGGTCGATGGCCAGGTTGAGGCGTTCAACCTGTTCGGCCGGAAGCGCATTTGGTATCAGCAAATAACCGTCTTTTTCAAACTGCTCTGTCAACGCCGGAAGATGAAGCTGTGCAACCATAATTGTCCCCTCCAAAATATTTACTCGTGTAAAATTTTAAAAAAATTAGCGATGTAGAGGTTAGTTCACCCTCTTGCGCTAATTTTACACGAGTAAATAACAAGTTTCAATCCTAAATTTTCTAAATTCAAATGGGCCATTTCAAGTGCAGCTATCGATTTTATACAAAGCAAGTGAGCAAGATTCCGTGTGCAAAGCACCCGAAAATCCTTTACAATTGGGGCAGAGCAAAAGGAGCTGGTATTAAAGATGTCTACTATTCTTCAAATCGAAACACCTGCCCATTTTAATTTCACGCAAAACCTTCATTATTTGAGCCGCTCTCCCGATGAATGCATGTATCATATTTTGGATGGAGGCATAAAGCGGGCATTGCAGCTGGAGGGGCAAACAATCATTATAGAACTACGCGAAGCGGCTTCCGATAAGCCGGCGCTGGAGGTTCGTTTTTTGTGCGGTAATGATACTGCGCAGCTGCAAGCGGCGGTTAGCCGCTACGTTCGGGAATGGCTTGACCTCGATACCGATTTGCAGCCGTTTTATGACTGCGCGGTTCGCGAGCCTTTGCTGCAGCATGCGGTAGCAAGCTTTCCCGGCCTGCGAATAATGGGGATCCCCGATCTGTTCGAGGCATTATGCTGGGGCATTATCGGCCAACAAATTAATTTGCCCTTTGCTTACACATTAAAACGGCGGCTTGTTGAGCAATTCGGGGAAGGCATCGCTTATGAGGGGCGTCAATATTTGCTTTTTCCTGATCCCGCAATCATTGCCGGCCTGTCAGTCGGGCAGCTAACAAGCTTGCAGCTGACAGGGCGCAAAAGCGAATATTTGATCGGAGTCGCCTCTTTAATTGCTGAGGGGGAGCTTTCGAAGGAGCAGCTTTTGGCTAGCGGCAGCCTGCAAGCAGCGGAACGGATGCTGCTGCGCATTCGCGGAATCGGGCCGTGGACAGCCAACTATGTGCTGATGCGCTGCTTGCGTTTTCCGAATGCATTCCCCATTGATGACGTCGGTCTCCATAATGCAATCAAGCATTTAAAAGGTATGGAGCGTAAACCGACCAAGCAGGAAATTACGGAGCTTGCTGCCGCTTGGTCCTCCTGGGAAGCTTATGCCACGTTTTATTTATGGCGGCTGTTATACTGACTCATTGCCGCGATAGCCGAAGCACATCAAACAATTTAATCTTCTGGCCTGTATGCTCATGAGACAGCCATTCTTCCTGCACATGGTCGATAAACAGAACGCCATTCAAATGGTCGATCTCATGCTGCATACAGCGGGCCAGGAACCCTTCGCCCTCAAGCACGATTGTCTCTCCCTGGCGATTCAGCGTCTGCACCTTAACCCGGTTGGCGCGCTTCACATAACCGTAGTAGCCCGGGTAGGACAAGCAGGCCTCAGTGCCGTACTGCTCGCCTTCGCTTTCGATAATCTCAGGGTTGATCAGCTCAATCAGGCCGCTGCCGCAATCCATTACGATCGCCCGGCGCAAAATGCCAATCTGCGGGGCGGCCAGACCAGCCCGGCCATCGCTGGCATATAATGTTTCTGCCAGATCATCCAGCAGCTTAAAGGTACGTTCATTCATCGTATCAACCGGTCTCGCCGTTTTGCGCAAGATCGGATCGCCAAACGGCAAAATTTGCTTCACTGTCATCTCAGTTCCCCTCCTTCGCTTGCCTAATAATACCATGGCAATGTTGTCCGAGTCACCAAGTAGCAGCCTAAAGTTCCTGCTTCGTCTTAGAGCAAAAAAAGGCTGAGCAGTCCCTGTCCTACCCAACCTTTTTTCGATCAATTGCATTCTGCCGTCAGCGGCCCAGCCAGTTCCTGCAAGAAAAACAGCTTTCCAGGCATTGTTGGCATATAAGTCGAAGGAATCCACATGCTCGGACCGTACCGCAGCGTCATCCACAGCGACATTCCCTGCCACTGCATGCCGCGCCCGAGCGCCCCGTCGCAGCCCCCGATAATTCGGTCCGACTGCAAAAACAGGCCGGGCCCTATTGTATTAGCCGTACATGGAACGAGCGTTGTCCGGCTCTTAAAGCTAGTAATCGCATTTTGCTCAATGGTGAGCGGATGCAGCTTGGCGCCGATCCGGTAATTCTGGCTCTTCCATTCTTCCTCGGATGAAAATTCTGCAGCAAATTGCGGCTCCCAAAAGGCAATATGGCACATGCGCCCGATGCCGAAAATCGTCACCAGCTTGGCATTGCCCGCTTTTAATGCAGCGATTTTTTCGCCATAAGCAGGCAAATTTTCTTTCGTTGCGAAATTGCGCTGGGCTTTCGGTACAGTCAGTTCACCGAGCGGACCGTAGAAAGCATTTTGCATCGCATTTTCGAACGATCCCGAGTTGCTGGCCGCAAGCGTATTGCCGTCGGCGTCGCTCCACTCATCCATATTGAAGCCATGTACATGAGCGCAGCTCACATTCCACGCCTTCAAGAAATAGACTGCCCATTTGTACATGCCCATCGGACCAACCGGAAGGATCAGCGCCAATTGCCGTCCTTCTTCACCGGTGCGCTTTATTTCCAGCGCAATTTCATGACCAAGCATAACATCAAAGTCGCCCACTTGCTCGCAAACGACTGGCTCAAACTCCGGATGCCAGAACGATTGACGTTCTGTAATCGCTTCCGGGGCATGCGAACAGCATGCGTCAATTTTGGCAAAATCCCATCCGGCAGGATAGAAGCCTTCCAGCAAGGAACCTTTTTGTGTGCTCATAAAATCCATCTTGTATCCAACTCCTCTTCAAAATTTAATATATCCGCTAGGGCAGAAGCCGCTTGGTTGTCATGCGCGGCCACGCTTTGCAACGCCTGAAGCCCTCCCCGTACATCACGCCTGATTGCAAGCCGCGAAAGCGGGAGCAGCTGCGGACAAATTCCAGAAAATCGATATTGTCATGCTCGCGCAGCCAATCGATCTGACTGCGATGACAATCGTTCATCGCAATTTTCATATCAATAAACTCACTTATGTCGACATATTCTTCCGGCAAAAAATTAACGCCTGCCAGTGTATCCATATAATAAATCGGCACAATTGAAGAATAAGCCGGCGTATCGGGCAGCATATGCGGCACACTGGCCGAGAAGCTGGCATCGAATACGGCTTTACTGACTTCCTGATGATCGACCATATAATCGTCGGGATTGTGCGTAATGATGAAATCCGGCTTTACATCGCGAATAAGACGAATCAATTCATGAACGGCCTGTTGGTTTTCTGCTTTGAGCTGCAAATCCGGAATTTGCAAGCTTACAACATCGGCGCCAATTAGCGCTCCGGCAGCCCGAGCCTCCTTCGCCCTGATTTCGCTTAATTCCTTTGGGCGTATGACAGCATGCCCTTTGTCCCCATTCGCGACATGGCACATGGTCACATGATGCCCTTGCTTTCTCAAGGCAGCAAGTGTGCCGGAACAGCCGATTTCCAAATCATCGGGATGGCATCCGACAGCAAGTATATTCATTGTCCTCTCTCCAGACTTGTCCCCGGCGGTCAAGCCGGTTTTTCTTGAATAATGCGCTTACAATGAATTGTAATTGATCCGACTCCCTTTTTCTTTACCATTGCGTCTGATTCCTTTATCAAATCGTCCATTTTTGCTATAGTATTGCTTACAGGAGGGAGTCGCAATGGCAACCAAATCCAAGCGTTTTCCGCGAACGAAGCTTTCCGACTATATAACGGTCCGGCAGATCGTCTCTCTGCATTATTTCGAATTTTCCAAAGACTTTATTTTTGATGGGGAAAAGCATAACTTCTGGGAATTTGTCTACGTCGACCGCGGCGAGGTTGAGGTGATTGCCGATGAAGAAATTTTCTTGCTTAAGCAGGGGGATATTATTTTTCACAAGCCAAATGAATATCACAATGTATGGGCCAACAAACGTATTGCCCCGAATGTGATCATTATATCCTTCGTATGCCGCTCTCCCGGCATGCGCAATTTTGAAAACAAACTATTTTCATTAAATGATTCGCAGCAGCAGCTGATGGCCCAATTGCTCAAAAACGGCTTTGCCGCCTTCCATCCTCCGTTCGACGATCCGCGCAATCATACATTAAAAAAGCGGGAGGATGCCCCTCCCGCTGCGGAACAGCAAGTGCGTATTTACTTGGAGCTGCTGCTCATTCACCTGCTGGAGGACATGGACAGCTCCATGCCGCGCCACCGCTTGTCCGGTGCAGCCAAGGAACAGAGCGACAGAGATTTAATCCGGCAAATCTCCGCTTATATGGAGCAGCATGTATTTCAAAGCTTAAAGGTCGAACGTATATGTCAAGCGTTCAGCATTAGCCGCAGCCATGCCTTTGCCATCTTCAAGGAACGCACCGGACAAAGCATTATGCATCATTTTCGCTCCTTGAAGATCGAACGCGCCAAGCAAATGATCCGCGAGGAAAGACATAATATAACTGAAATTGCCGAGCTGCTGCAATATAGCAGTGTCCACAGCTTCTCCAGACAGTTTAAAATGATCGTCGGCATGTCGCCGACAGAATACGCCAGATCAGTAAAATCGCGAATTTAATAGATGCGCGGCACGCGCGCGGCCAGACTGCTCGTAATTTCCTGAGCCGCGCCCCCCAGGCATTGCGCCAGCTCCGCACATGTTACTTGCTCCTGGCCCTGGCGTCCGATCAGTGTAACACGCGTGCCGGGCAAATAATGCTTAGGCAACCTGATCATCATTTGATCCATACATATTTTTCCGATAATAGGCGCGCGCTGGCCATCAACCAGCACTTCTGTCAGGCGCAGACTTTGATTCCAGCCATCGGCATAACCGATCGGCACAGTGCCCACCCATTCCGTCTGCTCGGCCTGGTAACATTGATCATAGCCGATGTATTCCCCTTTCCTCACCTGCTTCACCTGTATGAGCCGGCTATGCAGCTGCAGCGCCGGTTTCAACAGATTCCTTTCACGCAGCAGTCTTGGGGTAAATCCATAAAGCGCCGCTCCTATTCTTACCATATCCATTGCCAGTTCGGGAAAGCGCAGCGCTGCGGCGCTTCCAGCAGAGTGATAGCGTCGTACAGCCAGTCCCGAGGACTTCACCCAGCCGGCCATTTCCATAAAACGATCGCGCTGCTGCTCCATATAGCTCGTATCCTCCTGCCCTGCTGTGGCAAAATGAGTGTATACGCCTTCTATGGCAATATCTGCTTCCCGCAGCAGCGGCAGCATCTGCTCCCACTCCCATCGCTCGCGAATGCCCGCTCTTCCCAGGCCGGTGTCCAGCTTTAGATGAAGTTTCAATTTCACTGCAGATGCAACCGGCTTATACGCCCGCATTTGCTGCAGCCAAGCGGCTGAAGCTACCGTCAGCATTAAATTCCGCTTCACAGCAAGCGGAACTTCCGCCGGTGCGATTGGCGTCAAAATGAGGATCGGGGCGGTTATGCCGCAATTTCTCAGCTCAAGCGCTTCGCTCAAATAAGCGACAGCGAGCTGATCCGCGCCTGCTCTAAGCGCTTCTCTGGCTACAGCGACCCCGCCATGTCCGTAACCATCGGCTTTGACTACAGCCATAAAGGACGTGCCAGCTGGCAGCAGTTGCCGAATATAGCGCGCATTATGCCGAATAGCTGCCAGATCGACCTCGGCATACGTTTCGCGCTGAATAGCATCTATTCTGCCAGCACGTTTATAATTTGGTATACGCTCTCCCATCTGCACTCACCTCGCATATTCGATCGACTGCCGCTCCAGATGGCGCTCAAGCGCATAATCAATTAGCCGCTCAATCAGCTCGCCATAAGAAGTCCCGTTAGTTCTTTCCCACATAACAGGATACATGCTGCAATTCGTGAAGCCGGGCATTGTATTAATCTCATTCAGGTAAATTTGCTGCCGGCCATCGACAAAGAAATCGACGCGCGCCAGCCCGCTGCATCCTAAAGCAGTGTAGGCTTTCACTGCGGTTTCCCTGATTTGCTCTGTAATCGAAGCCGGCAGATCGGCCGGAATGGACATTTGAAGCTGCGGGTCCAAATATTTAGCCTCATAATGAAAGAAAGATCCTTCGTGGATAAACTCTCCCGGCCAAGAAGCGGCCGGATGATCGTTGCCCATTACCGCAACCTGGATCTCGCGGGCGCAAGCGTCGCGCTCGACGACGATTTTACGATCGAAGCGAAAAGCTTCGCTAAGCGCCGCATCAAGCTCACTACGCTGCTGGCATCTGCTAATGCCAACGCTGGAGCCCAGCGAGGCCGGCTTCACATAACAAGGGTAGCCGATCGTTTGCTCGATTTGCCCGCTCACCTGCTCCCCGTAAAGCTTCCAGTCGCGCCAGCTATAAGTCAAATGCTCAATTTGCGCAATACCGGCTTGCTGCAAAATCGTCTTGCAAACAGCCTTATCCAATGCCATCGCCGAAGACAGCACGCCATTGCCAACATAAGGAATATCGAGCAGCTCCATCATCCCCTGGAGCGTACCGTCCTCCCCGCCCGTGCCGTGCAGCATCGGCAGTACAACTTTCTTCCCTTCCTGGTTAAATATGGTGGATAGCAGCTGACCAATCGATGCTGCCACACTGGTCCTGCCGCTTTGCGAAGCAGTCAGCTCCTCGATTGAGCTAATCGCCCTTTCAAGCGCCCCGCTGCAGCTCCAGCGGCCGTCGCGTGCAATATGAATCGGATATACCGTATATTTGTGCAAATCTATTGACTGCAGTGCGGTAAATGCTGTCTTTAATGAAACTTCATATTCAACCGACTTGCCGCCGTAAAATAGATAGAGTAAAGTTTTCATTTCCTGCGCCTCCTGTGGCTTGCGTAACTTCATTACCTTTACTTTACGGCGCAAATCTTGACAGGCTTGTACGAAATCATTAAGAAAACATTACGATCCATTAAATAAAAAATAACGCTTTTCCGGAACTTCCCCGGACGCAAGCGTTTAGGTCGTGAGAATAACGGCTTAGGCTGACACCGCGTGTCGCCAAGTTTTATCTAGCGGAAGTCACAGACGCTATTTCGTCAATAACACTCCTTTTTGAAATCTAACGGACGTGAGCGATCTTAATGGGCCATTTTCTGGCGAAATTGTGCTCATAATCATCAAATAACGGCGCACAGTTCCGTTACAATTTCAGATCGGTCGATTTTTCGAAAATAGCGGCCATGACATCCGTTAGCGTTCGTTCATCAGCTGACCGTAGGAGGCTGTCGATTAATTTTGGACAGTGTCCAATCGACATTTTTGTAAGGCGGGCGAATCGGCGGACCGCGCGGACCGTAGATCCGTTATCTGTGAACAAAACAACAAAAACGGCTTGCACACGGACCGTAGGGGGCTGTCTATTCGTTGTGGACATCTGCAAGCGCGGGTGAAGTGGGCCGTCGCGGACAATGGATCCGTTATCTGCGAACAAACATGTCAAATTGACGGCGAAGCGGACCGTGGTTCCGTTATTTGCTTTAAATTGCCGCGAAAACCCGGCAAAACCAGCCGATAACGGATCCTATGTCCGCGAACCCTCCGAACTAGTCGGGTCACGACAAAATAGCGGATTCTGTGTCCGCATGACTCACAGTTGCCCGTTAAAAAAAGGTTGAACAGCAGCGGCAACGCACCTGTTCAACCTTTAACCGGCGCTTACTTGACCAGCATTTGCGCTTGACGCACGACCCGGGGCTGATCGCGTTTGAACGAAGCGATCTGGGCCAAAAAATCGTCAAACAAGTAATTGGAATCCAGCGGACCCGGTGAAGCCTCGGGGTGATACTGTACAGAAAAGGCCGCAAATTTGCTATGCCGCAATCCTTCAATTGTGCGGTCATTGTTGTTAATATGCGTAACCTCCAGCTCCGTGCCGGCAATCGAATCAGCGTTCACCGTGTAGCCGTGGTTTTGCGAGGTCATATAAAATTTGCCTGTTCGCAGATCTTTGACAGGATGATTTCCGCCACGATGACCGAACTTCAGCTTCTCTGTATCCGCGCCGCACGCCAAGGCGAACAGCTGATGGCCGAGACAAATGCCGAATATCGGAAATTCGCCTAGAAGCTCTTGAATCATCCGCACCGCATAAGGTACATCCTTCGGGTCGCCAGGACCGTTGGAGAGCAGGATGCCGTCCGGCACGAGACGGCGAATCTGCTCGGCTGTCGTATCATGCGGGACGACGACAACGTCGCAGCCGCGACTGGCAAGCTCCTTCACAATCCCGCTCTTGGCGCCAAAATCGACAAGCACGATTCGCTCTTTATTGCCGGGGACGCTGAATACGCTGCGCGTAGAAACGCGGGCTACCTGATCTCTCATCGGCTCCATGCTATTCAGCATTTCCCTCAGTTCCTCAACCGGCTCATTCGCAGTCGACAAAATACCTCTCATTGTGCCGGACTGGCGAATGATTCGCGTAAGCATGCGCGTATCGATTTCACTGATGCCGACAATGCCATATTCTTTAAGGAAATAATCAAGTGTATATTGAGCTCGCCAATTGCTTGGAACCTCTTCATATTTTCTGACGGCGAAGCCGTGAATGAAAGGCCGCACCGCTTCAAAATCATCTCTCGTTATTCCATAATTGCCGATATGAGGATAGGTCATCGTTATAATTTGTCCGCAATAAGATGGGTCGGTAAGGAGCTCCTGATAACCCGCCATCCCGGTATTAAAGACAACTTCACCTGACGAGTTCCCCTCCGCTCCGAATGCCTGGCCAACAAAGAGCGTACCATCTTCCAACAGCAGTCTTGCCTGCATCTATCCTCACTCCCTCTCTAGTATAAGGTCAAGTATTGCTCTCTTTCCCACGGATGAACTTGCGTACGGAACATATCCCATTCGATTTGCTTCGCTTCTACAAACCGCTCGAGCGCATGATCTCCCAGTGCATTCGTCATTATTTCATCCTGAACCAGCTCGTCAAGCGCTTCTTGCAAGCTGGACGGCAAACTTATTATGCCCCATTCTTCTTTCACTTTATCTTCCATCGTGTAAATATTTTGATTCACAGGAGCAACGAGAGGAAGCTCGTTGCGGATTCCGTCCAGGCCGGCGGCGAGCATAACCGCAAGAGCAAGATAAGGATTTGCCGCCGGATCGGGATTTCTCAGCTCAATTCGTGTGCTCACTCCGCCGCTTGCCGGAACTCTGACGAGCGGGCTGCGGTTTTTGGCTGACCAGGCAATATAGCAAGGAGCCTCGTATCCCGGTACCAGCCGCTTATATGAGTTGACCGTCGGATTGGTAATGGCGGTGAAGGCGCGGGCATGCTTCAAAACTCCGGCCAAGTAGTGTTTAGCCGTATCGCTCAGTCCCAATTCGTCCTGCTCGCAGGCAAATGTGTTCTCACTGCCCCGCGCCAGCGATTGATGGCAGTGCATACCGGAGCCGTTCATACCGAACAACGGCTTTGGCATAAATGTAGCATGAAGCCCGTGCTTTCTTGCTATATTTTTCACGACAAGCTTAAACATCTGGATTTGGTCGGCTGCCGTTACGGCATCGGCATATTTGAAATCAATCTCATGCTGGCCTGGAGCTACCTCATGGTGGGAGGCTTCAATCTCGAAACCCATCTCCTCCAGCGTCAGCACGATTTCCCGGCGGCAGTTTTCGCCAAGATCGGTTGGCGCCAGGTCAAAATATCCCCCGTTATCGTTCAGTTCCATAGTCGGATGACCATGCTCGTCCGTCTTGAAAAGGAAAAATTCAGGTTCCGGTCCTACATTCATCGCCGTGAAGCCCATCTCTTCCATGTCCTTTAAGGCGCGCTTCAAAATTCCGCGCGGATCGCCGGCAAACGGCTTGCCTTCGGTTGTATATACATCGCAGATAAGAGCAGCGATTTTCCCCTTCTCCGCTTCCCACGGGTAGATCATCCAGGTGTTCAGATCCGGATAAAGGTACATATCGGACTCTTCAATGCGGACAAAGCCTTCTATAGAGGAGCCGTCAAACATCATTTTATTGTCCAAAGCCTTGGGAAGCTGACTGATTGGAATTTCAATATTTTTAATCGTTCCGAACAAATCAGTGAACTGCAAACGGATGTAACGTACATTTTCCTCGTGAGCGATGTTAAGAATCTGTTCCTTGCTGTAAGCTCTTTTCATCTTCCTTGCTCCTCTCGTTTGTTTGCGGCTATATAAAATGATAACACGAAAATATGAACATTCATTTGGATTCAATGGTATATTATTTGCATCGAAGTCATAAAAGCGAACATTATTTACCTAATAGAAAATAAGTGTACGGTTTTTATTGAGCAATAGGCAGCTCCAATTCTCCGTGGCAAATATATGCGGCCGGGCCGCTTTTCCATACATGGTTGTTCCGATCCCAACGAATCGTCAAATCTCCGCCAGGCAAATGGACTGTGATGGGCTCATCTTTATTCAGTCTCTTGTTCAAAGTGGCGGCAACTACAGCAGCACAGGCTCCTGTGCCGCAAGCCATAGTCAGGCCCGATCCTCTTTCCCAAACACGGTAATTGATTTCCCGCTCGTTTAATACATGAACGATACCGACATTGACTCTTTCCGGAAACAAATCGGCGTGTTCGATTTTCGGGCCCCATTGCTCCAGTGGAAAGGCATTTACATCATCGACGAACAGAATGGCATGAGGATTGCCCATCGATACGCACGTCAAATGAAACATCTGATCCTCAAATGCGAACGGTTCGCTTATTGTTGTAGAACGCGCGTCGCCTTTCATCGGCAAGGTTTCTTTGCTCAGCCCCGGCATCCCCATATCGACCTTTACATTCCGCACCGTCGGCTGATGCTGATTGATCTCAAGCTCTACCTCCACGCTGACGATCTCGCCCCACGTTTCAATCGTAAATTGAGTTGCATTGGAATAACCGCTATCGAACAAATATTTTGCCGTACAGCGCAAGCCGTTGCCGCACGTTTTCCCTTCCGAGCCGTCGGCATTGAATATTCTCATGCGAAAATCAGCTTTATTGGAGGGGCAAATAAGAATCATGCCGTCCGAACCGATTCCGAAATTAACATCTGATACTGATTTGGCCAGCTCCGATAAGTCCTGTTCTTCCAGATCAGCATCCAGCAGATTAAAAAAGATATACTTATTGCCTAAACCGTGCATTTTCGTAAACAGCACTGCTCTTCACTCCTCGCCCTAAAAGACAAACTCAGCTCTGCCGAGTCGCGTTTTAATTTCTTCCACAATACGCTGCTCCTCTTGTAAGCTGCTTGCCTGAAATGTAACCGAAAAACGCACATACGGGCCTGCATCATCCCACGGAACGCTGGAGATAAGATGCTCTTTGAGCAAGTATTGGCAAAATTGCTCTGCCGTTTCAAATTGCGGACCGTTCACAATCCCTCTGGGGATTTTGGTATACAGGAAAAAGGAGCTTTTCGGTTTTGTAACGCGGAACCCGCAAGCACGCATCGCACCTGTCAGCATTTCATGTCTGCGCGAGTATTTCAAAGCTGTCTGCTCTGTAATTTCAGGATGGGCAAGCGCATAGGCCGCCGCCTTCTGAATCGGAATAAATTGACCGGAGTCGTTATTGTCCTTCACCGTAGCGAAGGCGTTGACGATTTTGGCGTTTCCCGCCACAAATCCGATCCGCCACCCTGTCATGTTGAACGACTTGGAGAGCGAATGCAGCTCCACCCCGACATCCTTCGCCCCGGGAACAGACAGAAAGCTTAACGGTTCTGTATCATCGAATACAAGTGCAGCATAAGCGGCGTCATGCACGACGATCAGCCGGTTTTGTTTGGCAAACTGGACGACTTCCGCAAAAAATTCCTTGCTGGCCACAGCGCCGGTAGGGTTATTCGGATAATTCAAATAAAGCAGCTTCGCTCGTTTTAATACATCCTCATCAAACGCATTCAGGTCGGGAAGAAAGCCGTTCTCTTCTGTTAAAGGAAAATGAACGACTTCCCCGCCATAGTATCGGGTATGTGTGCCCAGCACCGGATAGCAAGGCGACGGCATGAACGCAATATCTCCCGGATTAATAAAGGCGGCGGGCAGCATAGCCAGAGCAGATTTGGAACCGATGGCGTGGTTGATTTCCGTTTCCGGATCAATACCGCTTACTCCAAATACTTGCTCCATATAGGAAGCGGCCGCCTGCTTGAAATCGCCAATTCCGTTATCCGCATAAAAGCGGTTCTCCGGTTTCCGCGCTTCCTGCTCCAAAATTTGCACAACCGTTCCGTCTGCCATCGCATCCGGCTCGCCTACCCCCAGATCAATCAATTCGATATGCGGATTGGCCAGCATCGCCTCTTTTTTGCCCCGCTTGATTTTCTCAAACTTGTAGATCTCATTTTTTAATCCGAACTGCTGTCCGCCGATGCGCCCTGCGAACAGCTGCTGTATATCGTACATAGTCATGGCGACTCCCTCTATCTCATAATATATTGATGGCATTCTTTGGCCGCTTCTTTGCCTTCTTGAATCGCCCAGACGATAAGACTTTGACCCCGGCGGGCATCCCCGGCAGCAAATACGCCATTGGCACTGGTTCGATACGAGCCTGCAACGGTGGAAACAGCGGAGCGTGTGTTTCGCTTTATTTGCATTTGCTCGAGCAGCTCCGGTTCCGGACCCTGGAAGCCGATTGCCAGCAGAACGAGCTGAGCAGGCCACACCCGCTCCGTTCCGGGGACCGCTTCCTTACTGGCGTTCAGCGCTTGGCTTCTGACACCGGCAATTTTTCCTGATGCATCGCCGAGAAATTCGATCGCCGAAGTAGCGAAAGCGCGCGGATCTTTGCCAAACCGCTTCATCGCTTCCTCTTGCCCGGAATCCAGCTTATGAATGACGGGATATTGCGGCCACGGATTTTCATTGCCGCGCTCAGCGGAGCGCTTGGCGTAAATGTCGAATTGCACCAGACTTTTGCAATCCTGCCGCAGCGCAGTGGAAATACAGTCAGTCGCGGTATCTCCACCTCCGATGACGATCACGTCCAAACCTTGGGCAGAGATGTAATTCCCGTCGGCCAGGTTGGAATCAAGCAAGCTTTTCGTATTTAAATGGAGATATTCCATAGCGAAATGAATGCCCTGATGCTCCCGGCCCGGAATCGTCAAGTCGCGCGGACGAGTGGCGCCAATACATAGCACAACGGCATCATATTCCGTTTGCAGCTGTTCGATCGGAATTTGCTTGCCTACCTCGGCACCGGTAACAAAGCGAATGCCTTCTTCGGCAAGCAGCTTCACCCGCCGATCAACAACATGCTGTTCGATCTTCATCTTCGGAATGCCGTAAGTCAGCAAGCCGCCGATCCGATCCGCCCTTTCAAATACCGTCACGCTGTGGCCGTACTGGTTCAGCTCGGCGGCGCAGGCGAGACCCGCCGGACCGGAACCGATTACGGCCACTTTTTTGCCTGTACGCAGAACAGGCGGCGCAGGCCGAACCCAGCCTTCCTGGAATGCCCTGTCAATGATCGCCCACTCAATGTTCTTGATCGTGACCGGCGACTCATAGAGCGAGGCGACACATCCTCCTTCACAGGGAGCGGGACAAGCGCGGCCGGTAAATTCGGGAAATGGATTCGTCAACCGCAAACGCTCATAGGCTTCCTGCCAATTACCTTTGTAGATAAGCTCGTTCCACTCCGGTATGAGATTGTACACCGGGCACCCCGTCGTCATCCCTGCCAGCGTACTACCATTTTGGCAGAAGGGAACTGCACAATCCATGCAGCGGGACGCTTGCTCCCGCAATACATCCTCATCCGGAAGACGGGCGACCTCCTGCCAATCTTTCGTCCGCTCCAAAGGATCGCGGTAACGGAGCGGATTTCTTGCATAGTCCATAAAACCAGTAGCTTTTCCCATTGATCATCACCTCGATCCTGGAGATTTGCCGCCCAGCAGCAGAGGCGCGGAGTGATCCGCTGACTGCAGCAAGCGTTTGTATTCTTTAGGAATGACGCGCACAAATTGTGCAACTGCCTGTTCCCACTGCTGAAGCATGCGTCCGGCTGCCATGCTTCCGGTAAATCGCAGATGGCGCTCTAAAAGTGTTTTGACATGAGAAATTTCTTTTTTGTCCTGCTCCTGCAGCGCTTCTATAAGCACGAGCTCCCGATTGCATCGCTCGCGCAGGCCGCTGTCATCGGCTGCAGCAATATAAGCTAAGCCGCCCGACATTCCGGCAGCGAAATTTTTACCGACTTCACCGAGGACGATCACAGTTCCTCCGGTCATATACTCGCAGCCATGATCGCCTATTCCTTCTACTACTACTGTCGCTCCGCTATTTCTGACACAAAATCTTTCCCCGGCTTTGCCACGGATGAACGCTTCGCCTGCCGTTGCCCCGTAAAAAGCCGCATTGCCAATAATGACATTATCTTCAGCAGTAAATTGGGATTTGGATGCTGGATAGATGACGATTTTGCCGCCTGACAGCCCTTTGCCGACCGCATCGTTCGCTTCGCCCTCCAGCGTCAGCGTCATACCGCCCGGAATGAATGCTCCGAAGCTTTGCCCTGCCGAGCCTTGAAATTGAAGGTTGATGGAGTGATCCGGCAGCCCTTCCGCACCGCAATGTCTGGTCAGCTCGCTGCCAAGCAGCGTTCCCACCGCACGATCTGTATTGGAGACTGGCAGATAAGCATACACTCGTTCTTTGTTTTCCCACGCCTTGCGGCTGATTGGCAGCAGTTGACGGGAGTCTAATGTCCGGTCCAGTTCGTGATCCTGCTCCTGCGCAAATGCCCGTTCCCCTTCTACTTGATAGAGGAGCGCAGCCAGATCCAGCTTCTCCGTTTTCCAATTGCCATGATCCGACCGCTTTAGCAGATCTGTGCGCCCAATCATTTCATCCATCGATCTGAAGCCTAACTGGGCCATATATTCGCGAACTTCCTGTGCAATGAAATACATGAGATTGACGATATGCTCAGGCTGGCCTGCCATTTTTTTGCGCAGCTCCGGATTTTGTGTGGCAATGCCTACCGGACATGTATCCATATGGCAAACCCTCATCATGACACAGCCGAGGGAAACTAGCGGCAAGGTGGAAAAGCCGTATTCCTCTGCGCCCAATAAAGCGGCGATGACAACGTCGCGCCCGTTCATCAGCTTCCCGTCGGTTTCCAGTCTGACCCGGTTGCGCAAGCCGTTCAGCATCAGGGTTTGATGAGCTTCGGCAAGCCCCAGCTCCCACGGCATGCCCGCATGCTTAATGCTTGTTCGCGGCGCGGCCCCGGTTCCTCCATCAAAGCCGCTGATCAGAATGACATCTGCCTTGGCCTTGGCCACGCCCGCAGCGATCGTCCCAACTCCGGCTTCGGATACGAGCTTGACGTTTATTCTTGCTTGCGGATTGGCATTTTTCAAATCATAGATCAGCTCGGCCAAATCCTCGATCGAATAAATATCATGGTGAGGCGGAGGGGAGATCAGCTCGATTCCGGGGATGGAGCCTCTTGTCCTGGCCACCTGCGGCGTAACTTTGTGACCTGCCAGTTGTCCTCCTTCACCGGGCTTCGCTCCTTGCGCCATCTTGATCTGAATTTCCTCGCTGTTGACCAGATAGTGGCTGTTGACGCCGAATCTTCCCGAAGCGACCTGCTTGATTGCACTGCATTTCGAGTCTCCGTTCGGCAGCGGGGCGAACCGTTCGGGATCTTCTCCCCCCTCGCCGGAGTTGCTCTTGCCGCCGATGCGGTTCATGGCGATCGCAATCGCTTCATGCGCCTCCTGGCTGATCGAGCCGAATGACATTGCGCCGGATTTAAACCGGCGGGCAATCGATTGGACCGACTCTACTTCCTCGATCGGAACGGGAGCGGATGCCGGTTTCAATTGGAACAGGCCGCGCAAAGTTACATGGCCTTCCCTTTCCTCCTGCAGCATATCGCTATATTTTTTGAACAGGCTGTAATCGTCTGTCCGGCAAGCATGCTGCAGCGTATGAATCGTCTCCGGCCGGTAAATATGCGGCTCTCCGCCGGGCCGCCATTGCAGGTCAGAGCCGCTTTCGAGCGAGCCGGAGCTTTTCGCGTAAGCATTCCTATGTCTCATCAGCGTCTCACGGGCAATATCATCGATGCTGAGCCCGCCGATCTGCGATGAAGTTCTTGGGAAATATCGCTCCACCACCTGTGCACTGATGCCAATCGCTTCGAATATTTGCGCCCCAATGTAGCTCTGCAGCGTCGATATGCCCATTTTGGACATAATTTTCAAAATTCCCTTGCTCACTGAGCGCGCATAATTTTGGGATAGATCGTCGAGCGACAGCTTCGTCCCTGTCTCCTCGGCGAGAGCCGGCAATGAAGCGCAGACCAAATAGGGATGGACAGCATTGGCTCCATATCCGAGCAGTGCGGCAAAATGATGCACCTCGCGGGGCTCGCCGGACTCGACAATCAGGCTGACCTTGCTTCTGAAGCCAGTGCCGATCAAATGGTGGTGAACAGCGGAGACGGCAAGCAATGAAGGAATCGCCGCCTGCTCACGCCCAATTCCGCGGTCACTCAAAATCAGAATATTGCAGCCTTGCCCCATAACGCGGTCAACCGACTGCAGCAAAGTGTGAAGCGCACGTTCCATTTCGTTTCCATCCCCTTGATGCGGGAACAAGATCGGAACTGTTGCAGCCTTCCAGTCCGCTGTATGCAATTTTCGCAGTTGCCGCATTGCGGACACCGACAAAACGGGAGACTGCAGCCGGATTTTTTTGTATTTTTCCGGATTCGGCTCAAGCAAGTTGCCTTCCGAACCGAGCAGTACCTCAACCGAGGTGACCAGCTCCTCGCGAATAGCGTCAATTGGCGGATTCGTCACTTGAGCAAACCGTTGTTTGAAGTAATTAAACAGCAGCTGCGGCCTGTCGGAAAGTACGGCGAGCGGCGCGTCATAGCCCATCGAGCTCACAGGTTCATAACCTTCCAGCGCCATCGGCTTCAACACCTTATTCCATTCCTCATAGGTGTAGCCGAAAATCTGCTGCAGGCGCAGTAACGGCTCCTGGCACTCCAGGCTTTCATCATTGTCGTCCGCAGGCGCTTGCTCCATGTTTTCCAAGTCGACTACCGACTGCCGAGCCCACTCACGATAAGGATGCGAGGAGAACATTTGCTGCTTGATTTCATCATCGAGCATCAGCCGTCCTTTGTCATAATCGACGATCAGCATCTGCCCCGGTCCCAGCCGTCCTTTTAGTACAACCTTCTCTTCCGGCACATCAACAACGCCCGCCTCAGAGGCCAAATAGATAAAATCATCGCTTGTCACTACGTAACGGGCAGGCCGAAGTCCATTGCGATCCAGACAAGCCCCGACTTGCCGGCCGTCTGTATAGGCCATCGCAGCCGGACCGTCCCAAGGCTCCATCAGATTGCTGTGGTATTGATAGAACGCCCGTTTGTTCTCGTCCATTGCGGCAATATTGTGCCAAGGCTCGGGAATCATCATCATCATGGCATGCGGCAATGACCATCCGGACAGTACAAGCAGCTCCAGCACATTGTCGAACATTGCCGAGTCGCTGCCGGCTGGATCAACAACCGGACGAAGCAGCTCCAGATCAGGCAGGAGCTTCGAATGAAAGGCTGCTTCCCTTGCCAGCATCCAGTTTATGTTGCCGTCGATCGTGTTAATTTCACCATTATGCAAAGAGTACCGGTTCGGCTGCGCTCTTCTCCAGCTCGGGAACGTATTGGTGCTGAAACGATTGTGCACCATGGCCATAGCCGATTCATAACGCTCGCATTTCAAGTCCGAATAAAAGGCTTTGAGCTGTCCCGGTAGAAGCAGCCCTTTATAAACAATCGTTCTCGAGGATAAGCTGGGAATATAAAAGGCTTCGGCCGCTTCCTGCGGCAGCTGCCGCCTGATCTCCCCTTCAATCCGTCTGCGCAGCTGATATAACGCTCTTTCAAGCTGATCCTCATCTGTCGGCATATTGCTGGCGGGAGTGACAAACAGTTGGCGTATGCAAGGACAGGTTTGCTCGGCCTGAGCATTCAATACCGAGCGGTCTGTCGGTACTGTACGCCAGCCAAACACGTGCAAACCTTCCTTGGCAACCGCTGATTCAATTATATTTATAGCGTACTCGCGGCCTTTCGGATCTGCGGGTAAAAACAGCATGCCAACGCCATATTGTCCTGGCTGAGGAAGGCTTTTGCCGTGCTGCTGCCAATCGTGCTCGAACAATGCATGCGGCAGCTCGGTCATAATCCCGGCGCCATCCCCTAGTTTCTGATCCGCTCCACGGCCACCGCGGTGATTCATCCGCTCAAGCGCGATTAAAGCTTGTTCAACGATGATATGCGTTTTGTTGCCTTTAATATTCGCAAGCATTGCAATTCCGCAAGCGTCGTGCTCAAATTGAGGGTTGTACAACCCCTGCTTCCTGGGTGTGCGCATCTGCTGCATCAGGTTCCCTCCCATTCAAACAAAGATGGTTTTTGTTATATTTAGCGTAACATTCCACAGACCATTTTGATTTGGAGCGGATGGAGTAATATTTGCACTTTTGTTAGGGTCTCAAGAAAAAAGAAAAAAAGCCTTGCCCAGGAAGCTGGCGCGGCTTCGCTGACAAAGCTTTTCTTTTCATGTGGACAATTAGCGGATTTCGGAAGGCTTTTTGCCTGTGTAATGTTTGAACTGCCGGCTGAAGAAATGGACATCATTGTATCCGAGCGCGTCCGCCGCTTCGGTCACAGTCATTCCCGTAAAATGAAGCAGATGCTCGGCCCGTTTAATTCTGGCATGGACAATATAGGAACGAACGGTCTGGCCGATGATTTCTCTAAATTTTTGCGAAAAGTATTTGGGCGATAGGCTGGCGCGGGCCGCCAGACTTTCCACAGTATGAGGGTCCCCGGGATGCTGCTGCACGTAATTGGCGATTTCTTCAATCGTTTCAAGCAGGGAGTAGCTTGCCTTGGCCGTCTTTTCCTCCCCCACCTGCTCCTCCCGCAACAAATGAATCATCATTTGCTTCAGGATGAGCTTTGCTTCAATCTCTGCACCGAAGGTATGAACGAGAAACAGGCGCACATAACGGCGCAGCAGCGATTCGAGGCTGATAAAATCTTTAATGATTCGATACGGCTGCGGAATCAGAGTGACCGAAGCCGTCATATCGAAATGAATATAGGTTAGCACTAACGGATTTTGCGGCTGATGTGTTGCCGTTATTTCATCTCCAGGCCGAAACAGAAAGCAGCTTTGGGGCCGCAAATGAAAATGTCTGCCATTCAGGATCAAGTCCCCTTCTCCGCTCCACACATAAAATAAATCGTAATTGGGCATTGGCAAATCCCTTCTTCTCCATTGCCAGCCGGGTTCGCAATGAATCGTGGCAAAATGCGGCTTCAAATTAAAATGTTCAGGATCAAGATGCAGCATGGCAGTCACTCCCTCCTCCTGCTTTCTCATGGCGTTATGCCTCATTACCTCTCGATTAATTGTTCGCGTTTTGGCCCGACAGATACCCAGCGGATATGGACGCCGATAAGCCGTTCAAGGCACCGCACATATTCTTGAGCTTGCTCGGGAAGCTCTTCAAAACGACGGGCGCCGGAAATATCCGTTTTCCAGCCCTTTAACTTCTCCAGTACCGGACGCGCTTGCTTGAGCCGGGCAGTTGCAGGAAATTGCGCTGTTCGTTGCCCTTCCACTTCATACTGGGTACAGATCGGTATTTCATCCAAGTAGCCAAGAACATCAAGATTGGTTAGGGCCACCTCGGTTGCCCCTTGAATGGCGCACCCGTATTTTGTCGCTACTGCATCAAACCAGCCCATTCTCCGCGGCCGGCCGGTAGTAGCGCCGTACTCGCCAGCATCTCCTCCAAGCTTGCGCAGCTGATCCGCGGCATCGCCCTCAATTTCAGTTACAAATGGGCCAGTTCCCACACAGGAGGAATAAGCTTTTACTACCGCAACAATATTCTTGATCGCATATGGCGGTATGCCTGCGCCGACAGAAGCGAAGCCGGCAAGCGTCGAAGAAGAGGTAGAGTACGGATAGATGCCGTGATCCGGATCGCGCAGCGCACCTAGCTGTCCTTCCAGCAAAATTCTTTCCTTGTTGTCCAATGCCTGCTGTAACAGATCTGTAGTATTGCAAACGAACGGTTTTAACTTCTCCGCATCCTCTAACAAGTCAGCCAGCAAATCGTCTGCCTGAATGGGCGGTTTGCCATATAGATGCTGGAGCAGAATATTTTTCGAGACAAGAGCGGCCTCAAGACGCCGCTTAAGCCCTTCAGCATCATACAGCTCGGACACCTGAATCCCGATCTTCAAATATTTGTCCCCGTAAAAGGGAGCAATGCCCGCTTTGGTCGACCCAAATTTCCCTTCTCCTAATCTTTCCTCCTCCAAGCCGTCAAACAGCTTATGATACGGAAGGACAATCTGCGCCCGATCCGAAACGCGCAAATCAGGGGCCGGAACGCCACGTTGCAGCAAACCTTCCCGCTCGTGGAAAAAGTCTTTTATGTTAAATGCAACACCAGGACCAATCACATTAACGACATCGGAATAAAAAACGCCCGATGGGAGAATATGGAGAGCGAATTTGCCAAATTGGTTAATAATCGTGTGCCCTGCATTGCTGCCTCCTTGATAACGAACGACATACTTTGCATTGCCGGCAAACACGTCTGTCAACTTCCCTTTTCCTTCATCGCCCCAGTTAGCACCGACGATAGCTGTTACACTCATTTTACTCCCCGCTTCCCTTTACTTTTTTGACCAATCTTACTTTTTACTTACACCAAGTATACTTTTGCAGTGAAAATCTCGTCAACTATATAAAACATTATTTATTTATTGAAAACGTTTATTTATCAATTAAATGGCAAATAATCTCTCTAAACACGAACATTGAAATGATTGTTTATTTTATAGTTCGCTATTTACATTTGTCACTGTTGGCTGTACACTAAAAGGGCAAAAATTTCGAAAGACAAATCATTCGTTTTTTATTATTTACACTTTGGAGGATTTAAGATGCTTGAGCGCTATACACGCCCGGAGATGGGGCGGATTTGGGAGGAAGAAAACAAATTCAACGCCTGGCTTGAAGTTGAAATTCTGTCTTGCGAAGCGTGGGCAGAGCTCGGCGTCATTCCTGCGGAAGACGTTCGCGCAATTCGCGAGAAGGCGTCGTTCAGCATTGAGCGTATTTATGAAATTGAACAGGAAACGCGCCACGACGTCATTGCCTTTACACGAGCTGTATCGGAATCGCTTGATGAAGAGCGCAAATGGGTGCATTACGGCTTAACTTCAACCGATGTTGTCGATACCGCCCTCGGCTATTTACTGAAACAAGCGAATGAGATTTTAGAAGGCGATCTTGTTCGTTTCATTGCTATTTTATCCGAAAAAGCAATTGCTTATAAGTATACCCCCATGATGGGGCGCACACACGGCGTCCATGCTGAACCGACTACATTCGGTCTGAAGATGGCGCTGTGGCATGAAGAGATGAAGCGCAATTTGGACAGATTCCGGCTGGCTGCAGACGGGGTTCAGTTTGGCAAAATGTCCGGCGCTGTCGGCACCTATGCGAATATCGACCCGTCGATCGAGCAATATGTATGCGGCAAGCTCGGCATAAAGCCGGCGCCGATCTCGACACAGACACTGCAGCGCGACCGTCACGCCGATTATATGGCCACGCTTGCGCTGATCGCGACCTCGCTGGACAAATTCGCTACTGAAATACGCGCCCTGCAAAAAAGCGAATTTCGTGAAGTCGAGGAGCCGTTCAATAAAGGGCAAAAAGGTTCGTCGGCGATGCCGCACAAGCGCAACCCGATCGGCTGCGAAAGTATTAGCGGCTTGGCGCGCGTTATTCGCGGGCACATGGTTTCCGCTTATGAGAATGTCACTTTATGGCATGAACGCGACATTTCGCATTCGTCCGTAGAGCGGATCATATTGCCGGATGCGACGATCTTGCTTAATTATATGCTCAACCGGCTCGGCTCTATTTTGCAAAACTTGACGGTGTTCCCTGAGAACATGCTGCGCAATATGAAGCGCACGTTCGATGTGCCTTTCTCCGGCCGGGTCATGACCAAGCTGATCGATGCCGGCTTGTCGCGGGAAATGGCGTACGATACGGTGCAGCCGCTGGCAATGCAGGCATGGGAACAGCAGCGCTCCTTCCGCGAAATTGTATTTGCCACGCCAAAAATTACAGAGCGATTAAGCGCCGCTGAGCTTGAGGATTGCTTTGATCCAAGCTGGCATTTAAAACATGTCGATACGATTTTCGACCGTTTGGGTTTAGGAGGCGCCGCCAAATGACGCAAGCCTTGACGACTGCCGCCCGGCTGATAAAATCGCCGCTCCTCTATAAAGGAAAAGTGCGCGAGCTGTATGATTTGGGCGAGCATATGCTCATCGTCGTGACCGATCGCATCTCTGCATATGATTATGTGCTTGAGCCCGCAGTTCCTGGCAAAGGCATCATCTTGAATCAAATGAGTCTGGCATGGTTCGAGCTGAGCAAGCAAATCATGCCCAACCATATCGTTCACACCGACATCGATCAGTTGGGCCCGCTCGTAGAGGATAAAGATGCGCTGCGCAATCGAATTATGGTCGTGAAAAAAGCGGAGCGCCTCCCCGTTGAATGCGTCGTCCGGGGCTATTTGGCCGGCGATGGCTGGCGGCAGTATGCCGCGACAGGCATGATCAACGGTCATAAACTCCCCGCAGGGCTGCGGAAAAACGAGCGGCTGGGTAACCCGATCTTCACGCCGGCCAAAAAGAACGACGTCGGCCACGATGAAAATATTTCCTTTGCGGAAATGTCCGGCTGGCTCGGCGAAGAGCTGACCAGGCAGCTTGAGACTTTAAGCCTTGCGTTGTATCAGCTGGGGAACGAGTATTGCGAGCAGCGCGGCATTCTGCTCGCCGATACTAAATTCGAATTCGGGCGGGTCGGCGACGATATCGTGCTGATTGATGAGCTGTTCACTCCTGATTCCTCGCGCTTTTGGCACAAGGATAAATATGCGCTTGATATCGAGATCGAATCGCTCGACAAGGAACCGGTGCGCAAGTATCTGGCGGGCTCCGGCTGGGACCGGAACTCACCGCCAGCGCCGCTTCCTGCGCCAGTCGTTGCCGCGACTGCAGAGCGGTATAAAGAGATAGCGGAGCTTTTATTCAAATAAAGTTGGTCATTTTCGGTCAATGCTGCAGAATTCGGGTTCAAATGTTATAGTTTGTGCAACAATAGTTCCGGGGACATGAGCTTCTGTTCTGAATTATGAGAGTGACTCCAAGTTACACAGATACACAGCTTAGAAACTTTTCTGGAAGGATGCAATTCCATGTCATATAAAGCAATTTGGTCGGGCGATTATTATAACGAAGGCATGAACGCACAGAACGCCATCTTTGATAAACTCGGCGAGGAATGCGGCGTATTCGGCGTCTGGGGGCATCCGGATGCTGCGCAGCTCTGTTACTACGGACTTCATGCACTGCAGCATCGGGGACAGGAAAGTGCAGGAATCTGCACCAATGACGAAGGGGCATTCCACTATTTTCGCGGTATGGGTCTCGTAAAGGAAGTGTTCAATCGGGACAACCTTCAACAACTGGCAGGAAGTGGAGCGATCGCGCATGTCCGCTATTCCACTGCGGGCGAAAGCAAGCTGGAAAATGCTCAGCCCCTTGTATTCAAATATCGCGACGGCGATCTTGCCATCGCCACGAACGGTAACATCGTAAATGCGCCGGAAATCAAGCAAAAGCTTGAAAAATCAGGCTCTATCTTTCAATCGACGTCTGACACGGAAGTGCTGGCTCATCTGATCGCCCGTTCCCGGCATACCGATCTTGTCGAAGCGGCCAAGGAGGCGCTATCACAGCTCACAGGCGCGTTTGCCTTTCTCATCTTGACAAAAGACAAGCTGATAGCCGCATGCGACCCGAACGGCTTTCGGCCATTTGCCGTCGCCCGTATGGGCGGCGTGTATGTATTCGCCTCGGAAACCTGCGCATTCGATGCGGTCGGCGCCTCCTACTTGCGCGATGTTCAGCCTGGAGAGCTGCTCGTGCTGGACCGCGAGAACAACTTGCATGAGGACAGCTTTACAACGCCGCAGCGCCATGCGGTATGCGCGATGGAATATGTATATTTTGCCCGTCCCGATTCAGATATTAATGGCATTAATATTCACGCTGCTCGCAAGAAAATGGGCAAGCGGCTCGCATTGGAAGCCTTTGTCGATGCAGATGTCGTTACTGGCGTACCCGATTCATCGATCTCCGCGGCAATCGGCTTTTCAGAGCAGACCGGCATTCCTTACGAGCTGGGGTTAATTAAAAACCGCTACACAGGCCGGACATTTATTCAGCCGAGTCAGCAGCTGCGTGAACAAAGCGTCAAAATGAAGCTTAGCGCGGTTCGAAAAGTGGTGGAAGGAAAACGAGTGGTCATGATCGACGACTCCATCGTACGCGGCACGACGTCACTGCGAATTGTCAACCTGCTGCGTGAGGCAGGTGCTACTGAGGTTCATGTACGCATATCTTCCCCGCCATTTATGAACCCCTGCTTTTATGGCATCGACACGCCTACACGCAAGGAACTGATCGCCTCAACGCATTCGCTGGAAGAAATTCGCAAAATGATCAATGCGGATTCGTTATATTTTCTCAGCCAGGAAGGCATGCTCGAATCGATCAGCTTTATGCCGCTTGGAGTCAATGGCGGCTGCTGCACAGCTTGCTTTGACAATTCGTACCCGAGCTAACCATTACCTTATGGGGAGAGGCATTTCTGCGTGAATCAGCCTCCCCCGCCCCTTCCATAACGAGGTTTAATTGCTCCCCTCGTCCAATAGCTGCAGCAACGCAGACGGGATCGAAATATGCTGGTTACTTAGAATAATCTGCTGCATCTCCAGCATATCCTTTTCGGCATGCTCTTCTTTAATTTCCTTAATCTCGGTATGCAGCCGCTCCATTCGGTGATCGAGGGCGGTTGCTGTATCGGCGGCAATTTTCAGCTCCTCGGTCAGCTGGCTTGGCACGGCCCGGTCAAATTTGTAAAAGATTTTGTGCTCCAGGCTTGCCCAGAAATCCATCGCAATTGTGCGAATCTGCACCTCCACGCAAACCCGTTCCTGATGATCCGACATAAAGACCGGCACTTCAATCAACAAGTGAAGACTGCGGTAGCCGTTTGGCTTAGGATATTTGATATAATCCTTCACTTCTACAATTGTCAAATCATCATGATTGCTCAGCATCTCGCTCACACGATAAATATCCGAAATAAACGAGCAAGTAATACGCAGACCCGCTATATCTCTTATATTTTGACGTATGCCGGCAAGTGAAACTTCATAATTTTTCCGGTATAGCTTTTTCATGATGCTTTCCGGCGATTTCAAGCGGGACTTCGTATGCTCAATCGGATTATAATCATGCAGCAAATGGAATTCTTCCTTCAAAATCTCAACCTTGGTCTCCATCTCCTGGAGGGCAAATTTGTAGCTCATCATAAATCTTGTCAGCTTATGTCTGAAATTAGCCAATTGATCCAAACGCAATTCAGTGTTCATGCCCGTTCTCCGTTTCCTACTATGTATTGATGTGAAAAGTACATAACAAAAGGATAATACAAATGTTTGCCAGATGCAAACATACGCTCTGTCTGCGCAAAAAAAGCCCGGCAATGTTTATCAACGCGGGCAGCAACAAAATTTACGCCTGAACGGCCTTTTACTCAAGTTTTCTTGCAGAAAGCCATTCATCTTCGTCCAGGCCAAACAAAAAACAGGCTATTTGCGGCCTGCACCGCAAGCCGATCAAAGCAGTAAAGCCGCACAGCGCTCCAATAAGCGGCTCCAGCCAACCAATAAAAGTGACGTATAAAGACCAAAAAAACAATAATGACAAGTTTATTGTAATATAGTCCATTACTTTTTTCATAACGCATCACCCTGTAATAGTGTATGCCTCAGCGACCGTTTCTGCTCATCTCATCGTTTTGCGGAGAGGTGCCACCTCCTAAAATTGAAAAAGGACACCCCCGGGGTGCCCCCGGGGTGTCCTTTCTTCTTCCCCCTTTTCGCTTATTTGCCGGCAACTGCTTTCATCAGCATTTCTTTCCACGATCCGAACGAGCTTATGCTTTTAATAAAACTGTCCAGTTTGTCCACCGGAATATTTTTGAAGTCGAGCAAGCTGCTCACGTCAAACCCGCTTTTTTCAATAAATGTCTTCACGGAATCAAGCTTTGTATTGTTTGCGATAAAGGTATCAGTAATAATGTCGGCCAGATTCAGATTGTCCAGATCCAGCTTTCCGCCTGTGAGATCTCCTGCCATTTTGGCCAGCTTCCCGAAGTCCATCGTTTTCCCTCCCAAAGTATGTAACGAAAAATTAGCATCTATTAGCATACCATGGGACAGCAGCGAAGAACAGTTCTGAAAGTCGCGGTTTAAACAGGAATAAGGGTAAACTCGTACACTCCGGAATGAAGCTCGACAGTTACGCCTTCCCGCTCCGCCGAGCAGCCAGTGATGCCTTGCGGCAGGCTTGCAGCCGTACCGTTAACAGCATTCCAAATGGTGGCGCCTCCCTCGTAAATCTGCGCAAACTGCATCCCGCTTGCTAATCCAGGCTTAAATTGCGCCGTCATCCCGGCAGGCAGATTTAGACTCAGGCTGATCTCTCCCGATTGCCGGCGCTCCCACTTCACAGCCACTTTTCCGCGTACTGTTGCGATGCTCGCTTCGGCGAAGGTGAGCTCGCCAGTGAAATACGGACGAATTAACGCTTTGGCAAAACCGGGTGCCGCGGATTGAATACCAGCGACATACTCCTGCAATAGACGCGCAGGATAGCCGTTCCAGGCATGACAATGGGATTCGATATCGTCCCAACCCTCCCACATCGTCTTCGCGCCCTGTGCGATCATATAGCCCCAGCCCGGATATTCTTCTTTGCCGATCAGACGGAAGGCTGTCGCCGCATGCCCGTTTTCAAACATCATCCGCAGCAGCGGCAAGGATAATACGGTTTTGGCTTCCCAGTCTTTCGCAGCCGTATAATCGATTACGGCCTGACGGTCCTCTTCGCTTACAAGTCCTGAGAATACCGCCAGTCCATTCACACCCTGGTGCGCCGCGGCCGATTCCGAGCTGTCGCGGAACCGCTTTGCGCCCTCATCGAACAAATGGGTTAAAATGCTGCTGCGCAGCGCAGCGGCTTTTGCTGCATACTCCGCCCCATCCTGCTGGCGTCCGGTCTTGCGGGCAATCTCCGCCACAATCGTTATCGCTTGCCACAGCTTCACCTGCTGTACGGTCAAATATTCGCCGGCATGGTCGACAGTCGGATAAGGCCAGTCGCTTATATGCCAGCCCTTGCCGAGCGGCACTAGCCCGGTTTCCGCATTTTTCGTGCTATAGTAGTAATCAATCATCTCGCAGGCTGGCTTGTAGTTCATCTCCAGTAAGCGTTCATCCCCTGTTGCCATGTACACCTTCCACAGCAAGGTGGCAAAATGCAAATCCCATTCCGGAATTTGCAGATAAAAATCAGGATGCTCGTAGTTGGACGGAAAAACGAACGGGAATGTCCCGTCTTCCAGCTGTCCATCGGCAAAGTCGCTTAATGTTTTTTCTAGCACTTGCCGCGAACCGAAATTATAGAGCAGATTTTCAGCCTGCAAATCTGTATCCGCCAAATATTGCGCCTGCTCTCTGTGCGGACAATCGACCGGTTGACCGAGCGTATTGTTTTTCTGCGTCTGAATGCTCGCTGCGAACATATCGTTGAGCAGTTGGCTGGAGCACTGGAAGGCGCCTTCCTGCGTCATATTGGTGTAAGCAAGCTGGATGCCCAAATTTGCGCCTGCGGCAATCGTTTGCGGATAACCGGTCACTTCTATATAGCGGAATGCTTTGTAGGAGAAGTCCGGCGTCCACATCTCGCACTCATCGCCGCGCATCGTATATTGGTCAAAGTAATTACCGGAATACTCGTTGCAGACATTGTGCTTTACGCGGCCATGCTCGTCCAAGTCTTCGGAATAACGCAGCTGGACCGTTACGCCCGCTATTCCTTTGAGTGTGAGCCGCGGCCAGCCGGATACAATTTTTCCCGTATCGAAAACTTGCACGTACTCGCCCTCAGCGACAGACGCCGCAGGCACTTTCAGCTCAATCGGCGTAATGTCCTCCTCGACAGCGCCTTCCGGAATCGGCTGCCAGCACATCGGCCATTCATCTTGTCCGATAGCGGCCTTAACGGCAGCCGTACAGCGCTCAGCGGCAAAGCCCGCCGACAGCCACGCCGGGTCCAACATCCGCGCATCGTAATCTTCGATCGCCGACATGCGGCGATGTTGCTGATAGCGTGTAACCGGCCGATGCGGCATTTCCTTCAAAGCCTGCCACGACGTATCCGTTTTGACCAGCAGTTCCTTGGCTCCATCTGCATAAGTTACATGCAGTTGCAGGCGGAAGCCCGGCAAGCCGTTGACATAGTTTTGGCCGCTGCCTCCCAAATAGTGAGCGGCTGCTGCAATGCAGTTCATACCCTGGTTCAGTTCAGCCGCAACATCGTACGCGACGTAATATTTGCGCCGCTTGATCTCTGTCGGAGCCGGTGTTCCATTGCCGCTTAGACGTTTTCCGTTCAAATAAACTTTCATAAAGTTATGCGCGGAAGCAAACAGCTTCGCTTCGACTACTTCGCGCTCAAGGGCAAACTCTTTGCGCAAATAGGCAAAATCGTTGACGAAAAGCCGCTTCGTCCTCCAAATCCAATCGGCCTTCCAATCCGCTCTGTACAATCCCGTATCAAAATAATCCGCGGCAGATTCCGCATATTGGCCGCTCTCATCCCATACCGCCACTTTCCACCAGTAGCGCGTGCAGCTATTTAGCGGCAGGCCGCTATAGTCCAGGTGAACCATGGCGCCCGTTTTTTGGCCGCTGTCCCATAACCGGGAGCCGCCTTCCAGCAAATCCTGCTCTGTTAAGGCGATCCACACCCGCGATGCCGCCGGCATGCAGCCGCGCTCTTTGCTTTGCAGATCCCACGAAAAACGCAGTGACGGAACATCGAGCCCCAGCGGCCTGATCAAGCCATTTACTTGTATATTCGCAATTGTGAGCATGCTCTTCCTCCGTTGATAGGTGATTGTTACAAGCCAAATTGTTCTTGCTAATCCAAGGATAATACGCGGTTTAGCGCAAAAAAAGGGAGCGTTATGGTATATTTATAGGTGGATCGCATCCTTAATGGGGGATAAACTGTCACTATGTCAAAAACTACTTACCTGCTGGAGGGCAAGATCTACTGGCGAACAGATATGAAGCTCAGTATTACACGGGAAAGAGAGTTCTTTTCTTTGCCGCTTCATGTGCATGACTTTATTGAAATTCATTATGTCGCCGAAGGGCGTGGCCACCATTATATCGGCGAGGAATGTTTTGTCGTCGAGCAAAAGGATATTTTCGTTATACCGATTGGCACTGCGCATGTGTATCGGCCGCTCTCCCCGGAGTCGAAGGATGAGCTGATCGTATACAATTGTCTCATCGGGCCAGAAATGCTGACAAAGTTGCAAGAATCCTGGCCATTGCCCGATGAGCTGCACGGCCTGTTCGGCACGAGCAGCGGGCACAGCTACCGACGTTTCAAGGACAATGCCGGCGAAGTGCGGCGGATTATGGAGGGACTGCATAAGGAGCATATGCTGCGGCAGCCCGGTTACGAAACGTTCATGTGCGGGCATCTCCTCCATCTGCTGCTCACGCTTCATCGGCTGAACACTTGCGAAGGCGCGGCCTCTTTTGCCTACTCGGAAATCGGGGTTGTATTCGATTACATTGACCGTCACTTCGCCGAGGCGCTGACGCTCAAGGAGCTTGCGGACCTGATCCCGATCAGCGTCAGCCATCTGCAGCGTCTGTTCAAGACCGCTACCGGTCAGCCGTTCACTGAATATCTGCAAAATTTGCGGATCGAAAAAAGCTGCGACCTGCTGCTCCAGTCCAGTATGAGCGTTGCTGAAATCGCAGCCCGGGTCGGCTACAAAGATATTAAGTTTTTTCACGCGCTCTTCAAGAAGAAGACAGGCATGCCGCCGCATCAGTACCGGAAGCGTGAACGTGTACGGCTGGTATAGTAAAAGGGCAGCGACGCCACAACAGGTCCGCTGCCCTTCATATTTTATACCAATGCGGCTGGAATTGTAAGGAAGTATAGAGTAAAATAGTTGTATAAAAGTGAAACTTTGTTTCGTCTATCGAAACAAGCCAAAGGTCAGGTGAGTGTACAGTATGACTTATCAATTCTATGGGCTGGATCATGTTCAACTGGCAGCGCCAGAAGGCTGCGAAGCGGCGGCACGGCATTTTTTTGAGACGATTTTAGGCTGGAAAGAGATACCGAAACCTGAACAATTACAAAAGCGCGGCGGCATCTGGTTCCAATGCGGGATACACCAGGTCCACATCGGCGTCCAACAGGATTTCGTTCCAGCCGCTAAAGCTCATCCCGCCTTCCAGGTGCAAAATCTGGATGAGCTTCGCAGTAGACTGCTTCTGCAAAATGTGAACATAATAGACGATGAGGCTCGATCTGATGAAGGGATTAAACGCTTTTACGTTAACGATCCTTTCGGCAATCGGTTGGAGTTTTTAGAGTGGCAATAAATATAAAAGAAGAAGCGGCCTGACGCTTCTTCTTCATGTCGTTCGCACATTTATTTGATCTGCTTGCTTAGTTGCTCCACCTTTTCCTTCACAAGCCCTGTGACCTCTACTACTAGATCAATATCCATCCCTTTACGCAGCATATTGATGGCAGCTTTCCCCAGTCCTTGTTCTACGCCTTGCTCGAGTCCCTTTTCGAGTCCCTGCTCAAGTCCCTTTTCGAGTCCCTTTTCAAGTCCCTGCTCAAGTCCCTGCAAAATAGCTTGCTCCCGAATCCATTCCAAATTACGTTCCAGATTGGAGATCACGACACTCATTCCTTTCTTATAAATTTGTTCCACCATGTGCTGGACTTCAGCTTCCTCGCCTTTATTTTTCATCAATCTCCGCAAGATATGCTCAAACCAAGTGGCAAAAGCTTGGCGCTGCTCAACCGGAGTTTTATCAATGGTCGGAGCTAGTTTTTTAAACAAATCGACTAGTTCATCAACTTTCAAATGTGTATTTTGTTCAATAAGAAAAACTGTTCCGATCAAATTCGATAGCTTTTCCAAATCCTCTGTTGTGTACCGACAGACATCTAACAGAAAATATGAGAAATTCAATAAATGTTCGCCTTCAAATAAACCATCATCAGCTAAAATTCCACGGAATTCAAGAGGCACTGACCAAGAATCGCTTCCGTTATACAATACTAGCGGGACAATTACAGGTAATCTGAATCCCTTGCGCTCCTTCTCTGCGCGGGGCGTGTCTCGCATGATTTGCCGCCATATTTCCACTTGGTAAGAAAGTAAGCGCCATGGCATAAGCGTATCAACTGTTGATTGGAGTTCAATTAAAATATAGAAAATTACTTCACGGTCTCTAATTTTTACTCGGTAAACCAGATCCGCTTCTTTACCGCTGAAATCTTGCAAGATGTAAGACTTATCGACTTTTATAATATTTGCTTCATCGATCTGATCGACCCATCCCCGTTTAACAAAAGACCGTAGCAACTCAAGGAAGATTTGTTTGCTTGACAATAGATGCTTATAGCCGCGGTCATGTGGATGGCGGACAAATTCACTACGCCGTTTTCCCATCCCTGATCCTCCTAAGCAAATTTCATGTATAAGCTTTATTATACCATAACAAGCAATAATCACACATTTAATTCGAGCACAAATAAGCCTGCTAAGACTCAAGTCTCGGCAGGCTGTATTGCCCTCCTATAATATTCCATTTTGGCCGCCGTACATGAAAAAAAGTTGGTGGCTTACAGTCCGTCGAACTAACGAAACGGAGGAGGCTGTCGATTTTCTATGGACAACGTTTTTTGGTCGCAGGTGCAGGCAAATATGAGCCATGTGGACACAGGATCCGTTATTTGTCGAAATCCGGCTCATTCGGAGGCTTCGCGGACACACGATCCGTTATTTGCTGGTTTTGCCGGGTTTTCGTGATGTTTTGAGGCAAATAACGGAACCAAGGTCCGCCGCCCTGCCGTTTTGGCACATTTGTTCACAAATAACGGATCTACGGTCCGCTCAGGTCTCTCAGGTCTCTTGCCCACGTTTGCCAGTTTCGTCAGCCTCAGCCAAACATTATTTGAATTGCTTCAAAAATTGCACCGCTTTGGCAATATCCTCTTCCGGATTTGTCCCGACCTCGCGCTCAATCGTCAAATAGCCTTTGTAGCCGATATCTTGCAGCGCTTGGATGTAAGCAGGCCAGTCTACTTTGCCTTCGCCCAGCGGCACTTCGCGGAAGAATTCTCCGCCGGTAGCCATTTCAGCCAGCTTCTCATGGCTCAGCGGCTCGAAGCCCAGGGAGCCATAGATGATGCGCGGATCTACCTGATGCAGGCGGATGCCGTCTTTTGCATGTGTGTGCACGATGTAATCCTTCAAGTTATGCACGCCTACGACCGGGTCATCGCCAGTAACCATAACCATGTTGGCCGGGTCGAAATTGACTGACAAGCCGTTGGTGCTCAGCGTATCGAGGAAGCCCTTCAGATGTGCCGAAGTTTCCGGGCCGGTCTCAATGGCAAAGTAAGCATTTAAGCTTGTTGCATAGTTGCTCAGCTCTTCACACGCCGTTTGCATCGAATGATAGATCTCACCGTTCACATCGTCCGGCACGATACCGATATGAGTCGTAACGATGTTCGTCCCCAGCTCTACAGCGAGGTCGAGAATCCGTTTCGACTTTTCTATTTTCCAGGTATTTTCGTTTTTATCCTGGAAGCCGTGACCGGCCAAGTCGCCAACGAGTGCCGAAATCTCCAGCCCCAGTGATGCGATATAGTCTTTCAATTCTTTACGCTGAGCAGTGGACAGATTGTCTGGATCCATCTCGCCACTCACTGCATAGATTTGCACGCCATCTGCGCCTACTTTTTGCGCTTTAACAAGTCCTTCACGGACTCCTACTTTAAAGCTGTCAACGATAACACCGATTTTATTGGGAATCGCCATCTCTTATAACCTCCGCATACTTTGTAAATTATGAATAGCCTTCAACTGCAAGCAATGCCGCTTAACATAAAGATAAGCAGCATCGCAAGCTAATATTCTACACTTCGTCCCAGATGCGGCGGACATTTTCCAGGCCGATCTCGGAGCCGAGGCGGCAATCTTCCATACCTTCAAATTCGATGGACAAATAGCCGTCATATCCGGATTGCTTTACAGCGCGCAGTACGCCGCGCATATCGATATCGCCTTGTCCGGCGATGGCGCCGCGCAAGTAGTTGCCCGCTGTAGTCGGGAACCAGCCGCGGCCCGGATTTTCATTGGCCGGACGCAGGTAGAAGTCTTTAATATGCACCATGGAAGCGATCGGCAAGTTTTTCTTCGTAGCAGCGACAGACTCCTCGTCCGCACACATGAAGTTGCCGATATCAAGCGTTGTACGGAAGTTAGGACGGTTTACCGCATGGACCAGCGCTTGCACCCGGTCGCTCGCTTGAATGTAATAGCCGTGGTTTTCCACGCTGGTCGTAATGCCGTATTGAGCGGCATGATCCGCGATGCGGCGGCAGGCTTCAGCCAGCTTGGGCAGGTCTGCCATAAAATTGCTCACCGCTACATCAGGACGCGAAGCAACGTCGTGACGCATCAGCTTAACACCAAGCGCGGCAGCGTTGTCCACTTCTTTCATTACGCGGGCAATTTCTTTTTCATATTCTTCTTCGCTGTCTACAGCGAAGTTCGCACCAATGCAGTAATTGGACAGCTCAATGCCCACTTGCTCGGCATGATTGCGAATTTGCTTAATCATTTCAGGGTCCAAATCAAATCCAAACGGCACGATTTCAATATGCTCTCCGCCGTGCTCCTTCACCCAGGAGATGGCGTCGAAAATGGTCATTTCATTCGCTTGAATGGCGCGGGACAAACTGTAGGAGCTTAATCCGAGTTTCATCTTTGCTCTCATCCTTCCTTGCTGCCCGCTTGTAGACAGCAAATAAGTTATTCGCGGGAATCAAGGCGATAGGCAGCGCAAAACAGGTTTGCTTATCTGTATATCGCCTTTCACTTCCTTTTTTTAGATCGGTCTCAAAATTGGCTTAGTTAAAGTGCACTTCAGCGCCGGTTTGTGCAGATTCATAAATGCCGCGCAAAATTTTCATAATTTCCACGCCGTCTTCAACCGGGCTGATTGGCTCGCTGCCCGTTTTGATGCAGTTAACAAAATGATCGATTTCGCCTTGGAAGGCGCGCGCGAAGTCGAAGCCCTGGGCATCCACCTGCGGATCAATGTTAAGAATCGTGTTGTATTTTTCCGTGATGATGCTGATAGCAGGATCGACCTCCAGGCCGCCTTTCGTGCCGAACAGCTTAACCATCGCTTCATCTTTTTTCGCATGAAGCGTGAAGCTGACATCCACCATAATCGAAGATCCATTTTCGAAGCGGATCAGCGCATTCGTCATATCTTCTACTGTATTGAGCTCAGCGTTGTAGTCCGCCGCTTTATAGAAGGACAGATTTTCAATGTGGTTGCGGTTGCCCAGCTTTTTGTAAGTATTGCCGCTTACCGATTTTACTTTTGGACGGCCCATCAAGTACCAGCACAGGTCAATGACGTGCACGCCGATATCGATCAGCGGACCGCCGCCGGAACGCTCCACATCGGAAAACCATCCGCCCGGGTTGCCCAGACGACGGATCGAGGACGCTTTCGCATAATAGATTTCGCCTACATCGCCGTTTTGAATAAATTTGTTCAGCATTTGCGCATTAGGATCATAGCGGCGCACAAAGCCGACTTGCAAAATTTTGCCTGATGCACGAACAGCCTCTTGCAAATCAAGCGCTTCCTCAACCGTGCGGCAAAGCGGTTTTTCTACCAGCACATGCTTGCCGGCTTGTACAGCAGCTTTACTGATTGGGGCGTGCGTATTGTTCCATGTGCAAATGCTGACGGCAACGATTTCCGGATTGGCCAGCAATTCATTATAATCTGTATATACATGAGAAGCGCCGTATTTTTTAGCAGCAGCTTCAGCTCGTTCCTTGTTCAGATCGCAAATCGCAAAAATTTCGACCTCGTTGTTTCCTTTATAGGCGTTCAGATGCGCTTCAGAAATGGAACCTGCGCCGATGACGCCGATTTTCAAAGTACTCATTTCTTGTTATGCTCCTCTCTACTTTTAGACTTTATTGGTCTTATGTCTGTATTATAATAGTTAGGGGATGGAAAACCATGAATTACATTGCTATTGTTTTGTATTATTGTGCGCTTTGAGGTCATCGCCATTACGCTGCAGCCCTCACGAAATAGCCGGACAATCTCTTTAACCGACAACTCCTGTGCGCTCCACGCTTTCCACAAAATAGCGCTGAACAAAGGCGTATAGCACAATCAGGGGCAAAATGGCCAGCAATATTCCGGTATCGATCATTTGCGCGACTACGTTCGGATCCGGCTTGTAGTTCGGATCTCCCAGATATTGCGCGGCATAATAAGATGAAACATTGGGACCGAGAGAAGTAATTTCCGTAGACATCAGGTTCACCTGCCCCATAAACATAGAGCTGTAGAAGGTATCGTTCCATTGCCAGACGAAAGAGAACAACATGACAGTAATAAGCGGAGGCAGAGCATTAGGCAGCATAATAGAATAAAAGGTCCGAATCCCCCCTGCCCCGTCGATCAGCGCCGCTTCCTCGATTTCCTTCGGCATGCCGCGGAAAAACTGGCGAAAAATATAAATATACAGTCCCGATTTTAAGCCGTTGGCCGTAAGGGCCGTAATAATCGTTGGCCAGTACGTATTAATCAGATTGATGCCGCTGTTCCCGGAAAAGAGCCCCACAATCCCCAGCGGGTTAAAGTGGCGGAACTGCAAATACATCGGCACGATCAACGTTTGCGTAGGCACAAGAATGGTCAGAATCACCAGCATGAACAGTATTCCTTTGCCCTTGAACTCAAATCTGGCGAAACCGTAGCCAGCCAGCATGCAGGTGACGGTCTGGAGAATCATCGTCAGGGCGCTTAATGAAAACGTGTTCCGGAGGGTGGAGAAATAGTCCATCACATGGGCGGCCAGTTTGATGTTGTCCAGCGTGAAATGCTCCGGAATGAGGAATACGGTCGGGTTGTAAATATCTTCCTCGGCTTTGAAGGCAACCGACACTTTCAACAAAAGCGGATAAATGATGACAAAACAGATGCCGGCGACAAGCACAGTCCGAAAAACGATCCACAGCCATTCCTTCGGCTTGTTTTTCCACTTTAGCGCTCTCAGCTTGTAATCGATGCGCAGATGCGATGGCGTCACGGACGACTCCCCCTTTCTCTTCTTTGATGGGAATCTGGACAGATTCCTAGTTGTAGTAAAATACTTTACGCGACACAAAAATGCCAACGACGACCAGGATAACGGAAATGACGAGCGTGTACAGCCAGGCCATCGCCGAGCTCAAGCCGAAATTTTGCGCCTCGAAGGCGGTTGAAGTAATCGCGGCGGTCACCTGGCTGCCCGCGAATGAATCGATAATGGTATAGATGATATTCGTCAAAATGAGCGGGCTCACCATCGGCAGCGTAATTTTCCAGAAAATTTCGTAGCCTGTCGCCCCTTCCATCTTTGCTACTTCATACATGGAGCTTGGTATCGATTGCAGCGCGGCCAAAAAAATGAGGATCTGGACGCCGGAGCTGCTAATAATTTCATAGATTTGGCTGACAGCCCCGACGATGTACCCGATAAAAGCTTCCGGCATCCCCGATTCCAGGAGCATCGTCTTCAGCTTCATTCCAGCCATGAGCCCGGCTGCGCCTAGGGTCTCCCCATTTTCGGCCATGGCCGCCGTGTTCCCGTTCATCAATGTCAGCAAACCGGATAATTCGGCCGAAGAAATCGCTCCAGAAGCCAAAATGACTGGCAAAAAGAACAAAGCTCTGGCCAGCGCGCGCCCGCGGAACCTTTGATTGATCAGCACGGCGGAAAATAAACTGAAAAACAAAATCAGCGGAACATTAACCACCATATTCATGACCGATTCCGTCAAAATCCGGTTAAATGCCGGATTGATGTATAACGCTTCGACATAATTATGCCATCCGATAAAGTTAAGATCGAAGCCGGAAACGTTCACCTCCAGCTTGCTAAAACTGAAACGGATCGATTCCATGAAAGGAACCGCAAAAAGGATTACAAAGCCAAGAAGCCAAGGCATAATAAATAGCCATCCGAGCAGCGCTCTTCTCTTGGCCAGCGTCAGCTGCAGCCTGTTCACTGTTTCCCGCCTCCTACCGCGAAGTTCTCCGCACCGACCGAGATACCGTCTAGAGTAACAGCCTGTTTGCCATAATTCACGATGATCGATTTGCCGTTATCGTAAACCGTTCTGTACACATCGTCCCGCAGTTGCTCGTGACCGGTAATGCGCGCGCTGCGGACCTGGCTAAGCGCTCCGTCCAATTGTTCATACATATCAGCGGCGATCTCGAGCCAATCCGCATACTGCACCGAAAACCAGCGGTCGAACTCCGTAAATTTCAGTTTCGACGATGATTGGTAGGAAAACAAAAAGTGCAAACTGGCGCCGTACTCCAGATGCTTCAGCAGTTGCCGCCGCGGGTTCGAATCATCTGCCAAATTGACCGGCGAGCCCGCATAGTCGACAAAGCCATGCAGCACCATTTGATAAAACGGCACGCTTTCATCGGTAAGATTGAAGCCGCTGTCCTCCATCGGCACATCGACGACATGTCGGGCGTATGGAAGCGAGTAACCATTCCCTCCTGCCACAAGCAAATCAGGAATTGTGCCCGCCAGCTTCGTGAGTTCCTCCACGACCGTTTGCTTGGCGGCTTGGCGGTCCAGCACATTTTTTACCCAAAAATCCGAATTCAGCGCATCGCCTAAATCCCTTAAGGACAATCCGGCCATCCCGAGCGGTTCATAGCTGTCCAGAAACTGCTTCACATATTCGGGCAGTTTGGCGGGAGACAACAAATAATAGCTGCTTTTCGCAGCATCCTGCCTCATCCTGGCCAAATCGTAAGGGTTCCGCTCCGCCACTTCCCGCGTTACCAGACGGGCGGCGTCTTTGGACGGTTGAAATCCCCCGGAATTGTGAAACACATGTTGAAACGCGACATCAGGGTACAGTCCGCCCCCTTGCTTTTTCATGCGCAAGTCTAAATTTTGCATACCGGACTTGCCGCCCAGTTTACGGTCAAGCGCCACTTTGACAGGGATGGAATGATTGACGCCGCCGTTGAACCATCCAAGATAGCGCATTTGGATTGGGGCCGCATTTCGTTCATGCAGCTTATCGACGATCCGCTCCGCTTCTGCAAACGTCGTCATCGCCTCCAGATCCTCATACGGTACGCCGAGGAACGATTTTTTCTTTGGTATCGAACCAATCAAGTCGATATACAGCGGCATCGCTCCGTCAAGGCTGCGCTTCTGCAATCCGTAACGGTCGATCAGCACCTGACGATACTGGTCGGCCATACCTGATAAGTCTGCCTCCCCGCCGGCCATAAAACCGTACCTCACTGTGATGTCTCCCTGGTAACGGTCGGGCGAAACGATCGGCATACTTGACATATTTCGCCCGCTCGGCATCAAGACCGAATCGACCGTGCGCAACTTAAAACTGCTGTACACGTAATTGTAGCTATTTTTCTTGCCGCTGACGTCGGCACGGATGCTGGCGAGCGCATCGCCCTGTTCGATCATGCCGATCAGCGCTTGATCCCCTGATTTTATGCCAAATACGGGGAGACGTGCGGTTTGAATGATTGGCGGCTGTCTGCGCGCGCTGTTCGTCTGATCGAAGCCGTAAAGCGGCTGGAAGTACGGGTCCTCCTTGATTTTGCCGTTATTAAGCCGGATCAGGCTTCCCGAGCCGTCAGGAACGAATAGATAGCCCTCGTCCGACTCCCCGGCGGCTCCGAAATACATCAACATATCCAGACTAAGCAATTGGACCTTTTCCGATTCTGCAATCTCATCCGCCGGGATGGTCGCAAGCAGCTCGCCGCCGTCCAATATATATTCGATTGGCACGAAAAATCTCGGCTTCGCCGACGCCGCTTCGCCGCTTGCTCCATTTTCAGCGTTGTCGCGCTGCAAATCCTCTTCCGTATAACCGGCTTTCTGGAAGGCGGCGAGCACTTTGTTCAAGACGAGCACGCTGGAGAGCGCTTTGTCCATCCGTTCATATACGGCCTCCTCCTTCAGCAGTTCATATCGGCGTGTAATATACCGCTGCTCGCTCTCCTCCAGCTTGCTGAGGACGGCTGACTCCATTCGTTCCTTGCTGATCCGTTTCGGCAGCGCTTCGATTCCTTTGGACATGTCTCCAAGCGTATATTCGACCCTTAAACCTCGATCGATCGACAAAATTTGGAATTGCTTTTTCTCAATACTGTCGTTGAAGTTGAGCATCGTACCCTCGATCTTTTTCGTATCCAAATAGGTAAGGGCAAATTGGGATGAAAGCGCGCCTTTTTCATAAGGGGAAGCAAGACGATCCGCATCGCGCTCCCCGGGATTCGTCGACCACAGCTTGCCGCTCCGTTTGTCGCGGATAGCAACCTCCGTCGTCTCCGGGTTTATATACAGAGCCAGTGTCTCGTTCTGCGCGGCAAGCTCCATTCCTTCCACCCGATTCGCGCTGCCAGCCGTTAGCGGCCGAAAGGGCGTCCCCTTCGTCTTCACCTCAACCGCTGTACCTGCCGCCGCAGCGCTCGCTGAAGCAGCTGATTCTCCCTTCCCCTTGGCTCCGCCCGGGATGAGCCAAGGTCCAGCGACCGCGCTTGCCGCGATGATAACCGTTGCCGCCGCAAGGATGATTGAACGTTTCATTTCGCTCCCCCTAGTTTCTTAACGTATATTCCTTGTATAGATTAAAAACGAAGTCCGTCATTTGCTGAACAAGATTGATAAACAGCAAACCGAGGAAAATAATGATCCCCATCACCACAACCGTCAGCGCCATCGTAATTAACGTTTTGCTTACAGTAAATTGATGAACAGTCATCGTTCCAATAAATAGGAGCCATACAAACCAGATCACCGCAACGGTATGAAACAGGTAATAAAAGCTCGTTTCCTGCGGAGTCATGAAATTGCTGATGAGCGTGCTCGGCAAAAAAATCAATATCATGGGAAGGAGAGCGTAAGCCGTAGCCATCACAATATTGCGGAATGTTCCTTCGCCATCCATCAGCGTCGTCAGGGACCAATTCGAAACCGTCCATAATGCAAATGGGATAAGGACATATAGCATCTCATTGAGGCTGTTAAAGCTGCGCGGGTCTGCGAAATTGACCAAAAAACCGCTATACTGACGCATAATGATGATGGCTGCGACAAGCATCAGCAAAATTGAGAGCGCAACCTTCATCCTGCCTTTTCCTTCGTACTTCAGGTCCCAGTAGCCGTCGAATGGATGAAAGATCAAATGAAACGGAAACTTAAGAAAATCTTGCTTCACTTTGCGCCCCCCTCTCTTTTCTCCATTTTCGGATAAACCGGTAAGCGACCGCTGCAGCCGAAAGCAAAGTCAATGCTGTCAGCGCAACGCCAAAATATTCCCTGATCCATTCCTTCCGATACCGTTTGTAGGCAATGCCGTAATACTTCCGGTTCATGCCCAGCTCGAAATATTCCAGCGCTTCTTTATTTTTGCCTTCGCGCAGCAGCGCTTTGCCTATTCCGATGTAGGCGGCATCATAGTTCGCATTAAGCCGCAGCACCTCTTTCCAGATCTCGGCAGCTTCCCGGTCTTTGCCTTCATATTGGAGCGCAGTTGCCTGATTGACGGCCCGTCCGTAGTCGGTTGCTTCAAACGTATGTACCCGTCCGCCCATACGATCAAGCACAAACAACCGTTCGCGGAAAGCCTCGATAGCGGCCGGCGCTTTAAACGTCCCGGCCTGGGCGCCAAGCTGTCCGAAAACATGCAGCAGGTTGCCTTCCTGATCGTATGTGAACACGCGGCCGCGCCGGCTGTCGAGAGCGCTGTACATGCCGCTGCCCGTCACTTTGATATCAACAAAATAGCTCGGACCCTTGAGCGATCCGCTTAAATCATAACGGACATCCCCCTTGACCGGAAAATACCCGAATCGCTTGAGCGTATCCGCTCCGGAAGGATTTAGCCGTTTGATCGGTTCATCCGAGTACGGATCGACGTTGGTCGCATAGACGAACCCGCGGCTGTCGAGATCGAGGTTGGTGAACTCCGTCGGGACAAACAACACCATTTTGTCGCGCTGCGCTTTCGTGGAAATCATCTTCCAGAAATAATCGCCGGCATCGGGACGGACCCTGTTCGTTCCGATATACCCGATAAATTCGCCTTGATCGTCAAATTGCATAATCCCTTCAAATACGCCTTTGGCAACTACATATATGCGTTTGGCCTCATCGGCACCCACCTTGAGCGGCGCAAAAACGAAGCCGGGCGGAAGGACATCGGAAGCCGGCTTTTGAATGATCGTTTCCAGCTGCCCTTTCTCGTCCAGCACAACAACTCGCCCGTTGCCGGTATCGGCCACATAAAGTCCTCCTTCCGGCGTAACAAAGACGCCTCCGGGAGAATTGAAACTGTCTTTGGCCCCATTATGATCGAAGCCGGTCAAGACGTTCAGCAGCTTGCCCCCCCGATCCAGTACGATGATCCGATTGTTGCCGGTATCCGCCACATACAATCTGCCTTCCGCGTCCACGCACATATCCTGGGGTTCCTTAAAATCCCCGATGCCAAGCGAGCGGCCTGTAACCTCCCCTTTGGGTAAATAAGGCGCTGGTGACTTTACATCATTTTTCCAATAGTCGTAGTTGTAGCTTTCGTAAGGGGCTGAAACCCCAATTTCTGTGAAAAGAGGGCTCGAAAGGCCGGTCAGAAACATAGCAAGCAGCAGCCATACGATTCTTTTCTTCAACGCACCCATCCTCCTTAGTCCTTCATTCCTGACGTCGCCATCGTTTCGATGATCCGGCTCTGGAAGAAAACAAACAGAGTAATCGGTACGCTCATCAGCATCAACGCCACAGCGGCGCCAACGCCGGCCCGGGCAATTCCGCCCTGAATGATCTGTCCCAAGGCAAAGTTCAACGTTTTCAGCTGCTCGCTGTAAATAAACCCGTTTCCGTTCGTGCCCCAAAGCATCTGAAACAGCAAAATAATCAGCGTATACCATGCCGGCCTCACGTTGGGCATGACGACGGTCCAGAAAATCCGATACTCGCTGGCGCCGTCAATTTTGGCCGCCTCCAGCAGCGCATCCGGAATTTGCTCCATAAATTGCTTCATTAAATAGAGGCCTAGGGGAAAAGCGAAGGCAGGGATAATAACCGCCCAATAAGTGTCCACGAATCCAAGCCATGACATAATGATATAGTTCGGAACCGCCGTCACCTGCGACGTAAACATCAGCGCCAGTACGACGATCCCGAACATCGCCTTTTTGGCGGGAAAGCGATGCTTGGCAAGCGGATAAGCGGCCGCCGAGGCGAGGAGCACGTGGCCGACAACGCCCAGCCCTGTAATAAACAGCGTATTAAAAATATATCTGGTAAAAGGAACCCATGAGCCGGACACCAAATTGAATAAATCGCTAAAGTTATCCATTGTCGGGTTTCTGACGAAAAAACGCGGAGGAAACAGAAAAATTTCATCCAGCGGCTTAAAGGCATTGTTAATCGCATAAAGAAGGGGCAGTGCCATAAATCCCCCCATGACGGCAAGCAGTACAAATAAGGAAAGGCTGCCGTAAAACGAGCGGTTAACTCTTTTCTTCCTCATTCTGATGATCGCGGCTCTGCCCATTATGACGCACCTACCTTGCGGAGCATTTTTTGAATCAACAGGTTGACGCCGATCATCATGACAAATAAAATTGTCGCAATGGCTGATGCGTACCCCATTTCGAAGCGGATTGTGCCGTAATCGATCAAGTGCGTCACAACGGTTTGGGCCGCGTAGTTCACGCTCGGGAAACCGGCCATTTGAATGGACACATCGGCGACAGCGAAAGAGGTCGTAATTTGAATGACCGCACCGAACATCAGCTGCGGCTTCATCGACGGCAGCGTTATATACCAAAGCTCCTGCCAGCGGTTTCTGACTCCGTCCACCGCCCCGGCTTCATAAAGCGTTTTATCCACCGTCTGCAGGCCGGCGATGAAAGCAAGGAATCCCGTTCCCAAACTAAGCCATAGCTGCACAAGAATAATGATCGCCAGCATATATTTCTCTTCTTTCAGCCATAGCACTGGTTCTTGAAGAAACCCGAACTTGAGCAGGAAACCGTTTAAAATGCCATAGCGGTCGCCAGAAAAAATAGTTTGCCAAATAAAGTAAATGTTCCCTGAAATGGATGGCGCAAAAAAGATAAGTGTCATCAGTGAGCGCACTTTCGGTCCCAGATCGTTGATCATCCACGCGAACAGGAAACAAGCCAAATAACTGACCGGTCCGGTAATGACGGCAAATAATATCGTATTTTTCAAGGCGATCAGAAAAACGTCGTCATCGAGAAAAAGCCGAGTATAGTTTTGCCAGCCGATCCATCTCGGAAATTCCAGCAAATTAAAATAAGTGAAGCTGATGACGATTGAAATGACAACCGGCAGTACTGTAAACAGGCAAAACAAGACATAATATGGACTCATTAGCAAATAAGAATGCTTGTTCCGCTTTAAGTCCTGGAGGATACGGCGCCAAAGCGGCGGGCGAACCGGCAAGGCGGCTGCGGTTTCATGTACCTCATTCAACATCGGGGTACCGCGTTGCACATCGAAAGCCTCCCTTTATTATTCTGGTAAATTAAACTCATTGCGTTTGTGTTTCATTTCCGCTTTAATGTACTGCACCGATTCTTCCAGCGCCTCCCGTGGCTCGACTCCATTATTGATCACTGAATAAAAGGCATTGATCAGATGTCTTCCTGTGAAGTACCCGCCAGGCACCTCCGGAATACCCTGCACCCATTGGGACTGCTCAGACAATTGCTTATAATCCTCTACCGGCCACGGCAAACGGTTAAAGGCTTCCAGATTTGCCGTAGGATAACGGGCTGCGGCTCCCATAAGCCCTTCCATCTCGCGGCCGAATTTCGTTTGCACTGCTTCGCTCGTCCACCATTGCATAAAGGTCCACGCCGCCTCTTTGTCTTTCGCTTGCTTCATCATCATGACCGCGCTTCCCCCGCCCGGTACATCCCGCCGGATCGTGCCATCTTTGAGCCGTGTTCCCGGCACGGGAACAAAGCCCCATAAACCGCGAATTTCCGGGGCGAAAACGGCCAACTGGTTGTACATGGTGAAGTCGGCTATTCCGATCGGCATTTCTCCGGTGCGGAAACGGTTGGCAAAATCATATTCCGGCGTCAGCCGGTAATCTGTGTAATATTCCGTCCACTGCCGGAAAGCCCGCATTGACGTCTCCGAATCGAGCGCGGACAGCTTGCCGCCATCAGCGTAAAACTCGCCGTTGTTCTGCAGCAGCAGCATGGCGAACATCGCATTCGGCTCCAGATTTTGGCCAGCCATGCCCGGAGCGGAAGCAACCGGCTGCGGGAGGCCGAATTCCATATGCCTTTTGCCGAGCACAGGAATGAGGCCGGCAAGCTCCTGCCACGTCTGCGGCACTTGCTGTTCCAGTTCCTTCATAATATCTTTGCGGTAAAACAACATATTGTACGTTTGCGTTTCGGGCAGCGCATAGAAGCCTTTTTCGTATTGAAACGGCACCATTGCACTGCTGCGGAAACGCTTCGCCACCTCTTGAAATCCCGGGAAACCAGACAAATCCGCTACCGCCTGACGCATTGAGAAATTGACAGGTATGCTATTATCGACATTCATCGCAACATCCGGTCCCTCGCCTGACACGGTTGCCGGTAATAGGACATCCATCTGAATCAACTTCAAGTTAACCTTGATTCCCGTTTCTGGCGTAAAAGAATCATCCAACATGGATCGAATGACTTGCGCCTGATCGCGTCCGCTGCCGATCCATACAGTGATCGATTTAGATGCCGAACCGTCTGTCACTTTCCCGATTTCATCGTAATTAATCACAAAGGACATGAAAAACTGAATCAGCATATGCAGCAGCTTTGCCCAAAACGAGGCTCCCTTGGCCGGAAACTCATCTGAAGGCGATGCAATGTAAATGGAGTCGATCTCAAGCGGAAGCTCTTTCACGCTCAACATCCATGTGCCAAGCGCGCCGATATTCGCTTTGAATGAATCGAGTCTCTTATGAATCGTCTCGGGACGCTCGGTAAAATCGGCCAGCTGGTCGGCCAGCGTTTCCAGTACCGCCTGCTTGTCGCTTCGTTTGCCTGTTTGCTGTTCAAGCTCGATTGAAACCGCCTTCAATCTGTCGCTTTCTTCCTGGAACGTATCGAGCAGCCCAGGCAGCTTTTTCTCCAGCTGGTAGTCGCGCATCGGATCGGGAATAGAGCCCGTGATCATCAAAATACGGCGGTAGGCCTCATTCAATTGCAGCAAACTTTGCTCCGCTTTTCTGATGGAGGGTGCCATGTCGCCCAATGCGACTTCCAAACGCAAGACATGCTTGCCTTCAGTCAAGTGAAACAGATAAGGCTCTTCCGTTCTCCCGAGCACTTCGAGACGCCAATCGTTCCCGTAAGCAAACTTCAGGTTGGCGGCCTCCTTAAACGGGATTTCCCCATCTATACGCAAAATCCTAGTCGAGTTCAATCCTCTGAGCAGGTTCTGCTTCACATGCAATCCGATTTTGTACAAACCGGTTTTGGGTACATCAACATTCCATTCGATCCACTCGCCGGGCACGCGCCAGTTGTTGCCCCCAATGGTGTTGATCTTGATTTTGGCGGCATTATAGGGGGTCACGGCTGGACTGGAACGATCTGATAGCGGATATAACGTTGGGGATGAAGTTGCTAAAGGCCGCTCGCCTTGAATTTCCAGCATCGTTCCTTGTGCTGCATCCCGATCCTGCGGATCGTAAGAAGCTTTCAACTGTTCATATGGTAATGGGACATGAACCGGCAACAGCTTGATTTGCCCGATGACCATAGGCTCGCGCTGCGAGATGAGCGTTATCCGATGCCGCCCCTTGGAAAAGTAAAAGGCGAATGGCTCTTCATGAAAGCCTTGGGCGTCTTTCAAGACTTCCTCCTGCCAGGAAGGATGCTCGGCCTGCTCGGGCCGCAAGTCGTTGCCATTGTCATCCTGGGCAATGCTGTCGCGGGCATTGCCCCATACGCGGTGAAACTCAAGCTGAGCCGCTTCGGAAAAAGGCACTTCGCCGTCAATCAACAATGCCCGCTGTATCGATGAACTTTTTCCTTCCACGGGATAATATTGAATAGCGATCCGATACATTCCCTCCTGTTCCACCTCGGCATCCCAGAAGATGGAGCCTTGCTCCCCTGTCCTGACCGAAACGCCCGTTTGCCCTTCATAATCGGCAAGCTTCTCCGGCTGCATACCCTCCGCACCGCCATAATCTTCAGCTGGCAATAGCACTTGAGTGTCGGGACTTTCTTTGGCGGCGTGCTTCCGGAGGTAATCGTCGTAATTGCCGCCTTGAACCGCATCGTACATCACATCGTCAAGCTCAAACGATTCAGCTGCCGTATTGTTTGCCACATATGCGGCATGCGATTTGCCATATAAAGGAAGCAATGCGGTGAAAAGCATCACAACCGCGATCGAACCGACGATCAGGCTTTTTCCGATAAATCCTTTGCTGAACAACAACCGCTCTCCTCCCTTTGGCTCGTTTGCGGTTTTGCCGTCGCAGACCTGATTCCCGCGCCGGCAAAACCGCCAAGGAACCTCTCTGCATATCATTTGGCCTGCTTATACACCGTATCGATGGCGTCCTGCGCCTGCTGCTTATATTTTTCGATCGTCGAAGAAACCGATTTACGATCCTTAATCGTTTCATAAACGACGTTTCCGTACGGATATTTATCGATAGCATAGTAGAACTGCGGCGCTTTCTTCCCCGCTAACGACAGCAAAGTGTCGATGTCTTCCTGATGCTTGAACATTTTTTCCAGCCATGTTTGTCCAGGGTAGTCCTCCAGCTTCGGCAACGTTTTGATTTCCTCGTAAAGCTTGTAAACGATTTTCGGATCTTTGACGCCTTTTGGAATGAACCAGGAGCTTTCATAGCTCGGATATGTAAACTCCTTGCCTTGCGGTCCTTTCGGGAACGGTACAAGGCCAAAATCAAAATTGGTGTACTGGTTTGCCATCCAATCCCATGCATAGGCCATCGCCACATCGCCGTCGGCAAAAGCTCCGCTTTCGCTATAGTCGGTAAAATTGCCGGTTTTCGATTTCACTACTTTATCTTCATTATAAATTTTGTTCATAAATTCAAAGGCTTCCACCGTTTTCGGATCGTCAAGCGTCTGCTTCCCTGCGCTGGCATCCATAATTTGTCCGCCGTTGGAGGCGATTAAGAACAGTCCCATTTCATCTGTCCAGCCGGAAAGCCCCCAGGTGTCGTTCTTGCCGTCATTATTCGTATCTTGCGTGGCTTGTTTGGCGATTTCCAGCATTTTATCCCAAGTCCATTCGCCTTGGGCGACCACTTCATGCAAATCTGGCAGACCGAGCTTCTTGAACAGGTCGCGGTTGTATGCCAAGCCCCCGCCACCAGCGCTGACGGGAATGAAGGAATAATCGGCGCCAAGAATTTGCTCTCCCTTTGCGATAATTTCATTGCTCGTGTTGATGTCGTTTTCCGGTGACGTAAATTCCTCCGCCTTTAGCAATTGACCGTTCAGCGCTGCAGGAAGGGCCCAATTGTAGCCCAGCCAGACGATATCGGCAAACGGTTCTCCGGCAAGCACCGTAGTCGTAAACTTACTCAAATATTCCTCGCGCGGAACATTCAAAAACTCGAATTTTACATTATATTTTTTTTCAACTTCATCGATGCGCGCCAGCTCATCCTTCATTTCCGGCTGCGGCCTTTCATCCCACCAGGCGGCAATACGTATCGTGCGCCCGCCAAGATCGATCGCTGCTTCTTCCGGTTCCTTTTCATTGGAAACGGATTCCTTATTCTCGCTGCCCGATTTACCGGTATCGGCTGGCGAATTGTTATTTAATGACTTATTCCCGCCATTATTGCCGCTGCTGCAAGCAGCAAGTGTAGAAACAATGGCAAAAATCAGAGATACCGTTAAAAGCCCTTTCACTTTTTTCATGAGTGAACCTCCCTTTCAATCCCTTTTAATTGAATTACAGTATAACAGCATGATTTTCCCGTTTGCCTAAATAACGCTTGTTTTACGTTCAAGATTTAGCGCCTGATCGTGCAATTCGGTTGTAGCCGGCCTCACCTCCCTCGAGTAATATCCTCACATGCCGTTAGCGTTGCTACAACAGTGACACCTTCTCTTGATACAGCTTGTGAATCATTAGCGTAGCAGTCCCGATCACCACATTATCCTCACCGATTAAAGCGTTTATGATAAGCTCGTCTTCATAAGCCGGCGGAACGGTAAAGGTGCGAATATGCGCCCGAATGATTTGCATACATTTCGGGGATTGGAGATACCATCCATCCAAAACTACCTGATCCGGACTGATGAAATTAATGAGATCGGCAATGCCTTTGCCAATGAGAAACAACGATCGTTTCAACGCCTGCACCACCCACGGCACTCCCTGCTCATACAATTCCAGCGCATCAGCTATCGTTTCTGGAAGCGGCATATGGCCCCGTCTTAGCGCACGGTTGCGTATTTTGGCCAGACATCCCGGTGTGGACAGCATAGGATCGCGCATCGTTGTCACTTCCCCGGCCATTCCCCGGAATCCAGAGTAAATTTGGCCGTTCAAAATTAAACCAGCGCCAATCCCGTCGCGAATCGAAATATACAACACATTTTTCACATCAAATCGCGTTTTTAAGTAGTATTCCGCAAAAGCAGCGGCGTTCACATCGTTCACTACATGAATTGGGACATTGAAACGCTCGCTTAGCCGTTCTTTGAGATGGAAATTTTCCAGCTCCAAAAAGAGCGAATACGCAATTGTTCCGCTTGACTCTTCCACAATACCGGGCAGGGCAATGCCAATCCCTTTAATTCGTGAAAAGTCTGTCAATCCCGATTTTTCAATCAGCTGATGCAAGCTATGGACGATTACGTCGAATACCTGATCATTGCCTTTGACAGCAGGAAGATCCAAGCGCGCAATCGGCTCGCGGTAGAAATTGCAGAGCATGCAACTGACTTGTTTATTAGACAGGCTGATCGCGATGACAAATCCTTTGTTGCGGTTAATTTGCAGCGCAATCGCTCTCCTGCCTGCTCCGGTCGATGCTTTTTCGCCCGTTTCTTCAATAAAGCCTTCTGCAATCAGTTCCTCGACTAAAGAAGAGATCGTCGCAGGGCTTAAGTTTGTTGTTTTGGCGATTTCCGCCCGCGAAAGCGTAACTTCCCGATGCAACAGCCCGAGTATCGTCGAGCGATTGATCTCTTTCATCAAATGAACGTTGCCTCTAAGGTGCTTCATGAAATTCATCCCCCTCGACACTCTGAAATGTAAACACTTTCATGCCTTCTTTACCCGTATTATATTTGCCAATAATTAATTTGTACAGTAAATTAATTAAACTGAGAAATCGTTCCCTTTTCTGCTTCCCTCTGCTACTATTTAGACGTAGAATAGATTTATAACACTGCTTGATTTTACTATTGTGCGCTTTGAGGTGAAAATTTTGAAAAAGATACTGCCCTTCCGCGAACCGATGGACATGCCGGACCCGTATTTCCCGATCAAAATCCACCGTACCCCCTTTAATGAGTATGGCGCGATTTTGTTTCATCATCACTGGCATGAACATATTGAGTTTCTTTTCTTCATTGAAGGTGAAGCGATGATTGAATGCAATTCGGAGCAAATGCATGTAAAAGCCGGAGATTTAATCGTCTTGAACAGCACAGATTTGCACCACGGGATCAGCCTATCGGAAAATTTGTTCTATTATGCGATTATTGCAGATACCTCGCTCCTGCATAGTCATTCTGTCGACGCTGTTGAAATGAAATATATTACACCGATCACCCAAAACCGCATTTCTTTTCAAAACAAGATTTCCAAAGATAGCGATGTTAACGGCTGCATCTCTTCGTTAATTGAAGAATTTGAAAACCGTGAATTCGGCTACGAGTTGGCCGTCAAATCCTATTTGTACCGGCTGCTGACCATTTTGCTGCGCAAATATATCGTCAGATTGCTTGATCCGAGCGAATACCAGTTGCGGGTTAAAAATCTGGAACGCTTCGACCCGATCTATCAATATATTGAAGAAAATTATTCAAACAAAATCAATGTCGACGATCTGGCCAAGCAAATGAATATGAGCCGCTTCTACTTCAGCCGCCTCTTTAAAGAGTTGACCGGCAAAACGGTATCCGATTATGTCAACTTTGTACGGATCAACAAATCCGAATATTTGCTGCGCAACACCTCAATGAGCATTTCCGAAATCGCCCATGCGACCGGCTTCAACGACATCTATTATTTCAGCCGCCTGTTCAAAACGTATAAAAAGGTTGCCCCCTCCAAAATAAGAAGAGGTCCTGCGGATTTATAATCTGCAGGACCTGCTTGTTAACGATAATCACCCGCGGCACAGGAATGGTTCCCGAGCGTCGACGATCAAAGGCTAGCGGCTTGAGCTTAGATTATACGCTGTAGCCTCCAGCCGTAAATTGTTATATTAATGTTATTTTTACATTTTCTTTTATTTTTCCTAATCTTTTTAAAACATCGTCCACTCGGCTTCCTTTGATGATGATCTGACCGATCCGATCTGTCCCAACCTTGAACTTACGGATTGTTTCTCCGATTTCGTAATCAAACGAAACCTGAATGATGTCTTCCGAAGGCTCATTACTATTCAGCTGCTGTACAATCACTCCGTCCCTCTCGGCGATGAGCAGCTCGCATGCACATGGCGTAGAAGAATGCAGCGGAAAGACCGGGTTCATATGCAGCGCCGCCCTTATCATCTGTTCATAGTAATCGAAGCCGTAATAGGTGGACACAAGTTCAGGCAAGCATGTCGCTCCTGCCCTTCCCCCAATCTCCAGTACATACACATGTTGATCTTTCAAAATAAAATCTGCGTTAATCGCGCAGTTATTCAATCGTAAAGCATGAATGCTCTGATCTAATTGAAATTGAATATCTGCAGTTACTTGATCAGGCAACTCATAGGGTACGTAATGACCGACCGGCACTCCGGCGTCTCCATAAAACATAATATCGCCATGCGGCATCATAAACTGAATTTTGTTATCGTAAACGAATGCCTGCGCTCCAAACTCGGTCCCTTCAATAAACTCCTCGACGATAAAAAAATTCAACTTCGTTACTTTCCTAACTTCGTCAAATGCATAATCCACTTGTGCAGCATCCGAGACCCTTACAATTCCTTTGCTTGCTCCGCTGTCTACCGCTTTAAAGATCAGAGGCGGCGACAAGGTTTTGAAGGCGTGATAAGCCTCCTCTTTCGTACTCACTTTTACAAATTTCGCCGTTCTTACGCCTTGCTCCATAAAAGCCTGTTTCATTTCCCATTTATTTGACGAGAGCTGAGCAGACTCATAACTTATTCCGCTCAGCCCGAGTGTATCTGCAACTTTACCAATCGATCTGACCGCCACATCTGTACCTGTCGTACATATTCCATCAATTTGCTCCATCCGGGCGATTTCCACAATTTTATCTGCGTTCGTTGTATCCTCATAATATACCTTATCTGCCGCAGCAAAGCCCGGGTAGTTTCCTTGTCGGCTTATGACAACGACCTTCAATCCCATTTGTTTCGCTGTTTTGATTAATGGCAGCTGAGAGATACCCGCCCCCAATATCATTAGCTTTTTCATGGCTTAAACTCCCTAATGCGGCTAATGATCCGATCGAGATCTGCATCCGTTACATTCGGATGAATGGGCAGGGTAAGAATTCTTTTCCATATTTCAGAGGATACTGGGACAATTGCTTTTAAATGAATATAGCAGGGGTGAAGATGGCAGGGGTAGTAATGAACACCTGAAGCGATATTATGTTCCTGCAGATGGGTAATCATGCGATCTCTGTGGCTGGCTTCACGAAATTTGATTTGGAACAAGTGCCAAGCGCTGTGGGCATACGGAAGCTCCGGCGGAAGCTCCAACCATTTCAGATCCTTCAGCTCCGCTTTGTAACGCTTGGCAATTTCTCTGCGCCTCCCGTTCAACTGATCCAGTTTTTTCAACTGTACGATGCCCATTGCCGCTTGTACATCGTTCATATGATATTTGTATCCGATTTGATCGACAAAATATTGCCATGCATAAACTTTTTCATGCGTCGTTCGCATCCACGTGTCACGGGAAATTCCGACCCACCGTTTCTCCCGAAGTTTCCTATTCATCCACTCTGCATTGCAGGTAATCGCTCCTCCTTCCCCGGTTGTCAAATTTTTGACAGCATGGAAGCTGAAGCAGGTCACTTCACTGACCGATCCGATACGCCGGCCCTTATATTCCGCACCGCAGGCATGGGCGGCATCCTCCACGACCTTGATTCCTTTCGCTTGCGCCAATTCATGGATCGCGTCCATATCGCAAGGGTGACCGGCCATATGGACAGCAATGATCGCTTTCGTCTTATCCGTAATCTTACGCTCAATGTCCGCTACCGAAATATTCATCGTATCTGGTTCAATATCGGCAAAAACCGGTGTGGCGCCCACATAGCTGACGGCGTGGACAGAGGATACGAAGGTCATTGACGGCACAATGACTTCGTCTCCCGGTCCAATACCCAGAATTTCCAATGCCAAATGAAGCGCAGCAGTTGCCGAATTGAGCCCAACCGCGAAACGGGTGCCCGCAAAATTGGCAAATTCGCGTTCAAACTGCTCTGTCTTCGGTCCGAGGCCAAGCCATCCGGAACGCAAAACTTCCGTTACGGCATCAATTTCCTCCTGACCGATACTCGGCTGTAGAACAGGTATTAGTTTATGCTCCAAGTATAATTTCCCCTTTCTTTGTCCAGCACAATGCTATTCAGACATAAAAATTTGTGTTCGCCATCGATCGGCGCAAACTTCCACCGAAAAGTTTTCCCTTGCCGTTCTTTCCCCATTTTCGACAATTTTCTGCCGCAGCTCCGGTTGTTCGATTAACTCCACCATCGCCTCGTACCAGTCTTCCGCCGTTCCCGAAGCAAGCAATCCGTTTTCTTTGTGCTTGACCCAGTCCTCATAGGCCGGAGCAGTGGAATAAATGCCCGGAATCCGGCAAGCGGCATATTCGCGAAACTTATTATTCGTCTTGCAATCGTGCAGCAGCGAATGCTCCAAAGGAGCCAGACCGATATCCCACTTTGACCGAAAAAGACGTTTCAGAAAGCTGGCATAATCCGCATCATGCTCCTTAAATGATACTTGCCGTTTACCTGCAAGTTCTTCTGGAACATAACCGAAAAACTCAATTCTGATTTTATCTCCATAGGTTTGAATGATACCGCTGAGCGCTTGAATAACCGGATCAAAGGCAGCTTGCTTTCTGCCTCCTTCATAACCGATTACAATTTTATCCGCATGCTTCCTGTCCTTCTCCAACCCGGAAATCAAAGAAAAATCTACGCTTCCCGGGAAATTAACCACTTTATTCAGACTAAAATGCGTCTCCAAATGTTTAGCAAAAAATCCCGAGGCGACTTTCACGATATGAGCGTTTTTCAAAAATTTCACATACGTTTTTCGCTTGTTTGGCTCATGATAATATCTCCCCATATCAGAAGCGGGAGACATCGCCATAAAATGGTCGTCGATGACATAGACCGTCTTTTTTCCCATCTCGCGGGCCAGTTCAAGACATTTATAGGCTTCAGATTGAACCGTGCGAAAAAAGATGACAATATCTGCTGCGGCAAGTCTCGATAAGTGCACGTCATCATCAGGCCTGACATCAAATCGGCAAACGCCGCTTTTCTGCAAATGACGGAGCGGTTGCTCTATTCCGATCTTATAAGAAGGAATTCGATCTGAGCCGATGACGAGTACGTTTATATCCCCTCTTCCACCCATTGTTCGTTTCTCCTTCCAGCCTACGATTTAAAAATGAATTTCTTCCAGTTGTCCATGCAAGTATGCAAAGAAAAGTGCTGTCTTGCCGCCATTTCCGCATTTTCCCTAATCCGCAGCCGCATCGCCGGATTTTCAATCATCGCTTTGATTCCTTCGTACCATCCTTTTTCGGTATGGGGAACGAGGTAGCCTGTTTCGCCTTGGGCAACCCAAGAAGCATAAACGGGAGAATTGGAATAGATGCCGGGAATTCGGCAAGCTCCGTATTCGCGAAGTTTGTTATTCGTTTTGCTCTTGTTAAACGAATTGTTGTCAAGAGGAGCAATGCCGATGTCCCAATTGCAGCGAATTAGCTTTTTCATGAATTCTTTATACTCCATGCCCCCTTCTTCATATTTAACGCTAGGATGATCGGCTAACGAAGCGGGGACATAGCCGAAAAATTCCAGCCGGACAAATCCGCCATAGTAATCGAGTATCTTGTTCAGAGCCGGAATAACAGGAGCAAAATCCTCCTCTTTATTTCCTCCTTCATAGCCGATTACAATTTGTTCATCATCCCGGTCACTTTGCTTCTGTTCATCAAGCCAATCAAAATCGACGCTGGCCGGGAAATAAACAACATTTTTATTAAACCGGTCATGAATATAGGCGCCAAGTTCAGGAGCGTCCACTTTAACGATGTGCGCGGTTTGTAAAAACTTGATGAAAGTCTCCCTGCGGACCGGGTCGGAATAATACTCGCCGACTGGCGTTGTCGGCTTAATCTCCAGGAAATTGTCATCGATGACATAGACAGTCCGTTTTCCAAGCTTCTGTGCGAGTTCCAGCAGCATAAAGGCTGCAGGTTCGACATTGCGTACAAAAATAATCGTATCTGCCGCCGCTATCATCTCATGGCTGACGTCATCTTCCAGCTTCACATCATAGCGCAAATTCTCGCGTTTTTTCAGGCCATCTAATGGTTGAATGACGCCGATCTCAAGCGATGGAATGATGCCGGCCGAGATGACAAGAACATCCGCAGCCGGATGTTCGGGTACTGGGACCGCCGCAGCTGCGGCGGTTTCTGCCCTCTTCGCAGCATCGGCGCGTCCTTTCTCGAAGCCGTCCTGCTTTCCTCGCTCAAAACCGTCTATATGACCCTTCCGGTATGCGCTTAGCCGAATAGAACGCCGCTTTTTGCTTTTCCTGGATCGACTTTTTTTCCTTAAAGGCATCACCTATCAATCTCCTTTATATGCGTCTTGATGGCCAGCTTCCATACCCGCGGCATAGCCGACGTTAAATCCTTCATTGTAAGCTGCATCAAACCCCGCATCATAAGCTTCATTGTAGGAACCGGTTTTTTGGACCGGCGTTCTTTGGACACCTCTGCGGCCTATCCGTCTCTTCCCTCTTCTAATCTTCGTTAACGCTCTTCTGCCTTTTGTCGTCTTTCCGCGTAATTTTGACGACTTAGCGCCGCTTCTTTTACGTTTGATCATGGCTCACGCCTCCTAAAAGTTTTCGCAACAAAGCTTGCTTGTGGAGCCTAAATATTATCAGCCTTGATTACTGGAGGGGAGATAAGGGGAGGACCCTCCTTATATTTATGCAGCTCCTGCTCCGCGACATGCCGCGCTTCATAATGGTCAAGTTTCCAGAATGATAATGCGTGCTTATTGATGAACCGGCGCATCTTTCCCCCTTTATACTGACAAACTGCGCCGTCTGGCAGTCTAATAAGCCTGCCTTCGGCATCCAAGTGATCCCCTGAAGATGCATAAAGCGCGTTTATCCGGCGCTTCACTTCCTCGACTGGGATGGCTTCGCCGAGCTGCCAATTGTGCAAGTCGACCTGGGAAACGCGAACAGCTTGAACGCCTCCGCTGCCATTTATCGGGTAACGATTTCCGTTTTCCAGCCAATAGACTTCCGGTCCCGGTCCCCGCACAATTACACAAGTTGGATAAAAATCGCTTGTTCGATAACCTTTCTTGTTTCTTTGCCATGCAAGAGATAGCATTCCATGAGGATCAGCCCATTTATTGGCATAAAATGCAAGATTCTTTTCATACACCTGATCGAATCCGCCATTTAACGATTTCATGCTCACGCTGCCATAATGATGAATAAAAGTATCTTTAGCGATGACCAGTTGCAAGCCCAGAAGCCGGGCACGCAGCCCGTAGTCGTCATCTTCACAGTTGCCGATCTCAAACCCTTCGTCAAAATAACCTAATCGCCTGAAATCTTCACGCCGGAGCAGCATGCAAAATCCGGTTAACCTTGATGTGGGGGTCCAACGGCTAGTGTTGGATCGATTGTACGCTTCTGAGAATTTCTGCATTTCTGCTATATCCGAATAGTTGGTTTCAATTAATTGTTCCCCGCTAATGTAATTCGTCACAGGACCGACAATTCCGAATTGCGGATTGCTATGCAAGCAGGTTAGCAAGTTGGAGAGCCAGTGAGGCGTTACTACTGAATCATTGTTCAAGATCAGCAATGTTGTCCCCCTCGCCAACATAAGCCCTTGATTTACAGCGCCCGCAAATCCTAAATTTTCTTTATTCACCCAGTAGCGGATTGTGCGAGTAGCTTGAAGATACGCCGCTGTTCCGTCATCTGAAGCGTTGTCGATCACGATCAATTCGTAAGGCTCCAGGGTATGCTTGGTAATACTTTCAATGCACTCTTGTAGATACTCTAACTGATTGTAAGTTGGTATAATAATACTCGTGCCTGCAAATGGGGTTGAAAATCTGGCTGCTCCCGCATCTCGCCCGGCACTGAAACCATCCTCGTATCCCTTGTTATAACCTTTGGCAAATCCGTCATTGTACCCGTCTCTTCGATACGCCATCTTACTCATAAGGTTGACTCTCCATTCACGAATGAATCGGCTAGATGTCCGAAGTCAATCGCAACTTTGCCGAGCTCGGAAGCAATCCGTTGTACGATGACGACGGCAGGAATGCCCGCGCCGACAAGCGCGATATCAAAATTGCGAACCGCGATTTCCCTCATTACTCTCGCGATATCATGCATGCCTTCCACAGGGGCAACAACGCCCGTCACATCAATGCCGCTGTTTACCAGAACATAGGAAAGCCCGGGAGCTGAATTGCCCACAACCAGAACACGGCGGTTTGCAAGCATGCCTCGGAACAAGCCTGCCGTATGCAGCTCATAGTTGATTGTCGATAAAGTGAGCCGCAATTGCCGATAATCGATGCCATGGGCTTTGAATACGGCAAAAGCAAGGGGTTGAAAGTTGGGCAGTCTTAATTTGGGGATGCCTACAATATCCGCTTTTCGTATCGCTTCTACCAATTGATCTCTCGCGGCAAGATCGGGCAGTTGAATGCCGGCATAATTGAGAAAATGGCCTTCTTTCCGGATTTGTTCCATACTCATCACCACATCCTGAGCCAGCGTCAACAACTCTCCGTCTCCCAGACGAGTAACCGATAATGGCGCTCCCGTATCCAAAGCAATCATGATTTCTCCGTTCACTTCCGGTGCGCCAAGAAGTGTATGGAACCGGGAATGCATTGCCGCTATCCCGGCTTCAATAATTTGGTGCACCGAAATCTCGGGAAGTATATCCATATCGGGAAGAATGGAGTCTACGATCCCCTCTCCTCCATCATAAAGCCCCTTTTTGTAATCGAGATCAGAGGTTTTATTCCGGGCTTCCCTGACTACAGGTACTGTTTGGACCGGTTGGGGAGATTGGGCCGGTTGGGGAGATTGGGCCATTTTCAATAAGGCATCGTCATAGCCGGCGTCGTAACCCTGATTATATGAAACTGCCGCTTGAGCCATCGTCTTCTGCAGATTTGAACGCTTGGCCAGCGGCTTTTTGAGCGACATCCTTCTTCTTTTGGGAGAACCACGTCTATAATTGCGTCGCCGCCGAATGGTAACCACCCCATCTCAGTTAAATCAATATATTCTTTAGAAAAGGTTAGGAAACAGGTATAACCATCCATTTTTCTTGAATCGTCAAGGAAAAATAATGCTTAGCATAGTGTTCAAACGTTTATGATAGGTATGATCCCGTCTCGTTCTGCTCATTCCGTTCAAAGCGATCTTCTGTCTCTCTTCTTCATGCTGCAAGTAATAATCAATCTTCTCGATCAGTTCATCGTGAGAGACGTATGTGCCGATTTCCTTACCGGGGACATATACATTGCTCATATCCTGACGAATATCCGACAGCTGAAGCGTCGCGCAGCCGGATATTTCAAAGGTGCGGGGATTGACGGAAAGCGCCTCTATTCTTCTGCCGTTTGAATTGATTGTGTAGTCATCGACAGAACGATGAAGATTGATTACAATTTTGGCGCCATTATAATAATTTGCTGTATCTTCAGGGGTCATCCAGTCGCCGAGCTTGATTTTATCGGATAACAGGGAATAGTTTTGCAGCCGATCCCACCACCAGCCTGCGATTACTACTTTTCGATTCATCAGAATAGGGGCCAGGCGATCGATTAACTCGACACGATTCCAAAAAGCTGTACCAATAAAACAAATATCGGATTGATAGGAAGCCGGCACATGTTTCGGATGAAATACATTCGGATTGACGGCGAATGGGAGATAGTAAACATGCTCACAGCCTAACTTGCGGTAAAAAGGCACACAATTTAATTCAAGCGTAAAAATGTAATCGTATCGGGGCGCTATCGAAATGGTCCAGTCTGTATAATAAGGATCGTCGGTAAACCAGACAGCGGTTTTAATTCCGCTCTGCCGCAGCTGGTTGACTTGATCGGCAGGCAAAACCACTCCGTTCAGCACGAGCACAAGATCCGGTTGAAATTTCCCGGCCAATGCGGCGACATCTTCAGAAGGATTGGCAACCGTTACCGCCCGAACCAAACCTCTCAAACCGTCTATCACCGCCTCATCGAGCGCCGGATACGGAACGCCGATGCCTGCCGTGACGTAGAGGATATGGATATCCTTAACAGGCTCTGCGGCCACAGATTGTCCGCGCATGACGGCATCGCAGAATCCCATCCGGTATCCATCAATGTGTCCCGCCCGAAATCCTGCTTCATGTCCCGCTTTCCTCGCCATTTCATCATCCAACATTAGCGGCCTATTCATTTGGACGGCCCGCCCAACAGTCGGCTGCTTGCTTGATAAAGAGACCGGAATGTACCTGCATCCGTCCACCAGCCGTCCAAAATATCATAGGCAAGCTGCCCCTTGGCCGCATAAACATTATTTACGTCCGTAATCTCCAGCTCGCCGCGGCCCGATGGCTTGATCGACCGAATGATATCAAACACGCCGGCATCATACATGTAAATGCCCGTTACACAATAATCGGATTTCGGTTGTAGCGGTTTTTCTTCAATCAGCAATATTTTCTCTTCCTTTAAAATTGGAACTCCATATCTCCGCGGGTCATGAACTTTCTTCAGAAGTACCCGGGCACCCTCCGCCTGTTTTTGAAAAGACTGGACGAATGCTGCCAAAGAATCCTCGAATAAATTGTCTCCTAAAAGAACAACGAACTTTTCATCTGCTTTGATCAACGGTTCGGCAAGAGACAAAGCTTGAGCGATCCCGCCCGCTTCCTCCTGAATTTTATAAGTGATGTTAACCCCCCATTCCTGCCCGCTCCCCAGCAGCTCCGTATACATGCCTGCAGAATGTTTGCCGATGACGATAAGCAGCTCTTCTATGCCAGCCTTCCGGAACTTTTCCAAGCCGTGACAGATCATCGGAACCTTTCCGACAGGAAGCAGATGTTTGTTTATTATTTTTGTTAACGGATAAAGTCTTGTGCCTGTGCCTCCGGCCAGTATGACGCCCTTCATATAACCATCCTTCCTTTCTGCAAAATCCCCCTAAACATAGTTGATCGGGTCGATCCCCCATTTATCAATAAATTTATGCCGATTGCTCTCAACGAGTTGCTTTACAATACCCTCGTCCTGGCGGTTGAAGCTGGCACTGCCATGATGAAAAACGAATACATCCCCCGCTATCCTCAGCGTATACCCCGCGTTCCTCGCTCGATAACAGTAGTCGTCGTCTTCGAAATGACCGGGAGAAAAGCGTTCGTCCAATAGTCCGATTCGCTCCATTACCTCTCGCTTGAACAGGAAGCATAACCCGACGACCCGATTCGCTTGCCGCCACTTTTTAGCATCCGACTTATTCAGCTGTTCAGCCATTTCCTCCAAATTAGTATAAGGCATATCAATCTGCTGCTGGCCGCTTGCATAATTGGTCAGCGGTCCGACAATGCCGATCTCAGCCCGGCTATAAAGACATTTCAACATGTTTTTTAGCCAGTTACGCGAAACGATGACATCGTTATTTAATAACAGAAGCGAGTCGCCGGAGGCAATTTTCAGCCCCATGTTGCAAGCGGCAGGAAAGCCGGAATTGCCCGCCAGCGAAATGAAGGTAACCCCCTCCTGCCGGCACAGGTCGACTGTACCGTCGGTTGAACCGTTATCGACGACAATGATTTCATGCGGTTCATTCGTATGCCGTTTGATCGAATACAAGCAATCTTTGAGCAGGTCTTTCCCATTATAAGTCGGGATAATAATACTCGTCTTTTTCATACCGTCCACCTTCTAATGCTAGGTTAGCTGCCGATTTCTGATTCGGTCTGGAAACGACATCCGCGGCCCTCTCATATCAAAAGCCGTTTTCAGCGCTTCAATATGATCGCCGATGATCAGTTCAGAGACGGCATTACTCCGCCCAACATTTCGCTTCCGCTGCCGGTTTGTTGATATTACGTCCACACTGGCCGGCGAATTTATTTTCAACCCTTGCTGAATGGCAAGCACCTGCGCTTTTGGAGGTACGGCCAGATTGGCATATCCGATTAATTGTGCGGCTTGTTTCTTCATCGCATGCGGGATTGCGGTAAGCGAATTAGCACCGAGATCCGCTCTGGCCATCGAGCGGTTTATAAATTCCTTCACTATTGTCACATCGTCTCTATTGGAGAATAGACCGATGTAGGGGGAAATATTGTTTAAGGCAATATCCGCCCCTTGCCCGATAGCAGCAATGAAAGGTAAGAGATGCTCAGCGAATACCGGAAAATCGCCATCAAGGAAAAGTAATATTTCGGATTCGGCCAACTTTGCCCCGATCGCTCTCCCGACATCGTGTCCTAAAGCATGGTGGTAATGGACAATTGTCGCCCGGGACTGATTTCGGAGCATTTCGAAACTTTCGTCCGTAGATCCATTGACGATAAAAATCATTTCATGCAATGGCAGTCGATGCAGCTGTTCGAGCACACTTGGAATGGTGTCTTTCTCATTCATGACGGTAACAATTGCCGCTACTGTTTTGTCTGTCGGCAGCAACACCCCGTTTCCGAAATATCCTCCTGCATGCTTGCAATATCCTTCTATAAACTTCGCGGCAGCAGTATGGTAAGCATTCCATGGCAGATGTTTATTGGAATGGTACCAGCGGTTCCAGAGCGCATTCACTTTCCTGAACGGATCGGTTTCTTCCGTCTTTGGCGTTCCTTCGGCAGATGCGGCAAGATAGCCAGCCGTGTAAGCTCTCGCACTCCAAAAGTCAGCCGCTCCGGCTGAAGGCTTCTTGAACTTCCGAGTCCCAAATTTGCGGCCATTTCGATTGATGAACGATTTTTTTTTGTTTGACGCTGCTCTTACCATTCGTCTTGGCTTCCTATTCACTTTTCCATCACCACACGCTCTCTCTGTTTCGCCCAAGATCGGACCGGTTTCCCCGTATATCGGACTTCGAGATCACCCAGTCCAGCGCCTCCAGATGGTCGCCGACTATCAATTTTTCAAGCGGATCGTTGCCCTTTGTTCTGCCTCTTCTCGGGTTTCTCCTACCCACATCCACATAGTGGATACCGCGCACATTCAACCCGCTATATACGGCTATAGCATGAGCTTTCGGAGGGACAGCCAAGTTTTCGGCTCCTATCAAATCTCTCGCTTGACGGCTCATCGCATGCGGAATTGTTGTCAAGGAAGTGCCTTTGAGGGCGGGATTCGAGACGAATAAATTTAGCGTATGCTTGGCAAGCACAACACTGTGAACATGGTGCCTGCCGATCGGCCCCAAATACTTGTTCAATGCCACGTCTACGCCGCCTTCCACGGCTTTCGTCAAAGGTACAAAATCCCGGGTCGGAATCACAATATCGGCATCCGTAAACAGTAAAATGTCGCCCTTGGCCTCTTTGGCACCGACGCTTCGGCCCACGTCGTGGCCTAAGGGATGCGCAAAGCGGATCACTTTAGCCCCGATTTTCTGCGCCAGCTCCGCCGTTCCGTCCGTAGAACCGTTGGCGACGACGATGACCTCCGTCTCGGGATGTACCCGATACGCTTGACGAATGACGGCCGCGATCGTTCTCCTTTCGTTCATAGCAGGGATGATAACAGAAACCTTGGGGGCTGCTGCGTTTCTAATCCTGAACAAGTATCCCCTCGCCTTCTTTCTATTTCGAGGACTCGCATAACCTCGTCTCGGCATGTTTCTCACCTGCCTAGTAAAATTTAATAAAGATTGCTACTTTTATTCTATGTATAAGTCGTTTAACTGCAACGGCATTCGTACCCGAAGGATAGATGTCTAACCCTGGTAAAAAAAAAGGATGAGCAGAATTCAACCGCTGCTAATCCTCTTTATTACTATTACTGGCCATGTTCAAGAAAATGAACGCTCCGCTGCTCCTGCAATCCGCTCCCCAATCGTACAACCCGGGCTTTGCCTTCATACCCTCGGGTCATTCCCCGCGTATCGTATACCAGACGCGCATGGTCAAGAATCAATTGAAGCGGCAGCTGAGAATGGTCTGTAACGATGACTACGCAATCCGCAACCGCCAAATTCTGTGCGCTCAGCTCCTCGCTTTTCAACCGACAGTCGCCGATCGTCACTTCTGGAACATACGGATCATGATACAAAACTGTGGCTCCTTCCTGCATAAACAAAGTCATCAGATTCAAAGCGCTTGATTCGCGCACATCGTCGATATTTCGTTTGTAGGATACTCCGATTACTAGGATAGATTTCCCTGCAAGAGTAGCGTCACCGAGGCAATCCTTTACTCGCTCCACAATATAATTCGGCATCGATAGATTGATAGCTTGGGAATACTCGATAAATTTGCTATTTGCTCCGCGACGGTTTGCACTCCATTGCAAATAAAGAGGATCAACGGGAATGCAATGACCTCCGACCCCTGGTCCGGGATAAAATGCCGAGAATCCGTATGGCTTTGTTTTGGCTGCTGTAATGACTTCCCAAATATCAATATTTAACTGATCGCATAGCATGGCAAATTCATTGATAAATGAAATGTTTACGAATCGGTACGAATTTTCCAGTAATTTTGTCAATTCTGCGGCTTCCGGCGAAGAAACCGGGATCACTTCTGAAAACACCGTAGCGTACAATTCTAATATTTTATCCGTACATTGTTCGGTTATCCCGCTGACAACTTTCGGTATTATTTCCATCGTATAATTCGGGTTTCCCGGATTGATACGTTCAGGAGAATAGCCTAAATAAATATCATTACCGACCTTCAGCCCGCCTTGTTCGAGCAGCGGCATCAGGACTTCTCTTGTCGTTCCGGGATACGTCGAGCTTTCAAGAATAATAAGCTGCCCTTGTCTAAGTACTTTACTTAAAGCGGCCCCAACTTGCAGCAGATACGATAAATCCGGCGTATGATTGGCAGTTAATGGAGTAGGTACACATAAAATAACGGCTTCTGCTTCTGTCAATCGGGCGTAATTTGATGTGGCGATCAGCTTTTTCCCGGTGATTGAGATGTGTACGGCTTCATCGGAAACATCAGGCAAATAGCTTTTTTTGCTGTGCAATGTTTTTATTTTTTGCTCGTTTACATCCACTCCTATTACCGAATAGCCTTGCTGAATGAATGCAAGGGCCAAAGGCAGCCCTACGTAGCCTAAGCCAATAACGCCTATCACACGACTCATGGTCTATCTTCACCTCAACCTTTCCATTCTAAATGAAATCATAGTGATATCTTATGCTGATATAAACCGTTTGGAGTGGATACAACCAACAATTTTCAGATTAAAATGGAAAAATAGACATCGGGCCATATCATGTCAGGCGGTTAAAGACTTTTATATATGGATTCCAATTCCAAGACAAGCTGGCGGGAGTCATAATACTTTTCAATATATTCTCTTCCGGAAATACCAATTTCTCTTCTTAACTCCGGTTTTTTAACCAGCTTCTTCAACACATCGTAAAATGTGTCTTTATTGGCGTTGACGATGGCAAGTCCGGGAGGATAACGTTTAATCATACTGTCCCGGACGTAACATATGACCGGTTTTCCAAGCGCCATCCCTTCAAGGCTTACAACCCCGAAAGAACCTTGCAATAGTTGATCGACGATAATGTCAGCTTTTTGGTATTCCTTGATCGCCTCTTTATGGCTTACATTCGTAATAATTTTGAAATCAAAGTCGAGCCCTTTCCTGCGCAGCCGTTCGATCCCTTGAATGACATATTCCGTCCCCTTCAAATAGTCATTGGTTGGAGCATGAATAATTAAAGGCTTTCGATTGTTCGCAGACGGAGGAGAGAAGGGAAATTTATCCAATGTAATAAACTGCCTCAGAAGGTGGATATGCTTATAGCGGCCTTCTATATAGGAGAGCAGTTCATGGTCGGCAACGATCGCATGATCGATATATTGCGATAATTCTTTTAATTTCTTGACGATTTCCCGTTCCTCTCTTCTTCTCCCGCCTTTTACGCGTACCCCTGCGCTTCCTTCAGCTTTAGCGATGGAAAGCATCCGAACATCGGATCCGCGGTGCTGGACCACCAGCTTTTTTCCGCGCTTTTTGAGATATTCCAGGTCAGAACGGTCTTTATAAAACGTTTGGCCGAAATGAAAATGGAAAACATCGTATTTCTCACATGCTTCCTTCAGAAACTTCTCTCGCAGCTTCTTTCGCTCTCTTCCAGAATGTTTCTCTAAATGAAGGCACAAGTCATAATTCTGATTTCGATCACGAAAATGGCATGCAGTGGCATCTATGCCGATATCGCGAAGGGCAGCGCACATTTCAATCATTTGCCTGCCGACCGGCAGATGAAGCACTCTCATTGTTCACCCTCCTTACATTTTCATTAGTTTCTGTAAGCCTACTCTCCGGACAAATCCCGTTTCCACAACTTTTTTAGTAATTAAAGAATTCATGCCTTGCCCGAGATCAAATGCCACCTTACCGAGATGGTCGGCAATGTATGTTGCAAGAATTACAGCGTTAACGCCAGCTGTTATTAAGGCCAAATCAAATTCGACCCGATCAAGCATCCGCTTAACCTCACTCATTTCGTCAAAAGAATGCAGCGGGATGCAAGCCACAATGTTAAACGGAAATCTTTTCCCCCATCTGCGTTCCAAAGCTTCCTTCACCTTCTCCGCGTTACTCCCGATCAGGACAATTCTGCGATTTCGCAGCATTTTTTTAAACTTTACTTTTTGATTTAAGGGGATAACCCGGCGTATTAATGTTTCGAATACAAAACGGGGCTTAATTCCATAGGCTCGAAACACTTTCTGTACCATATTTCCAGCATAAATATTACGAAGACAAATATTATATCCGACAATATCCGCTTTCCTTACCGCCTCTACCATCTCATCACGAAGCTTCACGTTCGGAAAAGTGAAGCCTCTGTTAACTTTTCCGCTGTTTGTTGTGATTGCTTCTCTATGCCGCATGAACCGTCTCTCTGACAGGACAGTATACTGGGCCATAACATAACTTTCCGTAGACCCAACGGAAACAACAGATAGAGGGGTTTTCTCATCCAGAGCCCGAATGATGCGATCCATTAGCTCTCCGCTGTTTAATACCTTGGCCTTCATTCCTTTTCTCCTTTTAGGTTAAATAAAACATGTAACCAGTCACCCATTGCCCGATTGACTGTCCAATTATTACTGATGTTTTCCCTGCAGCCTTTTTTGATTTCAAAATAGGCTTCCCGATTTTTTACTAGATAATCGATTTTTTCAATAAAATGCTTGGGCTTATCAGTGTCCAGAATAAGCGACCTTGCCTTCTCATGAGCTACTGTCTTGACGTAACCGACGTTAGTGGAAAGCACGGGAACTCCGCAAGCGTAAGCCTCTAAAGCAGGATTAGGCGCGCCCTCGTTCGCTGATGTAACAAGCAGCAAATCCAGTTCGTTATAGAAAGCGGGCATATCGTTGACAGATCGTTGCCCTCTTGTAGATTCCACAAATCTAATATTAGGATTATTTTTATACGCCTCGACAATTGGTAGATAGAGCGTTTGGTAGTTTTTTACCTTTCTCTCTTTATTGCCAACCCAACCGATCGTAAATTTTGCGTTCCGTTCTAGATCCTTCTTCTTTGCAGGTTTGAAAATATTTGTTTCTACGAAGGGAGGAATATATCGAATATCTCGATCAGACGCTATTTTTTTTAAGACTTTAGTCAATTTCAGATTGAACGCTCCCAGTATTCCGATTCTTCTAATTACGTTTTTTACAAAGGCTTCATCGACTATCACGCGATCGCGCCATTCGCGAAACGTATCTTTATTGCGGGAGAAAAAATTATAACCGCCAACTTGGGATGAATCGACCCTAACGTCCCGCTCCAGAAGTTTGGACGAAATCTCCAATCCCATCGCAGAGATGACCCCATATGTGCGATTGATTTTGGAAGCCCCTTCTGTCTTAATTAACTTTCTCATATCATGCAATGAGATGATTTGCAAATTCGGGTGATACTTTTGTATAATCCGGGCCCTATTTCCGAGAACCCACCATTCCAAGTCATAAACGAGGAGATGCTTCTTCATACAATCTCACCCACATCGGTGCATTGGAATGTTGATCCAGCTTTTTTTCCCAGCCCAAATATCTCTTGATACAGTCGACAAATTGCCGCACCCTTATTTCTGTCGTATGATGGGCTCGCGTCATTTTGTAGCCGCGACGGGCAATCGCTCTTCTCTCGTCTTTTTGCTTTAAGTAATACTTTGCCTTCTCGTAATAATCTTTCTCATTGATCTGCACAAATGTTTTTTTGTGAACAAACCCGAGATCCGTTAATTCCTGGGAACCGGTTGCCAATAACAATGTTTTACAAGCCGTTACTTCGTAGTATTTGGCGATCGGGTAATCGTGAACGCAGCTATCGGTAAAAAAAACTTTGGCCCGGTTAATTTCCTTAGCATATCTTTTGCCAATTAACGCAGTATTTCTGTCCTTGCTGCTAAAATATCGATAGCCAGGGTGCATGTGACGAACAAACCCTTTTACTCCTGCCATCTCACGCGCAATAGTTGCCCTTAAAGGATAGTGAGCTTTGCTTACCGCACCCATTAATAAGTAATCAATGGTTCGCTCTAAACCGTAATGTTTAAAAACCGGCGTATATACATGATGAGGAAACCAGACAAGCTTCTTGACAAACTCCGGATAAAAGCGCAAGAAAGCGTCCCGGTATATCGAGAAAATAAGATCGATTTTATTGTCCGTCACAAATTTACCGAAACCGGGATTACCGTGAAGGTCTACGGCTAGCACCCCCTTCGGAATGCCGATACTATCCAAACCGGTGATCACGAGCGATTTTGTCTGCTTCATGTCATCAAAGAAAATAAAATCAGGCGTAAACCCGCTCTTCTTAATTATTTCATCGATTGGCCCGCTCTTGGATACATATGCGACCCGCACATCCGGCAGCTTACTTAATTCGGACTTGAAATATTCCCAATTTTCTTTCACATAATGGGTCTGATCGCCTGTAAAATACAATATTTTCAACTTTCTATTTTCCATGCCTTCCCTCTTCCCTGATCAAATTGCTGTCAACGTTCTTCATATAGTCTCATCCATAGCGGTTTATTGGAACTTTTATGAAGCTTTTCTTTCCATCCCAAGTACCTCTTAATTAAATTGACAAATTGGCGAGCGCGAATGGATGTCGTATGATGGGCTCGAACCATCTTATAGCCGCGATAGGCAATTTCTTCCCTTCGTTTCGTCCGTTCCAAATAATACTTCGCTCGATCTTTGAAATTATTTTTGTCAATTTCTATAAATGTCTTTCGATGTACAAACCCCAGGTCAGTTAATTCAGGCGAACCGGCGCCAACAACTAGTGTGTTGCACGCGGCCACTTCAAAGTATTTGGCAATGGGATAACGATACTTGCTGCCATCGGTAAAAAATAGTTTGGAGCAGTTTATTTCGCGAGCGAAATTTTTACCGATCAATGCCTTTTTCTTTTCTTTTTCACTAAAATACCTATATCCCGGGTGCTTATGGTAGACGAATCCTTTGGTTCGTTTCATCGTGCGCAAGATTTTAGATCGAAGCGGGTATAAATCGCCGCTTACCGCACCCATCAATAAATAATCGATTTGTTTTGGTTGCTTGTAATCTTTAAAGACAGGCGTGTATACATGATGGGGCAGCCAGACGAACTTCTCGGCGAACTCTGGGAAGAAATGAAAAAACGCATCCCGGTAAACGCTGAAAATTAGATCAATTTTATTTTTATTGACAAATTCCCTGAAGAAATCCGGACAGCTTTGAAGATCTATCGTTAGCACACCCTTGGGAATAGAAACCTGATCCAGGCCGGTTACGGCAATCGTTTTTGCCTTTTTAATATCACCGAAAAAAATAAAATCGGGAGTAAAGCCGATTTGATGAATAATATCTTTAATGTCTCCTCCTTGACGGACGTATGCGACCTGTAAATTCGGCATTTTGTTTAACGCGGAATTGAAATATTCCCAATTCTCCTTAACCCAATTGGTCTGATCGACGCTAATATAGAGTATTTTCAGTTTATTTTTGCTCATTGATCCAACCTTCCTCTATTCATTACGTCCAGTAAACCACTGCACGGTCCTCTTTAATCCTTCCTCAAAATCAATATGCGGTTTATAACCTATTAATTGTTCTGCGCATCGAATGTCGGCAAGCGAGTGTTTGACATCCCCTCGCGGTTCAGCATCATAAACCGGAAGCATAGGTTTGTTTAACATCGTTCCGATTTTTTCTGCGACCTCGTTTAGCGTGATCCTTTTCCCGCAGCCTATATTAATCGATTCCCCTTGTACTCTCGGCGCATTCGCAGCGAGCAGATTTGCCGATACGACATTGTCAACATACGTAAAATCACGAGATTTTAAGCCATCGCCATGAATAGTTGGAGGAATATCCCTCATGATTGAGGTAATGAACTTGGGGATGACTGCAGCATATTCAGCATTGGGGTCCTGTCTCGGACCGAATACATTAAAGTAGCGCAGAGATACGGTTTCTAAACCATAAATGCGGCTGAACACTTTGCAGTATAATTCCCCTGCATATTTACTTATAGCATAAGGAGATATTGGATTAGCTTCCATCGTTTCCGTTTTAGGCAGTATCTCCGAGTCCCCATAGACCGAGGAAGAAGCGGCATAAACGACTCTTCTGACCCCTTGGGCAACCGCAGTGTGCAGCACCTGCAACGTACCGTTTACATTGTTAAAATTACTTTTAAGCGGGTTGCGGATCGATTTTGGAACAGAAGGGATCGCTCCTTGGTGAAAGACGACCTCCACACCATCCATCACCTGATTTAGCACGTCCAGGTCCGTTATGCTCCCTTCCACGAATTCGATGTCTGAACGTATTTCTAGTAAATTTTCAATTTTTCCAGTTAGTAAATTATCCAGTACCTTAATCCGGTGCCCGTCTTTTACTAGGCGGTTCGCCAGATGAGAGCCAATAAACCCGGCTCCTCCGGTTATAAGATAAGTTCCCAATATACGTCTCCTCCAAGCCCACTCTCTATTATTTCATTCCAGTTTTATCTTATGCTGTTACTAATGATTTGGTATAGGTACAGACCTGTGGGTAAACGTGGTGTCTGAAAAACTTTTTACGGCATAAACTGTCATGGAGTGATTCCGATGATTCCGATGCCTATCTTCTAGTTGCGAGGTGAAAAAGTGAATTCTTTTTCTTATTTGGAATATGCCGAGTTAGTTCAAAACATTATAGCTTCCCGTCAGTATATGGATTTTAGCGAAGTAAAGCGGGATACAAGAGACTTTATCATTTTGCGGCATGATGTGGAATTTTCGATAGAAAGGGCTCATAAAATGGCGATTCTAGAGAGTATGTTAGGCATACGCTCTAGTTATTTGTTTCAAGTTCGGAATGATGCGTATAATTTATTTTCCACAAGAAATATTCAGGCTGTTCAGAGCATTCACCAGCTCGGCCATTATATCGGCCTTCATGTGCATTTGGGCATGCTGGAGAGTAAGGATCAGCTCCAAAATTTTATTATTCAAGATGTAGAGATGATGGAAAAAATGCTGCGCATTCCGATTGACCGTTTTTCCTATCACCGTCCGTCCAAAGCAATTTTATCACTTCGATTAAAAATTCGAGGTCTGATCAATACCTATGACGATTTATATTTCGAATTTAGAGAGAACGATGTGTTTGATGATTTAACCATAAAATATATAGCCGATTCCAGGCATCAATGGAAGTACGGTTATCCTGACCGGACAATGATAAAGTCACAACCGAAAATTCAGCTTCTTATCCACCCAGATGAATGGAGCATCCCCGGTTACGACTCAAAAAAAAATTTTCAAATGCTCCGGCATGAGAAAAAGATTGAATTTATTAACACATTAAAAACGGAATGTGACCATTTCGATCAAAGTACTCAATTTAACGGAGGACGATGACATGGTCTATAAAGTCGTCATTTTTGGAAACAAATCAACAACGACACAATTTATTGAGTATATTCACCATCAACTCATACCTATTGACCTGATCGTTTCAGTAGACAAAACCAAATATGAACATTCGATATCAGGTTTCAACAATGTTGTTGAATTCGCTCAAAGTCTGAGCATTCCGGTGCTGGTTGTTAACGACTACTCGTTATGCAGCTTGGAATGCAAAGATTTTTTTTCATCTAACGAATTCGATCTTGGAATATCCGTAGGCTGGCAGAGGCTGATCCCGCAAGCTGTACTAAACCGCTTTCGCACAGGGGTATTCGGATTTCATGGCAGTCCGGGTCATCTTCCATACGGAAGAGGCCGCTCTCCCTTGAACTGGTCTGTCATCAAAGGGCATACCCGGTTTCTCAATAACCTCTTTATGTACAACGAGGAGGCGGATAAAGGAGGTATTCATTCCACTAAAGCATTTGAAATTAATGAATTCGATACGATGGAATCCTTGCAGTACAAGACCGTTCTCGTCGGATTGGAGCAGGTTGCCGGGTTGATTAAGGATTACCGCAATCAGTCGATTTGCTTGGAACCGCAAAGATCAAATTTATCGACCTGGTACCCAAAACGAACGGTTGCAGACGGTAAAATATCACTGCTTTCCTCAACTAGGGAAATTTATAATTTAGTCCGAGGGGTATCCCGTCCCTTTCCCGGCGCTTTCTTGTATTCTGCCGATCAAAAGAAATTAACGATATGGGAAGCTGTCCCTTTCGATGCGTTTATAGATACTTCAAAATATTTAGTAGGAGAAATTATCGCTACTTTTGGAACCCAATTTATTATCAAAACCGTCGACGGCTCAATTTTAGTGAAAAAATATGAATATCCTGGGGTAGTTAAAAAAAATATTTTGTTTCATTAGCGCTTGTTCAATTATTTGTTCAGGAGGTGAGCGTTTGTGAAGATGCTCGTTACAGGCGGGGCTGGGTTCATAGGATCTTATCTTGTAAAAAAGCTGATTGAGGCGAAACATACGGTCATTACGTTAGATAATCTTCTTACGGGCAATGTTAATAATCTTGAAGAAGTGATGCATCATCCAAACCATACATTTGTTCAAGGCTCTGTGCTCGATCGTGAATTGCTGAGACGCATCATTGACCAATGCGATGTAGTCTATCACCTTGCAGCAGTACTAGGCATCAAAAATATTGTAGAAAACCCGCTAAGAATACTAGAGGAAAATATCGAGGGTTCGAAGAACGTATTTGGGCTCGCATATCAGCGTAGCTGTAAGGTAGTTTTCGCTTCGACTTCTGAGGTTTATGGCAAGAACGATAATCTGCCCTTTCATGAAAACTCCGACAGGCTGCTGGGGCCGCCTACTGTCCACCGATGGAGCTATGCAACTGCCAAAGCAGTTGAGGAGCATTTGTGCTTTGCCTATGCAGACAAAGGACTTCCTGTCACGGTAGTTCGCTATTTTAACGCTTACGGTCCAAGAGCGACGTCGACCCAATACGGAGGGGTCATTCCGAAATTTGTTACAGCCGCTTTGAAGGGGCTCCCCATTACAATACATGGGGACGGTAATCAAACGCGCTCTTTTACGTTTGTTGAAGATACAGTGCGCGGCACCTTTTTATGCCAAGACGCTAAACATAACGGTCAAGCTTTTAATATCGGCATTGACGAGGTCATTTCCATTAAAGAGCTTGCAGAAAAAATAAAAAAGATTACAGTCTCAAGCTCCCCTATTGTATATATTCCCCATTCGGATGTTTACGGAGAAAACTTTGAGGATACCCCAAATCGGATCCCTGATTTGACGAAATCCCGCACGATCTTAAAATATTCGCCTGCAATTGGACTGGACGAAGGCTTGAGAAAAACCGTGGCCTGGTATAAAGCTGAAATGGATGAAAGAAAGGGAGAGCGTTGACTATTGTTGAGCCGAAGGGAGGTAATATTGATGAAATCTCAGGTAACCGTCTTGATACCTTTTTATAACGCTGGAAGATATTTAAAAGAGGCTATCGAATCTGTCTTTATGCAAACCTATACCAACTGGGAATTGATTCTTATTGATGATTATTCTACAGACCAGTATTGGCCGGTAATCAAACGCTATTTAGACGACAACCGCGTTACACTGCTTCGCCATACAACTAATATGGGCCAGTCCAAGAGCTTGAATACAGGTCTGAAGTATGTTAAAACGCCTTTTGTCATACAACTTGATGCAGATGATTTATTTTATCCTTACACGTTGGAAGTGATGGTAAAAGAAGCGCTGCTCCAACCGAAGAATATAGGAGCACTCTCAGGCAATGCATTTATTTTTAATCAAAATAAAGCGGGCGAAATCGTGCGGACAGAAATTCGCAAAGGTCGATCCTACGATGAAAAATATGATTTCTTGTTAACAAACAGAACATTAATGCCTCGCTTTTACAGAACATCGGCACTGCAAAAAATTAACGGTTGGCCGACTGATGATCCTTACGGGGGGCGGTATCGCGAGGATATGAGGATCCTCTACCGGCTTATTGAGCATTATGATTTTCATTGGATAGACGAATTGTTATATCAGCATCGCAGGCATCAAACCAACCACACGCGGCAAGTAAAAAAGTACTCAGAACTTGTTGAATGGAGTGTTCGCGATGCTCTGAAACGCTGGGGAGATCATTATTCGCCTGTCTTTATAACAATAAGCGATGGATGGAAGAGGGTATCTCATCTGGAACCTAAAAAGTAGCTAGCATAAGGAGAGTATTTCCAATGAACAATAGTCTCGTTACCGTTGTCGTTCCTTCATACAATAAACAAAAATTCATTAAGAATACTTTGAATTCCATATCTATGCAGACTTATAAAAACTGGAAACTTCTCATCATAGACGATGCCTCTACAGATGGAACAGTCCGTATTATTAAAGGAATGATCGATCCGGCAAGATCAAAGCTGATCGAATTAAAAAAAAATAAAGGGATTTGTCATGTGTTAAACACAGCACTTGAACACATCGATACGAAATATTTTGTACAAGTTGACGGTGACGATTGGATAGAGCCGCATACTATAGAAGTAATGCTGAGGAAAATGGAAAACGAGTCAGAAAATACAGCAATGGCCTATGCAAATACCGTTCATTGGATTCATAAGGATGGTGTCGATCGCTTCAACGAATTGAGAAGAAGAAAAGCCTTCAAAGACAGGTATGATTTTATCACTTATGATTCCATGGTGCAGCCGAGGTTTTATCGTACGGACTGCGTTCGCGATTTAGGCGGCTGGGAGATGGACGATCCAAGCAAGGGAAGAATACTGGAGGATCGCCGCATGATGCTGAGGCTTCTCGATAAATATTCACTGCGTCATGTCGACAAGTATTTGTATCATTTGAGAAAAACGGGGGGAAATCTGAGCTCGGATAAGAATGCCCCGGATTACTCTATTGTGATTAAGTATTTTACTGATCGAGCCCTGCTTAGATGGGGAAATAAATACAAGGCAAAGTACAGCCTTTCCCCTTCATTATGGCCAAAGATAGAATTAGAGCGAAATTAGAACGTATAGAGCAAATAAACAACCTCTTGTACCAACATATGAGGTTGTTTTTTGCTTTTCGTACGGTTTGAATTGTTTTTCACGTAAAGGAAACGATATAAAAGAGAATTACACCTAGATTTCATTTTACGAAAAAGGTTGTGTAAGGGGTAATGATGTTACAAAACAACAAATTCCAACGTTTAAACGACGCCTTTGAAATCGGTCTGTATGCCATTTGCGGCTTATCCGCCATTTATTTTATCTTTCAAAAAGTATACGCTAAAAGCTTTCAGGCTATCTTGATCATTTCTGTCTTGCTTCTCATTCGAGGACTGGTCAAATGGAAGAAAAGCGAGTTATTCCCTGCTCTTCGTTTTTCGATCTTGTTTTTCATTATGTTAACTATGCTGCTCGCTAACTTATTCGGTTTATATGGTGTCATACCGTATTTAGATAAAGCAGAGCATCTTCTCTCCGGCGTCATTCTTTGTTTCGTCGGGTTGTTGGTGCTTAGAAAAATGATTCGAACCCAAGGAATATCCGCTTTCCCTTCTCCCATTGCGATCTGGTTTGCCTTGTTTTTTGCGGTAGCTATGGCAGGATGCTGGGAAATTTACGAGTTCGCCACCGACTTCCTGTTCGGGCTCACAAGCCAGAATGGCCTGATCGATACGATGATGGATATTATTTGCGGAACCGTGGGGGCGGCGGGTACAGCTCTTTACCTGGGCTATAAAGCGAAGAGACATCCGCTGTCCGTTCTTTATCCCAACGAAACCCGTCCGTGAGTATCCGACCGTTCTTAACTAGCAAATCGATGATTTGGCGGGAAGAGGCTTATGGCCTGAACATGCCTCTTCCCTATTTTCACGAAAATCGATCAACTTTGTCGCTCTAAATCCCTGCCCAGACGTCCTTGGCATACCGCCCTTCGGTTTGCAGGCCGTCCATCCATAATCCCGCCTCTTGCTCACTGACTCCGTGTATTTCTGCATACGATCTTTGCAGCGTCGCCTCTACATCGGGAGCCATTTTGCTGCCGTCTCCGCAAACATAGAGATGTCCGCCCCGATCCAATACTTCGATTAATTCTTGCGCTTGTCGCTCCATTAAATGCTGGACATACGTCTTCGGCTGCCCTTCCAGCCGGGAAAATGCCGTACGGACGTTAACGAGTCCCTCCTGTTCATACAGCTCAAGTTCTTCGCGGTAGATATAATCATCTTCGTTGCGGCAGCCGAAATACAGATACGCGGCTCCAAGCTGCTTTCCTTCCTTCTTCATTGCGCGGCGCGCTTGAAGAAACCCGCGGAAGGGAGCAATTCCGGTGCCCGGACCGACCATAACGATTGGCGTTTCCGGATCGTCCGGAAGTTGGAAACCCGACTCCGGCGTACGGACGAACAGGAGAACGGCATCGCCTGTCTGCCGCTCCGCCAAGTAGTTGGAGGCTACTCCCCGATACTCGCCTTGTCCGCTCCACGCAGGACCGCGCACAACGCCTACGGTAATGCTGGCCTGTTCCGGTTGTACGCGTGGTGAACTGGAGATCGAATAATACCTTGCTTTCAAGGGGGGCAACAGCTCCAAAAACCGTTCGAACGGCATTTCACAGGCTTCATATTTCTCCAGCAAATCGAGCATCGCAATCCGCTTGCGCAGGACGTTCGCCTTGTAGGCCTCCTCTTCTAACAATGCCTCCAATTCATGCTTATGAGGGGGGCATACGGTAAAGGCCGCAAGTTCTCGCAGTTGGGCGCGCGTCGCAGCTTCTTGCAAATCGACACTGTGGCTCAACAGATCGTATAAACTGACGGGACGATCCAGCGGCAGATGCGCCGCACTGCGTCCGGTCGCATTCAGGATGAGATGATCATTGCCTTCCAGTCCAAAACGGCGCAAGACACGCTCTACAAGTTCAATCCGATTTCGGGGGAGAATCCCCATGTGATCCCCCTCATGATACGTAACCCCTTGCGGGAGCGCGATTTCGATATGCCGGGTGCTGCGCCCGCTGTCTTCCCGCTGCAGCTCGCGATTGTCCGTCACCTTCGCATGAAACGCTTCATAACTTTGAGCAAGCGGCGTACCAGCTAATCCGCTTACGAATTGAACCGTAAGGGTGCTCGTTTCTTTTTCCGCCCTTTGATTCATTTCCAAGCCTAGTGCGGTCATCACCTCCGGCCACATTCGATCGCGCCATATATCTACCTGCTGCTCGAAATCGCCGCTCGCATCCCCCTCTCCATGCGGAGAAAGACGTGCCGCCCCCTTGGAAGCCAGCATCGTGTCAATGAGCCGGGGAATTTTCTGATATGTGCTTCCCCAATTATGATCCCCACAGCCAAAGACCGCGTAGCGCACACCTTCTAATGTACCGGGCTCGGCTTCCTGCAGCCATTCTACGAATTGGCGCGCATTGCTTGGCGGCTGGCCGTTGTAGGATGCCGAAACGATAAATACGGCGCCCTCTGTGGGGAGTTTGCCCACTCGATCATTGAGCGGAGCCACCTCGCTGCGAAAGCCTTGATAACGGGCCTCGTCGGCAAGTCCCCGGGCAATTCCCTCAGCCGTGCCGAGGTTGGAGCCATAGAGCACCAAGAGAGGTGTATTATGGGCTGCCGCCGGATTCACAGCAGCTTGTTCCGCTGCTTGCTGAGCAAGTCTTTTTGCCGGTGCCGCTGCCCCCGTACCCGTGAAAACATAACCGGCTTGTCCGCTGCGGGCGCGAACTCGCATTTTGAAGCCGTCGGGCTTAAGGGTGAGGGTTTCCTTTACCTTTAATTGATAATTGTCATGATCAATAATCTCAAAGTGCTTTAAAACCAACCCAAGTACAAGAGTCGCTTCTTGCAGGGCAAATTGCTGCCCGATGCACGCCCGCTGGCCGTTTCCGAAAGGTTTGTAGGCATGATGAGGAATCTGGCTCGGGTCGGCGAATCGTTCCGGACGAAATTCCTCCACATCCTCCCCCCAAACCGCAGTGTCGCGGTGGAGCTTGGATATCAAAACATTAACGCTCTGCCCCTTTTGCAAAGGATATTGGCCGGCCAGCATCGTATCTTCCTTCGCATATAGGGCAAACGCCGGAGCTGTCGGCCACAGGCGCAGCGATTCATTGAGAATCATGCGGATATACGCAAGTTCCCGCACCTGAGTATAGGACGGAATCGGATCTGTAAGAACGCGATCCGCCTCCTCATATGCCTTTTGCAGTTTATCCGGATTTTTCAGGAGAAAATACAGGGCAAAGGACAGCAACCCACTCGTTGTTTCGTGTCCGGCAATGAGAAAGGTGATGATCTGATAGCGAATATTTTCATCGTCCAGAGCTTGTCCGGTATCGGGATCTTTGCCGTTCAGCATACGAGCTAATAAGTCGACCCCGTCCTGTTCGCCTTGCGCTTTACGCTCGGCAATAATTTTGTCTACCAATGAGAATAAGGCTTGAATATCGTGCTGATATTGCCGTTTGGTAATGACCATCAGTCTTTCTTGGATGCCAAGACGTTGAAGCTGATTCATCGCTTCGTTCAGCGCCCGAACCATGCTAGTAATAAAAGGGTGTGGTTGTTCGCGATAAAAACTGTTAAAACGGTAGTTGAAGCCGCATAATCCGATCGTATCCAGCGTAAGACGAGTCATATCACCGGGTACGTCCACACTCTCATCGGGATTCAGCCGCGACCACTTTTGAATAAGCTGCACCGCGAGATCGGTCATCATATCGTGATATCCTCGCATCGCCGTCTGACTGAAACTTGGAAGAAGAATATTGTGAGCCTTCTTCCAGTTCGGCTCTTGTGTTTCGCTCGTAAACAATCCGTCCCCGGTGAAGGCTCTTACTTTCTGTAAAGGCGCCCAGACCTCCTTGTCAAATCGGGATTCGTCGCAAGCGTCGGCCACTAACTCGTGACCGGAGATAAATAGCTCGCTTCTTCCCGGCAAATCCAGGCGAAAGATGGGGCCGTACTCATAGGACAACTTCACCAATGATTGCACGGGCTCCTCAAGATTTAATTGAGGCAGGTTGCCCAGCGGTCCGAACGTTTTAGGCTGCGGTATCGAGATTGACATGACTTCTAATCCTCCTTGAGCAGTAAAAAATTTGAATCGGCTTCACACCGGTTTAGTATTGGAGAATTTCCCTTAAACTATCCCAATTTCTCATGGATCCGACCGCCATCCCCCGGCTAAATACTTATTTTCGCTTGTTGGGATAACTTATTATTTATGCTTTACATATATTATCTATAAGGTGAAACTCATACTTTCTTATATTTTTAAAAAGGCGGTGGCAGCAATGAAAACGAAGGAGAGTAAAATATTGTCCGAGCGTGATTTACAGTCGATTCGGCATTGGATTTCACGAATGAAAATTTTTCGGCACTTGGGGGAAGAAAAGAAAAAGGTCGTGGCGGAAAAAGCTTTGCACCTGAATTACAAAATGATTGGCAGCGGCAAGACCAGGATCGTATACGATCTGGGCAACGGGTATGTAGTCAAAGTAGCTCTTTCCAAAAGGGGACTGACTAGCAATTGGAAGGAGTATGATCTCTATAATCGCTGTTCTAGCAAGTTGCGTAAGCATCTTTGTCCTGTTATTGAGTATGGCAAAGGATGGATTATTATGAAAAACGTAAAGCGAATGGCAGCGCTGACGGAAAAATACGAGCGAAAACTGCCAAGACTTAGAAGAAGGTTCTCGAGAGAAGGGATTACAGCCCGCAGCCTTCGCAGTAAAAATCTGGCCTTGTCCAAAGCCGATAAAAGAATCATCGTCATTGACTACGGCAGCTTTCGATATGATGGAAGCTAACATATACGATATCAGCTCTCCTTTGATTGTAGACTGCCACGCTCAATTTCCCGTGCATAGCAGTCTACAGTCATCTGGTGTTCACTAAGGCAAGCTTCCTCCTCAATGCAATCCGAGCTCCTTGCCCCAGATGTTGATTTTCTCCAAATAACCTTCCAACAAAAAGGCCGATTTCTGCCCCTCTATGGCCCATTGAAGCTGCAGATATAAGCTGCGTTCCAATACCCGCTGCAAATAAGCCATTTTGTATAATCTGATTGGATCACCATTAAATTGGATACCGTATTTGCTCATTTCTGCGGCATATAAATGTGCGCATCGTTGGATGACGGCTTCCTCCTCATTTCTCCAGTCTTTCCGGTAAGCAAAAAATACACCCATCAAATTGAACATATCGAACCAGCAAGGAGCAAAGCGGGCACCTTCCCAATCGATGAATTTGATATTCCAGTTCTCATCGCCCACATTGCTGCAGCCGATGTTCGGCGTTTGCAGATCGTTGTGAATAATACTTTTCCCCGCTTGAATGAGTTCCAGAAAATAAATCGGTCCCTTCTTCAATATGCTGCGCAACCGGTCATAGCTGGATTCCAGCCGCTGTTTTATTTCAGGCCGCTCCTCTGATTTATCCAAGTATTCCAACGTTCCCTTCTGCATCTTCTGACGTTCCAGGGAAGTTGCTTCCGAATCATATCGAGGCAGCCAGTCAGCAAATGTGTCCCAATGGTTGTAGAAGTTATCATTATAGGTTTGGGCGTGAAGCTTGGCCAAGGAGGGGATAATGCGGTCGAAATGATCCGGCGTAAAGATAATTTGCCCCTTTAATTGCGGGACAAACTCCATAAAAACCCAGATATCATCGCCGTTTATTCCTTCTTCAATCAAAAATATGCTGGGCATCAAGTCCGGCAGAATGCCGCTTGCTTTCCGGTACATGTTTAACTCAGTAAGATCCTGATTGGCAACAGGCCCTTTAAATATCTTAAGAACAATCGGGACAGACTGCTTATTCGCAAATATTTCGAGCCTCCAGATTGCGCTTTTGACCGTTTCTTTCAAGCATTCCATATCCCGGTCGTTTAATGTAACGGATGAACCGAATTTAGCGGTAAGTTTATCGGCGCATTGAAGCTCACGCCATTTCAAACTAATCTCATTAAGGGGAGGGTTATCTTTTAAAGCTTTCGCATCCTCAAGCCCTTTTGCAAATCCGTCTTTCTTCCCCTTTTCAAATCCATCTGCCCGGCCTTTCTCGTAACCGTTCGGATCGTATGCATTTGTCATATTCCGTAATCCTCCACTCAAGGTTCCTTCTGTATCTTATGTAGCAATCCGCAAACGTGACATAAAAAAACCAAGAGCATTTGATCTCATGGTCCATAAGTAAATCGCTTATATCAAACCAACTTGCTTCCCCAATATTTCTATTTTTTTTAAGTAAATTTTCAACAGCTTTGCTTCCTTCTTGCCGGTGACGGCCCATTTTAACTGCAAATACATGCCTCTTTCAAGGATGCGTTTCAAAAAGGCCATCCGGTATAACGTCAAGGGCTCGGTTTTGAACTCAACGCCGTTCTTTTTCATCTCATCGGCATACAAACGAACGGCGCGGCGGGTGATGGCCTCTTCTTTATCTGCCCACTCTCTCCTATACGCCAAAAATACCCCGACTAAATTGACGAGATCAAACCAGCAAGGAGCAAACTTCGCGCCTTCCCAATCGATAAATTTAACCTGCCACTTGCGCTCCTTCAAATTGTGACAGGCCATATTGGCTGTATGCAAATCGCCATGAATGATGCTGAGTCCAGCCTTGCTTACCTCCGGGAAGTATCCCGGCCCTTTTTTCAACAGCTCTCGCAGTCTGGAATAATATGGTTGAACAATCGCCTTGAGCTTGGGCTTTTTCATCGCTTCATCAAGATAATGAAGTGTTAATTTGTTTGTTTCGATTCGTTCTGTAAGCATTCTCGGCGAATCAAAGCGGGGAAGCCAATCCGCAAATATTTTTTCGTGCTGCTCAAACTTTTCGTTCATCGTCGCGGCATGAAGCTTCGCCAGCGCAGGTATGATTTTGTCAAAATGATCGGGATTGTAGTGCACCCGCCCTTTGACAGCTTCGATATACTCCATGAACACCCATAAGTCATGACCGTTGACATTACGCTTAGTCAGATATATTTTCGGCATGAACGGCTGCAGAACTTTCCTTGCTCTGCGATATATGTTTTTTTCTACTGTGCTTTCCGGGCGGGATTTCCTTAATTGCTTCGATATTTTAAGAATAACGGGCATGCTTGTTTGACCGGACTTGATCTCCAGCTTCCAAATGCTGCTTTTATACGAGTCCTTCAAACATTCCATTTTGCGATGGTTTAGTGACACCTCTCCGTTTAATACGTGCTTGAATGTGTCTGCAAAATTCATTTTCCGCCATTTTCTGCGAATGAATCTTTTGGTGATGACTTTTACGCGGCCCATTCGTCCTCATCCCCCTTTCTGCCTTTGTACTATCTTATGTTGAAACAGGTAGCATGATATAGTTCATACACCCTTCGAGACAAACATACCTATCCTCAACGGGCGTATCAGATCGTATAAAAAAAACCGCGAACACTAGCTCGCGGCTTTACTTTCAAACGCTATTATGCACTGCAGCCCTCACACTCAAAGTACGAATCGCCGGAGCCCTCTTTCACTTCGAGCACCTCGCCGACCGTAATATCGTCCAGCTCCGTAAACTCAAAATCGGCAATCTTCTCGTGTACCTTGACGCGCGCTTCCTCCTCCGTTGCCGCCGACCAGCTGAATTCGCCCTTTTTGCCAGTCGATTTCACTTCAAATGCAAACAAATAACGTGCCATCTATGAACAGCCTCCTCGATATTGCAATAATAAGTCACTCTGCTCTACTATTCTACCATAACTCTTTATTCCTCGAACAGCTTCTCGCCGCGCTGCAATCTCCAGGCAATCCGCACCGTATGCGGAAGCTCTCTGGCCGTTGGCGCATGGGCCGCCAAATAGCGCGTACAGGCAAGCAGCATCGTTTCCCTGGCTTCCGCCGCAAAGGCATCCTCGCGCTGCAGCCAATCCTCATACTCCATTACGGCCGCTTCATACATCTGGAAAGTATGAAATTCCGCATCCTCGCGCAGCAAGGCATGGCCTAACGCACTCCACAGCGCGTCATCGTCACCGCCCGCCTCCCGATAATCAGCGACCCACTGAGCGGCCGGCGCAACTTGCTGGCGCTGATCGAGCAGATCCAGCAGTTCTTCGGTATCGTTTGGCTTCGAAGCCGAATCCGGGGACAGCTTCGGCCGCGCAGCGGCAGGCACATTGAGAAACCGGTCCAAATATACGCGCATCGCCCCATGAAAAACAGCCCGCACCAGCAGCGGCTCATCCGAATGCTTCAGACTTTCATGAACAGCATGTGCGTAAGTAAAGGTGTGAAGGACAGCGATCCAGTCCGCAAAATCATTTTGCGTATGAAAACGGACAATGCGCTCAGCCGCGGCCACAGCGACCAGCTGAGCCATATGAGCCGGGGCTGTTCCGGCCAGCAGCGCTTCCTTTATGACCGCGATCGTTTGCAGCGGCTGATCGCCGAGCAGTTGCGCGATCAGTTCCTGCTCATCCGGCGGCGGCGCCTTATGCCCGCTATCCCCTTGAGTCAGTTCAGCGACTGCCTGGAGCACCGGCTCAACCAGATTGATCGGCGTTTGCCACTGATGCAGCTCCTCGCTGCGCGCGGCGCCGCCCATCATCGGCACTAATGCTGCCAGTACATCGCCAGTGTACTGTTCGTCTATGAACTGCAGCGCCTCGAATGCTTTATTATGAAAATCGAATGTATGTCCGCCATCCAGATAAAAATGATCCGTAGCAGCGATCAGCATCATATCGGCAAGCTTCTCCACTGAAACACCCTGCCGCACAGCTGTCAGCAGCACCTTCTCCGCTCCTTGCGTATCCCGCACTTCGATGCAGCTGCGATACCACTGGGCCAGTCGCGCCATCGGCAAATTCGCATCCGGCAGCGCGCCAAGCAAATGGCGGGCTGAACGGCCGGAACTGTTGCGCGCGACATGAACAAGTCCCTGATAGAGCGCAAGCATGCGGCCTTTTTGATCCAGCCGTGGCGCGATCCGCGCCATCGCGGTCAGTATCGTCAGCCCGGAATTCCAGCCGCTGCCATAACGCACCCCATGCAGAATGCCGATGCTGGCAATTTCCGCGACCGGCACATTTGCCTCTAATAGGCCGACAAGCGCTTTTGCGATTACGATGCCGATATTTTGCTGCAGCCCTTCCATTAACCGTTCTTTATAGCGCTGAATACCCGCAGGGGTACGCGGCCTGACATGCACCCAAACCTCGCCCTCTTCAACTTTGACCTCATAAGACGGTACATCGTCAGCCCACGGATCGAGCGTCCCTCCGCTGCAAATATCGAACCGGGCATGGTGCCAGTGACAGGTCAATATGCCATCGCACAAGCTGCCCATATGAAGCGGAAAGCCCATATGCGGACAGCGGTTATCCACCGCATAGACGCGATCCTCATAATAAAATACCGCAATCCCGCCTTTGATGATCGTCTGGCCTTTCGCTTTGATCGACTGTAAACTTCCAGCTGAAATCCATGCTGTTTGTTCCTCCATCATCCTGCCTCCTTCATCTTATTCGATGTCCTCCAGCAGTGCCTATATGTAAATCTATTCCACAGCAAAGCCTGTTTTCCTGCGGCAAAACAGCAAAAGACTACAAGGTATTTTCCACGCAGTCTCTCGCTCTATCAATTACCATTCGGCAAACGAGCCATCCTCATAATAAAGCCGCGGCGTATCCCAATCACCGCCAAACCCCCGTTCCGCCAGCGCTTCCTCATTGACCTCAATGCCAAGCCCTGGCCCTTGCGGCACTGCAATATACCCATCCTGAATGACAAAAGGCTGCTGCAAGTACCCTTCTCCCAAATCCCAGCGCTCCGCCAGCGAAGGGTGCTCTTGAATAAGGAAATTCGGCGTGCAGGCATCAAGCTGGAGACAGGAGGCAAGGGAAATCGGCCCAAGCGGATTATGAGGCGCAATCGATCCGTAATACATTTCGGCCATCGCCGCGATCTTTTTCGCTTCAAAAATGCCCCCGGCGTGACACAGATCAGGCTGTACAATCGAGATCGCCTGCTTCTCCAGTGCTTCGCGGAAGCCCCAGCGCGTAAACAGCCGTTCACCGGCGGCAATTGGCACAGAAGTGGCGCCCGCAATCCGCACCATTGCCTCGATATTGTCAGGCAAACAGGGCTCTTCAATAAACATCGGATAATACGGCTCAAAAGCTTGCGCCAGGCGGATCGCCATCGCCGGACTGACGCGCCCGTGAAAATCGATTGCAATGTCAATTCCGCTGCCGACCGCTTGCCTTATTGCCGCGAGCCTTTTAACCTGGCTTTCCACGAATGCCAGTGTGTCGACTTGACGTACAGGTGCATCCACTCCGATCTTGATCGCGCTGAATCCGGCAGCGACACGGCGCTCCGCATTAGCAGCGCATTCCTCCGGCGTCGTGCCGCCGCTATGACAATACATGCGTATTTTTTCGCGACAGCGCCCGCCAAGCATTTCGTAGACAGGCATGCCGTAATATTTGCCTTTTATGTCCCATAACGCTTGCTCTATGCCGCTTATTGCACTTACAAGCACAGGGCCGCCGCGGTAGAAGCTGCTGCGGTACATCACCTGCCAGTGATGCTCGATTCGGAGCGGATCCTCCCCAATCAGGTACCGCTCCAGCTCCTTTACCGCTGCCGCCACCGTCAGCGCCCTGCCTTCGACAATCGGCTCGCCCCATCCGGCTATTCCTTCATCCGTCTCGATTTTCAGAAACAACCAGCGCGGCTTCACATGAAATAGTTGCATCGCTGTTATTTTCATATCCGCACTCCTCCTTACCTGATGGTTAACCACGATCTGCCCAGACTGGCAGCAGCGCGCCGCCATCCATTTCCAGCGTTGTCCCCGTTATATAACCGGCGCCCTCCGAGGCCAGAAAGACGACAGCTTCGCCGATTTCCCCCGGTGAAGCAAATCTGCCGAGCGGGATACGGGCGGAAATGCTGTCGATAGCCCTATTTACCTGCTGCACCGGTGCTGCATCAAGCCGTTCTATCCTTGTATAACCTGGGGCAATGCCGGCCACGCGAATGCCGTGGACCGCAAGCTCCAGCGCCATATTTTTCGTCAGCTTGTTCACTGCCGCCTTCGCGGCCGCATAGACGGTTGCATGATTCCAGCAGCCGCTGGCATGATTCGAGCTGATTTGAATGATCGTACCCGCGATTCCCTGCTCCACCATTAGCCGCGCTGCGTATTGCGAGCAAAAATAGAGCCCCTTCAAATCCGTGTTCATCACCTCGTCGAACAACGCCGGCGTCGTTTCCAAAAAAGGCTTCATGCGTGTAATTCCGGAATTGTTGACATGAACGTCCAGCCGCTCGAAGCTTGCTTCGAACTGGGCAAACAATGAGGCTACGCCCTCCATTGACGAAATGTCAGCCTGCAGCAGCTCAGCCCGGCCGCCGGCCGCCTCCGCCTCGCGGACAGTGTCCGCAGCCATCGCTTTGCTTGTGTGATAATGCACGCCGACATCGTATCCCGCCTGCGCCAGCTTAACTGCAATCCCCTTGCCGATGCCCCTTCCGGCACCTGTTACCAAAGCTACCTTTCGGCCCATAGGCTTTAAGCCCCTTCCGGCAAAAAATATCACCTGCAGCTATCCCTTCAAACCTGTAAATGAGACCCCGCGTTCAATAAGCTTTTGGCACGAAATAATAATGATCATTAGCGGCACAGTTGCTGCCACAAGGCTGGACATAATAACATTGGCCCCCATGCTCTGCCGGTTCTGGAAATCATTGAGCGCGACAGTAAACGTCCAGACGGAAGGCGAGCGGGCAATGACAAGCGGCCACAAAAATTCATTCCACACCGCAATAAAGGTCATGACCGAGACAACTGTAAAGATCGGAGCCGACATCGGGACGATAAGCCGCCAATAAATGCGAAACTCCGAAGCGCCGTCAATCCGGGCCGCCTGCATAAGCTCGCCGGGCAGTTGCTCAAAGAAGCCTTTAAATAAAAATATGACAACCCCCCAGGCGGTATGCGGCAATATAATGCCCCAAAGCGTATTGACGAGGTTCAGCTTCTCCATCGTCAAATAGAGCGGAACGAGAATGGCAATTTCCGGTATCATGATGGTGGCGACAAAAAATAACGTAAGTCCAACCCCTACCTTGCCGCGGACAAGATGCGCGAGTGCAAACCCTGCCGTGCCGCCAATCAGCAGATGGCTTAAGATAGACCCTGCCGTCACAATGACACTATTCAGCAAGAAATGAGGAAAACCGTACGAGCCGGCCGTCCCGTTCGCAAACTGCGCCAGCACGAAGTAATTGTCAAATAAGCGCTTCCAATCTTTATGCTCGCTAATCGCCGCTACCTGTCCGGCAATCAGATTAGAATCATCCATTTGCTGCTTCACTATAGCTGACAGCTCTTGCAGCTGCTCCGGCAACTGCAGCGTACTCTCGTATGGGACCGCTTGCTCATACCATTCAAATTGCGTAAATTCCCGCTCGCGAATAATCGCCAGCTTCAAGCGCATCATCGCATCCGTAAAGAGCTGCGTCGGCACAATCTCCGGCCGGCCAACGGTAAATTTATAGGAAGGCATTGCGGCCGTATAGACCTTTTTCCCATTTTTAACTCCTGTTACGACAAGCTCGCCGATCGCTTCGTTTTGCATTTTTTTCCACGTAAACCAAATTGCCTTCATCGCATCCAGTTCGTAATCTTCGGCCGCAGCCAAATCCGTACCGTCATAATTCAGCGTAACTTCGACTTGTCTTGGCATCTCGGGAATCCAGGTGGGCGGAAACCGATAGATGGAAATATTGTCCTTCATGGACGAACTGATCATCCAGATCAGCGGAATGACTGATACGATGATGAACAATGCTGCAACAGCGTATGATACTGTTTTCACGGCAATTTCTCCGCGTTCCCTAATTTTTTTACGGGCAGCCATCTACTCCCCTCCTCTTCTGCGAATTTATCAATCGGACTTGGAAAAGCGAATTTGCAAATACGTAATAAAGGCGATAATCACAAACATCACGAGTGAAATTGCGCCAGCAACGCCAAAGCGGAACTCTTTGAAGGAGCTGTTGAACACGAGCATGGACAATGTTCGCGTCGAGTTGGCCGGTCCTCCGCCTGTCATAATGTACATCGGATCAAAGCTGAGAAACACGCCGGAAATAAAGGCGATAAACTGAATGCCGATGATAAACTTCAAGCTCGGAAATACGATGGCTGACATTCTTCGCCATGGGCCGGCTCCATCAATCTTCGCAGCCTCGACATTTTCATTCGGGATGCCCTGCAGCGCCGAGTAATAGATCAGCATGCTCATGCCCGTGCCGAACATGGCAGGAATGACGATCGCCCATTTGGCCATCGCCGGATCGTTAAGCCAGCCGTATGGCCCGAGCCCAACATGCTCCAGCAAAAAGTTAAGCAGGCCATAATCGGGATTGTACAGCCACTTCCACAGCAAATAGCCGGCTACAGAGGGGACGGCCGTCGGCAGCAAGTAAAGGACGCGAATTGTCTTATTCGCCACACGCACCTCATTAAGCAGAATCGCCTGTACAATAGGCACCCAAAAGGTCAGTACAAAGTAAATAATAAAAAAAGCGAACGTATTTTTCAGGCCATTCCAGAACTCCGATGAATGAAACAAATAGCTGAAGTTATCCAGCCCGACGAAGGTGCCTGGCGGGTTAACCACCTTATAATCAAAAAAGCTCATATATACCGCTTGCAATAACGGATAATATTTAAATAACAGGAAACAAACGACAGACGGTGCTAAAAAAAATATCGGGGTCCAGCGAATCTTTAGCTTTTTGCCCCTGCCTACTGCGTACTTCGTCTTCGCCTCGAGAACGGACTTCACATTTGTCCCCCTCCTTTCGAGCAGCATGCAAGGGAAGCGGCTTCTTGGAGACTCGGCTCCCTTGCATGCGGCATATTCCTACTTTAATGCGGCATTATACGCATCGACGACCTCTTTTTGCGCTGCAGCCTGCGCTTTTTCCAGTAAATCCTTTACATCCGATTTCTCATCGGTCAGCGCTTGCTGCACCGCCTTCACCACATACGGCGTCAGCCGTTCTTTCAAAAAGTATTCCAAACGGGCGTCCCCTGCCGCCTTCTTCACGCCGGCAACAAGATCGGCCGGCACATTCTCCGTATATTGACTTGGATCAATATCCTTCCGCACAGACAGCAAATTCGGGAAAATGCCGTTATCGGACTGAAATTGATAAAGCCGCTCCTGCACATCCTTGGACATCATAAAGGTAATGTACTTCCATGCAGCTTCCTGTCTCTCTTTCGATGTTTTCGGATTAATAATCCAGTATGCGCCGCCGATTTGTGACGGGCCTTTGCCCGAAGGGCCGACCGGATACGGGGCAAAGCCGAGATGATTCAAATCCAGACCGTTCGCGGCATAGCCGCCAAAGCTGCTGGAGGAGCCATTCGTCATCGCCGCCCGTCCTTGATACAGATCGTTCATATTATCCTGATAGCTTTGCAGCACATTGCTTTGCACGATTTTATGCGTCCACTTCAAATCTTTGTAATACTGCAGCGCCTTCACGGTCGCATCATTCGTAAAAGTAAGCGTCACTTTGCCGTTATCGTCAACCTCCGTCAGATCGCCTCCGGCCTGCCATACATAATATTCAAACCACCAATCCGCCCACTCCATACCGAGCAGCGTCAAGGCATATTGTTTGTTGGTCTGGTCGGTCAGCTGTTTGCCCATCGTCACCATCTCATCCCAGTTGGCCGGCGGCTTATTCGGGTCCAGCCCCGCCTTTTCAAAAAGTTTTTTGTTCCAGAGCAGACCGGTCACATACATATCGTTTGGCAGGCCATACAGCCTGCCGTCAATTGTGGCTGCCTGCAAGGAAGAAGCAATAAATTGATCCTTATCGGCATATGCATTCCAAAAGTCGGTAATATCCAGTGCCAGTCCTTGCCCGACCCAGTCGCCGATAATCGGAAAATGCGCCGCATGATAGGCATCCGGGCCGTTGCCGCCCGCCATCGCGGTCACAAATACTTCACGGTCGTTCGTCCCTTGCGGCATTTGCTCATGAGTGACTTTAATGTTCGGGTTGGCCGCATCAAACTCTTGAAAAAACTGCTCGCGCAGCGCCTTAATCGGATCATCCGGCTGCGGGGCATCCCAGATGGTTAACTCAACCAGCTTGCCGTTCTCCTGATTCGAGCCGCCAGCAGGAGGCGCTTGATTAACCGGCGTGTTTCCTTCCTGCGAAGCAGGCGTGGAGCCGGTAGTTCCTCCCCCGCTTGAACATGCGGACAGCAGCATGGCCATCGTCAAAGCAGCGGAACATATCATTTTTTTGCGAGCAACATTATGCAACAATTTCGAATCCCTCCTCATTCATCGAACGGCCCTTGTTTTGGTCGCCCTTGTATTGTTACATCGTCAGTATATCCGCCATTGACAACGCTTTCTATGTAAAATTGTAACTTGTGTTTAGCAAAATTTTAACCTCTATCCCCAGCGTATTCTTCTGATCGCAAAAACGTGGTACATTATACCATAACTAATCTTTCTTATATTTTGAGAAGAAACAGCTGTTGCTGGCAATAAAATTCGGGAGGGCTGCATAATGCGTTTTCGTAATAAAATGATCCTCTCTTTCTTCATTGTCATCAGTCTCGCCTCTGTCATTATGGGTTTCTCTTATTATCGAATGATGAGCGACGAGCTGCAGGCATCCACGCTGCAAGGTCTGAACCGCCTTATTGAGCAGACCGCCGATACGCTCGACCTTCACCTGAAAACGGTCAGCATGATCGGGCTCGGTTATTTTTCCGATATTTCTTTGCAAAAGTTTTTGGATACGCCTCCAACCTTTGAGGATCAGCAATATTACAACAACAAGCTTGAAGGGCAGCGGATTCAAAACCCGCTCATTTCTTCCGTGACGATCGCCCGCTTAAATGGCGAGCAGTTTTCCAGCGTCTACTATCAGAAGCCCGAGCTGAGAGCTTTAATGAAACAAGAGCTGCAGCGCGTCGGCGAGCTGGCGCACAAGCTTGAGGGCACGCCATTGTGGGCGGTCTCGCTGACGACAACGAGAAGCTCGCTTTCTCCTGTCAGTACGATCAGCTATGTGCAGCAGCTGCGGCGGATAACGGCAAGCGCGCAGCACCCCGTCGGCCTGCTGAAGATTGATGTCAACCCGGCGGTTCTCACCAATGCGCTGAAAGGTCTGCATGACGAGGAAGGCAGCACTTACTATATCACAGATAAAGCGGGCAGCATTATTTTTGCTGAAAATAGCGAGCTAATCGGCAGCTCCATCGCCGATCAGCCTTTATTTCACGAGTATTTGCAGTCGCTGGGGCGGCACCCTAACCATTTTTCCTTCGCGGAAAATAACGAGCAGTATATCGGCTTCTATCGTCAGCTGGCCAATGCGGACTGGCTCATCTTCGGCCGCGCCCCGCTGCAGCGGATTTCCGACAAAGTAAACAGCTACGGGCAGACGGTGCTGCTGATCGCGCTGCTGAGCTTCTTTATAGCCATGCTGATCGGTTCGGCGATTGCGGCAAGCGTAACCCGCCCGCTCAAGCTGCTAAACAAAAAAATGAAGCAGGTCGAAATGGGCGATTTCCACGCTGTGATCCAAGTGAAAGGGAAAGATGAGTTTTCTACCATCCAGTACAGCTTCAACAAAATGACGACAGAAATTCGCGCGCTGATTACTAAAGTTTATGAAACGGAGCTGCTTAAAAAAGAAGCCGAATTGAAAGCGCTGCAATCGCAAATCAATCCGCATTTTCTATACAATACGCTCGGTACGATTGACAGTATGGCCTCCATTAACGGGGAGCCGCGCATCGGCTACATATGCCGTGCACTAGGAGGCATGCTGCGCTATAACTTGAATGGCGGGAGTACCGCCACTATTCAGGAGGAAGTGACCCATCTTGAGCAATATTTATCGATCTACCGGCTGCGCTTTGCCAGTCAGTTTCAATATACGATTGAAGTCGAGGAGCGGCTCAAGCAACTGACCGTCCCCAAGTTTCTATTGCAGCCGCTTGTCGAGAATGCAATCATCCATGGTCTGGAGCAAAAGATCGGCCCCAAAGAGCTGAGCCTAGCGATTTGTAGCCATGACAACGGCCGGCAGCTGAAGTTCGACATTACAGATAACGGCGCCGGTATGGAGGCGGAAATACGCGATCAGCTGCAGCAGCGTTTGGCAGGCGGGTCCGACTATGCTGAACGGGCGGGAGCAAGACCAATGATCGGTCTAATGAATGTATTTAAGCGAATCGAAATTTATGCCGGGTGCAAGCCGCAAGTAACCATAATGAGCGAGCCGCGGTGCGGAACCTGCATCCAATTTACCATTCCGAAGTTAATAACGGGAGGCGATCGCCATGAAGCTGATGATCATTGAAGACGAGCCGCTAATGCGTCAAGGTATTATTAGCAAGATCGATTGGGAAGCCCTGCAGCTCACCCTTTCTTGTGAGGCTTCCGACGGATTCGAGGCTTTGCGTTTGCTCACCGAATATCAGCCGGATATTGTGCTTACCGATGTGCGCATGCCCGGCATGACAGGATTGCAGTTTATTGGCGAGGCGCGCAGCCGCTATCCTGCCCTGAAGTTCATTATAATAAGCGGATATGACGAGTTTGAATATGTAAGAGAGGCGCTGCAGCATCATGTAAAAGACTATTTGCTTAAGCCGGTTGACCCTGATAAGCTGAATGATTTGTTGACGGAAGTGTGCGCCGAGCTGCGTGCAGAGCGCGAGTCAGCCAGCTATTATGCCTATTTGGAGGAAATAGGCAAGCTCTACCCGCTTTGCGATCTGCGGCCGGATGATCATCGCCATACCCGCTTTTTGCTTGAGCCTCAGCTCAAGCTCGCGCAAGTTCCGGCGGAGCTGCTTGGCTGGCCGCTCTACTGCACTGCAACGGCCAAAATCGCCACAACAATGAACGATGAGAAGGAGCTGGCCTTGGCCAGGTTTTCAGTCCATAATGTCATTCAAAACGGGCTGCTCGCCGACTGCGGCCGCGAGCCGGCTGCTGATGTTGTCGTATTTAATCATATTTATAAACGCGAGGAAGTCGTGGTGCTGATCGGATGTGAGCACAGTGCAATGCTGCAGGAAATTAGCGATCAACTGGAGCGATTGCTGGAATGGGTAAAGGCACGGCTAAAAATCAATCTCTCTATCGGGATCGGCGGCATGAAGGAATCCCCTTATCACTTGGCGCAATCCTACGCAGAAGCGGGTAAAAGATTGAAAAACCGCCTGCTAGCCGGTGACGGCAAACTATTCGGTAGAAGCGAGATTACGGGCGGGCACCAGCCCGCTCCATTCACCGCCTTGCACGAGCCGGCCAAACAAACACTTGTTGCCATGCTTGAGGAAGGGAAAGCAGCCGACTTCGCAGATACAGTTATCCAGCTGATGAAGACGGCGCTATCGCCGGCCTGCTGCTACGAGCATATCGAATATTTTTACACCGAGGTCATTCATCTGCTGCGGTCGTACAGCCGGGAGCGCGGAGTACGGCTGCCGGCTGCCTTTTTGATAGCGCCGCTGACCGATTTGGAGGAGGCCGCCGACTGGACCGGGCTGCAGGCGATTTTGCTGAATCAGCTGCAGAAGCTGGCCGATTTGACGACAGACCGTTTTGGCGACCGGTCATCAGACGCCATCATTAAATCTGTCCGGGAGTATGTTGACGATCACTATGCTGCCGATCTTAATTTGCAATGGGTTGCTGACACTTACTATATACACCCGAATTATTTTTCCAAGCGTTTCAAGCAAACGACTGGCAGCAGCTTTAGCGATTACATCACCTCAGTGCGGATGAAGCGTGCCAAAGAGCTGCTTGCAACGACTTCATGCAAAATCAATATCGTTGCTCAGATGGTTGGCTATGACGATCAAAATTATTTTTGTCATGTCTTTCGCAAAGCCGTTGGCGTAAGCCCCAGCAATTACCGTAAAGAACGGGAAATTGCCGATTGAAGCTGCGGCTTGTAAAGCCGCGAGCCGACCGAGCGCCGAATCCGGCGTTCGGATCGCCTTCAGGCTATCGCCCGGTTATTACGGAGCCGTCTGCATTTTCACCTTTGGCCGCTCCCAGTATTGTTCATTGCCCGGCAAATCATCGAACCATTCCGCATCATCCGGACAATCCAGCACCATAAATTTTCCGTAGTTGTCGTCACGCGACTGATGGTACTTTAAATAGGCTTTTCCGTCCTCGATCGCCAGCACCTCGATTTTGCCTGATGTATGACTCATCGATAGCCTTACACGCTTGCCCAAGCCGGAGGTTCTTGCTTTGGCCTTCTCTACGATGCGATACACTTCTTTCAACGGGAGCACAAAGTCTCTGTTGCCGGCAACCGGCCGGTTAATAAAGAAATAATAGGGAGTAACACCGGCCCACGACAGGCGGTCCAGCAGTTCGCCAAGCACAGCGGGATCATCATTAATGCCTTTCAGCACAGGCGTCTGGTTGACGACAATAGCGCCTGCGTCATGCAGCGCTTTAAAGCCTCTTTTTGCTTCTGGGGTAATTTCACGCGGATGATTAATATGGGCCATGACATAGATGCGCTTTTCTTCATTGGAGTAGGTTCGGATCATTTCGAGCAATGCATCGTCATTGTAGATGCGCATTGGGTTAAAGACAGGAATTTTGGAGCCTAGACGGATAATTTGGACATGATCAATTTCGCGGAGACGCTGGATAATGGCGGTGAGCTTGGCCGTCCCAAGTATGAGACTGTCGCCCCCTGTTAACAGCACATTATTAATTTCCGGGTGTTTGGATATATATTCCAAACCTTGCGTTACATCGGACATCGCTTCCTTCACATCATTGCGGAACAAACGTTTGCGGAAGCAGTAGCGGCAGTAGGCGCCGCAAACCTCGGAGACGATGAGCAGAGCGGTTGTCCGGTACTTATGCTGGCAGCCCGGCACAACATAGTTGGTCTCTTCATCTGACGCGTCCCATCGCCCGTATTCCTTCAGCTCGCCTTCATTCGGAATGACTAGCTTTCTAATCGGATCATGCGGATCGTCCCAGTCGATCAATCCCAAGTAGTAATCATTGACTCGGAACACGAATTTATCAGTGATCGGCTTAAGCCTTTCACGCTCGCTCTCCGGCAGCATGGTCACCTGGTTAATGTTCGTCAAATATTTGGCCTTCTGCATCGTACCCTCTCCTTGTACTCAGATTGGTTGAAACGATGGAGGCCCAGCTCTTGCATCGGATGCCCGTCAAAGTCAGCAGGGGTGAGAAAAACTTCGATCGAAGTTCTTCGAGGATGAGCGGCATGCAGGTTTGCCAAACAAACCCGCTTCGAAAACATGAGACCGCTTTATTGCCAATAAGAATGCTCCATCCCTAAATTTTGGAACGATATACATCCTTTGTGGTCAATAAAGAACAAAAAAGACCCTTGTACAAGGGTCTCTACTGTCATGAAGGCAGTCTCGCACCAGTATTGATTAGACCCATCCATTGCTGACGAGGTTAGCTGACGGACTCGGGTAGATGGTACCCTACATTCACTTCCATGAATGATTCGCCCCAATTGAACTGGTTCCCCCGCTTCTCGAATATTGTGCATATCCGAAAATTAAGCATGGATCCATTTTAATGCATTTTCGCCCGAAAAGTCAAATCGGGCTGTCAGCCTCCTCATAAGGCTTGAGCTTCAGTCCCTCTCCCCGTTCGTTGAGCCTGCCGGCCAGCGCGTCCGCGAGCAGCCGCCGCCGCCAGTTCAGCTCAGTAAGCAGATGCTCGTAGCCTACCCACAAAGTATGCAGGACCGCGCGGGACACTTGACCGACATGCTCCTCGTAAAGCCTCAGCATCTGCTCGGCCTCTGCTTCCCATTGCGGCATTTTCTGCGCCAAAATCTCCGCAATTTTGGCCTGATCACCATAGGATGCGAAAATGAGCGCAATAAACATCGGATGATTGAGGTGCGGCTCTCCCTCCATCTGCTCTAGCAGCAGTCGATGAAACAGCTCTTTTCCCGCATCCGTAATTCGATAGATGGTCTTGTCGGGCCTGCTCCCGCTGCTAATTACTTCGACAGAGGCAATGTAGCCGTCCTTTTTCAATTGATCGATCGCATAATAAAATGTGCCATACTGGATTTTTACGTATTTATGCATTTGCCGGTCCTTCATTTCCCGCACAATTTCGTATGGATAGCTATCCCCTTCCATCAGGAGCCCCAGTATGGCCAGCTTGATAGACATGGCGGTTCACCTCTTCATTTTGCTGCACGTTGCTTGTCATCATTTTAGCATTTCCAAGCAAAATAACAAACAAAATTGCCAGCACGCTCAGCGGTATCATCCACAGAAACACATCTGTAAGCGATGAAGACATCGCTTTCGCCAATTGCTGCAGCAAATCGGGCGGCAGCTGTTCCCTTCCTGCCAGCTGCAAAATGTCTTGCGGCTTGAAGCCGGCAGGAAGATGGGCTTCTGCAAAATATTGCGCCATTCTTGTTGCCTGCAAGCTGCCGAACACCGCGATTCCTAATGTATTACCCAAAGTTTGAGAAAAACGGACGAGGGAATTGACGACTCCCCGTTGCTGGTAGCCAATGTTATGCTGTGCGGCGATGGAGGAAATCGGAAAAGAGGCCCCTATCGCCAAACCGAGAAGAATCATGCAAAGCGTGATTAATCCCCGGCCGCTGTCGACGTTCAGTATGCTCAACAATACCGCGGATGAGACTAAAAAAGCTGCCGACACAAGCATAATGGCGCGGTATGAGAAACGTCTTGCCAAAGTGCCGCCAAGGAAGCTGCTGACAACGACAGCGATCATCATCGGCGTCAGCACCAGTCCCGCATTGGTAGCCGTTCCGCCAATTACCCCTTGTATAAACATCGGGATCAAGGATGCTCCCGTCATTAAAGCCGCCCCGTAAAAAAATCCGATCCCGAGACTTGCTGTAAACAAACGATTTTTGAAAAGCGGCAGCGGCACGATCGGATCGCGATTATAATGTTCGATTATAACAAAAAGGATCAGCAGCAAAGCGGCTCCCGCAAACAGCGACAGCACAAGCGGTGATTGCCAGGAATATTCCTGCCCGCCGAGCTCCAGCGCAAACATGACGGCCAGCACCGCAGCCAGCAATGTTATGGTGCCCAGCCAATCCACCGCTCGTTTGGCGCGTTCAATTTTCTCATGATAGCAGCGCAGCACGAGCCAAAATGCAATCAGCCCAAGAGGCAAATTAATGTAAAAGATCCAGCGCCAATGCAGATGATCGGTAAAAAAGGCGCCAGCCAGCGGCCCGAACACACTGGATAAGCCGAAAACAGCGCCAAACAGCCCCTGTACCTTGCCTCTTTTCTCCTTGGGAAACAGGTCAAAAATAATTACAAAAATAACCGGCATCAAGGCTCCGCCCCCAACCCCCTGCACAGCCCGGTAAATAATCAGCTCCGTCATCGTCCCTGCCGTCCCGCAAAGCGCGGAGCCAATAATAAACAATGCCAGGCCAAGCAAAAAGAACAGCTTGCGCCCGTACATATCGGACAGTTTGCCGAACATCGGCATCCCGGCTGCCGAAGCGATCAAATATGCTGAAAATACCCATACATATTGCTCCAGTCCGCCCAATTTCGAGACAATGGTCGGCACGGCCGTCGCCAAGATCGTCTGATCGAGCGAAACCAGCAGCAAAGCCAGCATAAGCCCGACAATGGTCGGTTTAATGGCTGTAGACTTTTCCTTTTGCTGAACAAACAAGCTCACCACTCCCTATTCAAATTAGAATAATAACTATAGTATATTCAAATTAGAATAGTGTCAAGGCGTTTTCTAACCTGTCTCGTCATGGTATCATAATGAACAAGATGAACTAGCACCACCCTGAGTCGCAGATTGCGAGGGAAGGAATTTTAGCTCATGACTTTTTTGCTGACAGATTCATTTATTAAAGAGAGCTGCGGCCAGCTTGCCTACAATAAAGGGAAAAACCTTTATCGAACCGGAAAAACAGCCTTGATTCACGGCAGTCAAGTGACGAATGACTATACGTTTGATGTTTTCGATGATACTGGCCGCAACCATATTCATATTGCTTTGAACAGCGATTCGGTCAGCGCTAGCTGTCCCTGCTCCCTGCTGCTCGCATTCGACAAGCATTGCAAGCATGTAGCTGCCGCGCTGTTTTCCTTGCGGGAAATGCTGCAAAACGACAGCTTGCCTGCGGCCGAACAGGCAGAAAAGACTAACACAGGCGACGATGCGCTGTTAAACGATATTGTTAAGCTTTTTAGTCCGCAGCGTATGCTGCCAAGCGCGGCCGGCACTTTTTTCGAACAGCGCGCCATGCTGACCGTAGCCTGGGTCTGCAAGCCTGTTCTGCAAAACTACCGCGAGCAAATGTTCGCGCTGGAGTTGAAGATCGGTCTGAAGCGGCTCTATTCCGTTTCCGATGCAAGCGGCTTTTTGCGGCGGCTCCAGCGGCGCGAATCCTGTTATTTTGCCAAGAGCTTCACGTATGAGCCGGAGCTTCACTGCTTCCATCCAGATGACGATGCGATTTTGGCCAAGCTTTGCGAGCTGCTGCAGCAGGATCGGCTCTACTCGCAGGACGCTCAGTCCCGGTACGCCAATTGGGGACTGACGGAACGGCAGCTGCCCATCTCCCCCGCTGCATGGCCCGAGCTGCTGCCGCTGCTGTTGAAAGCGCCGTCTATCCGTCTTGAGGAAGAACATGCTGTCTACGATGGATTACGTCTGTCAACCGAACCTTTGCCTTTGCGCTTCGAATTTGATCATGCGGATTCGGTCTCGGTCCCTGATTCGAGCCGCTATATGCTCGCAGTATCCGGCATGGAGCAAATAACCGTCATGGAAGCTTATAATACAGTAATAAGCAACGGACAATTGCAGCAATTGCCTGCCGAGCAATGCAAGCGGCTCTATGAATTGAAGCGCATGCTCGCCGCTGGAGAGCGAGACCGCCTGCTCATAAGCGGGCAGATGATCGGCGCTTTTATCGAAAAGGTCGTTCCGGGCCTGCTCAAGCTTGGCCGCGTAGAGATTTCCAAAGCTGTATCGGCAAAGATCGTTCAGGCCCCGCTCAAAGCCAAGCTTTTCCTTGACCGGGTTAAAGAGCGGCTGCTTGCCGCCCTCGAGTTTCATTATGGGGCAATCGTCATAAATCCGCTGGAGAGCGGCGATTCGCCCAAGCACGGCGAAGGGCGTATTTTAATACGCGACGATGAAGGGGAAAATACGATAATCCGTCTGATGGAGCAGCTCCCTTTCACCAAGACGGAGAGCGGCTACTTTTTGCATGACGAAGCGGCAGAATTTGAATTTTTGCACACGATTATTCCCCAGCTCGAAAAGCTGCTGACTGTCTATGCAACAACGGCAGTCAAGGAACGGCTCTACGTGGGGCCGCCGCCAATCAGCATCAAGGTAGAAGTCGATGAGCGGACGGATTGGCTTGAGCTGCGCTTCAACATGGAGGAAATTAGCGAAGCCGAAATTCGCCGCCTGCTGCAAGCGATTGAGGTCAAACGCAGATATTACCGGCTGCCGAGCGGCGCCTTGCTCCCGCTGGAAGGAGACGAGCTGCAGCATATCATCCGCCTGCTGAACGATATCGGCATTCGTGCTCTAGATGTTGCCGGCGCGACGATGCGGCTGCCGATCCGGCACGCGCTGGCGCTTAATCCCGGCCAGCAGTACGGACAAACTGCGCAGCTAAGCAGAAACTTGCGCCGCCTGCTGCATGACCTGCATAATCCGGACAATCTGGACTTTCCGCTGCCCGCTCCATTCGACAGCGTTTTGCGCGATTATCAAAAATACGGCTACCAATGGCTGCGCACATTAGCACACTACCATTTTGGAGGTATTTTGGCCGATGACATGGGGCTCGGCAAAACGGTGCAAAGCATCGCTTTTCTTGCCGCTATGCAGGAAGAAATACGCGAAGCCAGGCAGCCGGCTCTAATCGTCGCGCCTTCCTCCCTAATCTACAACTGGCGGGAAGAATTGCAAAAATTCGCGCCGGGGCTGCATGCAGTTGTTATAGATGGCAGTAAAGCGGAACGAACCCGCAGCTGGCTCGCCGCGGCAAGCGCCGATATTATCATTACGTCTTATCCGCTGCTGCGAAAGGACATCAAATCATGCATGAATATGTCTTTTCATACGCTTCTGCTGGATGAGGCGCAGATGTTTAAAAACGATATGACCCAAACAGCGAAGGCAGTCAAGCTGCTGCAAGCAAAATACCGCTTTGCGCTAACCGGAACGCCCATCGAAAATGCCCTGACTGAGCTATGGTCTATCTATGACGCCGTATTTCCGGGGCTTTTCCCTGGAAGGCGGGAATTTGGCGAGTTGTCGCGCGAGACGATTGCCAAGCAGATACGCCCCTTCCTGCTGCGCCGGCTAAAACGCGATGTACTGAAGGAGCTGCCGGAAAAAATCGAATCGACGCAGACGATGCCGCTGCTGCCAGAGCAAAAAAAGCTGTACATTGCTTATCTTGCTAAGCTGCGGCAGGAAACGTTGAAGCATCTCGATGACGACGACTACCAGCAAAACCGGCTCAAAATTTTGGCCGGTCTTACCCGCCTCAGACAGCTCTGCTGCCATCCTGCGCTTTTCGTTGACGGTTACAAAGGAAGTTCAGCCAAATTCGAGCAATTGATGGAGCTGCTCGAGGAATGCCGGGGCAGCGGGCGGCGCGTGCTGCTTTTCTCGCAATTTACAGAGATGTTAAACATAATCAGAAGAGAATTGGGGCAGCGCGGATATCCGTTCTTTTATTTAGACGGGCAAACTCCATCTCCTGAGCGAGTCAAGCTCTGCCACCGCTTTAATAATGGGGAACGGGATTTATTTCTCATTTCATTGAAGGCCGGGGGGACAGGTCTTAATTTGACCGGCGCGGACACGGTTATCCTCTACGATTTGTGGTGGAATCCTGCCGTCGAGCAGCAAGCGGAGGATCGCGCTCATCGGATCGGCCAGCAAAAACGGGTGCAAATCGTCCGGCTGATCGCCAAAGATACAGTCGAGGAAAAAATGTATGCATTGCAGCAGCGGAAAAAAGGGCTGATCGACGAGGTGATCGAACCCGGGCATACCGCCTTGTCTGCTTTATCGGAGCAGGATATTCGCGAACTGCTTGCGCTGCAGAACTGAACTGAACCCAAAAAGACTCCGCGGCCATCCTTTCCCATGCCAGGCGCAATTACTGCTGCCGCTTGGCACGAGGCAAGGCTCGTGGAGTCTTTTTTGATTTACTATTTTACATCCGGCAAACTTCTTTGGGGCAATTTTCACAATGGCATACATCGCGCAGATATTGTACATTCTTAATAACAATATGGCCGTTTTCAAATTCAACGACCTCATCCTTTTTCAGATCGCTCAGCATCCGGTTCACGCTTTCCCGCGTAGCGCCGATCATATCGGCCATCTCCGTATTATTGACCTTCAGATCGATGTGAATATTTCCGTTCTCGTGGGTAATGCCATACGAATTGCTGAGACGGATAAGCAGCGAGCATAGTGCGCCTGTCTTGCCGAACATCATTAAATCCCGGAATTTCGTCTGGGTTAGACGATGCATTAAGCCCATCCATTTCATAAACTCAACAGCCAGATCGCCATGCTGCCACAGGAGAACTTCCAAATCTTTTCTTTGGATAACACCTACCTTGCCATCTTCTGTCATTTCCGCACTAAAGCTATGCGTCGATTCCTGGAAAGGGTCCATTTGCCCGATCAAATCGCCATGCTGATGCAAATACATCGTCAGCGTCCGGCCATTATCCGAAGCCTTGGTCGTCCGTACCCGGCCCTCGATGATATAATACAATTTGTCTGCAGAATCACCTTCCCAGAACAAATAGCTTCCTTTCTCCATATTGCGCGTATACATAATGCTCTCCAGCTTTTCAAAGCTTTCCTGCGATAATACTGGCACAAGACCTTCCGCCCGATCTGGCACAGCCGACATTATTCATCCCCGCTTCCATTCCGTAATCTTCCTATTTATATACTACCTTTCAACGGCAAAAAAAGGTATCGGGGACTTCACTGAACTTTCTTCTGTGAAGTCCCCGATTCCCGTGTGATCTTTGTCACATCTGTGACAAGGAGCCGGCCTTTTGCGCCGCCGAGATAATTTGTCCCGCCCGCATCACCTGCTCCTCTGTAGGAGCGGGTACACCCTCAAGCGGATAAGAGCGGCCGAGCTGCTGCCATTTATATACGCCCATTCGATGATAAGGAAGCAGTTCGAATTTTACAACATTGTCCATACGGCCAATCATCGCGCCGAGCTGCTGCAGGTCAGCCGCATCATCGGTCACCCCCGGTACAAGCACATGGCGGATCCATGTCGGCTTATTCAGACGCTGAAGCAGCTGGGCAAAGCGGAGAATGCGGTCGTTGGGCTGACTTGTAAGCCGCTGATGCTTGTCACGGTCGATTATCTTGAGATCCAGCAAGACGAGATCCGTATATGACAAGAGCTGGGCTGCATGCTCCGGCTCGCAAAACCCCGAGCTGTCGATCGCGGTGTGCAGTCCAAAGCGTTCCTTGCAGGCTGCAAATAATTGAGCGACAAAGGGAGCCTGCAAGGTCGGCTCACCGCCCGTTACTGTAATTCCTCCGCCTGAATTGCGGTAATAAGGCAAGTAAGGCTCGATCTCTGCCAGCACGTCCTCTACCGTCATATGACGGCCAGTACTTGTATCCCATGTATCCGGATTATGGCAATACTGACATTGCAAGGCGCATCCCTGCATAAACAGTACGAAGCGGATACCCGGCCCGTCGACGGTACCGAATGTTTCTATAGAATGAATTCTGCCTTTCATCGGGTCACGCTCCCCCCATTCTCGCAGCAAGACGGCTGCACTTGCCTTAAATCGAGCCGTGGAAGGTCCGATTAATGACGTCCAACTGCTGCTCCCTCGTCAATTTAATAAAATTAACTGCATATCCGGATACGCGGATCGTCAACTGTGGATATTTTTCCGGATGCTCCATAGCATCGAGCAGCTGCTGGCGATCAAAGACATTAACATTAAGATGATGTCCGCCGCTTTGCGTATAGCCGTCGAGCATCGCTGACAAATTGTTGTAACGGTCGTCCGGTTCTTTGCCGAGCGCTCTCGGAATGATCGAGAACGTATTCGAGATGCCGTCAAGGCTGTGCTCATATGGAAGCTTGGCGACAGACGTCAGCGAAGCGAGCGCCCCTTTGCGGTCGCGGCCATGCATCGGATTGGCTCCCGGTGCGAACGGCTCGCCCGCTTTGCGCCCGTCAGGCGTGCTGCCTGTCTTTTTGCCATATACCACATTCGAAGTAATGGTAAGGATCGACATGGTCGGTATCGCATTCCGATATGGCTTGTGCTTGCGCAGCTTGTGCATAAATCCTTCCGCCAGATCAACCGCCAGCATGTCAACGCGATCGTCATTGTTGCCGTACTGCGGATATTCTCCCTCGATCTCAAAATCGACCGCTATCCCCTGCTCATTGCGAATCGGACGAACCTTCGCATAACGGATTGCGCTCAAGCTGTCCGCTACGACAGACAATCCGGCGATGCCGCAGGCCATTGTCCGCACGATATCCCGATCATGCAGCGCCATCTCAATTCGCTCATAGCAATATTTATCGTGCGAATATTTACGTGATGGACAGTCACGGACGATAATGGAAAATTATCAGTAACGGCGCGGGTTTCTGGATTTTTTCGTTGGACATCGACGGACGACGAAAAACAAGGTTTGACACGTTTTTTGTGGGTATCTTGTGGGGAATGTGGGGAAGGGATTATCGCAGGCGCTGCTATTTATGAAGATGAAGCAATATGGATAAACTTAAAGCTCCCAGCCTTTTAATTAGTTGGGAGCTTTAAGTTTATTCTAAGTTCATTGCCATTTTACGGTCCAACAACATGATGCTTTCTGCATACCCATCTTCATCAAACATCGCTGAAAATTGATATGTGTGCTCCATCTCTTCTGGTTTTTGAAAACTTTTTAAATCAGATTCGCTCAGGAACTTTTTCTCATTTTCATTAAAAGCATAGTCTAAATTCTTATTTGTTAATTCAACTGCATGTTTTTTTCCATACAGCCTTTTAATATCTTCTTTCAGCATTCCAGACTCTGCACCACGTATAGCCTTATATACTCCCTTTGAATCTTTATCTAAAGAAATCCCAGCGGCCATATCACCTCTATACCAAATATTAGCTCCTTGATCATATGTAAATAAATTAGCGGAGACCGACTTCTCCCCTTCTCCCAACACCTTCTCGACCTCTGCCCGATCCATTCCATAACACACTTTGGCCTGTTCATCATCCACCTTGACAATGCACATGTCATCTTTTGTGAATGCATCTCCGCCGCCGCTGCTACATCCAGCCATTACCACGATGAATAGAACCATTGACAACAATCTTTTCAGCATTACCTTTTCCCCTTCCACGAATTATCGAGTTGCAACCATTTTACTCTATTAATTGGGATCTGGCGATATGTGGAAGGAGAAGAATAAAAAATCCCCGGATCACATCCGAGACTCAATGTTTACTATTCGCTTAAAATCGATCCACTCATCTCCGGATTCAGCCTGCAGCAGTATCTTGCCGCGGCGCTCATCCACCCTGACGACATACCCCGTTATTTGCTCATCCTCGTACTCATCAAAAAGTGTGACTGTTATCTCTGACTTACACTCCATCGACTCGCCTATCTTGTACACAATGTCTTCAACCTCTTGACTATCCAGTTGAGGCTGTCTGCGCTTCTTTAAGTCGTCCCGGTGCTTGTTCATTGCCTGTTTATGCTCTGGAAGTATCATGCGGCTGCTCTCCCAAAACATATTGCTTCCTGGTGTAAGTTTGTTCATCAATATCCCTCCGTGCGAACGTTTGATCTTATTATATACACAAACATGCGTTTGCGTTCAAGAGGATTTTTTTATGAACAAAAAGAAAAAGCCCCGCCAGCACACGCCAGCGGGGCTTTGTTTTATTTATTTGCAATCAGAATTGTATTAAGCCACAGAAGCTCAGACGCCGTTAGCGTGCCTTTCTCGGCCTTGTCCACCCACGCCTTATCGCTAATCACTTTACGATCCAGCATGCCCTGCAGAGCCTTGACCAGCGTTTCACGCTGATACTTTGATAGTTCCAATTTGTCGTCCTCCTTCTCATTTACATTGTCGCTCGGTTTTATACGAGCCATCGCAGCAGCTTCCTGTGCGGCGGTAGGCCGCTGACCAGCACGAAGCTGAACCGTCGTCAGCCCGAACAACATCTCAAAGTGCGGATAATCCTTAAACGATGTCCAATCCCCGCCCCATGCAAAGCCGAGCTGCTTCGCAATCCCCACGACAGTCATCCAGTCGTTATTAACCGTCCAAGATACATTCTTTCCGTCTGGCAGCAGCAGTGCGAAATCGACAGCTAGGCCGAAATTATGATTGCTGTATCCGCCGCGCGCATTTGTGACAATGCTTCCCGGCTTTGTTCGACCTTGCGCATAGAGTGCGTCTTGCTCCGCGATAGATCGGTATCCCTGCGCAATCAGGATCGGCACGCCCGCGGCGAAAGATCGTTCGATCAACTGCTCGGTTGCCGCTTTAACGACCTTATTCAGCCCTTCAAGCCGCTTGGACGACTTTGCTTTGACTTCTGAGAGGGTAATCATTCGCTTTCCCTCTTTCTGATCTGTTTGACGACCTGGTGTCCATAAACGGAGAAGGAACCGCACAAGATGCCCTGTACAACCGAGTTAGCGCTCCAACCGATGCTTAATCCTGACAATACGATCGCGACGGCAGTAACGATATAAACAATTAAATAGTCCGGAACGCGCGGCGTTTGTTTAACCATTAACCCCACTGACATGCATACAAGTACAATCCCCATCAACCTTGCATCGATATAATCCGGTAATACAAAATCCATAATAAAAGCCCTCCTTTGTTTTATTGGCCGTGCTCCAGCCGATCAAGGCGCTTGTGAGCCTGCTTGACTGATTCTTCCGCCCTTGTAACGCGTTCTGCCAGCGCGTCAAACCTTTGACCCTGTACGCGCTGCTCAATTCGTATTTCCTCTATACCATGCTTGATATACTCCATGTCCGACTGCAGCCTAGCATCCCGGCCCGCATCCTGGGCCGTATCCTGTCGGACTGTGCGGGACCGGCCAAGCCAGCCCAGCACGATGCCAGAGATCGCCGCGGCAACGGATATGATAGCGGTAATAGTAGCTGTATCCATGATCCACCCCCAACAATATAAAAGGCCCCGCAATGTGCGGAGCCATAAATCAATTATTAAGCAGCCAGCGGCTTGCCGTCAGTATCCAGATCCATGACAGCCAGCTCAGCTTTAACAGCCGGCTGCAGGTTGGCTGGTACTTGCTCATATTTTTTAGCGCCTTTGACAATCAACGTAACGTATACAGTGACCATAGTGTTTTCACCTCCTCTCAAGAAAAACAAAAGCAGCCGAATGATGAGATTAAACACCATTGGCTGCTACCTTTAATTGATCTATTTCGGCTTGCATTTGCTCGATTGTTGCTTGCTGATCCAAAAGCAATTCGTATAACTCGGCTGTCGCCAACAATGCATTAGTAACCTCGGTTTCCTTTTGCTCGTAAACTTCCGCTAATCCTAACATTGCCACAGTCGATTCTTCTTCCAGGGCTTCAATCCGCTGCTGCTCAGGCGTCTTTGGTACGGGCGGTCTTGCATTCCATTCTGCATCAAGTTCTGCCTGAGATCGTTCCACCATTTTGCCTTGAACAATCTTATAGCGATACTGGCCGCGATCGTTGTAGAGCTGATAGCAGAAATGCCGGTCAGATTCATTCGGCAGCAAAATGTCATCTACGTCCGGCAGCTCAAACCCGGTTGTATAGCCGTATATGACGATGCCGTTTGTATCAGTCCGTACATAGTGTTGATATCCTCCCATGTCGTTCACCTCCATCATAGCTCAGCATCAGCCGTCCAATGAAAATAATAAGAGGCTGCCTGTCCGGGGGATAAACCGGTTCTTCTCACGCCAGAACCTCTAGAATTTTGAAATGGATAGTTTCCGTTCTCTACAGAAACAAGTTGGAATGTAGAACCATCTATAAAACTACCCACAGTGTTTACCGTACCTGCTTCGGCATAATACGTAATCGTCGGAGCTACTCTTTTCCTTACAGCAAACTGGAAACCAAAATCGGCAACGCCATTACTATCAGCTATCCCTGTTCCAATAGTTTCTCCTTTTAGTGTACTTGTTCCCGGCCTAACCTCTACATCATAACTTTTCTCATAATACCGCTGACACATTGCCAGTTCTTCCGCAAACGTCCGCGGCTGAAATGGTAGAGCAGCTTCACCTGCGCTGACTTGAACTTGAATAATGTCCACCTGTCCTGGTCCGCCAAACCCTTCTTGTGTTGTTGCACCAACGTCTGCCGCATTCGACGTGCCCCAAGCAACTTGAAGAGCAATGCGTAAACGGTCATCACCATTACTACCGAAAATTTTGCCGTCATATGGACCTTGATTAAAAGTAACTGAGTACCTTACCCAATTGGATGTAAGCGTGAAATTTTGCCCGCGTATAGTATTTGGCGCGGACGGCGATCCACCTGTACCATAAGATTGCTGTAAAAACACCCCGATACGCTTATTAGGTATGTTAGTCCTAGCAAAAAAGCTTACCGTGACTTGTGTATTTTTATCTCTTGCTGATAAATATCGGATGCCATTTTCAATGTGCTGATTAAGAGAATGATATACATTTTGACCTAAATTTGATCCGGGTCCATCCCAACCAAGGCGGTAGAAATATCGACTATTTGCCACAGGTGATGACTCTTCGCGTGTATGGGTGATCGCTGGCAACGTCCCGCCATCAGCGTGAGCCATGAAGTAAAAACGATCCGCGGTGTAAGCTCCCATGGCTTCACTCAATATGAATCTGACACCACGCTGCCATATATCAAAATTCCCATTAATGATCGCCTGACGTGCCATGCCATCCGTTACCGCATTATCAACCGTATCCTTGCGAGCAACATGATCCGGATCGATCGGAGCGCCTACTTTAAACTGTCCGTTAGCATCTCGGATAGGCATACGGTTAGCTGTTGCGGCTGCTGTCGCTCCGTGAACACTGGTGAAGCTTTTGTGTGCGTCTAAATTGTCGGAGACGTCCGTAAGTACCGTCTTTATCTCCTTGATCGTCATGGCCGGCAGCGTGCGCCAGGACGACTCTCCTGTAATTGACTTGATCATGTTGGCCAGCCAGCCGAGCAATGTTGAAAGCTTGCCTTTGTCACTTGTTGGCGCCGCAGTGTCGCTGATCGTGCGATCGCCAATCTTGGAGTCGATTACGCTGCCGTCAGGGTGGTCTAGTACCGCTTTAGTGCGGTGTTCGTTCAGATCTTCCTTTGTAGCAAAGACCAGCGATTCGTCGATGATCGCACTGACATTTGTTGCATTGCCCACAATCGTATTGATGTTGTAGATTTGTTCAACAACATCTGGTCCTCCCGTAGGCGGGATATATTCTGCTCCTGCGCCCGCATTCGCATAACAGTACAAGATTTCCCCTTCGTCAGGATCTTTCGCAAATAAGCCCATCTCCCGCAAATAAAATCCGGTTGAAATCCCTTGGTTCGTCAATTTTGTGCTGACAACCGCCCGACCGCCCGGCCTTGTTTTTAGGTCTGTAATTTCAAGGGTCTTTTTAGGGCTTATCAGTCCTGTCAAATCGGCAATACTTTGACTGCCGAGATTGCCATCCCCTACTGCAACGCGAGTGTATTGCAAAGGTGTGCCGATCTGAGCCTTAGCTTGTAGAGCCCGGCCTTTGTTCGTTATATAAAATCCTCCGAGTGCTCCCATTACGTCACCTGCTCACATGTAATTATTGATGCTTTATGAATCGCATTGCCAAAATAAAGGGGCATGTCGTCATACTTTGAAATTTCAATCGCCTCTAACCAGCTGCTCAACCTCTTAGCAGAATTAATCGCGGCAAGAAACTCTTGTGCTCTGGTTGTTGTAGCTTCTGGATCTGATGTCGTTACTTTGAAATATCCGGGCTGCCCTCCGTACTCATACCACTCTGTGACGCTCCCGCTGCCGAATACAGTCGTAATTAATTCCTCTACTGCGGTCGGCGTCCCCTTGATGCGATGCCAGCGCTGAGCGTTATTTACAATTTCACGCTTTTGCTCTAATGGCAGTTCGGGATTGTAAAAGTCGGTATGCTGCTGCCAGGCCAGTTCATCGACCCACGCTTCCGGCAAAGTGTCGATGTTATACATGATGGCCACTTGCGGGATCAGTTCGGTCACGCGGCGGAGTTGTAAGTCAATCGATTCCGCCGCCGCGCGAACCTTTTCATCTTCTCGAAGGTTGGGCGGTACAAGATCGATAAGCCGGACTGCACCTATATCAATCATTCTCTAACCCTCCGTAATCGACCGTAATTTCATCCGCAACGGCCACGTCCGTATCCTCTACCACGGTGTACGTAGGCGATGATACCGCAACTCTCCGCGCTCCTGCATTCATGATGCGGCGGATCAGCTCGGATGGCATGACATCCCTGCCGATCTTTGTTTTCTCCCAGATAACATAATCATTAACGGCCTGCTGCACGGCAGCTTGTATCTGCGTGGCCTCCGTTGCATTTGCCGCATCGATCCAGTAGGTCAGATTGATATCGTAATTGACAACGTTTGGAGCCAATACCGTTACCTTGTCCGTAAGCGGACGCCGGTCCCTTGCATTAAGTGCCTCATATACGGCCTCAAGGATTTCCTGCGATGGAAGCTCACCGTCCCTCATTAGCACCCTGACTTCGACCTCAACGGGAGACGGCGACCATACCTTAACGTTCGCAATGCCGGGATGCGCGGAACGAGCCCAATACTCATAAGCGCCGTCCGGTCCCGCCGTTGAAAACTTCTCCGGCGAAATATAAATGCGCTCCCGATACGGATCATCTTCCTCTGTGTTGGCGCCACCTGATGTTTCGGTTATGTTTTCTACATGATCGATATACGGCAGCGGATCAACCAAGATGTCGATTTGTCCAGGCAAGTACCCATTACCGATTATCCCGGTCTCCAGGCACTCTATCGGTATATCGATATGCAGCACGCCAACAGGTATCTCTGCCACCTTAGATGTAACAAAAAACAGGTCGTTACCAGGGCTCACTCTCGTGCCGGCTGGGATTGTCCTCACGGTCGTTTGTAGTGCTGAAAGGTGAAATCGCTGAGTAGTAAGGGCCGGCGTCGCCTGTAGGCGCGGCGTGAAGCTGGATGCCCCGATATGGTCCAGTATCGGACCTCTCGCATAGCGCAACAGGTTTTGCAAGGCGGTGTCATTGATCAGCACCCGTTGTTGTATGATCATGTCGCAAATCGAATATAAAAAAAGCCGTACCGGATCGCCCGGAAACAGCTTCGTTTTGGCTATGGCTTCATAAACCGTAATCACTTCGTTTTTAATCTTTTCCGGATCCGTATCAACAAGCTGCAGCGGCGGTAAATCATAAATCGTATTCAAATCTCTACCCCCTCCCGCAATGTATATTTGACTGTAGGCACCAATTGCCCCTCATCGTTATCTTGCTCATACTCGATGCTTACAACCTCGACGCGGGGCTCAAAATCATTGATTGCATTAAAAACTACCTCTGTCATCCTTGCCTGGGCGATCGGCGACGGGGCGTCAAGGCCACTGGCATCAAGACCAAAGCCGCGATCCAGCGGAACCGTGTTACGAATCGTTGTTATGATTGTTCGTACATTCTGATGGATGGCTTCAAGCCCGGTAGCTCCGAAAATGATGCCTTTCTGCTTTGTCGTTGCTGTATATTCCAATGTCCTCCCCCCCCTATGCGTATTCTTTCATTGTCACGTCGGCTCCACCCACAAGCAGCCGCCCTTGCCCGTCAAAATAGTCCCAGGTCTCCCCAACAGACTCTATATACCATTTATTTGTACTTAACGGCCTTCCACCTATGATTAAACTTTCGACCGTCCCCCTGTCACACATGAGCATCAGACTGGACAGTTCCTTGCGTGGATTCATCAGATAACGAACATCAAACCGCATTGTAAAGGAGATTTCCGTTTGTCCGGGGCCGAGAAATTCAGATTTCGGCGTATGGAGGTGAATATCGTGCAGCGCCCATCTTGCGGTTGTGGAGCGTTTGAAATTGTCAAATGTGCGAATCTTCTTAGCTGATGCTAAAAAAATCAACTTACCAAAACTACCTATCATCAATCATCACCTACCGTTCCAAGCCAGAAGCCTGTTTCCAATCCGTTTCCGAGGAACAGGCAAAGCACCTGCTCGCCTACAGCCGGCATTTTTATTGACGCCCCTTCGATTGGAGGGATAACAAGTTGTAGCCAGTCCGACACTTGGTCGTCACGGTCCGGGAACGTTGCACGTATCATCTGCTGCCCCGTATCAACTGATGAGACGAAGCCAACTCGAATCACATTTTGAACTAATCCCATTAGTATCCCAACACCTTTCGCAGCTCAATTTGCGTTGTGGCGTTTCCGCCACCCGCTGTATGCTTGGCTGACTCCACGTAATATTTACCATCGAAGCCGCCGAAGCCAGCCACGTTAACAGTCACTCCTTGAGCTAATCTATAATCGCCCATTAGCGTGATACTGCCCCGCTGTGCTTCTTTGTTTTTGTTGCGCAATGCGTTGCGTGCTTTCCGGATCGCTTCCGCTTCGGATGCAACACGCTCATTTATTTTAAGCACCGGCCCTTTAATTCCCGGCGCGTGGAATGTCCCTTTAATTGTCCGCTTCTTCTTTTTTGTCGTTGTCGTGTACGACACTTGGCACGACGCGTAAGTGGAGCCAATGGTTTGCAAATCAAAAGAATATGAGATGATATTCCCGGAGCCGCGCTTAATTGTGGCCACAGCCTTCTGAGACTCGAAATACCGATCATCAAAGACGACAAGCGTTTTGTTGGTTATTTTTAAGCTCAGCCCTTCTTTGTCACAAGTGGATGAGAGAAACGATAAATCCGTTTCTTCCGTCTGGTCCAGCCGGTCATAGCTGATGTCATCGGTACTAAACATCAATTTGTAACCGGCTGCGGCTGCGATCCGGGAGGCAATCTGCTTCAGCGTGACCTTTTCCCATGACTTTGTTCGCCGCTCACCTTTGATGCTGGAATTTCCGGGGTATGAAAGCGCCTGTATGGTCAACTCATCCGGCGGCCCTTTGAACGATAGTCCATCTACCTCAAATGTGCCGCATTTGACGACATTCTTGGTATTAGGCTTCAGCCAATTGTGATAAACGATTTCTACTTTGATATCGTCACCCTTTTTGGGTATCCAAGCCCCCCGCCACTTGTTGTCCCGGTCATCAAGCGTAATGCTTAAATCGTCGGCGTTGCCGTTCCCGTTGTCGGTATAGGTCAGGGAAGACAAAAAAGGCGCGATATCCCGAGAGATATTCACGCCTTTATAGATTAATTTTATTTCAGCTCGTCTCGGGTCCAATTCATTCACCAGCCTTCCACGGCGGCAAGTCTGCGGCCGGCTGCGGCTGCACGTCTGGAGTCTTAAGCAGGACGCCGGATGAAAAGAACACGGTACGGATATGGGCAGGATTTAAATCCATTAGAGCGGTCATTTGTGATGCATCGCCATACAATTTATAGCTGATTCCGTCCCATGTGTCACCTTGAATTGTTACATACTCACCCATTAAAACTCAACCGCCTTTCCTGCCGCATCATCTCCCTGAAACGGCGCTCAAAATCATCCTGCGCCCTACTGAGAGCTTGTGCCAATCGACTTTCCACATCTGATCCTCCGCCCTGTACAGTGATTTGTGGGGCAAATGTGACGTTGTAAGAGCTGCTGCTATCATTACTCGAAGAGCGACCAATTAACCTATTCGCCACGTCGAGCAACGATTGAGATCGCGGTTTGTTGTCGATCGGAATCGCGATTTCTGGCCCAGCTTCCCCAAATATGGATGGTTTCGTTGCAATACCGCCATCAGCGTATTGCTCAAAGCCATTTGTGGCAATGTTGTTTAGTTGATTTTTTCTTTCAGAGAAGGTTGGCATTTCTCCGATTTGTTGCCATATAACAGATATATTGACCGTTTTGTCGATCTCTTTTCCCAGGAGATTATTTGTCTCGCTCAGCTGAAGAATCTTTTCCTGGAACATTCTCTTTTCTTCCTCGCCCATGTACTGGTATTTGGCTATAAGCTCATCTACCGGGGCGCCCATGTCCAATTCAATCAAATCCTTTTGATTCTTGACGACCCCCGCTACGGTTTCCTCGACTTTTGCAATCTCTCCATTTGTCTCCTGCCAATTTTCACGATATTTCTCCATGTCCTTTTGGAAATTGGCTAGTTCTCCACCCAGACCCGCCCCTCCACTACCGTGGAAGGTTTTCCCTGTAGCCGCTTGGATCTCATTAAATAAATCGTTAAATCTTTTCTCTTTTTCAGCCTCAGATTTCGAGGTATGAAGAATGTTCTGGTGCTTATCACTATAGCCTTTAAATTCATAAAACTTCTCCCTTGATTCCAAAAAAGCCGCATTGTATTCTTGTTGTTTTTCTTTCAGTTTGCCATACTCTTCTATCAACCTCGGGAGGTCTTGTTGCTGCTGGATCGTTTGCGATTCAAGGGCACGCTTTTTCTCCTCCACCTCGTAGCCCTTTAACTTGCTGATTTGGTCTAGTTGTGTACGGAAGCTATCGCTTTTGGCGTCCTCCGCTCTCAAGATGTCCGGATTAAGATCAATTAATTCTCTTTCGACATCTGCCAACTTTCGGCGGGCTTCTGTTAATTGAGCTGCAGGCGTTTTGGCGTCTTTAATTTTTGCTGTAAGCCGGTCATATTCCGTTATAAGGTCGTCTACTCGCTTTTTCCCCTCAACAGCGGTCTTATAATCACCTAAGGTTTTATCGAAAGTTTTGTGCATGTTGAGTAGCTCTTGCCTTGCCTTCTCTTGATGCTTTCGGTATAACCACCAGCCGCCTGCCAAAGCGCCCACACCTAATAGCACAGCTCCGACTGGATTGGCTAGCGCCCCAATAGCTGGCCCAACCAAGCTTGCCGATCTCGCCACGAGTCCCATGCTTGAGGCGGCAGTTTTTCCAGCCTTCCCGAAAGAGAATAATCCCTTTGTCGTCTTCCCGATTTTGGCTGCCGGAACACCCAGCGCAGTAGCTGCTAACATACTGGAGCCGCCGTTAAATGACAGGGCTTCTTTCCCGAGTCCCTTAATGCCGCTCCAAAGCAGGCTGCCGGCTTCTTTGCCGATCTTGGACACTAACGCCCTGCCATCGCTTTCCCACCACTTCGATAGTGGCTCGCCGATAAGCTTATTCCAGGATAGCTTAATTTTGCCGAAGAAATCTGCATTCTTCCATTCTGGTCCGGCCATGAGCTTATCTAGTTGCCCCATGGCCTTCGGAATCCAGTTGGCAAGATTGTCAGCGAATCGCCGAATTGTTGGAGCCAACCTTTCGCCGATGCTGATTTTCGCACTCTCAACAGCTGATTCAAGTAACTTCATGGAGCCTGTAAAAGTATCCATTTGAGTGTTGGCCATTTCCATGAGCGCGCCATCTGCAGCTGTTACTTCTTTTTTCAGATTGCCGTACTCGTTGCCCAATCCATCCAGGATGCCGGTGAAAGTTTTGAGATGCTCCTTACCTGCGATCATTGAGATGTACTGCGCCTTTTGGGCGTCGGTCATCGGATCAATCTTGGCTTTCACTTCCCGGAAAACATTTTCCAAGCCTTTGAAATTCCCTTTTGCGTCAAAAGCAGATATTTTCAGCTTTTTCATCGCTTTACCAGATTGCCCCAGACCCGATGTTAGGTTTGTGACAATGGCATTCATCGCCGTACCGGCTTCCGTTCCTTTGAACCCCCTGTTTGCAAGGGTGCCGAGGAGCGATGTCGCTTCTTCCAGCGGGACATTAAATGTTTTGAATGTACCACCAGCAATCAAGAAACCATCCATCAACTGTTCAACGCTAGTATTAGAGCGGCGGGATGTTTGAGCCACTTTATCGAGATAGGCCGGCAAATCCTTAACCCCAAGTCCAAGAGCTGCCATCGAGTCAGTGGCCAAATCTGATGCACGTCCCAAGTCCATTGCTCCGGCTTCTGAGAGCCTCAACACTGGCTCAATACCCGCTAACATCTGCTCAGTGTTCCAGCCAGCAAGCGCAAGGTATTGGAGCCCGTCAGCGGCTTCACTGGCGGTCTTAGACGTTCGCTCCCCCATTTCCCTTGCCTTGGCGGATAGCTTTGCGAAATCCTCTCCAGTCGTGCCTGATACAGCCTTTACGTTAGCCATCGACTGTTCAAAGTTAGCATAGGTCTGCACAATGTCTTTACCGAAACTGACAACCTTGCCCACGGCAAAAGCGCCGGCGAGAGCCCCGCCAGCGACTTTTAGAGAACTTACCATTTTTGAGCCCGCGGTTTGAGTCAGGCTGAATGCCTTCCTTGTTTTCGAAAGGTCATCCCGCATATGTTGGGTCATGTTGGGACGACCTTTTACACCGTTTAGGCCTTTCAGTTGCTGCTGCAATTCCTTGAAATCTTTGGACGCGCCAGAAAAGGTTTTGGCGAATGAAGATTCCATGTCAGCACCAAGCTTAAATTTTATTTCATAATTTTTTGCCATAATGCTACTTCGCCCCTTTCCCGCGTACCTCGCCGGCAACATCTGCCCACTCAACTAACTCTCTGAGCGGTAACGACAGAAAGTAAGGGATTGGCGTATGCAGTTCTTTAGCAAGCTTGGCTGCAAGCTGCATTATTGTTCGCCCGAAGCTTGCTCCGTTTCCTCGGCTCCCACCAAATCCCCATCGAGCAAAAAACGCTGCACCCGGAAGGATACAGCGTTGAAATCTGCCGCTTTTAGTTTCAAGAAGAGATCAACCGGGTGCTTAGATGCAGCGGCCGCTACCAGTGCCTGGTACTCCTTGTATAACTCCTTATACAGCGTGCCTCCCTGAATACCAGGGCCGGACAAAAACTGCCGATCGATGTCCACGATATCGGCACCGGAAAGAGATTCGAAATCAAGATTAATTACCTCTACTTTCACGCCGTCAAATTCAATCGGGGTTAACAGTTTGTATCTCATTGGTAGATCCTCCTACATTCCAAGTTGTTTACGGATTTTTTCCATCAAGTCCTTGCCGTTTACGCGATACACAAAATTAAGCTTGTCAATTTCGACAACTACTTTGCCATCCTGCCAAATCTTGATGTAAGTCACCTCAAGCTCAGTGCTTGTTTCTGTTGCTGCGGCCGGCGCAAAATTGCCGAGCGTGACATTTTTGGCCATAGCTTTGACGGTCACGCGAATGCCCACCGAATCGATTTGCCCGTTCGTAGGGTTGTAGACTTGTTGCGCACCACGGAAATCAAGCGTATTTGCGTCTTGTAAAAGCTCAATCGCTTCGCGGCTGACTGTCCGCCAATTAAGTGTGCAGGTCATACTGCCGAAATGCCCAATAGTGGGAGATTCAATTTCCCCGCCAAGTCCAGCACCCGACAACGTATCGGTTTTTGGTTCGAGGTTGGGTAAAACGATATCTGAATTCCCAAGCCATTGGCTTCCATTTCGAAATACAGTGAAGTTGTTTAATTTATCTGGAATTTGTCTCATTGGCTATCCCTCCCTTTAGGCCCCGAATACTGCAGCCAGGTATTTTGCATCGTACTCGACAATAAAATCGATCTCGCGGGCCGGGCTTGGCGGCGTTGCGTAAACATGGAATTTCACTTTTCCATCCATCAGATCAACTTCTGGATTCTCGGATTCGTTAAATTCCACCCGTCCGCCCAGTAGATAGCCCTGCGCAGCCAAACCGTTGAACCATTGGTTCAGGCTGTCTGTAATCGTTGCAGTGAGACGACGATCGCCCGGAGCATCTACTTTAGACCAATACGTGAGAATGATCGTGTTTTTGATCCAAGTCATCATCCTGCGTACCGGAATGAAGCTGTCTTTAGGGTCTGTGATAGCTGGGTATGCTCCGGTACGGTTGCCCCAAGCCTTCCAGCCTCCGATGAAGTTGAGCGCAGTGACAATGCCCTGTCCGTTGAGGTAAGCGGCCTGATCGGGGCCCAGGAACACCTCTGTGCCATCTTGAAGCACCGCACCGGTAGCCTGCAAGTTTTGATTCGATGGCGATACATACGGGATGTCGTCGTTTGCTGCATCCGTAACCGCCATAATGCCGGCCAGTTGCGTCGAAAGGTGATACTGCTTGTCACCTAGCAGCACTTTTGGATAACCGGCAATCTGCAGCGGAGATGTATAGTTGTTGTCGTTTTTCCATGCCGGCGCCTCTGTGTAGCTCTTTACTTTGTCTGTTGGGATATCCGTTAGCGAGATGGATTCAAAATGGCCGTTGATATTGCTCACCTTGGCTGTCATGACTGCAGCAACGCTCGGATCTGTCGAATAGCCTGGCGCCAGCACCATGCCCGGGACAAATCGGAAGCGCGGAAAGATTTGATCGATCAGTTCCAGGCCGGTATAGTTGCCATCCTTATCGACGCCACCAATGACGTCAGCTGCCGTGACCGCTGACGGGTCGAGCTTGTCGTATTCGACTGACAATGAAGATGTGTTTGCTGGAATCGTTCCGGCCGCAATGCGCTGAATGACCAGATTGCCATCATTGTCAAAATTCGCTTCGTAATCTTTTCCTTTTTCATAGGTTGATGCTTCGTCATCCGACTTTACAATCAATGTACTTGCAATAATCCCCTGTGCCTTCACCGTCGCTACGTCTTTAACAAGCGATACCTTGTCAGCCGGCACGGCCTTCTTCTGTTTACCTGGGTCCAGAACGTTGACCAGGACAACAGGAGAGGCTTCAAAGAGGGAGAAATGAGAGTTCATAAATTCGCATAGCGTAAAGCTCCAGTCATTCGAATAGCCGAATGCTTCTACCGCCTCGCCATAAGTAAAGCAGAGAATTGGTTTATTGACCGGAGCTGCTTCGAGCTTGGTCAGGTTAATGGGAGCTGTACCAAAAACAACCGGTACAATCGCCGCCGAAACGGCTGGAACTACCGCTGACGACACCTCTTGCGTGTAGACGCCATGTTTATATGCCATTAAGCTTCACCTTGCCTTTCAATCAATTTCTGGGCTGCTGCATGCTCAATCGTGCCGGGTGTGCTCACTCGCGCCAGGACTGCCGTGAATACTTCAATAGGGACGATCAAGCGCGAAATATCGGGATTGCTTTTAACAATGTCGTCCAAGTATGAGGGAATGCCCTCTTTAAACACCCGGAAACGAGAAAGTCGGCCACCAGGAAGATTGGGGCCGACATAGATCAGCTGCTGCTGCGTTTTTGTAGTTTCAGGAGTTTTGGCAGTTTCTTTTGCCTTAATCGCTGGTTTTTCGCCAGCTTCCTTGTTCTTTACTTCTTTATCAGACAGGCCATCTGTCGCCATAAAGGTCTACCCCCTCGTTGTTTTGTTGTGTTGCGCTCTGCACAGTCCAAATGGTTTGGGCCTCCCCTACCCACAGCGGGTAAGGTTGTTCTTCCGGGATGCTCCATTTGTACGGGCGCTCAATCCTGAATTTACGATCGATAATCCCTTCCCTAAACAATGCAGTGCGCACATGCTCCATCAGGTTGAGCAGGTCATAGGCGCCGTCCGGATGGATGGGATCATCGTTTGGTTTTATCAGGCGGTGACCGCTATACACACCAAAGGCCAGATCAATCCTGACGGTAGAGTACAGCGCCGCGCTCGGGTCATCAACGGGGTCATCACCATTTACGATGCGGGCCGTAATAAAAGGAAAATCGATATCTTCCCGCCGCGCGTCCTTAAATGGTAAATACCAATCGAATACAGTTGGCGGGACATATCCGCCCGCCGACGATTGAGCTGCAGCATAATCTGCAACAGTTTTACGTAAGAATTCACATAGTGCTCTTAAAAGCAGTGCTGCTGTCACGTTTATTTAAACCTCCCTAAAACGCGGTTAATTTCATGATCCAAGCGCTTATTCATGCCCTCGCTTGCTACCCGATTTAAACTCTCGGCTACGCCGTCATCACCAAGCATGATTGGGACGGCCGGGCCGTAAAGCTCTTTGATCGGATTCCTCTTCTTCGATACCCGCTTGAAAACACCAATATGTCCACTTTTCATTCCCGCGACAAAAGCGCCCGGAATCGCTTTACCACCACTCCGCTTTACTGATGCATTCAGCACATTGGGGCGGCGTTTAGGAGGCTTGGACGGGCGCGTTTTGAAGCGTATCAACGGGATATTTGGGCCTTTTGAAGTTAACAAGAGCTGCAACGTGGATGATTCTGTTTTTGTTACCTTGATGTTCCCATACTTTTTAACATCACTTGCCTTGATATCGTAAGTCTTTCGGATTTCTTTGGAGGCAGCTGTTTTCACTTGCTGACCTACGCGATTAAGCGCAGAACCAAAGGCTTTGGGAATATTCTTTTGGACAAAGTTCAGTCCGATCGTCGCTTGCTTGATCTGCTTGGAATCGATCGATATTTTCATGATTCATTCGCCTCGATGGTGATCTCCAATATACCCATAGCGGATGAAACCTTTGCTACGATATAGGGATAGCTCTTATGAGCAGAGTCGCCCCAAAATAGGGGTTGCCCCTCATCCGGAATGAATCCTAAATCAGCTTCCCGGATAAAGAAGGTTATGGCTGATTGAAATACGCCGGCCGCGTCCGTACCAGCCCGGCCAACCGTATAAAGCCGATCGCGTTCGTTTATCAGGTCATAGTCAATGACAACATCGTATTTTTCGCCATCAATGAATTTCGGCTCACCAAACTCATCCATGTTGATAAAAACCTTGAGATTGTCTTGGGCGACATGATCTTTAAACTTCATTATCGTCAGCCTGGTCGTAAAACTCGGTATATTGCTGGATGCGCTCCTCGGCATTGCTGGCCGGCTCAATCCCAAGCTCTTGCAGCAGCTCTTTTTGTTCGTCGGCCTTCAGCTTTGCAAATTCCTCAACCGAAGGGAGTTCTACTTCTACCTCATCAGGAAGCTCGCTTAAAGGCTCAACCTTTGTTACAAAACCTTTGGACAGCAAGCCCTTTACCTCATGCAGCTCCGCATCAAAAAAGGAGCCCTTTGGAATCAAGGCTCCTTCGTGTTTAACGTATCCTTGCAAGACTTTAAATTGCATGGGTGCTCCTCCTATTTCTGCTTAGTGTTAATGACTGCCCAGGCAGCAACATCCAGCGGTTTCGGAATTGGGCGGGATTTGAGCATTAATTTCTTCACGTCGTCGTCACGGTTGATAGAGACTTTAGGGACGCGAATCGCTTCATAGGTTACAAAATTGTTGGAGTCCTCTGGAATTTGAGTAATGGCACCGTACAAAATCTCACCAAGATCGCGAGAGCCCACAATAACCACATCAGGGTCAATGTATGGCTTGAGTTTTTCGTCAGTATCATCCCAATACCAAGCATCATATTGGAACAGATCAATGCCAGGCTTGCGCAGACGACCGAGATAAGTGTATCCGTTGCCGTTTTTCAAGTTTTCCTGCGGTGCGATGCTGCCGAAATCTGCACGCCGGAAGTCCATGAGCTTCAGAATCGTTTCGTCTTGTAAGAACTCGTCAGCAGCATTCGATCCCAACAACGCAATTGAAGGATCATAGCCGGCCATCCTGACCATTGCGGCTGCATCTTGAAGATCACCAAGCATTTTAGGATTCGCTTGATCCCACTGGCTTGCACCTGTCAGATTGATAATGTTCTCAAATCCATAATCCACCGTGTCCGTCCGAACTTTAGTAGCGGTATCATCTACATAACCTGTAAGAGTTACTTTTCCAGTTTGCAGCAATTCGGCGGACATGACTTCTTCACGACGAGTGATCATGTCATCCAACTCGTTATAATCTCGTTGCATCAATGCCAACGCTCGATCTTCTGGTGTCATCGGGCTGTTAAATACCTGCTCCCCAAACTGGCGGGATTGGAGCAAGTCGACATCAATAGGACGAGAGATATTGATAAATGGAGCAGTGTAAATTTTCGTTTGGAATCCATCACGTTTAACGTTAATAGACCGCGATCCCTCGGCAACCAACGGAGCCACACGCTGACGATTTTTATAAAAATCCATCAAAACATGCTTCGTTGGAAATGTCTCGACACCAGGGAAAAACGTGTCCCGGATCCAAGTTGTGACCGGCAGGCGCTTGGAAAATGGCTGCATTGTGGACTGCGGATCATAAATGTTGATGTTTCCACCTGTTACGGAGGCTGAGTTTTGCGGCGAGCTAACTGCACCGCGAGCGCGGTTGACAAGCTGGCTTTGTTTAATTTTCATAGTTTTAATTCACTCCCTCTTAATAATCTGTTCTGTAGTGGATATTCAACTGGCGCAGCTCATCTTTGTGTGCAGATACCTCATCGCCTTCCGCCACATAAAGCGCTGAATAGTTGAAAATACCTGTTTTGTACACAACAACATCGAGCTCTGAATCATTGTCGGTATCGATCGTTTCCGCCGCCAGAACAAAAGAAGCCTTAGCCGTTGCATCCACCAGCTTATAGGTGTCATCTGCCGCCTTGCCCAGCAGAGCGCCTTTACGCAGGACACCTTGACCTGATGCCAGCTTAACGGACGTTGTTAGTGCTGAAACCTCTGTGCCGGCGAAAAAAGATTGGTTATCAATGCTGCCAAAATCGGTTTTAATTTCGCTCATGATTTGTGTTACCCCCTTGTCATGTTTTGGCGACGCCCAGCCTGCCCTGCTGCTGCAAAAGATGCGTAGATAGCATTGACGTCTTTAAGGTTTTCGAGATCGTATTCTTTATCGCTACCCTGCTGCTGTGCTTGAGCCTGAACATCATCAGTACCGGCTGCTTTGTTAGCCTGCACCGATTGCTCAAACAAGTTTGAATTGAGCATTTTGCCTTCTTTCATCGCTTTGAAAGCCAGTTGTTCGGCAGTCATTGGGTTCTCGCCATATTTGGCTTCGTTAACCAGTTCCGGATCGATATTGGCCGAGATTTCGTCGATCGCTTTCAAACGCGAACGCTCTTGAACAGCCGCGTCAATTGTTGGTGCTGATGCTTGCGGTGTCGCCGCCGGTGCTGGCGTTGTGTTCGCCTGTGGCGAAGCTGGTGCCGGCTGCTGTTGCTGTTGTTGCTGTTGTTGCTGCTGATTGTTTGGATCTTGGTTTTGTCCTGCCATTGTGTTACTCACTCCTTGATTTTTCAGATTTACAAACTCATTTCGAATTTTGGAAATAACCTTATGAGGGATCATTTCCGCGGAGATCGAAGCCACCGCACTGAGTTGGCCATCTTCATCAAACATGATTTCGTCAATAAACCCTTTTTCTTTCGCTTCTTGAGCATTCATCCAGGTTTCGCGATTCATCAGTGCAGTTAATTCGCTCTGTTGCAGCCCAGTCTTCAAACGGTAGGCATTCGCTATGGATGAATCAACAGATTTTAAGAATTCTGCTGTATGCTGATGATCACGCTTATCCCCTTCTGTCCACGTCGAAGCATTATGAATCATAAATTGCCCTGTCGGAGACATCACGATTTTGTTACCGCCCATTGCCGCAACGGTGGCAGCGCTGGCAGCCACACCTACGATCTTCACAGTGACATTAGCCGCATGCTCTTTCAAAGCGGTATAGATTTCAGAGCCTGAGAACACGTCACCGCCACCAGAATTGATAACGACCTCCAATTCATCGCCATTGGCTGCTGCTATCGCCTGTGTTACCTTCTTAGGGCTTGTTGCATCGATTTCGAATAGGTCATAAATCCATTGGTAATCATTCGGGATGATCGCTCCGCGAATCTCAATCTTGGTTGGCATTTGTTTCTTCACCCCCTCTCGCCGTGGTGACCGTTTGTGCCGGTCCTGGTGGCAGATTATTCAGCATTTCCCGCTCGCGGCGCAGCACCTCGATGTTCGAATCCCAATCCATGCCGGTCAGCTCGCTTGTCTCCTTCTCGTGCGTGCTAAACCCGCGGTCGATACGCTTGATCGCTGCATCCACCTCTTTGATCGGGTCGATTTGTCCCGGGCTCGGTCCTACCCAAAGGGCTTGGCTCCACAATTTGCGTTTAATCGGATCATTGAGGAAGCCTGGAGCTTTAATCCGACCTGTTGCCACCGCTTCAAACAGCCATGTCTCATAGACCGGCTGGCAGAAGTCATGAGCAAACCAGTCCCGGCGATCGCGAAAAGCCCTCCACGCTTGCAGCAGGGCCGCGCGGCTGGCGCTGTAGCTTGAATTGAATACACTTAGCAGCACTTCATACGGCATGTCTAGTGAAGACCCTGCGAGTTGTGCCATGGCCTTTGTGAACGAATCAAATCCTGATACCGGATGTTTCGGATCGCCAAAATCGACGCTTTCCCCTTCGCCCAGGACGTTGATAGTTCCTGGTCCCATCTCATAGCTGGCTAGTCGATCTTCCGGAGACAATCCTTGAACCTGATCTTCGTCCGCAATGGACTGACCAAGCGGCATTTCATTTTTAGGGCCGTCTACCGTGATAAAGGCTGTGAAAAAGCTATTGATAATCGCCGCGGCAATCTCAGCTTCCGCATAACGGTTCATCTGCTTCACTTGCTCAATGACAGGCGCCAGATACGGCACGCCGCGGTATTGTTCGGCTCGCTCAGCGTCCATAATAAACATGACATTCGGAAGCCCGCTGACGGGATTGTGTGCAGCCACACGAGCCCAATCGATCGGCTTCCTCGTTGGTAGGAATGAATTAGGATGTTTGTTGCTGATCCAATATGCCACTACTTTGCCGGACTCGTCTGTTTCCACGCCATTTTGGATAGTACCACCGTTTGTAAGATCAACATACTCCGTATAGCCGTCCCCAAAAGCGGCAAAGACCGGTGAATAGCCGTTAAATCGGTCAGGGTTACAAAGCCGATCTGCTTCGAGTAGATGCAGCCGCAGCCGGTACGGATTGAGCCCTGTCGGTCTATCCACGTATTTGGTAACGGAAAGCGAGTCTCCATTGAGCAGCCAGCCGGTTAGCATAATGCGCTGCGAGTCATAAAAGTCTTTCAGCCCGGTATTATCGACCTTTGACGTTGCCCAAAGCTCAAACTCAAACTCCGTCTTTTCTTCCCACTCCTTCGCCGCCTCCGGCGTGATACCGAGCATGCGATGATTGAGTTGACTTTTAAGCGAGAGTCCGGAGCCGAGCACATTGGATTGATTCTTTTTGATTGCCCCGGCCGCGATCCCGCCCGACATATACAAATCACGGCTGCGCTCTCGGAGCAGCTGAACATTATTGCCGATATCCTCCTGCGGGCTCCGGCTGGTACTGTCCCATCCCTGCATTGATTTCTTTTTTCGACTGGCGCCGCTGTGCGAATAGCCGCTGTTCGTAAATTGGCGCATAATCGAGAGTTTCGCGCGTGCCGCTTCACGCTTCAAAGCTCGCTGCGGCGATACAAAAGCGATCGTTTTGTCGATGAAATTCACAAGTCATATCACCCCTTTCAGGGCCCCTACGTTATACACGCGGAGGCCAATTCCATTGCCCGCCTGCATCACCTTGCTTGACATTCAAATTGAAAAATTGTCCTGTTGGATTTAGCACGCACAAATGAACAGTCTCATCATCTACAACACCTGTAATAATGGCCGCCCGTGGCTCACTCTTAAACTCCCCGCCTGGAGTACCGTAGCTTTGATAATGCACAATTCTGCCTACTGATGGTTGTTGACTCATTATGTTTTCCTCCCTATAAATCCCGCGGTATAATCCGGAATGTTTTTCTTTTATTTGGTCCGATACAGTTTTCTAATGCATTTTCCAGCTCGTCCTTGCGGTTCTCAAGATCCTTAATCTCTTCTTTGATGTACTTAAGGTCACCGCGTTTAAGGAAGCGCGTACCGATCCGGTATTCTTGCGCACCGGACAATATGGCTTCTTCCGCCTTGTAATAGGAATCCAGACGTTTCAGCACCACATCAAGCTGCTTTTGCCATCGATCACGCTGCTTTGGATCGCATGCCACGATAATCACCTACCATATGCTTGATTTCTTCGTAAACTTCCGCTTTGTCACTTTCTTGGACGGTACAGGAGGCGGCGAATTAACGGGTACATCCAAATTAGGGTTCAAAATTTCGAGTGCAGCCGTATTGTACACGCGAAGGTCAAACGGTTCATTTCGATCCCGTACTTTAACCCACTGAAAATAAGTCACGCCCATTTTCTTCTTGCGTTCCTTCTTCTCTGCCGTGAGTCCTCGGAAGTAATCCAGGTTATAATTACCACCCAAGGGAAAATGACAATAGCCCGGCTGTCCTGGTTCGGCCTGCAGGCTGGCAAATACTTTCGCCTTACCCTCATCAACGCCCAAACGAAAAAGGACTGCCCTTTCTCGGGGAGTCCTTGAATGTCCATTTAGTAGCGGCACGTATTGGCCGTTAATCGATCCTTGCCCTTTGATTGCATAGATGCGCCGCGTCTCACGAGCAGCGCAAAAGCGGTAAACCTCTGTTGTAAAGTGGCCGCCAGAGTCAACGCATGTGATTGCTATGTTGAACGCTTGACCGTCTTGATTACTCCATGTGCGGGCTAAGAACGCGTCAAGGTCATTCCATATTTGAGCGTAACGCGGATTACCGTGAATGACATGATAAGAGATGCCCCATGACTCCTTGCCCGCTCCCCAGCCGATGACCTCGATTTCAAAGCGGTTGTCCTGGACGTCTACGGCAGCCGTCAGAATCCGTACTTCATCCGGTACATCGGCCGGATAGGATTCACAGCGCTCCATTAGCTGTTCTTCTTCCAGCTTTTCGCCTTCTGCCTCCCACGTCTCACCCAGGACGGTGTTCGTCCAAACCTTGAGAGTTTCAGCGCCGTCACGTTTAGCAACGAGAAATGCTTTCACGATATCCCGCCAAGTTGACCACGGGCTAATAAGTCGGTTGAGATGAAATCCACGACGGGACGAATGTTTTTTCTGGGCTATCCATTTACCTTCGCCGCGCTTCCATTCACGCTCATCATGCAAGCACCCGCAATACTTGCATGCATGCTGTGTGCTGTTTACAACAAATTCACCTGAGTGAGTTTTCTCATATTCGAACTTTATGCGTCCCCACTCGATCGGCTGCAGCTCCTCACAGCTCGGACAGGGTAAATTCCACTGTTCCATCGTGCTGTCATTGTACAACTGTTCGATGCGTGAAGCATCTTTTATGGTTGGCGTGGACACAAATACATGCTTGCGGTTGTAAAAGGTTTCCGTCCGCTGCATGGCCAGCATTATTGGATCGCCTTCGTCGCCGGCAGACACTGGATAACGATCTACCTCATCACAGAGCAATATACGGATTGGGCGGCTGGATAACCCTGCCGCAGAGTTAGCCCCTACAATGGCAATGTAACCGCCAGGAAAACTTTTCTCGGCTATGGTGTTTCCGCTATCCCTGCTCTTTGCTTCGCTAACTTTTTCTTTTAGAACAGGTGAGGCATCAATCATGGTTGAAAGCCGCTTCTTCGAGAAGTAATCAATCAGCTTCTCGTTTGGCAGCATGAGCATGATCGGCGCCGGATCGTAATCGATGTGAAATCCGAGCATGTTGAGCAGGAACTCAGATTTCCCGAGCTGGGCAGACGCCATTATGGCAACTTCTACCGTCTCGAAATTATTAATAGAATCCATAATTTCGCGTTGGAACGGTGCCCGATCAGTCCGCCACGGTCCCGGCTCCGCGCTTGTTTCTGATGTAAGGATGCGGTTTTCATCTGCCCATTGCGATATCGTAAGCTCAGGCAGCGGCTCCCAGAGCTTGATTAGCTTGCGAAATAAACGCTCAGAATGTGGAGCAACCATCAATCAGCCGGCTCCGGTTTATCAGGTTCATATTCAGTCAGTCCGCTCAATGCTGCGTTTATCTCGCGTCTAATAGATGTCTCAATAAAACCCGTTGACTCGTTTTCCAATTGCGGCGCCAACCTCGTTGGGATCGCCTGTAACTTCGATTTGACAGACAAAATCATATTCGCCACAAACTTTTCGACATCTTCGGTTTTGTGAAGATCGCCTCGTAATAGACTAAGCTCAAGAGCTGCCCGCTCCTTCTTCAACCGCTCATGTTCTGTCTTCTCATCTATAAAGCGCGGCTTGTTGTCCTCTTCCTTGCCGCCGCTCACATGTTCAATATAAGCCTGTACAGCGTCGCCAAGAATATACTTACCTCGGCCAACCAGTTTCAAAACACCATCTCGCGTTAGTTGACGGATCCATTGCGGAGTCTTGCCGACAACTGCGCCAAGCTCGCTGGTCAACACTTCTTTTTCATGCAAAGCAACCTCTTTTGCTTTCGCTTGTTTTTTCGGCAACTCCATCACCTCAACTTTCGTTTTGATCGCATTTTATTTGATAATGTTTTTTTATCGACTTAATTCGAAGCGATAAATCAAAAAAGCCCTCCTGCCAGACAACCCAGCCGGAAAGCGAAAGGATTTTTTGAAAATGTAAACTAGCCCTATTTCGGGGTCGCGAGCCCCCTCACTGAAAAATTGACCCCCGGAAGGACCCGTGTTCGCATTTTTGTTCGCATCGCACCATCCGTTTTCAACCTTGACAAACATTTCTCAATTCTATTCAAATGGCAATTGTGGCAGGATTTGCGGCTTTAATTCTCTCTTAATCACTTCATAACCATGTCGAGCTTTCTTCCCGCCAAACGAAATCATTGAATATGATTGATTGAAGTAACAGTTTTCGATACATTTTGTTGTTGGATATTCTGTTCAAGTGTCATAACATAATGTCTGAACGATTTATCTTTTTCGAATAAAAAATACAGCTTGATCATTCCCCACAAAGTAGGAGACGAAAATCTATAGATACCTTTTTGCATATACCATCGATTGTCCTGTTTCCAAAACATTTACTATCATCCTCCTTTGAAGGAAACAAAAAAGCCACTCCTTTAAGAGTGACCAATTCCAAGCCATCGTAAATCACGTTCACGTTCCAGTCTACCTTTTTCGAATTCGAAAGCTTCTCTGGTTGTCATGGCGGTTGTTCTGGCAAGTTCTTTTATTCTTTCACGAAAACAGTTCAAATCAATTTCTGTCCCGTCTCCCTCTCGCAACTTATTTTCTCTCATCACAAAATAATTTATGTCACATTCTAACTTGGTACTCTCTCTGACCCATGATAATAGATGAACATTTGACACCACACCCAATTGCATTAATATCATTCCTCTCTATATGCGTTATTCATGAAAACTCGCAATGGAGTGACCGCTTATATACGTATACAGTTACTAAGTGCTAGTCCTTTAAAACCCTACAAATATCAGTGGATCAAATACGACGTACTAACGCTACGCTCGTACTTAAAAGCATACGTACTTTGCAACTAGAGAGCATTAAAGGCAAGACCATTATACAAAGATTATCGCAAATCCTCCAAATTCGATTAAAGACGAATACATAGAGAGATTGGTAAACATTCGTTCCGATTCTCTCTAATTCTCTGATTACCTCAGTTTCTAGCTTTTGAGTGCAGAAATCAAAGCGTTAAGAGTCGTTGCAACTTCTTCCATTGTTGCTGTTGCTGGATCCGCAATCGGTGTCAACGCCGCAACCTCCGGTTTATTTTTGGTGCGCTCGTTGATAGCTCCGGCCAGTACCGCAGCCGTAATAGCCCGGGCCGTTGCGGCCGTTCCTGCTGTTGCTTCGGCAGCTGTGATAGCCGTCAGATTCTGGCTGCTGGTCCCGGCACCTATCGCCGTACGCGCAACCGCCTGATCTGCTGCCGTCAGGACACTACGGCCAACAGCAGATGCATCGGATATTTGCGCTGCGGTGTGTGTATGAGATTCCGGCGGGAAAGTATTTGGTTTACCAGTCACTCGGGACCAGGCAACAGCGTCAGCTGCAAGCTTTTCTTCTGTTACAGCTCCATCAGCAAGCTTCGCTGTATTTATTGATCCATCCGGTACATCGCCTCCACCGCCGCCCACTATCATTACAGGAAGTGGGTCTTGCTCGGTCACTTTTACAACTTGGCCATTCTTCCAAATCTCATTTACGGACATGCCTTCAACTCCTCCCCTTATTTAGAACTCCAGAAACCTAATCACTCTAGCAGGCATCATGTCACACGGCGTATAAAAGTGTGATCCAATCAACGTTAGTACGCTTGGAAATCCTACAGCTAATCCGAGCGCGCCAACTCGCGTCATATCATCCTTTTTGATCTTGATGATAGTCGTAGGGCTGATCCAAGCTCCGACATAGACATATTCGTCCGTACATATTAGCGAGTAGCAGTTGGACTCGCCCAGTTCTGCCGTGTATACAGATAATTTTTGCATTGTCGTCGGATCAACTTTCGCAACTTTAACTCCAGCGCTAGTGGGAGTAGCAGCGTCTCCGGGTACAGGGGCTATCCCCATGTACAGGTACTGTCCATCCGTTTTTATCGCCCGTCCTTGATCTTCCCCGGTGTCAAATACAAGAGTCTTTATATCTGCCATTCGGTCGGGATCAATCTTTACAAGTCGCGCTGGAGACGTTCCGCAAGCGGCGTACAAGTATCCTCCGCAAAGAGTCATTCCATATATCCTGTCATCTCCGGGAGAGAGTACTAAGCTTCCGATACGCTCCATTGTCTTTCCATGCGGGTCGATTTTTACAATCTTCCCCGGCCCCGTATCGCATCCGACGTACAGATACTTTCCGTCGTATACCAATGCGCGTACTTGTTTGTCGGTAATTGCTTCATCCTTGCCCTCCAAAACGTCGATTATTTTCAGCGTTTTGGTATCAATGCGCGTTAACATGTATGGGTTAGTGAAGCTGCCGTGAATGAGAATATCTCCGGGCAAGCACATCAAAGCGTTAATGCGAGTTTCATCCTGCAAGGTTCCGGAAGGAAGTGTCAGGCTGCCTTCTCGTTGCAATGTGTGAATATTAATCTTCACAATCACTGCTGGAGTAAGATTTAGTCCAACATAGATATGATCTTTTCCGTCATAAGCCATTGCAGTCCCGTAGTTCTCACCCTCATGTAATCTTGTGATTTGTGACAATTGGTCACTTCTATAGGATGACTCCCTAATTATTTGCTTTCTAATTACGCCCATCGCGCATGCTTCCTCCCATAAAAGTCCCCTAATATCAGCGATTTCCGCAAGCTTTTCGAGTATGTCTGCGGACAATTTAGCTGCCGTAACAGCGCCGTCGGCAAGCTTGGATGTTGTAATCGAACCGTCCGGAATTCCTCCGCCGCTGCCACCGCCTATGACTACAACCGGAAGCGGATTATCCATTGTCACTTTGACTGGTCGTTTATCGGATTCGTCCCACACTTCATTAACAGACATCTCAATCCCCCTATGTTTATTCTTTTTCTTGTTCCTCTATTACGACTGTCGCGTTATAGATCAGCACTCGCTTGCCGTTTATATCAAACTTTACTTTATTGCCGTACTCGTTAACCTCAACGTCAAACTTGCCGCTGTATGTCTTGATGACATTGCCGTTCTGGTCGTAGACTTCTGCTTTCCGATCAAGCCCGTTAATATTTGAACCAATATCCTTAACAGCCCGATCCCAGCTTTCACATCCGGACAAAACAAAAATAACCGCTGCCGCGGCTGCAATTAGCATTATTCGTTTCATAGTAAACTCACTCCTTTGGCAAAATAAAAAGCCGCTCGATTGAGCGACTCAATAGGCAACAGGCGGCAATAAGCCGCGGTGAATCGGGTAAAAGCGAACAGCGGGAATCGAACCCGCGTCATTGGAGTGGAAATCCAAGGCACCACCTCTATACCATGTCCGCATAATAAGCAAGAGGCGCTCTCGGCAGCGCCCCTCACTCAAGCTCACGAAACTACACGTCAAAAACAATCTGCATAACGAGGCAAGGATCGGTATATTTGAGTATGCGAGTTTACTCGCTCCTTGCTTGTACGCGGCCGCGGGCCATTCTCCCACGAATCGCCTGACGGCTTTGCTTTTCCGACTCAAACGGCTGAACATTTACCAGGTTGTCAACCCCTACGACCATTAAGGTAGTTCAGTAAACCTTGTGCTACGCGTTCTCTTCCGCCACCGCACGGCGCCCTGCAATGTGTGAATTTGAATGATGTTATTTTTGGTGCTGGTGCCACCAGCCAGAGCAGGGCAGGATATCACAAAAATACTACACGTCTCCTGAGGCCCGCAGTTCGATTTTAAGGCGCTGGCAATCCAGACGGTTGGATTGAGCGATCTACATATGGAACGCCTGTCAAATCGAAAATACGAGCGCCTGTCAACGTTTTGAATGGACAACTAGGCAGGAGCTTTGCACCGAAAATATTTTTGCCAATTTCAAGGCGCCGGCTGTTATTCTGAGCGTTCACGCTCAATCGGTGTCCTGTCTCAATGTCCTTACACTTATAGGTGGCGCTTGCAGGTCAAAAAACCGCACTTTACAATAAAAAACAGTACAAAACATACTTATTCTTGATTATTCTTTACTAAACCAGCAATATCTTCTTTGATGTAGTCAGCAGCTCCGATGATTGCCTGCAAATCTCCAGCATTAAGATAATTTGTACTTATCTCACCATCAAGCGGGCTGCCTCCGCTAGTTTCTGATGTGGATATAATCAAAAACTCAAACCCTGCTTGGATATAGGCTTTGTACTTCGTCTCCACCCTATCCTTATCAACATAAGGCGTGAACTGGTGCTTGGTAACGGCTATGATTTTGGCATAACTTATTTTCTCCAGTCGCTTATTTACAGCATCCCGCAGCACCTGCGGACAATCGGTTAATTCAATACTCATGATTCATCATCCTTCCTACGCTTGCGAATCTCCAGTATTATGTTTAATGTCATTACCGCGGCGAACAGTCCAACAAACCATAGAATACATGTCCCCATACGCTACCTCTTTCGCCGCGGCCGGCAAACTATCCGGCATTTGCCCGCATCGCTATCTTCGTCGATCCGGAACCATACGTCAGTACCAAACATAAGCATCGGGACGATCAGATTTCCATATACCGCATAATCCAGGTGCTTAACCTGTTTTAGTGCACTCATGACCTCTTATACCTCCCAGAAGGCCCCAAAGGGCCTGTGTTATTTGAGGGGAGCGCTAGGCTCCCTGTGTTGGTAACGCAAAGTCATAGACCTCCAACCCGTTAACGCCGCTTATCTTGCGCAACGTGATGCGTTTACGGTGTATTAGGTTGTTTATCCGCATTTCCTCGTCTGTTAACGAGTAGATGCGATCAACCATGTATATTGAACCAAACTGCTCGACTTGCTGATTAAGTTTGTACATATTCATCCACGCTCCCAATGTTTAATATTTGAATCGTCTATGTTAAGATTGGGAGGAGGGAGCGGCTAACTCCCTCCGTTAACTTACTTGTGCTTACGTTGTTGCTGCATCTTAGCGTGCAGGTCGTAAGCGCGTTGCTCGTCATCAGAGAGTTGGAACCTCTCGATGATCTTCGAGCTTTCTTCCCGGAACACTTCCCGAGTCATGCGCCCCAGTCCCAACTGATCGCGCAACACTCGCAGGTAGTGTTCTCTTTTTTGCATTTTTTCAAATGCTCTTCGAGTTGCCTTATCCATTGTTTCCACCCTTTCTGAAAGCTCATCTTTAACTTTCTAAATATATTATAGCATTTCATGAAGATATATGCAATACTTTTCTTTGACATTTTAAAGATTTGCTTTTATACTAGTGGTAAATAATTCGCGAAGGGAAAGATGTATTATGCCGTTCTCGTTTAAGCCTCTCTGGGTAAAATTGGCTCAGGAAGAAATGACCAAAGAAGAATTAAGACAGGCTCTAGGGTTATCGTCAGCAACAATTGCAAAGATGGGGAAAGGGGAAAATGTATCACTTGATGTTATCGATAAGATTTGTTCGCATTTCAATGTGCAGCCTAATGACATTATGGAGCATAAAAAAGAGCAGGAGGGATGACCTCGCTGCTCCTATTCAAAACAACGTCCCCTGCCATCCTGCCGTAACCTTGGCATGTGCCCGCTGTACATACTTATCAACCGCCCCCTTGCTGATCCCGAGCATGTCCGCAATATACGAATGCGGGAAGCACTGTCCGAACGACAGAGTAAAGCACTCGCGCTCTTGTGGGCTTAATATATCCAAGACCTCCCGCAGCCTGTGCGCCTCGTCGTCCGTCAGGCTCGACGGGCTGGCTGCTTTGGTCTGCTGCATGTATGATTGCATCTTGAGCGGATCCATTAGCTTTTCCCGTTGGTATGCTGCTCGGCGCTCGATGCCCCGTTTGTTACCTGGTCGGCGCCCGGTGTGCATCCACATGATTGCAAAATTGATATCCGATATCATGCCGCGGAGTAAGTGAGCGTCCGCCCCGTGTTCTCCGCATTCTTTCAACGCCTGGCGCAGCTGCCAATACGTTTTACGATAAGCCTGCTTAAGTTCCCGGATGTCGGCCAGATAGCCGCGCTCATCTAGCTCTGGCATGCGGTATTTTTTATCACCCACTTTGTCACGCCCCTTTTGTGGGAGGGCTCCGAAGAGCCCCGCTAAATCTATTTAAGTAAAAGTGCTGCGATGCTCCAGCAGATCAGGCAAATTGCCCAGCTGACTACAAGCGCCCAATTGATTCGCATTACCAGTTATCCGGATCTTGCCCAACTCCGGCCATTGGATCAGATTCGTCGTCTTCCAACTTTTCTGGATCGTCGTGTTCCTCTTCCGCCGCGGCGCCAGCTTCCTCCGTCGTCATTTGATCTTGGTCTTTGTCGTCTGATTCTTTTTCCTCAGCTTTTGTAAGTGATTTCGTAATCACCTCATCAGCTGCCTTCGACCTGTTTTCTCTCCACTCATTCCATTTTGCAGCCAGCGGAGCCACTCGCTTGCTATATTCCTCCAGAACTTCGGCCAATTTTCCGCTTGAAAGTTCAAGATCAGAAGCAATACGAAGATAACTTTCACCAGACGCATTCCGATTCAAGATATCCGAAAAGTCATATTCAAGGTCTTCGAAGCGCGGCGCCAGTCCGCTCATGATAAACTCATTGACTACTTCCCGAGATATTTCTGCTTCCTCTTCGATAATTTGAGGTTTCTCTGGTGGAAGTCCCAAATCCATTTCGGCCTGCTCACCCTCAACCTTATATTCACTGACAACGCCCTGATCATCGACTTTGTAGCTGATTACCGGTTCATTAGTCTTTGCATTGCGCTGAATCCGGTAGCTTATCACTTGTGCGTCAAGGCCGAGATTTACATCCTGGTCAATCATCTCGGCAATCGCGTCTAATTCTCCAGCACTCATTCGAACTGATGATTCAAATACAAGAACTTTCTTTCCACCTTTTCTCAGATCAACTTTCAGAAGCTTAGCTTTGATATTTGCAAACATTTATAATTGCTCCTCTCGAATTTGGGTTTTATTTCGCCGTTCCCCTTTTGTTCCGAGAACGTCCGTTTGGTTCAATGGGTGCAGCTACCCGCCAGATCGCCGGTGGCGTCTGTTTTATTTGTTTTCTATTTCATCAGCCAGCTGGTTAACTCTATCAATCCAGCGATCAAAACTTTCTTTACCCGGGCCGATCTGGCCGACACATTCCGGCCGCAGCGGGCATCCGCCGCAGTTCGATTTGTAGTTTTGCTCGCAGATAGATTTGGCTGTCGATGTGAGTTGTTTATACTCCATCGCTTATCTCCACAAACCGCTTTGTACCGTCAGGCAGGCAACCATGGAACATCTCAAACGGTCTCGCCCATAACTGGCCGTATTTGTCCTGATAAATCACCAGTTGCTCTGATGTCTCTGAATGCCAGGCGACGTTTATCACTGTGTACTCGCCGCCTTTATAGTGCCTGTACCGCATCAGATCACCTTCCCGCCGTGCCTTACGTCCCTAGTTGCGTTGTAGGCCATCTTTTCGGCAATCGCTTTGTCGAGATCGATGCCGTTATCTTCGCTGATATACCATACTGTCATTAATACACCGATTAGACATTCTTGTGAGTACCCGGGATGATATTCCCTGAATGCTTTACTTGAATCTGATAATTGCTCATGGACAAAAGATAATTGACCTGGAAGGCTGCTATCAGCAAACCAGTCCTCCGTTTCGTTTTTCAAATGTTCGAAACCTTTTTCTATCTCAGGTTTAAAAACTTCATCCCAATCTTCCTGCATTGCTCCACCCCATCCATACTTGCCAGCGATGTCAAAGATACGAATACAGATGTCGGCCAACTCGGAAGGGATGCCGCAGGGCTTGTATTCGGGAGTGACTTGATAACCAGCATGGTAAGCTACGCGGTCATTGTCACTCTCCTTCTCATACCAAACCTCATCCGGCTTCTTCCTATTCCGGAAGTCCTCCAGCGCTTCGCTGACCTCCGAATGCACCAGTGCGATCAGTTCACCATATGTGCGTTCTTCCTGCCACCAGCCTTTTGATACGGCGTTCTTGTGAGCTGCTCCGACCAATTCAATGATTTTCATTCGTTTATTCCTCACCTTCGTTATATTCATTAATCAAATTCGTTTCTAAGTGAAAATGAGTGCGATCCTCTAAACGATCAATTCGAGCATCCACGTAATCAACAAAAAAGTGAGTGCCTGACAAAGTAATCTGTTGCGCGTAATGATTGATTTCAATGGTATCCACTAACACCAATGCATTATCCGCCTCAGTTTGTCTGAAAAACCGTTGATCAGGCTCTAATTTGATAACGATGCTTTCAAAGTTTGTTTGATTATTCATCGTTTGCCTCCACCTCATCAGGATAATTAATGCCGGGAACATCAAGTCCAAGCATGTCAAGCGTTCGCACGATAGTGATAATTTCCGTTTCCCGCACAGGAGCAATCGAAGAAACTATACTGCTTTTGTGTAAATCATCGAAATACTTCTGTAGCTTGGCGATATTTTCGATGTTTACTTTCAAGTTCGCAGTCTCTCCACTCATAAACCCGCTCATCCCTCCTTTGGCTTTGACACCCAGGCAAATGCCATGCCGATCCTGCCGTTAAAATCCTCTCGGACATAAGCCGCACCTTTCGGCACATATTCGCTCGGGTATATCCGCAAAAGTCCGTAGCTGGTATCAACAGACTCTTTTTCGGCCATACGAGACTGACGACTAACAAAAAGTTTGAAATCTTCAACTCGTAGGCCGGATTTGATATGTGGCTCCAGCGCATCGTGAATCATCTGCATGGCTAATGGATTCATTTCTGATCGCTCCAAGTTACCCGTTTTTGAATGGCTCGACATTAACTATTTTGAAAAAATTCGGTTCATATCCAAATTCCTGCATCCACTCATTGACGACTTTTGTCAGCCGTTCGGATAAAATTTTCTCATGCTCCGACTTAACATCCCGCAAATAATCCTCCGCCGGTTCTCCGCATTCGTCATATATATTTTCGCCGATATCATCCAACACCCGATCGGCGTCGACCGTTACGAACGTCGGGTATGGCTCAATCTGCCCAACATACAGCGTTTCGTAGTCTTCCGGCAGATAATAAGATTTTCCTTCAGTGATCGCTTCCTCTTTCGTGTCATGGTACGATCCAGTTCCCCAAGTACCATCATCTGTATGATTAAACATCCATTGTCCAGCTTTCAATGCCGTTCCCTCCCATTCATTTCAGTCTCTACGCCCTGCGTACAGGAGTAGTGCCTTTGCTTTTAAACGGCGTTGTAGTTTTTTCAGCAACTGGCACATATTCACTTGCTGGCATCCACATCCATTTCCCGAAGCTCTCATCGAATAACAAGAATTGAGTCAATCCATTTTCAAGCTGCTGAACAGCATATACCGTTCGAACAACTGTGTGGTTAAACGACAGATGTACTTTAAACACTCGCTTTTCCTCCTCCTCATGCCTTTCAATTTTGTTCAATCGCGCAAATTCACCATGGTATTTAATAGCAGCTGCGTTGTAAGCTAAAGCAGCCTCTTCCTTAGTAGGGAAACAACCAAGATGAATAGATTTCCTATTCACTCTTATAAGCGCCCTCCAAGATGGATTTTTAGCAGTCTTGTTAAGAAAAACACCCTTGTAACCTGACAAACCATTTCTTCCAGCGGAGTTCATTGCATTCTGTCCACGCGTTGCAAACCTCAGATTGCTTTTTCGATTATCTAGCCTATTGCCGTTAATGTGGTCGATGAACTGGTTTTCTCTGGCCTGCATTATCTCCCGATGCATGAGAATCTTCCAAATCTCACCCTTGCTTCTATCTCCAAGCCTATAAGCATAGCCATACTGTGACTTGTTCCAGGAATATTTAGACAGCAATTCATAATCGTCGTCGTCAACTAGGCATATTTCTCCTTTGCCTAGAATCAATTCCCTCACTGGTCTCACCACCTATTCATTTTGATACCTTGCCTTTAATTTTCATTTTAGAATCTCGGGAAAGCAGCTCCATAATGTCGGCGTCCCCGTTTTCATATGAATCCAACTCATAAGCAAGTCGTTTTTCGTCTGTATCGCATTCTGGTGGATAATAATCGTTCGGCACATCAAGTTCTATCTCGATGGTAACTGTGATTCTAGCTTTCATACGGACACCGCCTATTCATTTTGTTACTTCTTCGAGAATTCGCCATGCGTTAGACGGTCCAGATGAGGACTCGATAACAACGGTAACGCCTGAAACAATGAGACTAGAAAACGTGTAAGTACTCCCCTCTCGCATTACCAAGAACCACTTTTTCGATATATCCATGGCATGCCCCCCCCTATTCATTGAATTACTTTGCCTGAAGATGTGTATAAAGTATCGGATAGGTATTCACCTGTTCCCGTCGACTCTTCCGATCCGCAGCTAGGGCATACCTGAAAATTGGGTTCTTCTGGGATTGCAAAGTGGTATTCACAAGTTTCGCAGATCATAACAGCCCACTTCATAGCCATTTTTCGAACACCGCCCTATTCTGCATTAATCGTTACGATAAACCGCCCATAACCCGCATCCTCGACATGCTCTTCAGTTTGGCAGATCGGGCAAACGGTAGCTGAATGATCAATTTCCTCGTAATCTTCAACCGCAAACTGAGCAAAGCAATAAGTGCATTCGTACAAGTGCATCATTAGTGGCGGTTCTATATCACTTTCACCATGACGCAAAGGCCATTCAGACGGCGATTTTTTACGCTCTCGCGAAATTAAGGTGATGCAAGAACGTTTGGTAATTCCGAGCTGATTTGCTATATCTGCCGGACTCATCCCACTCATAAACAGAGTGTGCAACTGCTCCCGATCGACTTTCTTTTGCATTTCACTCTACCCTTTCTGCTTCTTCGTTCAATTCCCTGATGCACTGGCGGCAGACCGCTTTGCCGTTCCACTGCTGCAGGAAATTGGCGTTCTGCCGGCAGCCGCAGACAAAACACGCTTGCAGGCCGACCACAACGGGCCGTTGTTTAGTTGCTTTCATCTTTCGAACCCTCGCATATTGTTTCAATGTACTGCCTGATCTCTCTAACCTCTTGCAAAAGCTCTCGCAGCGTTGAAGCAGTCGAAGCCATGATTTTGAGCTTTAGAAAGTGCTTGAGCGCATATTCAATCCCTGTGAAATAACCGATCGTTTTGAAAATTTCGCGCTCCTTGCCTTCTGGTCCAACTGTGGTAGCTCCGGTATATTCTTTCAAGATGAACTGCAGCGCATCTGATTCCAGATAAATATTGCCTTCAATTTGGACTTTCATAGACTGACTCCTTTCAAAATAGTTTTTGCTGTACCGCCGCCGTCCGGCGCTCGGCTATATCAATGTACTGTTTGCCGATTTCGATAATCGTACATTCCCGACCAAGGGCATGCGCGACCTTCAATGTTGTGCCGGATCCTCCGAACGGATCGAGCACTTCACCACCTGGCGGCGCGCCGGCCAATATACAAGGCTCAATCAGTTTTTCGGGGAATGTGGCAAAATGTGCTTCCGGGAATGGCTGGGTGGCCACTGTCCAAACGCTGCGCTTGTTCCTCATGCCGTTATACTCAATATCCTCCCGATCTGGGCGGTGCTGATGCGGTTGCCCGGGCGGCGGTGATTCTTTAACAGCTCGAGCAAAAGAATTGGCTTTGATCCGCCCGCGCCTCCTTGTTTCTGCATCTGTCCCATGCCCGAACCCAACTCCGGTACCGACTCGAAAATTCCCGCGGGCTTTTCGCTTCCCGCCTGCCTGGTTGTCAATTGTTTCATTTCCTGTGTAGGATCCGCCCCGGAATCCGTTTGCCCACTCGTCTTGTGCGCCAGGTTCCTTGATCGCCTCTTTGTCGTAGTAATAGCGCTCTGACTTTGACAGTAGAAACATGTACTCGTGGGCTTTAGTCGGCCTGTCTTGGACGCTTTCCGGCATTGGATTCGGCTTGCTCCAAATGTTGTCCATCCTCAGATACCAGCCGTCAGCCTGAAGAGCAAATGCGACGCGCCAAGGAATGCCTATCAAGTCTTTGACCTTGATTCCTGATATCGCTGTCCTTGCTACACTTTGACCCCTTCTGTCAGAATCCCAGCCTGCTACATCTGATTTAGAGCTATGTGTTTTATATCCGGTAGTTGCATAGGCATCGCCAAAATTCATCCAAAGAGTTCCGTCCAGCCTCAACACACGCCATACTTCCCGAAAGACAAGCACAGTATGAGCGACAAACATTTCAGGGGTAGGCTCCAGACCGAGGCAGCCGGTCCATGCGGGCACGGTGACAGGCGGCAGACCGGGCATAGGCGTGTAATTCACTTCCGGCCAGTCGCTCGGCGGGATGCCGTAATCTCTCAGCCCCCAGTATGGCGGGGAAGTTACGCAAGTGTAGAAGCGTTCCGTCTCCAACTTCTGCATAACAAGCCGGCAGTCGCCTTGTAAAATCAATTTGGCATCACACCTTTCCACTGCAACAAAGCCAATCCTCTCCGTTTGCTAGTGCCAATCGACCGCCACCCAGCAGCCTTAAAGCAACATCCTGGGTTTACACTCCGAATCTTTCTAGCATCGACATAAGTAATAATGCCATCAGGTGGCGGCTCTCCCCACTCTTTCACCGTCGCGTAAGTGGCTGCCACAACAAGGTCACTGCTCAGATGCGGGCTCTCATTGCGGAATATAGTACACTCCCATGCCCGCAGCCCGTCGTCCCTGATGCCATCCCACGTTACCCATACGGCATCACCCCAAGCGGTCCGAAGCACCAGGTTCCGCCCAGGCCTACAAAACATATCAGCACCAGGTGTCTGCCGGCTGTAATGTCGGTCGGCCAGTAGGCGGCAAGACCGGTCTCCCTTATGTGTGACAAGCCATGGGCCATACTGCTGAAGATCGAGCATGAGTTGATTCATACAGTTTCACCTGCATTTCGATTTCTAATGACAACCAATATCGCCTCTGGCCGCACCCCATAGCGCCCGCCGTACCACTCCGCGAACTCTTGATCGGTGTAATCTCCGTAAATGCTCCGCAGCTCCAGGATGCTTTTACGGACGTTGACGGCCAGATTTATCTCGTTATGCCGCCTGGAGTATTTACGATAGCGGTAGTCAATGTCTTTGTTTCTGCTAAATTCGGCCATCACTCTATCACCGGGAACTCATCCCATGTTCGCCCGTCCAGCATGCGGCCGGTTATTTTTTTGCCAATTTTCCAAACCCAAGTTTCGTCGTCAAATTGATATTGGTTCCGTTCATCGATTGCCTTTATCCCTACCCAAGAGGCGCCAGGATTACTCCACTCCCCCCACTGCTTGAAGTGAAACGCAACTCCTGCAGCCTGACATTGATCCCGCAAGCTACGCGCCCAGTCCGGATGCATCGGCCGAGCGCCGGGGCCGCTCTCGCCGCCAGTTATTACCCATTGAATATGCTCGTTTGTCGGCTCTGCATCTGGATATCCGTGGATATTGTCCGGGTCGTAGTAGGTAGGAACCCATCCAGGAGTCATAAGCCACATCGAAAGGTTGACCGGGCCTAACAACGGCTCGCAACTCAAGAACCGGACCGCCGCAGGCGTTTGAAGCAGCAGCGGAATCCTTTCATCCGCAGCCTTCTGGTTCTCCACGCTCACACCGAGCCAGACGTTTTTTAATGGCCAGCCTGGTTTGTCCGTTGCTCCGCACTTATTCCGGTTATGAACGTAGTAATTAGCTAGTTCGTCACCAGTTAGCAATTCAGCAGCATGACTCAGTACAGCAGCTGGGCCTCTTGTTTCTAATCCTTGTAAATAGTTCTTCATGCGCTCGGGCCGCTTGGTCAGTACTTGAAATGTATGCCTTGGTGCCAGTGCCATTACAGCAAATACTTTGTCAATGTAATCATCTGGCACATCCTTATGAAACAGATCGCTCATGCTGTTGACGAATATCCGGCGCGGCCGCTGCCACCGTATCGGTTGATCCAGCTTTTCCGGTCGAAGTGTTACTTTGAAGCCAGTTTCAAAATAGTGCCCTAGCGTCCCCTCGAATCGCTCTGTGAAGGACTTGGCATAGCAGTTACGACAGCCCTCGCTGACCTTACTGCAGCCTGTGACCGGATTCCACGTAGCGTCTGTCCATTCGATTTTCGTTTTATCACTCATCGCGGGTATACCTTCCTTTCCTTGTTCTGCATCCTGGCATGCCGTTGCTTCCTCCGGCGTACCAGCTCGGCCTCAGCGGCCTGCCGATCAGCTAACGATGCAAATTTGTCATCGTGCAGGATTACGCGCAGTTCGTAAAGCTTCGCTTTTCGCCAATTCATTCGGATCACTTCTCCCACCGGCCTATTCTGGTCAAATCGGTCATAAATCTTTGCTCATCAAACTGGATAGTTGAAGAATGATAAATCCAGATGCGTTCCCTGAGCATGAAGCTTCCCTTTAGAAAAATCACTGAACCTGTAAAATAGGCGTAATGTTCATCCCTTTCGGTTTGGTAGATGATATTGCCCTTCATCTTGAAATGATTACGGATACGGGTGACAAGGTCTTCCCATTCCTTCTCGGCAAAACTTGTTTCTTCTGTCTTGTACCAATCCATCGCATCATAGTCAGTGGTATCATCTGGATCGGTTGTACTGACTCTCTCCCGATGTTTTCTTTCTAATTGCTGTTTGTAGGTAAGTAATGCTTCTTGATAAATACGAACGTGATAGAAATACCCGTTCCCCTCTGCATTCGGCTTATAGATTTGCATTTACTCAACATCTCCCTTTTAGAACAATGTTTCTTGCTTCTCCTCAGCCGCCGCCTTCGCTTCCTCGCGGGCCTTCTTTCTTTCCCTAGCCTTCTTCTTCTTCTCCTTCGCGATTTCAGGGTGCAGTATAGCTATCAATACTTCTTTCTGATAGCTCGGGTAGTCATTCACAAATGTCTCGCCCTTGTTGACCCGCCAAATCGCTTCGGCTATTCTTGCCAGCACATAAGCGTCAGCGATGTTAAAGGTTGGCGGCTGATCGCCCCAATGAGCCTCTACGGCCGCCTGAACACGCCGCTTCACCTCATCGCCTTTAAGCCTACGCTTCTTACCTGGTCGGTCCGGATCGGGACCATACTCAGAAACATCAACAAAGTTTTTGAGCTGATTCGGCGTGGCAACTTCAAAACTGCCAATTCTCCGATCTGTAGCAAGCCTTGCTGCCCAGTTAAATCCGCTTGAAACCTTGTTTGTGTCGAATGCCTCCATAGCAAAACCTTCGATGCAAACATTGTCGTCTTCCCGCAGGTGGGCATAGACAGAGTTGAAAATCATGTTTATCCGGCGGGGGGCAGTATCGCCTTTTCCCTTAATCTCTTTCCAGCCGATGAGCTTTCCGTCTGGATCGAGGGCGACGATGCCCGTTGTTGTTGCCGGGTCGATCCCCACGTGTCGCATTGCTCTGTCTCTCCTCCTTCAGTTTTTTATAGTCAATCTCCCAATAGCAGTAAATCTCTGCTATCACCCTGCCGGCATCGTCATAGATAACCTCCCATGGATCTCCATCAAAATACGGATCGTACCGGCCGGGCCTCATGCCTTCCGGCTCCAGGGTATGAGCGGGGCAATCTTTTGATAAATCGGACGCGCGTCTATATGGTTCGAAGTTATTTTTTTGGAATAATAGCGTCTGGTTTCTTCCCAAATCACATCCAAGTGCATACTGCATAGCGGCACAAGCGCAAACGTGCCAGTTTTTTGTTTACCACATTCCGGGTAATTACATCGGTGCTTTTGCATCGCGGTTATCCTCCTCTCGATTCACGTTCCCTTCGTTTGTAGTCAAGGACTTGGGCTGCCACGTAATCATAGGTGCGCATTAGTTTGTCGCGTTCAGCACCTTCTAGCAGCGGATCCCCTTCAACCTGATCCAACTCGGCAGCCTTTGCGACCAGCCATTTTAGTGAGGCCTGATACTGCTCCTCATTTTCGATTCTTCTGCCATTGGTTTTTGCGCTCAGTTCTAACCACTTCCTTTTTCTCTAGCTCCTTGTAGCGCTGCAGCCAGCCCTGGAAGAGATAGCGGAATTTATTAGTTCCGATGTTGCGGCCTTTGGCAAAAACGGACTGGATAACCTTACCGCCTTGCTCTGTATCGTCCGGATCGTGCCAGAGGAATTCGACAACGTCCGCATCCTGCTCAATGCTGCCGGACTCTTTCAGGTGGGATAGTTTCGGCTCCTCCGAATTTTCGCTATCCCTTGTCATCTGCGATAGCAGGATAAAGCAGCAATTCATCTGCCTTGCAATCTGCTTCGCTGTCTGAGTTACCCGGCCTATTGCTTGGTCACGGCGCTCCCCACTCTTTTGTGGGATGTTCATGATTTGGAGGTAATCCACGATAATTGCTGCGATTTTCCCATGTTTCTTCTTCAAGCGCCGGACAGTCGAGCGCACTTCTTCGATTGTGACGGCAGCTTTGTCTTGGATATAAATAGGCAATGTTTTCAGTTCTTCATAGGCGTTAATGATTTTTGTACGTTCTTCAATGGTGAAGCCTTCTTCGCCGCCTTTGTTAATGATTCGGTTGTAGCTGACTCCAGACAGATTAGAAATTATGCGGTCAATCAATTCTCGGCGCCCCATCTCCTGCGAGAATATTGCAACCACTCCAGCATTCTTTAGATCAACCAGTATCCGATCGATCTCAGTTCGCTGTCTGGCGATTCCCACGCCCAACTGAAGTGCCTTAGCTGTCTTTCCTACCGATGGACGCCCGGCGATGATGTAAAGCCATCCCCGCCATACCTGCGCCCATTTATCAAACTGGTCGAAACCACTCAGCATCTTCTCCGGCTGTTCCTCTAAATGATCCATGTAGTCGGCTTCCATTTCCTCGAAGCTCATCATGCCTGACACTTCTTGCGGCCGCAGTTCATCGACCATTTCTTCAATTGTTGAAAAATACTCCTCATCGCTTTCGAAGTTATCTCGGGATAGCTCCGATATCTGCCTGCCGATTTCTTCCCCACGCCGTCCAAGCGCCTTGGAGCGAACAATATTGGCGTAATGGACGACACTTGAAGCAGTGGGACAACTGCGCTCTAACTCCATGATGTATTGAATGCTGCCCAGGTCTTCGAGACGGTTACGCCGCTTGTAATGCTCTGTAACCGTCACAATGTCTACAGGATTGTTGGAACGGTATAAGTAAAGCATGACCTTGTAAATGAGCTGGTGACGCTCAAAGGCAAAATCTCTCGGCTCCAAGAACCCGATATCGTCCAGACAGTCAGGCTTGATGAAGATTGCTCCTAAAACAGATTGCTCAGCCTGCAGATCATGGCTGTATTCAACTCCAGTCGAATTCATCCGGATCGTTCCCCTCCTGAACCCATTGTTGGAACGCTACCTCTTTATCCCTTGACTCGATAGCAGCATCGCGAGCTATCTTTGGAGACTGGTTTAAATACTTATCGAAATTCGTCGGTCTGAAAAGCGTATCCGGCCTGAGATACTCAAACATTTTAGGATCGTCGAGCCAATGACTGCATTTTGTATCGATTACGTAAACAAAGTCTTCATAGGTACGTCCTTCATTCAAACGACCGTTAATTAGCTCTCTTGTCGTCTTCACTTTCGAACTATATTTCTTCCCGGTTTTTTCGTTCAAATAATTGATAATTTCGTCGTGAATCCCTTTCTTTAAGGTTTTCTTTAAAACCTTTCTTTCTTGGCCGGCTAATTCGCCGGGGCTACGATGCGGTTGTACCGTCTTTTTAGCCGGGGAAAGACCGTCTAATTCGCCGGGGAAAGAAATCTCATCTTGTACCGTCTTTTTAGCCGGGTCTACGTCTATCCAAGAATCGTAATCTTTGTTAAATGTCAAAATCCGCGACCTCCTTCCAACTGACTCAGAAACGACATGAACTACATTTTTTTGAATTAGAACTTTCAATTCCCGTTCGATCTGACGCTCGTTTATGTCCGTAGCTTCGGCAATATACGAGACAGAAAAATCCGAGCTTTTCCGGCCGAAACCGTATGTGTATCGCCAAATGACAAGGATGATTCGGAACTGAGTACCGTTAAATTTAAACCGCGGGACCTGTTCCATCAGCTCATTAGCGATCTTGGTGTATTTATCCGGTTGCGGATTCGCCATTCACCTCACCCATTCTTTTATTCTTGCTGCCGATCTTCTGCCAGGACTTCACGAGCTTCGACAACGAGCACAGCCGCCAAGGAATCTAATGGAATGCCGCTGGATGTTTCGTAATGCTTCAGTCGCTCCTCGAATCGTTCCCGGAGCTTATCCTCTGTCGTTGGCTCCTCTTCGACCGTGTAGCCGTTGACAATGGCGGGGAGCAGGGTATCTGATGTCTGGAAACTGTGGACAATCTTTAAATCATCAATAGTTCCTTTAGAATAATCACGCCAAAGCATTGTCGTTATATTGGAGTAAGCAATGATTCCATAATCGGATATTCCTATATTTCTCAGGCGTTCTAAGGCATCTGCCAATTCCCTCGGCAGCTTGACCTTCTTGCCTTCGCGTTCTTTCTCCAGTGCGATATTCAAACGCCGGATGCCGTCATTTGCTATAGCCAGCTCTTGACTCAGCTCGCCTTTCTCCCGCTGAAGCTGAGCGATGTTTTCTGCCATACGATCAGCAATTTCCTTACCAGCCTTCTCCAGATCCTTGATGTGCTCCATCATGAACCCGACTACTTCTTTCGGAAATGACTTAGTTCCAGGCATAGATAGCACGTTCTCTATTTTTCTCCGATAGTGATTTGTCATTTTTTCCATCGTTCCACAACCTTTCATCGATTTGCCACATGGACGACGGCGCCCGTCAGCCCTTGTATTTCGCGTTTAAATAGTGCTTCATCGCTGTTTGTGTCACTCAGATGCAGCAACCAAATCTCCTTGACGCTGCTCATGTCATTGGCTCGAAAGAAGTCTTTCACGTTCTCCAGACTGAAATGCGATCGAAGCAGCCGACGTTTCATCCCGGGCGGTACGAGTCCGGCCGCAATATTACTGTCAAGGATCGCAGTCGAGTAGTTGCATTCAACCATAATGTAATTTAGTCCGCTGAACCTGTACTGGATGTAATAGGTATCCGTCGCAAACAGCAGCTTCTCGCCTGCTTGATTCGCCATTAAGAATCCAAGCGGCTCCTCGACATCATGCTCAACCTTGAAAGGCAGGATCGTCCATGTGCCGATAGTAAACTGCTTGCCGGCTTGGATTGGGATCGCCCTATGTCCGGCCAACCCGGCTGCCGCAAACGTTCCCTCTGAAGCGTAAATGTCGATGCCAGCCCGCATAACATCGGCTGCGCCTTTGCAATGGTCAGTGTGTTCATGTGAGATCAAGCAAGCCGCTATATCGGCTGTTTGAAAGTTAAGAGCCCGCCGAATATCCTTGAATCGGATACCGCATTCCAGTAGCAGCCCGGTCTTGCCGTCCGTTACGTGATAGGCGTTACCGGCGCTGCTGGAGCCAATCGGTGAAATAGCGATCATTACCAGTCTTCGCTTTCTGTGGCCTGCGGCTGAGTTTTCTGCTGCGTTGGCTGCTTATCTTGCGGCTGTTCCAGATCCGCCGGCGGCATATCTACTGGCTGCTCACCTTGCGGCGCTTCTGCTGCCGGCTGGCTTGGCGGGATCGGCTCAATATCAATGAAATCCCGATTCGCATTCTCATTAATCTCCTGACGGACTTCATAAGCGGTATCGTCCGTTGCATCAGAGTGAAGCATTTCAACATACGCGCTACCGAAATCTTTCGGAATCTTCTTGACGATGTTGTTCCGAATTTTCCGGATGATCATCGACTCGCGGCTTTGGAACTCCATCCATGCTGGGCTAATCCATTTCTGTAATTCCGGATCGTCCAGTGCTGCCAATCCTAGTCCAGCAGCCTTCTTCAAGAACTCTGCTTTCTTCTCGGCAATCTTCTTGGATTGCTCGGCGTTGGCGTCATAACGGGTTTTGCCAGCCGGTAGAACGCCGAACGTTTCATTCATCATGTTATTGCTAATGTGAGCAATGAGGTTTTTCGCTACATCGTCACGCTCGCCAATAAAATATTGAATGCTCTTGTCTTTGAAGATGATAGGATAGACGATCCGGACAACCTCGCCCTTGCCCTTTGGCGTCCATTTTGGCGGCGACATTTCCAGTCCGCTGAATGTTGGATATTCGAAATCATCGCCTTCTCGCACCAGCCAATATGGGCGGACCTGGTCAACGTTCCGGCCGAAATTGCTGAGGATCGCGTCGTTGCCATCACCCTCGATGCCCATTTCAATCTGCTTTTTCCAAACGTCTTTCCCGTCAACCTTCACCTTTACGTTCCGTGTTTGGAAGTATACTTCCCGCGGGCTTGCAGAAGCATTCAGTTTCAATGCGGCGACCTGCAGCAGCGTCGATGTCAGATTGTTTTTGTCGAGGTTTGGGTCATTAAAGGAAATACCTTTTGCATCCAGAACCCCATTGATAGCTGAGAGAGCGTTCATAACGCATTGCTTTGCGTACTGATCCATATTGATGCCATTTCCAGTTAATTGACTCTGGATCATCGGAAGAAACGTATCGTTAACTTTTGTCAGTCCTGTGGAATAGGTTGTTTGGTTACTCAAGGTTGTCGCCTCCAGATTTAATTTAGTTGTTTGCTACCCGCAATTGCTTATCATCTTTGCTAACGATCAGCCTAATCTGCTGCCCGGCCGTCTCGGCCAGCTGCGTCACTGCCTCGGCGTTGTCGATAAAGATCGGAGCTGCAAGGCCATAATGCTCTGACAGCGTATTGATAATGTCCAAGCCGGCATTGATCTGAGCAGCCCTGTTAAGGCCGTTGCCATAAGGGACCAGGTTCGGGCCGTATAGCGTTTCGCACACTTCGTTGACCGCGCCGTTCACCTGCGTTTCGAAGAGCTTGAATCGAACTGATTTGAATTTCGCATTAATCCTATCTTCCAGCATACGGACTTTGGTACGAATGAACTCTTCTGTCAGATGCAGCTGCATTTCAAGCCCCTCGTATTCCCTTGCCAATTGCTTTTCCTGATCCTTCAGCGCTTCGATACGGGCTTTGCCTGCTCGCACCTGCTCAAACCTAGCAAGATTGCGCTCCAGCGCCTCTGCTTCCGTCCTGAGCTTCGCAAGCTCCATCCGGGACGATTCCAACACTCCGGCAGCGGACGACCGCAGTTCCCGAATCTCTTGCTCTACATCCGATCGCTCCTGCAGCTTGGCTATGTAGGCCGGATCGGTGTCAACGTCTTGTAAAGATACTTGTAAATTTTTAATTATTTCATCTGTCGCGGCAGCTACCGATTGAGCGGACAATAACGCTTCACGATCAACCTTCAGCCTTTCGGTGAGATTGGAAATTTCCTTCTCCCACTCATCAGCTTGGGCTTTCATACCCCGTCCCATTGTCTGGATGTGCTCAAGCTGCTCAGATCGCTGCGAATTAAACTGTTGCTGTGCCTTTTCGATTGAAGCAGCAACCTCATCTTCCGGCAACGCCTGGCCGCATGTTGGGCAGGAGTCGCTGCAGTTGTGGGCAAACTCCCTTTCCTTAACAGCCTTCAAATCGGCTCGGAGCTTATTCCGGCCCTCTACATTCTCAGCCACCTGACGCTGCAGAGACTCGATTTGCCGTTCTGTGCGCTTGATCCGGTCTTCAATTTCAGCCGCCTGCCCTCGCTCTTTTGATAGCACTTGGCGTCGTGCTGCAATTTTCTCAATCCCGCCAGCTTGAATGGTGTTCTTCAGTTGCAGCAACTCGCCCTCGATCTCACGTAGCCGATTTGTTTTAACTGAGATTTCACCGCCCGACTGGATGCGCGTCCGCTCGGCATCTTTTCCTTGGATGCGGCCCCGGAGCGCTTCGAGTTGCTGTTGTGCAGTCTGCTCATCGATCCCGCCTGTGGCCGGCATGCCCCTCTGCACTTCGGATATGCGGACCGGGATGTCAGCCAGCTCCTTATTGACGCGAGTCTGATCGGCTTTGATTTTGTCCCGGTGACGGTCCAGCGTACGGCCTTCCATTAGGCCGGGAAGCGCAGAAAGAGCATCATTGCTCTCAATGACTTCCTGATCCGTCACATCGCCACAAACCTCCAGCAGCAACTGGCGCCGCTTCTTCCAGTCCAACTGCTCGTTGAAATAATGCGGGCTGGTCAGAAGCTTGAATTTGTCCTCGTCGATGATCCGGGCAATCTCGGCGTTGTATTCGCCCTTATTGAGCGGAGCGCCGTCGATAAAATAATCTGTTTTGTGTCCGGTAAACTCGGCCGTTGCAGTTCCGCGCTTCTTCGTCCACTTTTCGGAAAACACCTTCCTGAGCGTTCGGCGTTGGCCGTTGATCAACAGCAAGCCCTCGACTTCGTGTTCCACGCCACTTAAGGGATTGCCGGACTCGTCGAGCGTCTTAATCCATTTCTCCGGCTGCGCCTTATCCCGGCTGTCCTTGTCAAATAGGAGCCAGTAAAAGCCGTCAAAAAGCGTTGTCTTGCCGGCAGCATTGTCGCCGTACACATCTGTGTCCGCTCCGTCTGCCTGCAGGTTAAAAGATATGAGTCCTTTGAAATAGCTGAATTTTAAAGAAAACAGTTCGATGCGGTCCATTGATTGCTTTACCCCCTTGCCGTGAAAGCTTGGAACGGCGTGCCTTTAGCTTTTGCCAGGCGCTTGCGCTCCCTGCGAGTAATAATGCGGCCGTACTCCGCTTTGATCGCCTCCGACACTGCCGACAGACCAAGCTTGCCAGGCTCATACGGCGTTTTCTCAGACTTTGCTGCCTTCAGCTGCCTGCGTGATTTAAAGATAGCGAACTCCTTTGCGGCTGCTGATTGCTTGGCACAACGGAATGCTTGTTTTTTATCTTTGAACATGGGTGATTACCTCCGATTTATATTTTTCTAGTAGTTCTCCTGAGAAACAGGCGCCCTTTACCGGACCGCCACGCTTTACACGCCATCCGGCGCTACAACTTGCATCACCGTTACCGCCCCGCTGGCATTCAGAGCAAGCGACGAACATCATGCCCCGGGAATCAGGCTTGCTATGTTTTGGTTTCATGGAACCTCCTACTGCATTACCTTAATCAAGTCATTAAGCTCGCTCTCACGGTCTGCCAGCAGTGATTTAACAAGTTGTAACACCATATCGTGCAGCCGGGTGCCTTCCCGATCCCATTCATTTGAATGGAGAACGAATGTTTCATTATGAGTTACTGGTACTCTGACTGTGATAGATTCCGGAAGTTTCTTTCCGTCACGGACAACTGCTGTTTTTTTGGATTCCGTCCATTCGATCATTTTCCGCAGGGACTTAATTTCACCGTGCAGTTCCCCAGCTCTTTTGGCGATTGCGATCTTTTGATTAATCAAATCTTCGATTGAATGCATTGAATCGGCTCCCTCCTTAAATAATGAAAGTTTCCGGCTTGCTATCCTTCAAATCCTCCGCAACACATCGGAAGCTGCAGTAAACATCCTCGCCAGCTTTATATACGTTCTGGCCGGCATGGATTGGCGCCTGACAGCTGCTATTGCAGCATTCGTCGATTTGTTCAGAGCGATCATCGTTCATACCCACCACGGCTCCCAAGTGCCGTTTTTCCACATTTGAACAAAACGCTCGAATGTAACGCCGTGTTTCTCATACAAGTTATGATGAACAAAGTAACTGCCCAACCGATCCAAGATTTCATCAGGCATGCACGCTCGCCTCCGTTTCTGTCAGGATGCGGGCAGTCATCGGGCGAATGCTTTCCTGGGCCCGAAAATCAGCAAGTAGTTGAGCAAGCTCTCGACCTTTGAAGACTCTGTCGCTTACAAGTACCGGTCCGGATGTGAGCCCTATAACTGCCAGCATGGCACCAAAGTTTATGTCCCCTTCTCTCATTGCGATTGCTCCTTTCTTAATCGATAAGTACAAGCAAAAACGAATGATCCATGTTACCGCGCGTGAAATCGACCAGTATCCAGCCTTGCTCAAGCAGAGCGTTTACTATAGCTTCATCCTTTGTCTTTTTGATCTGCTTGACTTCTGAGAGGTTATATCCTTCCACTCGCCTTCCTCCTCTCTCTCCACTGCCGGAGGGGAATGGTAGCCGCATGCTGCAGCTATGATAAGGACGGCTACCGTTATGCCGGCTATGCGTAGTCGGTTACGTTTGCGCATCCTATCAAGCCTCCAATAGTTTATTTACAATCCGCTTTGTTGCTGATACAGACAAGATGCAGCTTACTTTCAGATACATCCCATTCGACGCGAAAATGTAATGTGGCACGCCCGGAAACACGAAACTTCCAGTAAGCGTAATTTTCATGGTTCAGACTCCTTTCAGATTGTTATTTGAGCGTTGGCAGCCTCGATCTCCATTAGCAGGTTGTTCGGGGCTGACCACCGATCGATGTAATCCAGCGCCCGATCAAGATCCTTGCGAGCTGTGTTGCACATCGAATTGACTGTGAAGTATTCTTTAAAATCGTTCCAGAGTGCGGAATAAACCTTTCCTCGTAAGCTGCTGTCCCGATACGCTGCCGATAACTTACCGCCAATGATTTGCAGGACTCTCCTGTTAGCGAACTGCTTGAGCGTCTGCTGCTGGCCGTAATCGACCGTTGTGTTGTTCTCCAACTGCTCGACTCGCTGCTCTACCTCTTGGCTGCGCTTGTCGATAATAAATATTGCCTGCATTTCTTTGCTCAAGGAAGCGAATGGAGCAGCTTCAAGGGTAGAGCGCATGCGGTGGAACTCTGAAATGTACTGCTCTTTAAACTCCGTCGCCTTGTGGCCTGTATATCCCATTGCCAACAAAGCGAAGCCTTGCTCTGTCAGGATGTACTTGGGCAACTCTTTGTTCTGCTCCGTCCTGTAAGAGGAGAGCACAAAATGGTGCTGTCTAAATTCTTCACTGCATCCCAGCAGTCTAATATCCTGCATCACTCGTTTATGCTCTTTCGCGAATGATGCGGCCACTGTCAGGCTGTCCGTTACCGTCTTGCCGTTTTCGATGAATACAAGTTTGGTCATCTGTTCATTTCTCCTTTCACATTGATTTTTCCAACTGTTCAATTTGCCGACAGATATCATGCTGCCACTCAACATCGTTCATCGCATAAGCGATCTTTAAAAGTTGATGGAGCTCATCGTGCTTGCGGACGATCTTTGCATTGATGCGAATGCAGTGTTCGACTTCTTTCTGCTCTTGCATCGGAAGTTGCTGCCAGTTTCCGATCCTCAAAGCCTTCTCTGTCAACTCTGCAAGCCGGCGATGCACCGGGTGAATCCCAATACCAATTTGCACTGTAATCACCTCGAATCGATAAGTGTCCGGAGTGATGTTATTCCCCTCCGTCTATCAACCGCTGCTCGTATTCCAGCAGCCACTCGCGCCGGATACGGTGTTCCTGACCTTCCTTATAGCTGCGAAGCTCCCCCGCCTTAATACGACGCCTTACAGTCCGCGTACAGCGCCGCAGATATTGGGCGGATTCGAGCAGAGTAAGAACGGGCGGGAGTTCTGTTGGTGATTGATTCATGCCATTCCCTCTCTTTCTATTTAGTTTTCAAATGGATAGAATCTTGCAGATGTGTTTGATGTGTTCCTGAGCTTTTGGCCCATCTTTCCGACCGCGAATAATATCCGATAGATAAGCATTCGAGATGCCAACTATTTCGGCTAACTCTTTTTGACTCATCTTCCGTCTAAATAACTCCGAACGTACTTTCATGCCCAAATTTTCATTCATGTCAACACCTCGCTTTATTTTCGATTGACGTCGCAATGCCGTTGTAAGCTCTCATTGCCCCTGATGATCGATTACTGATTGTTGATTCGCCACACAACCTCCCATAGTATTTTTTAAGCTAATTTGTTAGCTGATTATTGACAATAAGTATCCAATAGTATACTATTTAGTCATAGCTAAATAAGACTTTGAAAAGCCTGTAAACATTACATTTCACCCGTTCCCCAACGTTAAAAATGTATTTGAATAGGTCATATTTTTAATGTCTTTTTAGCCAACAAATTAGCTTATGTGAACATAATAATACAGTTGGATACCCATGTCAACCAAAAAGTATCCATTTGTATAATTTGTTTACCTAAGCAAGTGAAGGGTTGGTACTATGCTTTTTAATAGAGTTAAGGAATTATCTGAAAAGCGCGGAGAAAATATGAAGGTTGTGGCTCAAAAATTAGGCTTTAGTGAAAATGCTTTTTATAAATGGAAAACACAAAGCCCAAAGTCAGAAACATTAGAAAAAGTAGCAGACTATTTCAACGTATCAGTTGATTACCTGCTTGGTCGCACAGATGATCCGGATACACTAAAGCCGTACTACGCTCTAACTGAAAAAGATGAACGCGACATTGCTTTACAGCTTGAAACGATGATGAGCAACCTGAAGTCAGAAGCGCAATATAATTTCATGGGTGAACCGATGGATGATGAAGATCGTGAACTGCTTCGCATTTCATTAGAAAACACCATTCGCATGTCAAAGGAGATGGCGAAGAAAAAGTTCACACCAAAAAAATACCGAAAATGATATTCCGGGGGCATCGAGATGGAGAAAAAGAAAGCTCGGGAACTCATTCTTACCCACGGAACCAATTCACCTTTAGAGATCGCAGCGCAGAAGAATTACAAGGTTCTGTACGAAGACTTAGGAAAAAACACTTGGGGTTACTTTACTCGCATCAACCGAATACCTTGCATTCACATCAATAACCGCCTTAATTATGAGATTACCATTTTCGCTGGTGCTCATGAGTTGGGGCATGGGATTCTTCATCCAGGAGTTAACACGCCGTTCCTAAGGAGCAATACACTCTTCTCAGTGGACAAGCTGGAACGGCAGGCGAACCGGTTCGCGATCCATCTAATGATTGGCCTCAACGAACCGGAACCTGGTGAGACGAAGCGGCAATTTCTGATCCGCTGTGGCATACCTGAATTATTTCATGATTTCTATTAAACTTTGCGCTTTCCAGTCGCAAGGCTGTTCATTATACGCATTAAACCAAACATATATTCTCGTTTGAGGAGATGAGTAAAACAATGGTCATTGATTTGCAGGCTTACAAGGACAATAAGGCACGTACCCCAAAACCAGCAGTACGCCGAATCCCAGTATTTGAAAGGGTATTCGTGAAAGACGGCAAACTGATCGGGGAGACTGCGAAAGGAACTCAATTGATAATAAAGGATTATGCGAAGGAGGATTCAAATGGCGAAAAAGGAGACTGCTAACGAGAAGAAAAAGAAGAAGCTCCCGCCTGGAGTCCGGGAACGGGGTGGCCGTTATACGTATCGGTATAGCGTCGAGGTTGTTGTGGAAGGTAAAGTAAAGAGGAAACAGAAAGAAACACCGTCATATCCAACGGCCAAAGAGGCCTATGACGCCGGCATTCTGATCGCCGCGGACAAGCAGCGCGGCAAACTGGTCGATGAGAAGAATATAACGTTTGGAGTCTGGAAAGAAAAATGGTTAAAGTCTTATGAGGCCGAACGGGATCCGAGGAAGTATACACAGCGCGGTCGTGAAACAGCCTTGAAATCACTTGAGGGCTATGTAGGGGAAAACAAACGATTGAAAGACATAACAGTTGATGACTATCAGGAATGGTTACTTGAGCTAAAACGAGAGGGGAAAAAGCAGAATACTATTAGACAATACCATGCTGGCGCTAGGATGATGTTTGCCGACGCAGTACGTAAAAACATCATTGCTGAAAGTCCAGCTGAGAAATCCGTTTTACCGGTATTTAAACAAACGCTTGAGGAAATTGAATCCGGAGAGTTTGATGTTCCAAAGTTCTTGGAGCAAAAAGAATTGAAACACTTTCTCCAATTGGTTAGGTTCCGTGGCGAACCGCAAGAATATGCCATATTTGTAACCCTCGCTTACACAGGGATCAGGATCGGAGAACTAATGGCTTTAAAAGTATCCGATTTTAACGAAAAAGAACGTACATTATCAATAACAAAAACACTTACCATCTTATCAAGCGTCAAAAATTATCACCTCGGGCCACCAAAAAGCAAATCGTCCATTCGAAAAGTATCAATTGGTGAAACGGTTATTAAAGCGTTAAAAGCTCAGTTAGCTTGGAGGAACCAAAAAACAAATGATAAGAGGGTCAAGCATGATTCAGATTTTATTTTCTGGAGCCCTAAATACCCTGGATACCCTCTTCGACCAGACGGGATTTGGAGACGTTTCAAGCTGCTTGCCGCGCTCGCTGAACTACCTGATAGTCTTACTCCCCACAGCTTACGACATACGCACGTCTCACTTCTAGCTGCAGGAGGGGAGCAACTGGCAGTAATACAAGAAAGGCTTGGTCACAGGGACGACGGGATTACAAAACGAATCTACCTCCATGTAACAAAGGAACAACAAAAACTTGTGCCTGATCGGTTCGAGAAAATCATGAATTAATATTTTGTGGGTAACTTGTGGGTAAACACATTCCGTTACATAGCCCATTCCGCGTAATTACGCCACTCTTAAAAAGATCAAATATTTATCGTGCATGTAGTGGATAACATTCAGCGTATTCATGTATAAACGTGCGAGCCAATCCTGCACCGTCTCAAATTTTGCCATTACTTCGTCATAGTCGAGTATTTCGGAAGTAATTGGCGCCATTGCCGGGCCAACCTGAACGCCCAGTTTCTCGTCGATCCCGCCATTGATGGCATAAAGCAGCACTTTGGCCATATTGGCGCGAGCACCGAAAAATTGCATCTGCTTGCCGATGCGCATCGCCGATACACAGCAAGCAATACCGTAATCATCGCCAAAATGCGGGCGCATCAGATCGTCGTTTTCATACTGAATGGAGCTTGTTTCCGCTGATACTTTGGCGCAATATTTTTTGAATTTTTCTGGCAAAGCTGAAGACCACAGCACCGTTAAATTCGGCTCGGGCGCAGGCCCCAGATTGTATAACGTATGCAAAAAGCGGAACGAATTGCGCGTTACTCTTGTCTTGCCATTCAGTCCCATACCGCCCACAGCTTCTGTCACCCATGTCGGATCGCCGCTGAACAACTCATTATAGTCCGGCGTCCGCAGGAATTTGACCAGCCGCAGCTTCATGACAAAATGATCGACTAATTGCTGCGCCTCCGCTTCGGTAATCGTCCCTTCCTCCAGGTCGCGCTCAATATAAATATCGAGGAAGCTCGATACCCGTCCAAGACTCATTGCAGCGCCATTCTGCTCTTTTATCGCCGCCAGATAGGCGAAATATAGCCATTGGATCGCTTCTTGCGCATTATGCGCCGGCCCGGCGATGTCGTAACCGTAAGAAGCGGCCATCTGCTTAAGCTCCTGCAAGCTGCGGATTTGCTCGGACAGTTCCTCACGAAGCCTCATCACGTCTTCGGTCATCGCATCAACCTCAAGCAGCAGCAATTCTTCCTTCTTGGCCAAAATAAGCCGGTCGACGCCATACAGCGCTACACGGCGATAGTCGCCGATGATGCGGCCGCGGCCGTAAGCATCCGGCAGGCCGGTAATAATGCCGGCACGGCGCGCCGTACGCATTTCGGTTGTATAAGCATCGAATACGCCTTGGTTATGCGTCTTGCGAATTTCGGTAAATAGCCGCTCCATTTCCTCCGGCAGCTTGTAGCCATAAGCCTCGCATGCATCGACAGCCATTCTGATGCCGCCGAACGGCTGGACAGAACGCCGCAGCGGCGCATCGGTCTGCAAGCCGACAATTTGTTCAAGCTGCTTGTCGATATAGCCTGGCTGATGAGAAGTAATCGTCGATACTGTATCAACATCAATATCAAGCACGCCGCCTTTTTCCCGCTCCTGCCGCATTAATTCGAGAACTTGCTGCCACAGCGCTTCCGTCTCCGGCGTCGGCCCGGACAAAAATTGTTCGTCCCCGTCATAAGGTGTAATATTGCGCTCAATAAAACTGTTCACGTCGATTCCCTTTTGCCATGCCCCTGCCGTAAACCCGCGCCAAGGAGCGCCTGCTTTTTTCTCTCCCATTACGTCTGCTTGATTGATTGCCATTGTGAATGCACCTCCGTTATGTCTTCATCATACTGCGCTACCGCATGCCGGACTATGACATCCGTCACTTTTTCGATCAAGGTCTGAAAATCGGTATTGTGCATGGTCTCACTTTTTACTGCGATTAGTCTAACTAGCGGACCCGATATCTGCAAGCAATCGGTTATAATCCTCTTCATTATGAATGCCCGTCACAAATTTCGGGTCAATCCACCGCTGCCTGAAGTAAGATTCCGGCAAGCCGCGCCAACTTAGCAACTGCAGCAGTTCCGTGATCTGCGATCTGCCTGCATCAAGCAGTTGGCCGATCGTCTCCGAGCAGCGCTTATCATAAATGCCATGTAGTAAATCATCAATCGTGCCTGTCTGCGGCAAAACGGCGTCACAGCCTGTCCGCCGCTTCTCCTCTACCATCAGCTCTGCCGCAGCGGCGGATATACAAGGCATATGACAGCCAACAATCCATACATCGTCATGTTTAGCCAAGGCGAGTCCGGCATGCATGCCGCTAAGCGGCCCTTTGACCGGAAAGTAATCGGTAATGATCCGTACAGAACGGTCGACGATACGCAGCAGTGAAGAAGGATCGGTGGTCACAATTGTAATATCGTCACAGCATTTGCCCAATTGCTGCAATTGCCGTTCTAGAAATGTCTCATCCCCCAGCTTGAGCAACGCCCTGTTTGCCCCATTCATGCCACGGTTCTCCCCGCCTGCCAATAAAACGCCTGATAGCATGGCGATTCGCCCCCTCTAACGACAGCCCTTTCATAAAGCGCCGCGTGTTTTTGCTTCATTCTGTAACTAGCATAATAACAAAAGTCATTGGGCGGCTATGATGTAGGTCACAGTGGAGAAGAAACGGCTGGCTCGTCCCTGTAGCGAAACAAACTGCCTTGGCAAACATCCGTATCGAGTTCACTACGACTAGCCCCAGAATGTTGCATAACGTACACAATTTTCGCCAAAACCGCCTACCTGACCGCAAAATTGTGCATTTCATACAACATTTCCTTCGCAATGTGAAGATAAGCCAAACGCCACTCCTCGTGGCGCTTCAGACAAAAAGCACGCCAGCTTTCCCAAGCGGGAGAAGCGTGACGCGCTTCAAAATCGTATAAGCCGCTTCAATTAATTAGCCGTAACCGTAACGCGGTCAAATTTCGCGCGTCCGTTCTCATTATCTTTCGGGTTGCTGAAGGCAAGGCCGATATGAACATTTTCGTCCATTGCCAGCTCAACCTCCCAAGCCTTCGTCCAATTCTGGCCATTGCCCGACCAGTAACCTGTGAACAAATTCCCACTTCGTTTCAATTTTAACCATTTAGGCACCTTCACGCCTTCGAACATTTCGATCTGCGTATTGCGCTTCTCCTGCTCGCGGTACTGGAAGCCGGCCCCATTGTCCGGATCCGGCGTCAGCAGCATATCAACATGCTTGGCATAGGAGGACAGCGATTCGCGGATCATGACGCCGGCCTTCACCCATTCGCCGGCATTGCTGATTTCCTTGACGCGTGCGACGATCGTGCCGTCTCCCTGCAGCGGCCGGCTCACGTAATAGAAGCTGTCCGCCCGTCCCCATATATCCGATTCGCTACTACGAATGGTGAACGTCCCTGTTGAATTTTGATAACTGGACGATCCGGTACTATTGCGGAAAATCGTTCCCTGCCATTGGCCCGGCAGCACCGCAGCGGCATCGGCTGTATGATCCGGCTGCGGCTCGTCATTTGTCGGCCAGTTGCGCCGCGCCTTAATCACTTGCAACTGCTCTTCCTCCCATTTTCCGTAAACGAAGAAGGACAAGTGCGTGACATCCGGGAACTGCTCTTTAATGCCGCCATACACCTCTTGATACTCTTCATCAAGCCAGTCGTCATCGAGCGTTGGAATGATCGCTGCCTGCGGGCCAAGCTTGGCTCTCGTCTGGCCAAGAATTCCATCCTGTTCATATACCCACTCCGGATCGAAATCCCAATCGTCGAAATAAGCCATCGGCGCGATAAAATCAACATCATCCTTAAACTTGGCTACATCCTGTCCCACCTCGACGAATTCCGGCGGCAAAATGTACACGCCCAGCTCTGCAACCGGTTTAATTTGTTTCATCCCGGTACGCACATCGTGAACATACTGGCCGATTTGCTCGGTCCGCCACTTGTTCCATTGTCTGCGCGCTGCGTTGTCCGTTTCCAAATCAATATTGAGCGGATCGATCCCGTAAGCCGTCATATATTTCGTCCGCGTGAACGTACTCATATCCATATTGTAGTTGTCAAAGCGCAGCCAGTCGAGCACAACCCCGTCCACATCATAATTCGCGACGACCTCGTTAATGATGGAGCGCTGGTAGGCCTGCACGCCGGGATGGAGCGGATTGACGAAATATTCGCTATTGCCGGAGCCTGTAAATGGTACGACAGCGCCGTTAACGAGCGCTTGCATTTGCCAGTCCGGATCCTTGAGCGCGGCTGCCTGATCATGGAATTGCGGAATCCAGGCGCGCACTTTAATGCCGCGGGCATGCGCCTCTGCAATGACAGCAGCCAGCGCGTCGAAATTTTCGTAGCCCGGGGCGATCGGGGCAATTGCGCTCTGATAGAAGACAGAGCCGGACGGCACCTCGTCGTCCTCATCCTGCTTGACGTTCAAATTAATGACTGCCACATCGTTAGCTTGCGCCATATTCATAAACTGCACGACATCGCTGGCGCTCACAAATTGATTGACCGTGCGCACAATAATTTCCGTGCTGAACGGCTGCTGTTCGCCATTCTTGCCCTCTCCAGCCGCCCCCGCTGTACTGTAAGCGGGAAGCAGCAGCGCGCATATGAACAACAGCAACGTCCATCTTCTTAGGCTGATTTTCATCTTTTCACCCCTTCTATGGATTAGACGCCAAGCCAGGCTTAGGCTGCGCGCCTTAATTCCCATTCATTTTTTTCAAATTCGCTTGCCATCTTTCTGTCTTGTACTCCAGCAATTTCTGATAACCGGCCTTCTCGGCTTCTTCTCCCGCCTTGTCGATCAAGGCGATGACTTCCTGCTCGTTTTTGGCATATAAAATTTTTGCCCGCAGCTGATCCAAAATATTGGCGACCCGCTGGTCGATAATCCCTTCCTCTGATTCTGGGAGCGGATTAATATTGCTGAATTGCGTAATATCAAACGAGGTTTTCCATGCCACATTCGTCTGGGATACGGTTGCCCAATCCCGCTGCCCTTCCGGCAGGATCAGCTCATTTTCCGCCTTGGAGCCGTCAATGAAGGCTGTATTGCCTACCCACTGGAACTCATTCCAAACCGCCATATCCTTCGTGCGCTGCTCAACATCGGTTTTATATTTATCGGTGTAGACCGGCGCTCCTTTTTCATTCGTACCCTGCCAATACAAGCCTTCCGGACCCCAGAAAATGATCCGCTGTCCTTCCTCGCCGGTCTGCCAGTCCAAAAATGCGAATATGCCTTCCGGATTTTCCGCGCTCGTCGTAATAACCGCCACATTCCAGCCTAATGAATCGAACTCGTTGACCCACACTTTCTTCGGGTCGACACCTTCCTTATGCAGCGGCCAAATCATCGTATAGCCGCCTTCCGGATCTTTCGCCTTAAGCAGCGTGTTCGCCTCCGTACCGATGACCGTCGTGTTGAATGCGCCCAGCACAGCAACGTTGCCGCTGTTTACTTTTTCTTTGACCTGATCGAGCGTTTGTGTTAGCGCATCCTGGGTAATCAGCTTTTCGCTGAAAAACTTGTTCGCCATTACCATCGCTTCCCGGAACACCGGATCGGCAAAAATCGAGGTCAGCTTATCGCCTTGCGGCATATAGCCGCTCAGCATGTAACCTACCGGATGGTCCTCGGCCATGCCGGCATAGAAGAAATCAATGCCCTGCCCGGCCATTCCTACTTCATAAGGGATGACCTTCGGGTATTTCTCCTTGACCAGCTTCAAATAAGCGTAAAGATCATCGAACGTTTCCAGCTTCGGAGAGCCCAATTCATTATAAATTTTGTTGTTGATTGCATAGCCGCCGTTGCCCATCGGATCTTTCGTATACCAGTTCGGGAACTGATACAATTTGCCATCTTCCGAACGCAGCATATTCAACGTTTTTTCGCCGGCCCATTTTTTCAAGTTCGGATACTTATCCAGATATTCATCAAGCGGAACGAGCTTGCCTGCCTTGCGCAGCTTCTCAATATCGTTCCCCCGGTCCGACCAGATGACGTCCGGCAGCTTGTTGGAGGCGATCATCGTATTGAACTTTTGCAGCGCGGCGCCGCCGGCTTGAACCGCTTCGACCGTCACCTTCTTGTTATCCTGAATCCATTTCGTCGCAGCGTCCTGCCCCCAAGGATACATTGTGTACCAATCATAATTACCGTAGAACGAAAATTTGAGCGGCGTTTCGCCAAATACAAACCCGCTGGCTCCTTCCTGCTTCCCCGTCTGCTCCCCGCCGTTTGACGGATTGCCGCCATTCCCGCTGCAAGCTGACAACAGCAAGCCGGTACCGAGCAGCAGCGCAAGCGCTGTTCGTTTCTTCTTCATTCTTTTCCCCTCCCGATTCTTCACTAATCCTGTAATGCTATATTAAAGCAAGGATGCTTTAACACCAATATCTCTTACTCTTTAATAGAGCCGATCAATAACCCTTTAGTAAAATACTTTTGCAGAAATGGATAGATCGCCAAAATCGGGATCGTCGCCACGAGCATCGTCGCCCTTGTAAGCGATTTGGTCGTCACCTGCTGCATGCTGGACAGTTGGTGCTGTGCCGCGGCATTGGTCTGCATCAGCTGCTCGGACATAATGTTCGAGCTCAAAATCTGCTGCAAAATCGTTTGGATCGGCAGCAGCCGTTCATCCGAAATGTAAATGCTGGCGGTAAACCAGTCATTCCAATGCCCTACCGCAGTGAACAGCGATAAGGTAGCAATAACAGGCCCCGAGATCGGAATAACGATTTTGAAAAAGGTGCCCCAATTCCCGCAGCCCTCAATGCGCGCCGATTCCTCCAGCCCTTCCGGCAGCTCCAGAAAAAAAGTGCGAAAGATAATCATATTCCAGACGCTGATCAGGCCCGGGATAATCATCACCCAAAAGCTGTCCATCAGCCCCAGCTCCCGGTTAACCAGAAAGCTCGGAATAAGCCCGCCGCTGAAATACATGGTGGCGATACAAAAAATCATGTAAAACTTGCGGAACAGCAGCTGGCGCTTGGACATGGCATAGGCAAACACGGAAGTAAGCAAAATGGAGGACAGCGTCCCGACTACTGTTCGCAGCACGGAGATGAAAAAGCCGTTCATCAGCCTTTTATCCTGAAATACCACCTCGTAATTGCTCCATGTGAATTCCCTTGGCCAAAAAGCGACCCCGCCCTTCGCCGTATCGGCTCCCGCATTGAATGAAATGACGATCGAGTTCCAGAACGGGTACAGCATCATAAACGTCGAGACTAGCAAAATAAAGTAAATAGCCGTCATGAACAAACGGTCCGGCACACTATGGCGCATTCATCGCTCACCTGCGTTTCACTTAAAATTTTTACCAGAGACTTCTGCCCATCTTGCGGGCGATGGCGTTGGCAATCGTCAGCAGACCGACACTCAGCACCGCCTTGAACAAGCCAACCGCTGTGGCATACGAGAAGCGCGAGCTTTTAATGCCGACGCGATAGACGTACGTATCTATAACATCGGAAACTTCCTGCAGCACCGGGTTTTTGGCAAGCAGCAATATATCCTCGAATCCCGCACTGAGGATATTTCCCACATCCAGAATCATAAAGATGACGATAACGCCGGTAATACCGGGCAGCGTAATATAGAAAATTTGCTTGAACCTGCTCGCCCCGTCGATCGCTGCCGCTTCATAAATGTCGGGATTGATGCCGGCTATAGCCGCGAGGTACACAATCGCAGAAAACCCGACTTCCTTCCATATCCCTGTCGAAATCAGGATAGCCCAAAAATATTCCGGTACCGACAAGAAATTGATCGGTTCACCGATTGCCCCCAGCTTTTGGAGCAGCATATTGAGACTGCCGTTATCGGTTGCCAGCATCGACATCACCAAGCCGGACACGATGACCCAGGAGAGAAAATGCGGCAAATAGCTGACTGTCTGAAATACTCTTTTGAAGCCCATATGACCGATTTCGTTCAGCATTAAAGCCAAAATAATCGGCGCCGGGAAGCCGACCAGCAACCGCAAAAAGCTAATCACGAGCGTGTTGCGCATTACATACCAGAACTCGGGAGATTCAAAAAAGATCTCGAAATGCTTGACTCCGACCCACTGGCTTTGAAAGAAGCCGTTAAAAATATCATAATCCTGAAAGGCCATCAGAACGCCATACATCGGAATGTAAGAGAAGACAAGTATTAACAGCAGGGCCGGGATTGCCATCAATTGCAAGTCAAGCTGCTTTATAAACTGTTGTCCGAGCGAGCGTTGTTTTTTTCGCTGAATTATTTTCACTGCCTCATTCCCCCACTTCTGATGCGATCGATCGCTGCGATAAACTAAGTGTAAGGGTTGCACGAATTAGAAAAAACTGAAGTATTCAATGAAAAGTGTACATTTTCCATGCTCTTTTAACCGGAGATAACAAATAAGATTGCCACCCACCTCACCGCTATGTTCTAATAAAAGAAGATCATTGTTCAATTGAAATCGGGTGCCTGGAGTGAAAAGCTATGTACAAAGTTTTGCTCGCTGATGATGAAATATTGGATATTCGGGGAATGCAAACTTTTATCCCCTGGGAGCAGCTGAATATGGAGGTCGTAGCTGCTGTTAATAGCGGCTTCGCCGCACTCGATTATATGAATGAGCACCCTGTCGATATCCTCATCACTGATATTCGCATGCCCAACATGTCAGGCCTGGAGCTGACGCGCATGGCGATCGAGCTTAATCCTGAATTGAAAACGATTTTTATAAGCGGATATGAAGACTTTCATTATGTCAAGCAAGCCCTTCAGCTTAATGCCAAAAGCTATGTGCTCAAACCGATCGATGACGATGAGCTGATCGCAGCGCTGGAATCGATCAAGAGCGACCTGGAACGGCAGGCCAGGCTGTCCAAAATCGAAACTGGCTATAAGCTGAGCGGCTCCGTCCTCAAAAATGAGTACCTCTTGCAGTTGCTTCAAGGGACGGTGCCGGCAGAGACGCTCCGCACATTAGAGCAGGATTACGGCGTCTCGCTGGCGCATCGCACGCTGCGGGTCGTCATTATCGAGCTGGACGATCTCGCCTGGAAATTAAGCTCCATGTCCGAGCAGGGACAGGATGCGCTTATTGCCGCAGTCTGCGAGGCGATTGCGCAGCAATGCGAGCTGCATGGCATTCGCACCCTTTGCAGGATTTCTCCCCACCGGCTGGCCTTTATTCTGGAGCACCGGCCCCAGCGCGATATCCCCCTGCTGTCGCAATTCATCGGCCAGATTAAACTGCAATTTCCTTTTACCATTACGATCGGGCTGGGAAGTCCGGTAACTGCCCCCAGGCAGATTGCCGAATCGTATCAGGAGGCCAAAAGCGCGCTGGATTATAAGATGCTGAGCGGGAAGAGCAAAATTATTTCCTTTGATGAACTACAGAAAGACAATGTGAAGGAAGTCAACGATCTGGACATGGCGCTCGATGCCCTGTTTCTGGCGATGTCCCAATATGAGCTTGTGCGCATTCACGATGAGCTGGAGACGCTATTCGCCCTGATCCGCAATATGAAATCAAAGGCAACCGTTTACAATTTCGCGATCCAAATTATTTCCGGCTTGGATGCCTACTTGAACGGCTTGAATGAAAACCTGTTTAAGCTGCTGAATGAGCATGGGGAAAATATCGACATTTTGTTCAAGCTGGAGACAATTGACGATATTCAGGCCTGGCTGCGCAAACGGGTTTTCGAAATATCGGAAATTTTACAGCAGAAAAAACAGAAAAAGAACAGCAAGCTGATCGAATCGGTCTGCGCCTATGTAGAACAACGGCTGAGTGAAAATATTACGCTGCGGGATGTCGGCAACTATTTCTCCTTTTCGCCAAACTATCTCGGTCTGCTGTTTAAAGAAGGAACGGGGAGCAACTTCAGCGATTATGTTATTGAGCGCCGCATGGAGCTTGCCCGCAAGCTTTTGCAGGAGCCGCAAATGAAAATTTTCGAAATCGCCGATCATGTCGGCTATAAGAGCTTGACCTACTTCAGCCGGCAATTCAAAGACAAATACGGGATGTCTCCCGGGGAATACCGCAAGAAATGCTAAGCTGATTATGAATTTTGTAAAGAGAGAAAGAGAGCGGGAGCGGCGATGCGAGGCAAACGACATTTTCCTTTTGGTTATAAGCTGATGATTTCTTATGTGTTGCTGCTGATCGTTCCTGTCGCGCTTGTGGGAAGCATCGCCTATACGACCTTCGTGCAATCGATCAGAGAGCAGACGCGGGCGAATATCGCGGGAACGCTGCAGCAAATACAAGACAATATTACGTATCGGATCGAGGATACCGAGCGGATATCGGGTTTGCTCTATTACGACCGGACGCTCGCCGATTACTTGCGGCGCTACGAGGAAGGATGGTACAGCTACGAAGCGACGACCAAATATTTAATTCCGAAGCTGCAAAATACAATCAATGCAACCGACCGCAACATCGCCCTTGCTGCTTATGTGCAAAATAACGCGCTGCCCGAGATCCATTACACGCATAACGATACCGATCCGCTGCTCGCCAAAGGTAAGCTCTACGAGCTGTATCATCTGGATCGCATCAAGGAAAAACCATGGTACGTGAGCTTGCCTGAGGAACAATACGGCATTACGATGGTTTGGAAGCAGATCGAAGAGGATCAGCAGTTCGGCAATATTTCCTTGCTGCGGCGAATGGTAGATACGAATGACCCGACCAACATCACCCAGATGGGCATGATGCGGATTACAGTCAAAATCGCCGATCTGCTGCAAAGCGTAGACTATCAAAAAATCCGCGAAGGAAGCACGCTCATCATTACAGATGCGCAGCAGGCTGTGCTGCACTACTCCAGCGGCGACCCGGCCTTCCGGCCCGAGCAGCGGAGCAGCTTGATCGCGAAAGGCCATCTGCATATTGAGCATGAGCAGGTCATTCCCGGGCTCGGCTGGAAGCTCTCGGCGCTTATTCCAAGCGATGCGCTGGAGCGGGACGCCAACCGGATTCGCAATCTTACTATTATCATTTGCCTGATCAGCATCGTCTTGTTCAGCTTCGTCGGCATCTTTTTGTCCCGATATTTTGCCAAGCGCGTCACGAAGATCGTAGCGGTGCTCGATGCCTTTCGCGGAGGGGAGTTCCACAAACGGTTCCACTACAGGGGCAATGACGAATTCAATCATATCGCCTCCGCCCTTAACGAGATGGGCGAAAATATGAATCAATTGATTCATGAGGTTTACGTGACAAATTTGCATAAGAAGGAAGCTGAGCTGGAATCGCTGCAGGCGCAAATTAATCCCCATTTTCTTTACAATACGCTGTCCTCCATCAATCGGCTGGCCCAATTGGGCGAAACCGACAAATTAAGGTTCATGGTGAAAGGGCTCGCCAAATTTTATCGGCTGACTCTGAATGAAGGGCGGACGATGATCCCAATCGGGAAGGAACTGCAGCAGGCCAACACTTACATGGACATCCAGAAGATCAAATACGAGGAGCGGCTCAGCGCAAGTTACGATATCGACGAGCGGATTATCGGGTATGACACGGTCAAATTGATCCTGCAGCCTTTTATCGAAAATGTGCTGGAGCATGCCTGGTACGGGGATCGTATCCATATTCGGATAACCGGCCGCCTGGAGGAAGATTGTATCGAATTCAAAGTTATTGACGATGGGGTCGGCATAAGCCAGGAGACGATCGGACAAATTTTTCATCCGCACGGCATGAAGCTGGGCTACGGCATTCGGAATGTCGATCAGCGGATTAAGCTGCATTTTGGCGAGCAGTACGGGGTCACCATTCATAGCCGCCTGGGCATCGGCACTACTGTAAAGATTACGATTCCTGTCTATCGGCATATGGACAATCAGGCTGATTAGATCATGTGATTTCATCGCTTTATGTCCACTATCCCCTTTGCTCAGCTGGGCCAAAAAAGTCAGAGGGAACGGCCGCTATGGCCGCAAATCGCCTTAATACAGCAGGCAGCAACTGCCTTACTGATCAAAGGGGATAATGGCTATAATCGTTGCCAGCGTTACAAGCCAAAGCAACTGAGTAAAAGGGATAGTAGTTATAAGTGGCCAACCAAGAGACAGGCGGACAGAGAACCTATTATTTATAAATTTTGTATGAATTACACTAATTTTGGCGGAAATTTGTCGCAAATAGAGGATCTACGGTCCACCACCTCGCCGTTTTAGCACGTTTGTTCATATCAACGGAACCACGGTACCTGGTCTTAAATGGCTTCAACGGCTCCAATAAAAAAGAGCTACATCGCAAGGCCATAGCTCTCATCATTGCATTGATCATATGTGTAGTGAGGGAGTAGCAAGCAGCAATATACCGCACCCTAAAATAGAAATGGACGAACGACAACCCCGGCTCTACTGCGCCCAATGGTTCCCCTCATCATTCAAGGCTCGGTGGTATGCGTTGAGCAGCCGATCCAGCTCTTGTGACTTTTCTAAAACCTCCTTGTCCCGTATCCCAAAAAGCCTCGCCCGTTCGTTCAATTCCGCACGTGTCTCTTCGATTTTTTCTCGCAGTTTGTGAACTCCTTTCATAGCTCAATCCCTCTCCATCATATTGAATAGGGAATTTCGCTTGCCCAAGCTCTCCCACATTTACAAATTATAATGACGGGATTCCATCAGTTCGGGGAAAAAGAATCCCTGTGCACCTAACGCTTCCGGCGTTTGGTTTCACGCCGTTGTAGGATAATAAGAGTCGTTACCACAATAACAGCGAATATCACCAGGCCAACTCTTCCTTCTACAGACATCTGTAAAATGGCGTTAAAAACCACATCTTCCCTCCTAAAGAGCAAATGTTATGAATGTATAAGAATCCTAGATCATCACCCAAAATGTGAGCATGATATAGCAAGATAGACCCATGTATACGAGTGCCAGCCCCCCATAGCACCATAGCTTCCAGTACCAGGCAAGCGGTTCTTCTTCGACCTCGATCCAAACGGTTCGCGGACGTGGGGGAATCTTGTAATGGAAGCATTTACGGATCGGATGCTTTGACCTCCCATCGTTTTGCCGCACTCCTTTTCCCCCCTTCCCCGCCATACCATCCCCTTTTTATCTAATAAGATATAGATGAAACTATCACCTAAATCGTAGCTCTCTTGTTAAGTCGGAATGCAAATGAACGACGCAAACTGATGAATATCATTTTAGAAATGTTTCGCTAAAACGAACCATTGATCACGATAGCCGCTCGGTTACTTGACGTTACGGCAATAGATCTCCAAAATATCAGCCATTTCACGGCAAACGATATGACATGAAAAATTGCATGAACTAGATTCACTTGCTATCAGCATCTGCTTCATTATACAAAATCATACATATATATACAACAGTTTTTGTGCCATATATAGAAAGTTTTAATTTTTAATAAGCCACATATATACCTGAATACTTTTCAAGTGTTTGTATACACTGATAGGTACAAAGGTATGGTGTGGCTAAATGGAAAAAAATACGTTACTAACGACTGGCGATCGGATTCGCTATTTTCGAAAGTTGAAAGGCTTAACACAAGAGCAGCTTGCAGAGATTGTCGGTACAAACTTTTCTTACATTGGAAAGATTGAGCGTGGACAACACGATGTACGTCTGCAAACACTTGAGAAACTAGCTCAAGCTCTTGATGTACCTTTATCCTCTTTCTTTATGGATTCAGCTATCAATGATGAATTAGTTCAAAATGACCTGCTTGTAGAAGCTGTTGTGATCCTGATGAAACAAACAGAAACGGATCAAAAAAAGGCAGTGGATATTTTGAATGTCTTGTTCAGGACTTAAACAATTGAAAATATGAAAAAAAGCACCCATTCTTCAAAGAGGCCACTGAAGAACTTGTGCTTTTTTCTTTATCGGTTCTTACGAATCACAAAAAGACATCCGTTTCCCGTTTTTCTGGAACGAATGTCTTCTTTTTTGGCCCAAGACTACTGTATTATTTGGCAATTCTTAATCCGTTAACTTTAAGATCCGCTTTAAATTTACGGCGAATATCGTCATCGCACCTTGCAATTGCATGCCAAGCAGACCCGGGGATATAGCGACATCATCCCCGTGCCCATGTTTCAGTTCGCTGTTCTTTGCTTCAATCTTGTAGCGCTCCTTGGATTTTGCTTTGAAATATTCCGTTTCCTGAAACACCACCTGCTCCGTGTGTTCTTTGGATTTAATTGTAACGGAATAGGTTTTACTCTTGGCTCCTTCTTTGTAGCAGCCTTCCTTGAGCGGACATCGCTTGCATTGCTCTACATCAAAATAGTAAGTATCCTGCTGGTTTTGACCCATTCCCTTCTTGCCTTGCCGAGCCTTTCGAATGGCCATGTGACCAGCTGGGCATACGTACATGCCGGCATCCTTGTTGAACAAAAATTCGTCTTCTTTCTTTCGTGCACCTTGTGTAATGAGGGGATTGAGTTTGGCGACAAGTTCAATCTCGTTCGTTTTCGCGTACGTAATGTTATCTTTCTCAGAGTAGGCCGTATCTCCAATGACCGTTTTGACCTGCATGCCAGCTGCTTGGCTTTTTTCGATGAGCGTCTGCAGTTGTTTTCCGTCATTTTTCTCGCCCGTTGTTATGACAGCTGCTGTAATGATGCGCTCCTCGGTCATCGCCAAATGTGTTTTGTAGCCAAAGAAGGCGGAGTCTGCGCTCTTATGCCCCACGCGTGCGTCCGGGTCTGCTGCCAAGCGAAGTTGCTCGACGTCATCCGCTATGGTCTCCTTCAGCAGATTAAGCGGCTCTAGAATTTTTGGCACTTGTGCAATGCCACTCTCGTTTTCAATGAAGTTGACGAGTTTTTGACAATACTCGATTTCGTCTTCGAGTACGTTAGTTGTATTCTTTGCCGGCATTTTGGCTTTGACGGATTCATCCGTGGTGTAAACGACTTTTCGCAATTTCCGTGCACGGTCTTGTAGAATTTCTTGGGGCGTTTTCTGGTTGTAGCGCGCTTTCGTATGCGTCGCGTCAACAATGATGGAGTTGCTCTTCAAGATATTCTGCTCAATAGCAAGGGCTACCGTTTTACCAATGAGCATGTCCAACAGGTTGATGTCTTTCAACCGCAGTTTGCGGAATTTGGTCAGAGAGCTCGGATCGATGACCGGGTCCTCTGGCGCCATGCCGAGGAAGTATTTGAACGACAGGTCATACTTGGAGCGCTCAACAATGTCGACATCAGATCGTTCAAAAATAGCTTTCAGCAGCAAATATTTAAACATGCGAATGGGATCAATTGCGTTACGTCCATTGTCCAAACAATATTTTGCTTCCAGTTCCTCATATATGAAAGTGAAGTCCACCAGTTCGTTGATTTGACGAAGCATATTGTCCTTAGGCACGACGATGTCATACAGAGCCGTGTAAGGACTTAGAACAAAGGTTTGTTGTTGCCGAATCATCCGCTCTCACTCGCTTTTCGTGATGACTCTATTATAAAGCAAAAAAGGTACAGATTCTTCAATTTGTTGAAGGACTGTACCTTTTTCTAAGAGATGGACTTTTTCAGTGGCCTCTTCTTCAAATGGCCGCTTTTCATTTCTCCTTCTTTTTACTATTCATGCAGTACGATAACTTCCAAAGCAAGACAAATCGAGGTTGTCAGTTATATAGGCGACTTCAGGTTCTTGTCCCCCATGTAAATCCTTCCCCTCATACAACCATCTTCAGAGATGCATAGGAGTTTCCCCAACGTCTTTTTTCCTTCTAGGCTCGTAATACTTAGTTATTGGTATCTTCTTGTCCTATAATAAATAGACAACTCTCTCCATTTTGGATATACCAAAGACATAATCCGAAAGCATCAGTCGAAAGCAGCTCCAGGCAGAAATGTCCGGGGCTGCTTCGTTTTTAGTTTCTTGCCTTGCTTTTTCTTTTAAACACTTGTTACCTATCCTTCATTTTGACCAGCTAAGCAGCTTTGTGTGAAAATGAAGTTCAGCGGAGATCGTTTAGAACCAGAGCGGAGCCGCCTAAACGATGGCGGCTCCTTCTCTTACACCTATTTGGAGTTAAATAGCTTCTCTAACGCCTCACGTTGAGGTTCTCGAATATGGATCACAGGTCGAATAGCTTTGGCCATTTTTTCGGCTTCTTCAATCGAAGATGCCTTTCCCAATGTGATGAGGGTGCCAATGGCCACTGCTCCGGTGCGACCCTTGCCGCCTCCACAGTGAAACCCAACCTTTTTTCCAATACGGTATGTTTCAACAACTTGGTCAATGGCCTGACGGAATAAATCTTCTTGCGGAGATTCAGCATGGTCACCAATCCCAACCTTGATCCAGGTTACATTTGAGTCCGGATAGGCGCACTCCGTAGCTTCTTCCCGAAGATCTACGATGACATCGCAGTGTTCGACAGTAACCATATCCTTAACATCTACCGCTCCGCCTATGAAAATTCGATCTTCCACTAATGTGTGATAAGTCTTTGTCATTTTGTTCTCCTTTATTTCTTCCGGAATGAAGTAAACTCTACCGGCATTGGAGCCGCAGGCGAAGCGCAGCAAAGCGATAAGTCACGCGGATCGCCAGCAGACTCAAATTCCGAGTCCTCTTTCGTATGAAAAATTTCCCAAGCATTCCCGTCTGGATCATAAACCCAAACTTTGTCTTGCACAGCATAGCAGCAAGTCGTGTTCATCTCATCAATGAGCAGCAGTCCTGATTGTCGCAGACGTTCTCCCATTGCCAGAACTTCTTCCGTATTGTTCACTTGGAAACCCAAATGATTCAGTACGCCTTTTTTTTCGAAGGACCTGACATTTAACGAAAAATGCAAAGCCGGTTCATCTAACTCAAATTTCGCATAATTGTCTTTCACCTTTGTAGGTTCAACACCAAAGAAGCTCCGGTAAAAAGTTAATGATTTCTCTATATCGGTACAATTTACAGCAACGTGCATTCTTTTAATCATGTCGGCGTCGCCTCCTCTCTTAGATCCCAATTCCAGCCCTAAACCTGCCGCGGTGATGGCCTGGCGATATTTATGGTCTTGAACTTGCCGGTTTGCCGGAATGGATACCCTGGATCTCTTATTTCCCTTCGGTTGCAAATCGTTTGATACGTTCTTCAATCTCGTCCCGCACACGCCGGAAGACACCCCATTTTTCCTCTTCTGTTCCGGTTGCCTTGGCTGGATCATCAAACCCCCAATGGTATCGGGTAACACGATGCGGGGTAATCGGGCATTTGTCGTTTGCGTCACCACAAAGGGTAATCACATAATCGGCTTTATTCAAAATTTCCGGGTCGATTACATCCGACGTTTGCTTGGAGATGTCAATCCCTTTTTCCGCCATTGCTTTGACTGCATTCGGATTCAGACCATGTGCTTCAATTCCAGCGCTATATACCTCGTATTGATCACCAAGATGTTGTTTCCCGAATCCTTCTGCCATTTGACTGCGGCAAGAATTACCGGTGCATAAGAAGTAAACGATTTGTTTGTTAGCTGACATGATGACTCCTCCTGTTTATGTTAGGATGGTTTCTTTGAAAAATACTTTTGTTGAAATCGGAGAGCGACATTGACCAATGCAATCATCACAGGCACTTCCACAAGAGGCCCGATCACGGCCGCAAATGCTGCGCCGGAATGAATACCAAACACCCCAACAGCAACGGCAATCGCCAGCTCGAAGTTATTCCCGGATGCAGTAAAAGCCAGTGTAGATGTAACGGGATAACCAGCTCCAGCTTTTTTGCCCATAAAAAACGAGATCAGAAACATGACGACAAAGTAAATCAGCAAAGGGATCGCGATCCTCACGACATCTAAAGGCAATTGAATAATCATTTCACCTTTGAGCGAGAACATGACGATAATCGTAAACAATAACGCGATCAGTGTAATGGGACTGATCTTTGGAATAAAGACCGTTTCATACCAGGACTTTCCCTTTGCTTTTACAAGCGAATAACGTGTAATCATCCCGGCCAGAAACGGTATTCCAAGATAAATAAACACACTTTTGGCGACTTCCGCCATCGTAATGTCCACAACGACCCCTTCCAAGCCAAACCATCCCGGTAAGATCGTTACAAAGACATAGGTGTAAACGGAATAAAACAAAACTTGAAAGATCGAGTTGAAAGCCACGAGTCCCGCCGCGTACTCCGTATCCCCTTTACACAAATCATTCCAAACGATAACCATTGCAATACAACGGGCTAGACCGATCATAATAAGACCGACCATGTATTCCGGGTAATCCCGAAGAAAAATAATGGCTAAGATAAACATTAAGATCGGACCAATGAGCCAGTTTTGAATCAATGAAAGGGTTAACACCTTCCCATTTCGGAAGACACGGCCAATTTCTTCGTATCGTACCTTCGCCAGCGGCGGATACATCATCAAAATGAGACCTATCGCAATGGGTATCGATGTGGTCCCGACTTGCAATTCATTCAAACCGTCAACAAATTGAGGAAATACAAAGCCAAGCCCAATTCCGATCGCCATAGCAACAAAAATCCATAACGTCAAATAGCGATCCAGAAAAGATAGTCGCTTTCTCCCTTGTTTACTCACTTGTTGTTCCCCCTTCTACTCACATATGACCGTTAGTCCTTGTTCTTCCAATTTCCGCAGCTCCTCGGATATATCCGGCAAATTGGATAAGGCATACCCAATTTCCTCTAACCGTTTCTCGTTGATTGAATAGAACACCCATTGTCCCTTTCGTGTTTCACGAACCAATTCAGCCATTTTCAGGCGGGCTACATGTTTAGAAATAGCGGGTTGGGATATGTTAAAGATGGGAACCAGTTCGCATACGCAGCAATCGCGATTACGAAGCAAAGAAAGGATTTTCAACCTTGTCGGATCGGCAAGAGCTTTAAAAATATCCGCTAACTTTTCAAATTCCAATGTCATTCCTATCACCTCACTCCCAAAACCTTATAACCATATTGTTATTTGTGTATGAAAAAAAGTCAATACCGAAAATGAGCCTTTACGCATCTTTTACAATAGCAACCCACTTTACTCTGCATAAAGCCCTATTCCTCCGTTATTATATTTCATAGTTGATCATTATGATACTTGCAATTTGCAAATGATTATTGTATAACTGTTTCATGAGGTGAAGCACCATGGAAAATGTACGTGAACTCATTCAAATCATGACTCGTCGATTTGGTTTTCTGAATAAAAGTTGCTGTTCTGCAGGCGGCTGCGACATCTCCTTAATTCAAAGCCATATTCTTTATGAGATCGATCACCAGCATAAGCCTTCCATCCAACAAGTCGCCGAGGCATTAGGTACCGACATAACGACGTTTAGCCGACAGGTGCAATCGTTAATCAAGATGAAATTAGTGAAAAAAACGCCTGATCCAGATGACCGGAGGGTGAATATCCTCTCTTTAACGACGGAAGGCAAATATGTTGCAGCGTCGATCGACCAGCAAATGAACGCTTATTTAAGTGAAATCTTCTCGCATATGAACGATTCTGAAAAAGATACCGTTATCCGCTCGATCAAGCTGCTAAATGCAGCGATGGAGAAATCGGGTCAATGCTGTACTACCCCTTTGGGGTAATCTTTTTCATTAATACTTGCAATTTGCAAATAATTGTAGGAGGGGTTAGATGACAGAGGATTTTGATGCAATTGTCATTGGTGGTGGGCAAGCCGGTCTTGCTTCCGGATATTACTTGAAGAAGAACAGGCTGCAATTTTTGATCCTGGAGGCAGGCGAACAGGCATCGGGTTCCTGGCCATATTATTACGATAGTCTAAAACTTTTTTCACCAGCACGTTTGTCATCGTTGCCAGGCATGAGGATACCTGGAGCGAGAACCCATTACCCGCTTAGAAATGAAGTGATTCAGTATCTAAACGATTATGCCCGGCGCTTTGACTTTCCCATCCGAACGAATCAGAAGGTTACTACCGTAGAAACAAATGAAAACGGCTTTTCGATCCGAACACGAACGGGAGACGTATTCCAAACGCGAACGATCATCAATGCGACAGGTTCCTTTCATAATCCTTATATACCAGAAATAAATGGAAGAGAACTCTTTCAAGGGGATATCCTCCACTCTTCTGTGTATCGCAATCCGGATCGTTATAAAGGGCAAAGGGTAGTTATCGTCGGTCGTGGAAATTCTGCTGTGCAAATTGCGGTAGAGCTTGCGGACAGCAGCCATACTTCTTTAGCCGTACTTCAGCCCGTTCAGCTTATGAAGCCAAAAGTGTTGGGGATTGATTTGCATTTCTGGATTAGAAACTTAGGCTTTGACACCTTTCCATTCTGGCGATTCGGTAAAAAACCACCAAGTCCGAGTACCGTTGTCGATTTGAATGATTACAGAGCAAGATTAGAGTCTGGTAAACCGGATCAACGGACGATGTTCACTTCATTTTACACCAATGGCGTCGTCTGGCCAGACGGAACGAAAGAACCGGTAGAAACTATCATCTTTGCGACCGGGTATCGTCCGGATCTCTCCTACCTTCACCCGATCGGGGCGCTGGACACCGAAGGAAAACCGATACAAACAGCAGGTATAAGCTTTTCCGTTCCAGGACTGTATTATGTCGGGTTGGAAGGACAACGTTCCTTTGCTTCCGCTACATTAAGGGGGGTGGGGCCAGACGCGAATTACGTTGTTCGCAAACTTTTGCGTTTCCTGAAAACAGTGCGAGCAAACTGACAACCGTTTCAACTTCTCTTCAGTGCGTAAGTGCATGAGCGTACATCAGCCGATAACAAGCTCAATCCATTTCCTCATAAGTGAACAGTGTAAGTATCATCATTTAAAATAAAGGAGAGATTCTTGTGAAGAATCAAGTTAGTCATGACCAAATTCGCCAAAATGTTCGGAGTCGATACAAAGAAATCGCGATACAGGAAGGCGAGCCGAATTCGTGCTGTCCTCCTGCTCCAAGCTGTTGTGGGTCGGCTCATGATATTTCAGCCCAAATGGGCTATTCATCTGAAGAATTAACAGCTGTTCCGGATGGCGCAAATCTTGGTTTAGGTTGCGGTAATCCACAAGCGATAGCCGAATTGAAACCGGGAGAAGTTGTATTGGATCTGGGCAGCGGCGGTGGTTTCGATTGTTTTCTCGCGTCCCGTCAGGTTGGGGAAACCGGTCAAGTCATTGGGGTCGATATGACACCGGAAATGGTTAGCCGCGCACGATCGAACGCCATCAAAGGAGGGTTTACAAATACGAATTTTCGGCTAGGAGAGATCGAGCATTTACCCGTTCCAGATCAAACGGTGAATGTCATTATTTCCAACTGCGTAATCAATCTTTCACCGGATAAGCAGCAAGTTTTTCATGAAGCGTTCCGTGTCATGCGCCCTGGTGGACGTCTGGCCATTTCAGATGTCGTAACGACAACAGAGCTGCCGGCGGAAATAAAAAACGACCTGGATGTGTTATATTCGGGGTGTATATCCGGGGCCTCGTCCGTTTATGAATTAAAAACGATGCTAAAGCAAAGTGGATTTAAGGATGTGGTGGTCGAGCCGAAAGAGGAATCGAGGACGTTCTTCAAAGATTGGGTTCCTGGATCGAAGGTGGAGGATTATATTGCCTCTGCCGTTATAAAAGCAATCAAACCATAATCGCACGAGTAACAAAGCCCTTATTGAAAGGGCTTTGTTATCTATTATATGGATGCTACATTTAATGCAGTGATAATCTTATGTTCATTGGGATAGTATTAATGGGCCCTTAATACATTAAGTGGAATGAATACTACAGGTACGAGCAAGTGCTTCGAACCAGAAGCACTGGTCCTGTCTAGTTCGCTAATAGACAATCCTCTTAAGTCCCCTAATCGAACTCGTGCTCAAGTATTGAATACTGCAAAGAATCATGCCATTTCCCTTTATGAAACATATGCTCGCGCAAATGGCCCTCGTAGGTCATACCGATTTTTTTCATTACGCCGGCTGATCCAATATTTTCCGGACGGCATGTTGCATAGATTCGATGCAGTCCCAGCTCCAAAAATCCAAATCGCAGCATTGCTGCAGCCGCTTCCGAGGCATAGCCTTGTCCCCAATATTCAGGATGAAAGCAGTAACCAACCTCCCCTTGCAAACCTGAAGCATGGATACCGACGCCGCCGATCAGCTTGCCATTCGCCCTCAATGTTACCGCCAATTCGAAGCCGACTCGCGGAGACTGCCGCTGCATCCCGATCATTCGTTCAATGTACTCTTTTGTTTCTGCTAACGTGTTGGGGCCCCATATCATATGTTCAGTGACTAAAGGATCGGATGCATAGGCATGAACACTATCGCAATCATTGACCTCAAAATCACGTATCAGCAGCCGTTCTGTCAAAAGTTTCATACCCATATCATCCACCTTTCGCAATTACCAATTTTTCTCACCACCAAGTTTGAACCATTATAGTTTCCACCTGTACATTTGTCAATCCTTATTGCGCATCCTCATTTCGCAAATCCTTATTGCGCAAAACAAAAAAACGACCAGCCACTACCGTCCAACACGGGTTAGCAGGTCGTCCACCATTCACGAAAACAAATAATCGATATCCGTCAAAATTTCCTCGGCCAGCGGGAACAAAAATTCTTCCTCCATATGAAAATGCCCCTGCAAAATGAGGCAGGCTTGCGTCAAATGATCGGCCGCCCGCTTGAGCACATCGAAGAAATCATAATAACTGTCTGCAGCGTTGCCGCTGCCATCCTGCTGCAGGTCAGCCAGAATGGAGCAGCTTAGCTCCATAAAGGAATCAAAAAATTGCAATGCCAGCTCATGATCCTTCTCCAGCACCCACATTGAAGGCATCATCGTCGGCTCCATACGGCGTTTGAAGTAATGCATGACAGCCGGAAACAGCTCCTCATCCTCCCACTTGGCATGCTGCTCCAAATCAGCCAGCAAACCGGCAGTCTCAAGGCGCAGTTCCTCCAGCAGCTGCAGACGATTGCCGCGTGAAGTTGCAGTTGCCAGATCAAGGCTGCGTTCATGCAGCCGATGTACTTGCTCCTTCAACCGGTCATGCTCTGCCTTTAATCGGCTTACCATCATCATAAATGTGCTCGAGCGCGCGGAATCGAACGGCTCCAGGCGTTTATCTGCTATGTTCATCATGGCCCTCATCCTTTCACAAGCGTGACCTTTATCGCTATCCTGTACTTCATCTCTCTCTAAGACGACTGTACAATAAAAAGCGAATGATCTCTGTGAAAAGAATCACACTTTGCCGAAGCTCATTGTCTTGGCAAGGTGAAGCGTATTGTTGTTCCGCGCCCTTCCTCCGATTCCACCTCAAAGCGGCCGCCTACAATTCTGGCCCGCTCCTCCATACTTTGCAGACCGATGCCGCGCGGCTTCACAGCCATCGCAAATCCGCTGCCGCGGTCGCAAATGCTCGTCGTAATCGCTGTTTCCGTCTGCAGAATCGCGACTTCCGCCTCGTCAACATCGGCATATTTGGCAATATTGGTGAGCGCCTCCTGAATGATTCGATAAATAGCTGTCTCCGCCTCTCCTCTCAATCGCTGCCGCAAATTGCAATCCAGGCGCACCTTGATGCCGTAATGCGAGCTAAAGTTCTCGATATAAGAGCGTATAGCCGGCACGACCCCAAGATCGTCCAGTACAGACGGCCGCAGTTCCCATGCCAAGCCTCTAACTTCCTCAATCAGCTGCACAGTCTGGTCGCGCAACAGCGCCAGATGGTCGCCGCCTGTCGCGGGCATCGCAATGATGCGATCCAGCTGAATCAGAAAAGAATACAGGCTCTGGCCGATGCCGTCATGCAAATCGCGGGAAATCCGCCGCCGCTCATCCTCCTGAATTTGCATGACTTTGGCCATCAGCATTTCCAAATCCTCGCGCGCTTGCTTCAATGCGGTCACTTCGTTGCGTATAGCTAAGAATTGGTATGGATTTCCGTCATCGCCAAGAAACGGAACGATCGTTGTATGTACCCAATAATAAGTGCCGTCCTTGGCGCGATTTTTAATATCCCCCGTCCACACTTTGCCTGACCGGATTGTATTCCACAAGCCTCTCATAAAGGCTTTGTCATGATAACCGGAATTAATGATACGGTGATCCCGGCCAAGCAGCTCCTCACGAGGATACTTCGAGACCTGGCAAAACTTGTCATTCACATATATTATTTTACCGCGTGGGTCGGTTACTGCAACAATCGACGATTCGTCCAAAGCATATTTGACATCGGTCAGCTGCTTGAGCGAGCGCTTGAGCTCATCGCGATAGCTCTGATCTGTAATCTGCTCATCCAGCCTTGCCAGCAAAGAAGTGATGAGCGGACCGGCACTGCCCGAATCCGTCATATCCCAAGAATTACTCAAAATTAAGCAGCCCCTTTTTTGCAGCGTACTTGACCAGATCCGGACGGGAACGGAGACCGAGCTTTTCCATGACATTGCCCTTATGTGTCTCCACTGTTTTGACGCTAATAACGAGCTGCTCGGCTATTTCCTTATTGCCGTAGCCCTTGGCGGCCAAAGACAAAATTTCCTTCTCCCTGACAGTCAACGTCTCGTATAAATCTGTACTTTCACCATTGCTTAGCCGCTCCAAATATTCGATCATCAATCGCTTCGTGGCAGTAGGATGCAAATAGGCATTGCCGGCAGCGACGGTACGAATGGCATTCACCAGCTCTTCATGGGGAGCGCTCTTCAGTACATACCCGGACGCACCTGCCTGTATCGCGCGGAACAAATATTCCTCATCGTCATGCATCGTCAAAATAAGCACAGCAATTTCCGGCAGCCTTTGCTGCAGCTCACGGGAAGCCGTTAGACCGTCTTTGCCATGAGGCATGCTCAAATCCATGAGAACTACATCGGGCAGCAATTGCTCGGATAAGCGGATTGCTTCCTCACCCTCGGACGCTTCGCCAATGACCGTCATATCATCTCTTGCATCTAGTAGCAGCTTTAGTCCGGATCGAACTACAGCATGGTCATCCACAATGACGATCCTAATCAAAGCTTCACCATCCTTGTCTTGTTCAGCTCCCCCTATTATACCAAATTGCCGCTGTACGTTGAACAGCTCAATCCGTAAGGAAGTAAGGTATAAGGGACGAAGGCAAATTCTGCCTGAGCAAGAGGATAATTAGAACAGAAATTGACAAAATAACGATTGAAGTAATTACTTAATAAGGAGATGTTAAAGAGTTGGGAACAAAAAGAGTGGCTGTTATTACTGGCTCAGGCCAAGGGATAGGCAAGGGAATCGCGCAGCGTTTAGCAAAGGACGGTTTTGCGGTTGTATTAAGCGACCGGGATGAGAAGGTGCTGCAAGCAACGGTACAGGAATTCAAGAGTCAAAATATTGAGGTCGCCTCCTTTATCGGCGATGTGTCGAGGCAAGAAGATCAAACTGCGCTCGTACAAGCAGCCGTAGATCATTTCGGCAGCATCAATGTCTTCATCAATAATGCCGGCATCGAGCAAGTAGCGCCAATTGCCAATATTAAGCCTGCCGAGCTGGAGAAGCTGTTTCAGGTCAACGTATTTGGCGTTGTTTATGGCATTCAGGCGGCTGCTGCACAAATGCAAAAGCAAGGAACAGGCGGCAAAATCATTAATGCCTGCAGCATTGCCGGCCATCAAGCTTTTACGATGCTTGCCGCCTACTCTGCAACTAAATTTGCCGTTCGCGCCTTTACTCAGGCGGCTGCGCAAGAATATGCCAAGGACAAAATTACATGCAACGCTTACTGTCCGGGCATCGTCGGGACTGGCATGTGGGAGCGGATTGATGCCGGCATGGTTGAGTATATGGGCTTGAAGAAGGGAGAAGCATTTGAAAAGTTTGCCGAAGGGATTGCACTAGGACGCACCCAGGAGCCCGCGGATGTAGCAAACTTTGTTTCCTATCTCGCCTCCCCGGATTCTGATTATATGACCGGCCAATCGGTTATGATCGACGGCGGAATCGTCTACAATTAAACAACGAAAAGGGGCTGTCCAAAATGGTTCGAACCATTCGGAAAGCCCCTTTTCCCTTATCCTTTTATCCCTGAAAGCGTCACACCTTCAATAATATATCGCTGCCCGATCAAATAGACGAGCAGCACTGGCAGCAGGGCGATCGAGGCGCCGGCCATCATCAGCGTCCAGTCGGTCGCATACATTCCGCGATACAAATTCAGCATCATCGGAACGGTAAAGGTTTCCGGGCTGTTCAGAAAAATAAGCGGATAGAAAAAGCTGTTCCACATCCCAAGGAAGGTGAATATGGCCAGCGCCGATAATGCCGGCTTGACGAGCGGCAGCATAATGCGGGTGTAGATCGTCCATCTGCCCGCACCATCGATAATTGCCGCCTCCTCCATATCCTTCGGTATTCCTTTGAAAAACTGCCGCAGCAGAAAGACGCCAAACGCATTGAGCAGTGCAGCCGGAACGATTAATGCCAGATGTGTATCCAGCCAGCCGATCATTTTCATAATGAGATACAACGGAATGATCGTCACCTGTCCGGGCACCATCATCGTCGCCAGAAACAAAACGAACAGCGGCTCCCGGAACGGGAAGCGGATTTTGGCGAAGGCATAAGCTGCCATCGAGCATGTAATTAGCTGTGCTGCCACAACGATCACATTGATATACAGGCTGTTCAAGTAAGCTTGCCCAAATGGCAGCGCCGTTAGCGATTCCTTGAAGTTCGACCAGACGAACGGATCGGGAATCCATTTGGGCGGCACGATGAACACCTGGGACAAATCCTTCAATGCGCTCAGCACCATCCACACAAATGGCAGCGCCATCAAACAAGCGCCGGCGGCAAGTACGAGATGGAGCATAATTGCTGCCGGGATATTTTTTCGTTTAGCAGTCGCGGTCCGCATCAGCGCCCCTCCTAGTCCTCATAATGCACCCATCGCTTGGACATACCCATCTGGAATAAGGTGACAGATAAGATCAAGATAAACAAAATAACGGCCGAAGCGGTGCTTGCTCCAAAGGTAAAATCAACAAAGGCTGATTCATAAATGTGAAAAACCATCGTATAGCTCGCCTTCGCCGGTCCACCCGAAGTCATAATAAACGATTGGTCAAACACCTGGAACGAGCCGATTATCGAAATAATGGTAATAAAAAAGGTCGTTGGCGACAGCAGCGGAATTGTAATATGCTTGATCTGCTGCCACTTGCTAGCCCCGTCAATTTGCGCTGCCTCGTAATAAGTAGAAGATATGCCCTGCAATCCGGCGAGAAAAAGCACCATGCTGTTGCCAAGCCCCATCCAAACACTTAACAGCGCAATCGACGGCATCACATATCGCGTATCTGTCAGCCAGCTCGGCCCATCAATGCCGAACCACTGCTTCAAGTACAGATTGATCAGCCCGAAGTCAGCGTTGAACATCCACATAAAGACGACAGCAACGGCAACAGACATCGTAATATGCGGCATGAAATAGATCAGACGGTAAAACACCTTTCCTCTTACTTTATTGAGCCCGATGGCGACGAGCATCGATAAAACGATGCCCGTCGGTACGGTAAGAACGGTGTAATAGAATGTGTTTACAACCGCTTTGCGAAAATTTTCATTTTGAAACTGGTCGGCAAAATTGCGAAGCCCGATAAAGGTTTTGTCCCCGAAGCCGTCCCAGCTCATCAGGCTGAGCACGAAGGCGGAGATTAACGGTATGAGCGAGAAAAGAATGAGGCCGATCATTTGCGGGGCAATAAAGAGATATCCCCATATTGCGTCCGCCCGCTTCATACTTATTTTCCCCGCTGCAGCAGGCTTCGTCTTGGCAGCTGTCGTCTCTTGCATCCTTTCGGATGGTTTAATATCCATCGCCATCCGCCTCTCTGTTCATTTATTTTTTGTTATAGTTGTCAATTTTTTTGTTCGACAGCTCTTCAATATCCTTCATCGCTTTATCGAGATCTTCATTTTTCAGCCACAGCGCCTCAAAACGGTCGGTAATATCTTTGCTCAAGCCCGGAATGCCGGCTTCGGACGGGGTGAGCGCGTAGCCGATTTCACGCGCGTCAAGGAAAAGCTGCGCATGCTCCGGCAGGTTGCCTTCCATCACAACCTCATCTGCGCCAGATACGGACGGAACTGCGTTGCCGCCTCCCTGCAGACGGTATACCTGGCCTTCCTTGCTGACAAATTCGGATAAGAACGTATAGGCGGCTTCTTTATTTTTGGATGCCTTATTCATGACCATATAAGCTGTCGGTATGCCAGCCGGCTCTATTTTCTTGCCCGTGTTAGTCGGCCAAGTTACAACATCGTACTCAAGTTTGGCGTTTTTCTTGAATAGCGGCAAATACCAGCGGCCTGCCCCGACGAAGCCTACCTGATTGGACATAAACATTGCATCACCGCCTTGCCCTTTTGGCAGCGTACCGGAGAACGTAATATTTTTCTGCTTGACATTGTCATATAAGAAACGGAAGGCTTCCATTGCCTTTTCATTTGAATATACGACAGAACGCCCATTCTCATCATAGACCTGCCCGCCATTTGACGTTACCCAGCTATGGGTTGACGCCCAGCCGTTATCTAGCACGTAGCCGTACTTGCCGCTTTCGCGGATTTTGTTTGTCATCGTCTGGAAGGCTTCCCAAGTCCATTTTCCTTGCGCCTGCAGCTCGGCAGGCGACTCTTCAATTCCGGCATCCTTCAGCACTTTCTTGTTATACCAGAGCACCATCGGATTACAATCGACCGTCACCCCGAACACATGACCGTCACGTACCGAAGCGCCCCACAGACCTTCGAAGAAATCCTCTTTTTTGATTACACTGTCCGGCGTATCCATGAGCGGCGTCAGCTCCTCGATACTGCCGTTCTCAATGAGCTTGACCATTGTAGCATCACCTGAATAGAAAATGTCCGGCGCCGTTCCGCCGCTTAGCTGCGTCAATATTTTTTGCTCATATTCGCCGGGGATCGGGATCAGCTCCGCTTCTATATCCGGGTGCTTCGCATTGAAATCCTTCGTAAATTCCTGAAATCTTGTCAGCTCGCCAGGATTGCCCCAGGTCGCCCATTTGATTTTAACTTTCTCCCCTTTCGGTGCAGGTGCAGGTGCGGGATCATTTCCCTTCCCTTCATTTTGCTTATTTTGTCCGCTGTTCGAACCGCCCTCCTTGCCACTGTTGCCATTTGAACTGCAAGCCTGCAATACAGAAGCTACGATGAGTACCATTACTAAAACGAGTAATGAACCTTTAATTTTCTTCATCTTCAACGCCTCCTCAATAGTGGTCAAATGACTGTTGTAAACGCTTTTATTATAAAATGACTGAATATCACATTTACAGGGATTATATTCTTTTTTTGTGTTATGTTTTCAGATGTTTTGGTTCGTTAATCAACCTCGCGCTGCCATAACCCTTGAAATTCTGCCGGCGAGCAGCCGACTATTTTTTTAAATTGCTTGCTGAAATGTTTGACATCATTAAAGCCGGATTGCTCGGCAACTTCATACACTTTGAGAGAGGACGTTTGCAGCAATTGCTTGGCCCGATTGACCCTAAGCGCAATAATGTAATCGATGAAATTTTGTCCCGTCACTCGCTTGAACATCTCGCTGAAATAATTGCGGCTGACATTTGCTTTATCCGCCGCTTGCTGCAGCGTAATTGGCGAAGTGAAATGGGCATCGATATAAGCTGTCGCCTGCTGAATTAGACGCTGATGCAGCGTAGTATCCGGTTTGCCGCCACCGCTCCCGAGAGAGAGATTGCGCTTTTTATACCATTCTACGATTTGCTGATTTTCCCGCTCCTCCTTCAGCTTGGCACGCATTTGACGCAAAATGGCCAGCAGCGCTTCCTCCTCAAGCATCGGCTTCAAAATATAATCGGACGCGCCCAGCCGCACTCCTTCCCGCACATATTCAAAATCACTGTGGCAGCTTAGCAGCAGCACTTTAATCCAAGGGCATTTTTCTTTGGCGATACGCGTTAGTTCCAGACCGTCCATCACCGGCATAGCAATATCGGTAATTAGAATGTCAACCTCGCCCTCGTCGACCCAGCGCATCGCCTTCTCGCCATTAGAGGCTTCGCCTACGAGCTCAAAGCCGCTGGCATCCCAATCGATCACTGCGCGCAGACCCATTCTGGCCATTTTCTCGTCATCAACCAGCAGTACTTTGCACATATTGTTCTCCTTTCGCAAGCGACAGTGTAATGCTGACTTCTGTTCCGACTCCCGGCTCGCTCTTTACGCGCAGCCCATAAGCCGCTCCATAATACAGCTGAACCATCTGATGAACATGGCGGACGCCTATGTTCGTCATGCCGCGCTTGCCGCAATCCTGCTCGCTGGCCAGCAGCTCGCTCACCCGCTCAGGCTCGATGCCGATGCCATCATCTTTAATGCGGATGACAAGATCAGCCCCCTGCTGCTCAACCGTCAACGTAATCTTCCCTTCCGCATCCTTCGGCGCTATTCCGTGGAAGATCGCATTTTCAACAATCGGCTGCAGCAGCATGCGCGGAATCAGCACTCCCATCAACGACTCCGGACATTGAATCTCGAGTACGATCGGATTATCATAGCGGTACTCCTGAATCAGCATATACTTGCGCAGCAGCTGCAGCTCATCGCTCAGCTTCATAAATACGCCATTGCGTCCCAGACTGCCTTCCAATAGCTGAACAAGCGCGGTAACAGCAAGATCGACATCGCTGGTCCGATTCAACTTCGCCATCCAGCGAATCGAATTGAGCGTATTGTACATAAAATGCGGATTGATCTGATAGCGCAGTGCCCGTACCTCAGCCTTTTTCTTCTCCTTCTCCTCCTCGGCAATCCGGTGAATAAGCTGATCGATTTTACCCAGCATTTTATTGAAGCTCCGGCCGAGCTGGCCTATTTCATTGCGGCCGATATTCATGCTGCGCACGCTCAAATCGCCTGCCTCGCCCTTGCGCATTAGCCGGCATAGCTGAACAAGCGGATTGCCGATCTTGCGGGTGACAAAATAACCCATGCCGAGCGCCGCCGCAATACAGCATAAGGCAATCCAGATTGTAAAGTTGCGGATGGAAGCCGAATCGGCGGTCAACTCCTCCAGCGGTACGAGCCCCACCACATGCCAGCCATTGTCCAGCCGGGACGGTATCATTAAGGTCGTGTTATTTTCTCGATGCATCTGCGGCTCGTCATCAGGAGAGGAATTAGTCGACCGCCGGCCGTACTGCTGCGGATCCGGGTGGTAAAAATAACGATTGTCGTCGTCAACAATATAAACGTAGCCAGTGTCGCCAAATTGGACGCGATCCAGTTCAGCAATCAAACTATCCCCCAATATCTCAAATACCATCACGCCAATAACTTTCCCGCTCTCCCAGCTTCGTATCGCCCGCCCAAGTGCGAATATCGGAAAGCCGGTATCAGTATTTTTTACATAGGAGCTGGCAGATAAGCCGAACCAGACTGTGTTCCCATTTGCCTCCAGTATCGCTTTGTACCAGGCGGAATCCCATTGATTGAGGACAGCCATTAAAGAGTCTGCACTGAATACAGAATATTTGCGATTTACGTCAAAAATGTAAATATCTAGTATTTCCGGCGAGTTGATCATAATGGACGTAAGCATCTCCCGCCCCTCCTGCACCTCTTTCGTTTTTTCATACAAACTGCCGCTTGGCTTTTCCAATATTTCATGAATGACCCGGTTGCTAAGCACCATCATGGAGGAGTCGTCGAGCTTTTTGAACAATAAATTTAACTTGTCGCTTACTTGCGTAATGGTGAGTGAGGCCACTTTTCCCACTTGCTCCTCTACAATTTTGGACGATTTGTTGTACGAGAGGAAGCCCATGACCAGGACCGGCAGCGTCATCCCAATAAAGCAGAACAGAAATAACTGCACGACAATCGAATGAAATTTTGTGAAACGCAACATCATGTCTCCCTTCATATATAGTAGCGGCTGAAGCGGCTGCAGCAGCTTACTATGTATTGTATCTCCACCTGATAACGCTTTCAATTGGTTAATTAAAACAACGTACAGAAGCCGAAAAATCGGAAAATAACACACCAAAAACCCCATTTCTCGCTCTTGGCGTGAATGGGGTTTAAGCTTACTGCTATCTATATGCAGTTGTTCTTGTTCCAATCTACGAATAACTACCGCAGCAGTTCTCTTATATCGACGTCACCGTTCTCCATCTCATAGATAGGTGCGTTCTCATACAAGGATTGACGGACATCCATTATAGGCAAGCGGGGATCGACGTAAAAGGTAGTTCCGCTGTAGGAGCACCGATCAAAATCGAATTGCTCGGAAGTAATAATAAGAATACAGTTAATAAACGAACAGCCGATAAAATGATACCCGTCAAACACAATCGTTTCATTTTCAAACACTTGATCCATTACACACAACATCTTAATCATTCAGCTCCTATCTGCAAACGCGAGATAAAGCAAATAGTAGCATATGAAAAATGCGGTGTTTGTCACAATGTGCCAGTCGGACACAACTATTTATCGACATTTCGTCTAGTCGCGGAGCACTGTAATGCCGGCAGGAACTTGCAGATCGGCCTTAAGCTCCCCAGAAGAATTGACCTTCCAGCTGACGGCGATCGGACCATACGGCGTGTTCACGGTGCCTTGACAAGCAGTCAGCTTGCCGGCTGCATGCGGGGCAAAACGGATTTTCCCGAAGCCGGCCTCAAGCGGCTGCACGCCCAGCACATACTCCGTCATCCATTTGACAGGCGTGCTCGACCATGCATGACAAAGACTGATCCGATAAGATTTATAGCCGCTATAAGTCGTTAAGGCATCATGAAAATCATTAGAGCCTTCAATATCCTGCGTGTAGCTTTCCCAAAATGTTGTCGCACCGCGCTCGATCATTCCGCCCCATACATGGGCAATTACCTCATAAGCCCGATCATGCATGCCAAATTTGGAGTAGCATTCAGCGAGCGTAAAAGCTGACAAAGGGGTATACGGATCCCGCAATTCATAGGACTGCAAAAACGCAAGCGCCTTTTCTTCACTTACATAATTACTAATTATCCCGAGTGTTTTCGTGGCCAGCTGATGGCTCTCCGCCATAAATGCGGCTTCATCGAGCTGCGGCAGCGGCCAATTATACGTTATATCCAGCTCCGGGACTGCCGCAACCAGCCGCTCAACATCTTTGCGGGTCAATTTCAAAATCGCCTGCAGTGCCGTATGCTTTTCCTCGTCGGTAAGCGGCGCCCACTCGATCAAAACCCATTTGTCGATAACAAGGCCGCCGCTTTCCTGATCGATGTTGGCTTCCACCCAGCTGATATGGCGGGCTAACGGCTCCTTCATCTCCAGAACAAAAGATTTGTCGCCTGTGTAGAAATAATACTCACATACCGCTTTGATCCACCAAAGCGTATATTCGCAAATACTGTTCATCCATTCGCCGTACGGCGTCCCTACGCCCAGCTCGCGCACCGCCCGCTGAAGCGCCGCATAATCATCCCACAAATAATAGCCCGACCGCGCCGCCAAATAAAAATCGAAGGTCCAATTGAGACGGTCGCGCTTAATGCCATCCCACAAACCGGTCTGATGACAGATTTTGCTTGTATGAGCCGAAGTATCATAAATTTGACCTAACAACGGCGGCGTCGTTTCAATTGTACCGATCTGATTCAGCTCGACATGCACCGACTCAAACCGGATTGATAACTGAAACTGCTCGCCGGCACGGCCAAGAAAATAGCAACGCACATAACGCAAACCTTGAGGCAAAGTCCAAAATGTCTCTCCCGGCCCGACTTCGAACCATTCAGTAATTTGCCCGTCGTAGTGCTCAAGCTCATGCAGCGATTCACCGCCATTCCATAGCAGCTTCACCGGAACAGTTCCTCGATTGGCAACAACTAAACGGGTATTATACTCTTTATATAAATCGAGCGTACATGACGGAAGGCGCTGACAATCAAGCGCTTGCTGCACACGGCGCATTTCCTTCCACTCATTTTGTTTCCGCAAATGATAAAACAGCTCCAGCTGCTTCGCCTTCGGCTGCGGCAAATCATAATCCCCTTGCAGCTCGCCTTGCGCTGTAAGGCGCCCGTCCGCTAAGTCAACCGTCATTTTTGAGACAGCAAGCGATTGCAGTTCTGTTATCGGGTAAGCCGCAATATCGCCGTATCCGCCTTTGACGAACCATTCCGGAGAAGCCGCTAATTCGCCAAAAGGCTCCTCGCCCAATCGGCAAATTACTGCAGCGGGACGGTCGTCCGCAGACCAGCTATTATCCGTTGCCAGCCAGCCATCGGCTGCGCTTAAATAAGCAATCAAGCCAACCCGCCGCTGCCATAAATATTTATTGACGCTGACGATGGGGACAATCGCGCTGCAGTTCATTTCGATTTCCAGCATATATTGGCCCGCCGGCAGCACCGATGGAAAGTCCTCAAGCTTCTGGAATGCCGCCGCATTATTAGCATCTTCAGCAACGATGGAAATTTGCTTGCCATTCAGCCGGATGGCTGCTGCTCCTGTAAAAGCTGCGTAAAGCGCTACATCTGTCCACTGCTCATGAAGTTCAAACACTTTGCTGATCGTCGTTTGTAATTGCCCTTCCCGTTGTTCGTGCCAAATCCATTGTGGAACGCTGCGTTCCTTCGCTGTTGTTACTGCAGACATTTTCTCGCCCCTATACATGATGATATTTTATTAGCAAAACAAAGCTTTCTTGCGCATTAAAACGTTTTTATAAAAACGTTTTAATTACCTGTTATCCTCATCCTACAACGATTATTCCTCCCTGACAACCCCCTTTATAAAAAGAGTGAAACATGATACCCTTATTAATGTAGATCGAGTGGATTCGCTAATCTCCCATCGGCAGCTTATGCATGCAGACATGTCATGCCAAGCTTGGATATGCCGATAGTAAACAAAGTACGGTGATTAAATTTATGTTCGAGAAAGTCAGCGACCAAGAGTTATTTACAATGTATTTTAAAAGCATCGGTGGAGGTATAGACCGCAACTTCATACGGTTGCTGGAAGAAGAGCTAAATTGCAGGAAGTTGTTAGAACGAGGAAAGCGGGAGTTGAAACCATTGAAAAGTTTCGGAAATTCAGAATTGGATTTTTCCCAACTCGTCAAGTATTCGCTGGACACCATTTTCGTGCTGCAGGACGAGGTTGTTATTTACGTCAATCAGGCGGCATTCGATCTTCTTGGCTTGAAGTATCCTGACCAAATTATTGGAGTGAGCTTTCAATCCTTTTTACCCCCCACTTTTCATAGCGCTTTCATCGAGAGGCTGGAACGTGTATGGCAGGGCGAAGTTACTGAAATCATGGAGCAAAAAATGTTCAAAGCGGACGGCGAGACAATCGATGTCGAAATTATGGCCGCGCCATATAAACTGGAGGACCATAACCTGGCACAAATCCGTGTACGGGATATTACGAAGAGAAAAAACACCGAAAACAGACTCTACAACTTAGAAAAACTCTCCTCCATCGGCCAAATGGCTGCAGGCATCGCCCATGAAGTCCGCAACCCCCTTACGACTGTCAAAGGCTTTTTTCAATTGCTGCAAAAGGAAATCAATCATTCCTATTTTCCCATCATCGTAGAAGAGCTCGACAATGCGATCAAAACATTAAACAATCTGCTGCAGGTCTCTAAGCCCGACTTTGATAATGAAAGCAACAGCTCGATCAATCTGTGCTCCGAGCTGGATTCTCTTATATTTCTCTTTCAAGAAAAGCTGTATAATGTCACCGTTACGAAAGACTTTCAAAATAGCGAGCGGGAAATTGTCGGCAAAAAAAATCTGCTGTTAAAAGCGTTCTTCAACCTGATTAAAAATGCAGTCGAGGCCATTGAAGGCAAAGGTGAAATTATAGTTGCGCATTTCTACAAGCGCGGCCGAATTCATATTAAAATTCAGGATACCGGCATCGGAATCCCGAAGGAGCAGCTGCGTATTTTGGGAACTCCCTTTTTTTCTACGAAAGCCGATGGGACAGGTATGGGACTGACTCAAGTATTCACGACAATTCATGAGCATGGCGGCCACATCTATGTCGAAAGCGAACTCGGCAAAGGCACGGTCTTCTATATCGAGTTGCCGTGCAATATATAACCCTTATGCGCTCGATGGCAGAAAGAAACCGGGCGAACTGTTTGACCGCCCGGTTTGGAATATATGAAAGTGAGATTAAAGCACGCGGCGAGCCGTAATATAACGCTTTGAATAAGAGCTGAGGTTGCTGACGATAACGCCGTTTACTTTAGATCCGATTGTATTGTGTATGAATTTTCCGTTTCCGATGTAGATGCCTACATGATTGACCTGCCCCGGCTTGCTGACGCTAAAGAAAACGAGATCGCCCTTTCGCAAATTGCTTTTGCTGACAAACTTCCCTTGCTTGCTTTGCGCCTTCGAGCCCCAAGTCAGTTTTACGCCATGCTTGGCAAATACATATTTGGTAAAGGAAGAACAGTCAAATATGTATTTGGATGGATTGTTGACGCCAAATTTATATTTCACTTTCCCTTTCAGTGCTTGCGCAGTCGAAATGATTCCAGCTGCCTTAGCACTGGTTGAGGTCGCAGCATAAGTTTCCTTTGGCGCAACAATTGCATTCGCCGACAGAATAACGCCAAAACATACCGTTGCTGCAATAATTTTCTTCAAGCTGATCGTTCTCATGATGTGAGAAATCCTCCTCGCACTGGGTGTAGGCCCAGTATAGCATGGCGATTCCCTCCAATTGATAAATATAAGAAAACCCTAATAATCCAATAGTTGGAAATCAATCGACATAAAGTCTGTTTTTTCGACTTTTATCGACGATTGCTAGGACAATCCTCACTTTGACAGTCTTTGCTCTCTACTTGACATCGTTCATTTTGCCTGTTCAAGCTAAAACGAAACGTTAGAAAATTTTTATTTTCTAAACAATGCGGTTACTCTCTATTCTTCAACACGAACTTCCGCCGCTTTGACATGACCGGGCAACTGCTCGTAGGTCCCCATCTCCCTAATGATCGGATAAATTTCCTGCAGAGCCTGCTTGCTCAGTTTGCCGATTGTTGAAACTTTCACCATATCTTTTGATGTAATGCCGGAAAAGGCTCTGGCAAAATGATTTGTCGGCAAGACGGCAGTAATGCCAATGCCGTAGTTGGCTGCCGAAAACGGAGTATATTCGCCAATCAGAATTTCGCCGGCGTTGCGAACAAGCGACAGCACTCGCTCCTCCGTTTCTTTATGGCATGAAACCATTAAATGTTCTGGTGCAAACCAATTGATAAAGCCGCAAGCGAGCTCGACATCGGCTGCGACTATAATTGCTCCTTTACCTGCTGGACTAAAGACATTGCGCAAATAGTGCTTTCTTGTCCCTTCGACCTCATCGATACAGCGCATAAGCTCACGTTCGACATCAGCTGCCAGGCAGCTGGATGTTGTCACCAAAATGGACGAAGAATCCGGACCATGCTCCCCTTCATTGATCAAATCATAAGCAACCCTTCGCGGATCAGCACTGTCATCAGCAAAAACAATGCTTTCCGTCGGGCCGATACCAAGCACACTCTTTTTGCCACAGGTCATAGCGACACTCATAGCCGCAGCGATTCCGCCGGGCCCAGGGCCAAAAATGCCATCCGTCTCAGGGATCGACTCTGTTCCTTGAGCAAAACCGGCAATAATAGCAACACCATTACCAATGACAAATTGATCCGCTCCTGCCATTGCAGCGGCTGCAACTGTTCCCGGGTCACCCAAGCCATTTTCCGCTGGCGGCATGCCGACTACAATTTTTTTCACACCTGCTACTTTAGCAGCTGTAACCAACATAATCGCCGTGGACAGCAGCGGCCCTTTCCGTGCCGGTATCCAAATCCCGACTGAATCCAGCGAAGTCACCTTCTCCCCAATCATCGTTCCTGGCCTCAACTCGGTTTCCCACGTTTTTGGCAGCAGTGCCCTATTTGCAGCCTGCACGTTTTCTATTGCTTGCCGGGCAGCTGCTCGCAGCGATGAGGACAGTCCAGCGACGCTTTGCTCAATATAATTGCCCGGAAGAACAAGCTCTTCCACGATCACCTGATCATGTTGCTTGGTCAGCCTTCTGACCGCTTCATCTCTGTCCATTTTTTGTAAAGCAGAGATTCTTTAAATGTTTAATGTTTACTCTAAAAGCTTTATACTGTAAATATATCGGATTGGAGGTTGGATCACGTTGAGCAACAATGAAACTGCGCCGCTAAAATATCCATTTGACTGCTTGACGGATTTCGTGTTTGTTCCCGAAGAAGAAATCCTTCCATCAGACATTATCCTTATCCCTGGCGGAAGTCATACGATACCGATGACGATAGCATCGGAATATTATCATAAGGGCCTTGCGCCTTACCTGCTGCCTTCCGGCGGATATAATTCAAAAATCAGAAAATCAGAGTGGTCATTTTTGAGGGACATCGCCCTTACGTTGGGAGTTCCGGAAGACAGGATTCTCAAAGAAGACCAAGCAAAAAATACATTTGATAATGCAAGAAACTCTTTGAAGGTTATCATGGAAAGGAAGCTTGAAGTAAAACGCGCTATAATTGTTTGTAAAGCGTATTTCTCGCGGAGAGCGTTGATGACCTATCAGGCCATTTTTCCGCCAAGTGTAACTTTTCTCGTCAAACAAGATGAATCAACCATCAATAAACATAACTGGTACTATGATGAAGCCGGCATTAAAACGGTTATGACTGAAGCAGAAAAAATAGCGAAATATTTCGGCCGCCATATTCCGCGCTGGGTGAAACAGGGGAGGCAGAGCGAATAAGCATCAGCGGCGGTCTGGTGCTTTCAGATCTTGCTCTTATTCCGCAGCCTCCACATGCGCCAGCGTCCTCCCCTGAACTTAGGAGCGCTCCACTTTGCCGAACGTAATTTTCATATTTGCAGCATAGGTTAACAAAGATTCACTGTTAAATTGCTGTGACAGCAGCAGCTCATTGTCATACTGTACACCAGCTTCCTCCGGCGTCGCTCCACGGGCTATGAGCTGGTCGATGAATATCTCGCGATCACCTGGAGCGTCTGCATAACCGCTTTTACGCAAATCGTCATAGAGCTTATGTTTTTCCTCTTGCTCCATGCGAGGATACAAAACATTCACCTTGTCCGATACTCTGCACTGGATTTCCGTTAATCCCAGCTGACTCATATAGAGCGGAAGCTTCAGGCCGATGTTGCCGTCCTTTCCGCTCCGCGCGGCATCCAACTCGTACAGCTTCTGAAGCAGCCCTAGCTGGACATGCTGCGATTGCTCAAATCCATGCAAGTAAAAATTCGCTGCATTGCCAATCCAATGCGGTTCAAAGGCAGCCACCTTGCCGCCGTCCGTAACACAATCGATCATCTTTTGCAAAATATCTAGCGGGTTAGAAACGTGAAGCAAAAAAGCGTGGCACACAGCCAGATCATACTTGCGATCCAGTTGAAGCTGTTGAATATCCCCTTGTATGAACGAGGCTTCATATGGCAGTCTTGCAAACAGCTGCCTAGCCTCCGCAAGTAATTTATTGCCTAGATCAAGTCCGGTATAGGTTGATCCCTGAGGCAGCAGCGGCAGCAGCTTTAACCCCAAGTAACCATATCCGCAGCCAAAATCGACAATATGCACCGGAGCTTCTATCTTCCAAACCATTTTTACTAAAAATTCGAGGTAGTCATCATTATAAAACAAGTCTCTGGAGTTGCGCAGATATTCGATCCGCGTATCCCAGTAATATTCGTCCATTGTTTTTTCCCTCCTCCCGTCAAAATGTTACGCCGTCCATATCCGCCGGATATAAGGGACAGTCTCAGCAAAGGCTAGCTGATAAATATCTGGATTCGAGAGTGCTTCCCATTCAGCAAACCCGATCCGTTCATCAAAATGCTTGAGCACCAGTGAAATCAAATTGCCATGTGATACGATGACGACATTGTTATATCTGCTGTTCAGCACTTCCATGACGACACTGACCGCGCGGCTCATCGCCGCCCTGCCGGATTCCCCGCCTTCATAGCATAACTCCAGATCATCATAGGTTTTGCGCAGCATCTCACGCCAATTTGGATCATTGTGTCCGCACAATGCTCTCTCCATTAATCGATTATCCGTCACAATTTCAATATCGAGCTGGGCCGCCAATGAGGCAATTGTACGATAAGCCCTTTCATAAGGACTTGAAATGATATAATCGATATTTTTATCCATTAAAAGCCCGGTCAATCTTTCGGCTTGCTGCCTGCCGGCAGCCGTTAAGCGGGCATCAGGAGCTTGCCCCTCTGCTTCGCAATGGCGAACGATGAACACATTTTTCATTAGCGCTTCCCCTCTCCGGTATTCGCTGTCGATAAGGAAAATATAATTACATAGGATTCCCTGTCTATTATATAATGAAGGAAATGAATGGTAGTGGGGAGATAATGTATGAGCTACAACGGATCGCAGTTTTACAATAACTCTGCCAATCTGGAGAAATATCTCGAACGACGATCAACGCTGGACAATGCGAATGACACTCTAGAAAAGCCCGTCATATGTGAGCTTATTGGCGATGTCAGCGGCAGCAGAATTTTAGATATAGGCTGCGGAGACGGCAAATTTGCGCTGGAGCTTTTTGATGCCGGTTGTGATGAATATGTCGGTATTGATGGCGCTGAGACGATGTTTCAACTCGCCGTCAGTACTGTAAACGGCTATAATGCCACTATTGTTCATACAACGATAGAACACTGGACTTACCCTGCCGCCGCTTTTGACCTCGTACTTTCCAGACTGGCCGTTCATTACGTCGAAGACATCAGCAGCCTGTTTCGCCAAATTCATCAGTCGTTGATACCCGGCGGAAGGTTTATATTTTCCATAGAGCATCCTGTTATCACTTCGACACTGCAGCCGACCGGAATGCGCATGGACTGGGTTGTCGATCATTATTTTAGCGAAGGTTACCGTGAACAGCACTGGCTGGGAGGAATCGTTCATAAGTTTCATCGCCCAATCGAAGCGTATTATCGCGCATTGCAAGAAGCAGGATTTACCATTGATCATTTGAGAGAATCCGCACCTCAGCGTCAGCATTTTGCATGTGAAGAAACGTATCAGCGCAGATTGAGAATACCGCTGTTTTTGATACTGGGGGCTAAGAAGGAATAAAAGTGCTGCCGGTGCGCGCATGTGATAGCCGGCCGAATAATCGTCGCAAGGTTTCGCGGACCGTGGGAGGCTGTCTATTCTTGAGCGGACCGTAGATCCGTTATCTGTGAACAAACAGGTCGAAAAGGTCTGTCCGCGGACCGTGGTTCCGTTATTCGCCTAAAATCACCGTGAAATTCAGGCAAAAACCGCAAATAACGGATTCTCTGTCCGCGAAAACTTCCAATCCCTGTTTTTCGAGCAAATAAGGGATCGTAGGTCCGCATAGCCAGCTTCACATCGGGAGAAGTACTATCCCATGTAACCTATCATTAATTTTTCAATATACTAAGATATGCCTTCCATGGCCCTACATCCTCCTGGTACCGCTTAGCCATCACCCGCACGATCTGAGAGATATGGGTTAAATCGTGAACTGCCCATGTGGCGAGCAGCTCTTTCAGCTTCACTTCGCCAAACTCCGGGTGCAAGCCTGTCAATTCCAAATGCCGTTCAGGATCAATCAACGTCTTGAGCTTCGTCAAATTTTGCTCCCTGATCGAGATAAACTCCTTTAAGCTTTGTTCGAAGGAGCGTTCAGCCTGCTCATTCAAATGAGCATAACGGTCAAATGGCGGAAAAGGTTTGCTTGTGCCCACTTGAATTATATGTTCCAGCCGCGGCAGCCAATTCGTTCTTTCCGCTTCGATCAAATGATCGATCACTTCCGCAGCATTCCACGTGCCTTCTCCCTCATTGCATTGCACCCAGCCCTCAGACAGATCCGACAGAAAGTATTCCAAAGTGCGCGGTGTGCGCCCCAATAGTTCAATAGCCTCATTAATATTAAAATTCATGCTTATGCTTCCTCCTCTATTGGCATATGGATTCGCTTGACCCCAGTGAGCTTAAGATAGTCAAAGCTAAGCTTGTAGATGTCAGGCATATCTAATTGTCTCCAAAAGGCAAAATCAAATTTTCGGTCGAAGCTGTTCATAATTAACGCCATTAAATTACCATGCGTCCCAACTACAATATTCTCGCCAGCAAAGCGTTGCAATGTTTTCTCTAGCGCCCTGACCCCTCTGTTCTGAGCCGCGTTACTGGATTCTCCGCCCTCCCACTTAAAGGAAAAGTCCTCCCATACTTTAGCTATGGCTGTCTCAAAATCATCAATAGGCTTGCCAGACAATAATCGCTCTCTGAAATCTTTCTCTATCAGGATATCAGCAGACATGATTTCTGCTAAACCTTCGATCGTTTGAATTGCCCTTTTGTATGGACTTGAAATGAACACGTTAACATTTTCGTTTTTTAACGCTTTAGCAACTTTTCTCGCACCTTCTTGCCCATGCTCAGACAATGGCCGATTTAATTCATCTGCAGTATAAATAGAATGAGCATGACGTACAAAATATAGATTTGTAAGCAACAGATCACCTGCCTATCCTATGTCAATTCCATTTTATTGTAGCAGATGCTCACGACGTTGAGCAAAAGCTCGTTAGGATACTTTCACAACTTGTGTTTTTGCGACGATATCATAAAGTGACTGTTTCTTTTTAGTAAAGATAGCAGTTAGAATATATGTAAATATGCTCGTGTAGATAAGTCCACCAATGAGGTAGTAGCGGAATGGCATTTCTCCATCACCGATATCAACTAGTCGATAAACAAGGTAATGCGACATTTCCCACGGGAGAAACTTTATAACATTTCGGAAGATGGCGCGTAGCACCGTAATCGAGTTCCCCTTCTCATCTACGGTCTTGATTCCTACTTTCCTTTTTCCAAACGATTGTCCGCCAAGCACTGAGTCGCAAATGATAAAATAGATCGTGATTGGCAAAGTGACAATGAGAAAACTTGCAAACTGGGCTACAATAAGAGACTTTTGAAAAATATGTTGCAAAGAGGGAGACAGAAATAGGCTCAGAATAACGAGGAATACTAAATATATAAAAATCAGCAGATAATCGATCAAAAATGCTTTTAAACGAAGTAGAAATGTCGCATTTATCTTCGTATCTTTGTCAGCTTTTTGCATCATCCACTCAACCTCCCTATTTTTTCCCGACAATTATCTATTACAACAAACTTTCTAACAGTTCAATATTAATTTCTTTGATATTTTCCACGATACAATCCGCTTGACTCAGATCCTGATGGCCGGAATTTTCATTGATGTAACCAATGCATTTCATTCCAGCCGCTTTAGCTGCTTTGATCCCATTTCTGGAATCTTCAAGTACGATGCACGCTCCCGCTTGCGTCTCTAGCATTTCAGCCGATTTCAAATAGATATCCGGTGCAGGCTTGCCATGCTCTACTTCTTCCCCGCTAATAATAGAGTGAAAATACGATTTTACATTAAATTTATCCAATACAGCTTCGATAAAAGAGCGAGGCGATGAGGAGGCCAGCCCGATCCGCTTGTTCTTTTGCTTCAAAAGTTCCAGTAACGCCACAATCCCCTCTATAGGTTGTTCGTCAGATTCCTTTAGCAGCGTCAGCTTTGTTTGTACTTGCAGATTGATGATCTCTTCCACTGATGCGCCTATCGCATACTTTTCTTTTAGCCTCGTCCACATCTCAGGATTGGTCATCCCGACATACTGCTCCAGTTCGGCTGTACTAATGTCAAATCCGAGTGTATTCATCACATATTTGTCCACTTTGAAATGAAGCGGCTCGCTGTCAATAATGACGCCATCCATATCAAAAATAAAAGCTGTAAACATTAGGTTATCCTCCATATTCATGGATTACTATATTTGAATTTAATATTGCCATGCCTTTCGCCAAAATGTTCTATCTCCTCCACCGTTTGCGTCCCGATCAATATATCGGCCATTATGCCGTTGGAACGGAACCAGCCCAGCCTGCGTTCCTGCTCGTTGAAGAAAAGCGCACAAAACGGGTGGTAATACGTATTAAGTGCCTGGAAAGTACTTTCAAATTGTTGTTCCGCAAGCTTTCTCGCTTGCAACGAAGAAACCAACTCCCCTTTTAATCGCCCTTTGGCGGAATGCTTCATGTGACTGATGGCAAAAATCGCCGCTGTAATCATGACGTTTTCGCAAAAAGATTCCATATTAGGTTCCCAGTACCATGCTCCATCGTCCATAAACATAATTTGTCTCTTTACCGCTGATAACCCAAAGGGAGCTTTTTTTCTCATCCGATAGACGATATTTCCATCAGAGACATGGATCTCGTCAATCGGCAAGTACCGGTCTTTCTTTTTCGAATCTCTGTCGGTCGTCAACAGCGGATCGTTGCCTACGATACGATAATATACGCACAATTCAGCCGGCAATGGAATTCCCAACCTTTCCTCCGCGGCCTCGATTTGCTCTTCCGTGCAGCCATAAGAAACATCGCCGCCATGAACGATATTGCTTAATGTCATCAACCATTGCTCCATGTTCCGGATTTCTTCTTCAGATGCTCCGTGATTTTGCACCAATTGCGGCGCTTTGCCGTCCTTGCCTTCATTCAACACTTCGGTTAAGTAATACGTGCCGTGAAATTGCTTTTTGCCGCAATTATCCACCGTATATGTACCCATTTGCTTAGCATCTGTCATGCAAATTCCTCCTCGCCTTTCATGCGCCTGTAAAAAGTGGGCTTCGTCATACAATGAAATGAAACGTCTTAATACTGTAATTTTAGTACATTTTGCGACGAGATGGAAAGTTGTTCATACTAGCACACGAAGCGCCCCTCTGTTCTCAACAGAAGAGGCGCTTTGCGATCCGGCTATCAGATTAATCGGAAGTTACAACAAAATCATCAATCCAGAACTTAATGTTGTCTGCTCTAAAGCCTGATGCGCCGGCTCTGGTTATCGGCTGTCCCCACCAGGACTGCCAGCCGGGCACCGAATTGTAATAGCCCTTGGAAATATGAGTGCTTAACGTCTCGCCGTTCGCCGCGGTGCCATTGTTATTATCCAGCCATGAAGCGATTAATATATTGTCCCGCCATAGCTGGATTTGCACGGTTCCGCCTGGCTTGTTAACCACTTTCGCTTTAAAATTGTATAACGTAGTTGAATCGTGCGTCAGATTCGGCAAGCCGTGACCGGCCCATGTAATGGCCTGCTGGCCTGCCCCCCAGATCGGCTGTTCATTGTCTGTTACAAGTGAATAGTAGACACCTTTGTTCGAAACAAGATTGGACGGTCCAGACCAGCCTTCAGCAGGCACTTTGCGCTTGGCCACAACGGCGTTGTTCGTTCTGTCAAACTGTAAGACATATAAATTGTATTGCGTCTGGTATCTGAGCCATAAATCTACCGCATCGCTTGATTCAACCGTGTAGCCATCCTGTCCGAAAGGAGCAGAACGGTATTTCCAAGTAACCGTTGCGTCGCCGATATCGAAGTTACGCGTATTCGTACGGAAAAACCAGCGATCTCCCCACTCATTCGGCTTCCCCGAATAACCCCAGCCGTTGTCAGCGACAAATTTGCCAGTGTCCGCCTCCCATAAGGCTGACGGGTTGCCTGGGCCTGATGTGCCCCCATTAGGAAAAGGAGCCCATGAATAAGTCGTATTGTCTGTAATGATCTGTCCGCTCACATAGCTGGAAAAGTCATCCTGGACGAGAATAGTACCTGTCGTTGGATCTGGGTCTGGATCAGGCCCCGGCGTAGTGCCGCCGTCAGCCGTCCACGCCTGCACTTCTACATAGTAGCCGTAAGCATTTGAAGTGCTTCCATTCGTATACAGTCTGATATACCTCGCATTCACAGCAGGGAAAGCAATTGTTTTCCCGCTGCTCGTCTCGGCATATTCCGCATCGCTTCCCGCACCTTGACCGGCACTGTTGTCCGTATCATTGTTGAATACGGTCGATTTCGCTGCAAAGCTGGCATCGTTGGATAGCTGCACGATGACGTCATGGAACGTTCTTCCATCGCCATAGTAATGCCATAGATTAACTTTGTCAATGTCATAGCTCGCTCCAAAATCAATTTGTATCCAGGTAACGCCCGTTGCGACTGACGTGTAATGTGTCGTGGAGGTGTCGCCATCTGTTGTATACGAGGCGCCGTTTATCGCTCCGCTGCAGATCGGCAGCTTGCCTGCCGCTACATTGGTGCTTGCTGCTGTAGCGATCGTTGAAAAATTAAAAAGCAATATTGAAAGCAATGAGATAATGACCGGAATTGCCAAATGCTTCATCTTTTTATCCATGAACCTTTCAACTCCTCAGCTATCAATTTTCACCAGCGAAATGGACGGACGCACTCTTTGTACCACGCATGGAAAGTCGGACTTTAAGGTTAGGCATCAAACCGATATAGTCGAGAATGTTCGCGAGTGCCCCTTGCTGACCGAAACGATTCGCATCCGCATGATTGGTCATATACATCAGCTCGGGCATATTGCCGGCTGCGATGACCAAATTTAAAGTTTCCTGCAGTTTTCCTGACGGAAGCTGCACATCGAGTGTAACGCCTGTCTTTTCTTTGTACATCTCCCAATGAGCCAATCCTTCTTGTAGGGCCATGTTGGATGGGTCTCGGTCAACATCGTAAACGTTTGCTCCTTAAGCGGCTGTTCCTGTTCAGCAGGCGACGTTTCCGCCTGTGGGTTGGATGCCTTCAGCGGCTCTGCATCATCTCCTTCCCCCTTTTACTTGTTAACCCTTAACGGCGATAATACAGCTATATTAAGCAAATTTCCCCAAATGTTACATTGCTTTTTTTCAAGGAATCTATCCCAATCACGGAAAGTGGAATATTTGTCGATCCAGTCATATAATTGCATATCGGCCTCATATTGAGCGCGCTTTCATTTCATCCTGAAGTCGGTTATAATCTGTATATCGTTTCCAGTATTGCTTTATCCTGCTGCCCATTCGAGGCATATCCCACAGTTAAAATAAGGCGGTGCATGATGCTGAATCTTCTTTCCATCACCGATAAGTCAAAATCTTTGCTTATTCGTCTCCTTGCAAGCTTCCTGCTTATCATCTCTTTACTCGCCTCATTCAGCTATTTATCGTTTAACAATTTCCAAAAAAATATATATCATGAAATCGTCAAATATAATGAATTGAATCTTAAAAATACGGTAGACAACTACGAAAACTATTTGGTCTTAATGCGGAATATATTGCTGGGCCAATCCTTCAACAGCAAAATCATTATGCTAAGCAACAATAACGAACCGGACTATATTATGGCCGAGCAGGTTCGCAAGGAACTGGGCGCTTTAGTGGCTGCGGGTTCTTTGCCTAATTATACATACAGCAGCGGCTACGAGAAGCTGGGCGATTATTACTATTTCTACAAAAAAGGCACGGCTTCCAATTTAACCTATCTGAATATCGTCCCGCTCAACCATATTTCCTCGCAAATTTTTCATCTCAAAATGATTTTCATCACGCTGCTTGTCGTTTCCGTCATCATTAGCTTTATCACTTCAGTGTGGTTCTCAGTCAAATTCAACAATCCGAACAAAAAAATTATGGAGACGAATCAAAATTCCCGCTCTGCCGCGCCATTGCAAAGCACCATTAAGGAGTTTGACTTTATAAGCAGCAAAATCTTGGATATTTTGCTTACGAGCCGTGCCATTCAAGAAGATCTTGCTACCAAAAATTCATTAGTCAAATACTACGCTTATATCAATAAACTGAAAAAGATACATACCAGCCTGCACGATATGAATGAGCTGCATTTCGCGGATAAGCCTTTCGTACTTGTTTTGGTTAAATTACACTTCAGATCCGCTTCCAGTGGTTTGTCGGAGACTAATGAAGAGCGAATAAGCTATTATTTCCGGGAATTTATTCATTGCCTGTTTTCTGAGCATTTCAAGAATACGCATACCTTTCAAATCGAAAAAGATCAAATTTTGACCATCCAGTTTTTAGAGGAGCAAGCCGATGTGATGTTTATTCTGCAGCAGATGAAGCAAGTGTTTGATATTGATAAAAATTATTGTACAGCCACGATTGCAGTGAGCCCAGTGGAAAACGACTCCTCGCAGCTGACGATGGCTTACCAGCAAGCGCTGCGGCTTCTGGAACAGCGCCGTCTGATAGACGAGGCGCAAATTATTACAGTATTGGAAGTCAGGCCTGCGAATAGCGAATGGACGGCTGCACAGGAGCAGGAATTTCTTACCAAGCTGCATTGCGGAAATGCAGTGGCCACTGCCGGCATGCTGTTCCGCCTACTGGATCAAATGCTGGAAAAGGAAGCTTCAGCCGCGCAAGTTTATGCTTTTGCCGATATGATTATAGCTAAAGTGGTGAAGGCGGTTCCCGCACTGCAGCTGAAAAGCGAAGAGCGGTTTAAGCAGATTGGCGGGCAAATTGAGAGCTGCCACACACCAGAGGAACTGAAAAAGCTGCTTGAAGCTTTCATTAACATGGCCTCGGACAAAATTGCCGAACGAGAGCCGGAGCATGATCATATTATCCATTTTGTTACCAGTTATTTGAAAGATCATTTGGATGCCGATATATCCCTTGATTTGCTGGCTAAAAAATTGAACATTACCCGCGGCTATCTCTCGACCTATTTTAAAGAAAAAACCGGGAGCAATTACTTGGAATATGTTAACAGTCTCCGGGTTGATCGCGCCAAGCTGCTGCTGCAGGATTATACTTTGCATGTGAAAAAAATCGCCGAAAAGATCGGATATACCAATGTAAACTCCTTCATCCGCATGTTCAAAAAATATACCGGCATCACCCCTGGCGAGTATCGAAAAAAATATTCAGCTTAAACTGAAAAAAGCTGGTTCCTGCATTGTGCGGAGACCAGCTTTTTTTTGACGTTATTTATCTATAGTTACAAAATGCTGCGGATTTGCCCGGATATGTTTACTGATGAATTGCAGACTATCCGGCACGATTGCATGAAATCGCTCGAACAATAAGCTCATCGTTTGCGACAGCTCCCGATCTTGGTCCAGATCTTTAAGCTCCGCATCGCCATAATGGACACCTAGTCTGCCGTTTCTGACATCAATCGCTTCTTTGGTATCCTCAAGCAAGATCAGCATCGATTGATCGTCAAAAAATTGCAAGCTGCCCAATACCCCAGTCCAATAGCCTGGAGTAGCCAGCAGGTAGGATATCCAGGCGTAATATTCCGCTGCCGAATGTTTGGCATGATCATACAGCACTCTGAACATCAACAATGCCTGCTGGCCTTTGTTCAGCCCCGATATTGCTTTTTGTTTGACCGCGAACTCTTTGCCGCGAATTTGCAGAATCGTCGGTTCGACGCATATCCAGCCAAGCCTTTCATCATCCAAAGAATCGAATTGTTCTTTACTTATTGTTACTAATGTCATCTAGTCACTCCTTTTTTTGACTAACATGAATGTCAATTATAAAGGTAAAAAAAATTAAACGCGCATAATCGCTATATCATATCCATAAAACAAATGCTCGTCAATAACGATTCAAACTCGTTGTGCTGGTATACAATCAGCAGCTCACTAGAGAGTACGTCCTGGATTTATATGAAGCGATTAATGAATGACAACAAATAGTTGCACAGTGTAGCTTGATCAGGTACGATGACGATATGGCACATTACAGCCGGTCATCTTTACTAACACCGCATAAATTTCAAAGACAGCGCTTAAATACCCTTTTTCAGAAAATTTATCTCTGTATATCGAGTTCCCGGACGATTGCCGGTTATCTTAAATATAGGGGGATGTAACATGAACCGGGATTTTTATAAATCGAAGCTGTTGCTGAAATATATTTTCTCCTACATACTCATCTTCTTCGTCCCGCTAGCAGTGCTCGCCTTTTTTATTTATCAGAACGCTGTCAACAATTTGCGCAGTGAAATCGAACAGTCTAATACTAACCAATTAAATCAAGTCAAGCTGACGATCGATGCGCGCATGACCGAGCTGCGCGATATCGCAACGCGAATTGCACTGGATGAACAACTGACGCCTTTTATGGTGCGGCATCCATACTATACCCGCGAAGCAATCCAGGCACTGGACAAATATAAGGCGAATAGCGCTATTCTGGACGAGATATTCTTATACTTCCGCGGTGATCATGTCATATATTCCTCACGGGGATTGACAAATCTGGATGTGCTGTTTGGTCAAACTTACTTCTTCAAAGACTGGAGTCAACAGCATATAGTAAAAGACTTGAATGAACTCGACAACCCGATCGTTCGTCCGGCGGAGTCAGTCAACACGAATACGCATATCAAAAAATCTTTGCTGGCCTACCTTGTTCCTATTGCGCCGAACACCTCCTATCCGTATGGAAGCGTTTTATATTTGATGGATGAGTCCAAAGTTACTGGGATGATGGATTCCATCTTGAACGACTTCAATGGCAACAGCTATATTTTTGACCAGGACGGACAAATACTGGCGCGCAATCATCGAGGCGCTTCTATTCCCGCTGATGAAACACAGGTTTTGGCGGAGTTGGGAGCCGGCAGCCATAATTTGATTTTGAATAAAATCCCCCATTCCGTCGTCGCTGTCAAATCAGCTTTCAATGGTTGGACCTATGTAACCGCAATGCCGAGCGATCAGTTTTTCGGACGCATTTTCCATATCCGCTCCTTTTTCCTGTATGCGTTCGCCGTTGTCGTTCTGGCTGGCGTTTTGGCAGCCGTCTTCCTTGCTCGCAGGCAATATCATCCGATTCATCGTTTGCTGGAGTTCGCGAGGCTGAACATCACCGCTTCTCCGCCAGCCCGGACGAGAAAACATGACGAACTGGAATGGATACGGCAAATGTTGCATGAATATAGCACTAGAGCCGATATCCAGGAGCCTTATGCACGCAACCAGTTTCTGCTCATGCTCTTAAAATACGGAGCACATAAAAAGCCGGAATCGGAGCGGATGATGAAGCTGTTCGGCATCGAACTGACCGGCAGTCATTTCGTCATTGCAGTAGCGCTGGATGAATATGCGGGCATGCAGCATTCACTTGATGTCCGCCAAAACATGATTCAGTCGTTGACCGAAGCAAGCTTCCCTGAGTATCAGTGCTATGTTTACGGTGTTGAACTGCCGCATACGGACCAGTTGGCGCTTATCGTCAACATGAATGAAGACAGGGAAAGCAGCCAGCCGCCAGACGGCCGAATGGAGCAGATCGCCGAGAAGCTGCGTCTTCTTGTGATCGAAACTTCGCAGCTCATTCCATCATTCGGAATCAGCAACTCCTACAGAAGTCCGGAAATGCTGAATCAAGCCTACATCGAAGCGATGTCCGCACTGGAATGCCGCATGACGCATGGGAAAGGCAGCACAACCTATTTCGAACAACTGTCCCGGCCATCGAATGATGACTTTTGGATACCGAAGGACGCGATGCTCAAACTTGTTCAAAGCTTGAAGCATGGCAATGACCACGTTGCTGTCAGAATGATTGAAACGATTTTCGCTAATGTAAGAATGCAAGCGCTGTCCATCCCGCTCTTGCGCTGCATTTGTTTCGATATTTTGAACACGATGCTCAAATCTGCAGCCGATCTTGGCATGGATGAATTCATTCACGATATTCCAAACTTGACTTCTTTTGAAACGCTCGAAACGTTGGAACAGCAGCTGTGCACAATGGCAAGCGAAATTTGCAAGCAGTCGGCACAAAATATGGAGTCCGCACAGCATTCGCTGCTGGACGAAATCGTCTCTTATGTCGATGAGGGATATACGGATCACCACCTCAGTCTGGAACAAACCGCGCAGAAATACGCCATCTCCGTTTCATACTTGAGCCGCTGCTTCAAGGAAAAGACCGGCAGCAGCTTCTCCCAGTATATATGGCAGCGCCGCATGAAGGAGGTTATCCGGCAGCTGCTGACGACCGACGACCCGTTGAAAGACATCATCGTGCGGGTTGGCTATATCGATACACCGAACTTTATCCGCAAATTCAAAAAAGAAACCGGATATACGCCCGGCCAGTACCGTAAGCTGCATGCCGCCAACCTCTCTGACAACGAGGCTTAACCTGCGCGCCACCGGCAAACAGGGCTGCCCCGAAAGCCGTATATATGCAACTTTCGGAGCAGCCCTCCGCTTCTTTATTATGAGTTATTGCCGCTCCATTTGTCGTAGGCCGCCTGGTAGATTGCTGCAATTTGCTCGCCGCCCATTTTTTTGCATGTTTCTATATATTTATCCCAGTTGGCCAGCGGCTCTTGTCCGGTTACAAACTTCGCTTCCATCTGTTCCACATATTTATCCAGATCGGAACGGATACTCGATATTTTCGCCTGCTCCTCTTGTGTCAAATAAACGCTCGGAAAAGGCACTTTAGCGATTGGCACAATTTTTTCTTCTGTCTCTTTTCTCACCCAGTCGTCAAATTCGCTGATCAAGCCGCGGCTGACATCCGCATTGCTGACTTTCGGCACTACGACGCCATAATCCGGGGTCAGCGTCGCCCGATACTCTTCGCGGTCGCCTCCTCCCGGGACGTCCAGCCATTTCTTCGTACGATCCTCTTTGTTCACAAACTCCCAAAGGATACCTTCCGGACCGTAGCTAAGCATTTCGGCTCCTTCTGTAGAGTAAAAATAATCGATCCAGCGAATGGTTTCTTCCGGGTACTTGTTGTTGCTTGTAATCGCAAAAGCGCCTTTGGCAAGGCCCGGATGTTTCGCGGCTACCGCCGGAACGTCGCTGTTAACAGGTGCATATAACGGATCAGTCATACTTGGTTCGCTGCCCATTATAAAATAGGCATGATAACTGCCGAACAAGCCTACCTGGTTGTTTTTCCCTTTTGCCGTCTTCTGCTCGTCCGTTTGCGAGAATGTTTCTTTATCCAGCAGCCCCTCGCTCCACAATTTATTCAGGAAAGTCAAATATTCCTTATAGCCAGGCTCCATTGGCGTGTAGTGAACTTTGCCTTCCTTGTCGGCATAAATAACTTCATTGTAAATCCCCCAGGACCCAAGAAGCCACATTCGCAAATCGTTCAGCTTTACAGAAGTGAGCGGAATTTCATCCTGCTTGCCATTGCCGTTCGGATCCTCCTCTTTGACACGCTTCAAGTACGTATACAATTCGTCCACAGTCGACGGTATTTTGTCCATGCCGAGCGCTTTCAAAAATTTTCCATTATACCACAACGGGCTCCGATACCAGACCGCACTCAGGTCTATGCCTGGCAAAGTATAAATATGGCCGTCCAACGTCGTGATCGACTTGCGGATATCCGGATGTTCATCAAAAATTTTCTTCAAATTGGGAGCGTAATTATCGATCAGACCCTCCAGCGGAATCAGCACGCCTTGCCCGCCGTAGTTGACTTCATCCGATGAGGAAAACTGTCCTGAAAAGAAAACATCCGGATAGTCGCCGCTGCCTAATACAAGATTTCTTTTCGTGTCATAACTGTCAATTGGAGCGTTGCGAAATTCGAATTGGATGCCGCTCAGTTCTTCCATCTTTTTAAAAAACGGCATATCTTCCCAATTTTGAATGCCGACATCTTGCCCCAGCATCGTCAGCGTAATCGGTTCTTTTACGATCGGGAAGCCTTCTTTGTTCAAACTATTGTTGTCTGGTTCTTCGCCAGCCTTGGCCCTGTTCTCGCTTTTGTTCTTGTTCTGATTGTTGCCGCCGGTTTCGGCAGACGGATCAGCAGAATTGCTGCCGCTGCTGCAAGCGGACAGCGAGGCGGAAATCATCGCCAAAGACAATAGAAGACCCCATTGTTTTTTCAGTTTTTTCATTTGTATATCCTCCCCTTATATTTTTCCTCAACCTTTGACCGATCCGATCATAACCCCTTGCACAAAATATCGCTGCAGGAACGGATAGACCACGATGACCGGCAGTGACGAGACGATAATAACCGCATATTTGACCAGGGCCGCAATATCCGCTTTGTTGTTCAGCGCGGAGGCGACAGAGGCGCTTACCGCCGCTCCTGTTGTCTCGGCCGTCATTTGCTGCAAGACAAGGATTTGGCGCAAAATCAATTGCAGTGGGTATTTGCTCTCTTCATTCAAATAGATCAATGCGCCGAAGTAACTGTTCCAGTGGCCTACCCCATAAAATAAAGCCATCACAGCAATAATCGGAGCAGACAGCGGCAATACAATCTTGACAAATATCCCTGAATTTGTGCAACCGTCGATATGCGCCGCCTCTTGCAGCTCCTGTGGTATCGTCGATTGAAAAAATGTTCGCGCTACGATAATGTTCCAGACGGAAGCTGCTCCCGGCAAAATAAGCGCCCACATCGTGTTGACCAGCCCCAAAGCTTTCGTCAGCAAATAGCCCGGCACAAGTCCGCCGCCAAAAAACATTGTGAACAGGAACATCGCCATAAAGAAGCTCCGGCCTTTAAAATCTTTTCGGCTGAGCGCATAAGCGGCCGGTAAAGTTGCCGCCAGATTGACCGCCGTGCCTGCCAGCGTATAAATGATTGTATTTTTATATCCGGACCATATTTTTGCATTATCAAATACCCTCAAGTAGCCTTCGAACGTAATGCCTCTCGGCCATAGCCACATTTCTCCCGAACCGACCAGCTTCGGATCGCTGATTGATGCGCTGACAATATAAATGATCGGATAGGCTACAATTACGAAGGCCAGCAAGAGATAAGCATAGTTGCAAGCCATAAAAATTTTGTCCGCCTTGGTTTCTTTCACGAGTCCAGCCACACCCCCATTCTTCTACCATAAACTTGTTTCACTTGTGCGTCGCGCAATCCGGTTAACGACAACGAGCAAGACGGCATTCACTACAGAGTTGAACAGTCCGACAGCAGTGGAAAAGCTGTACTGCGCATCGACAAGGCCGGCACGGTATACAAAGGTCGAGATGACGTCCGACGATCCCATGTTCAGCGGATTTTGCAGAAGCAGTATTTTTTCAAAGCCTACTCCCAAAATGCTGCCCATGTTCAAAATAAGCAAAATCGTAATCGTAGGCACGATAGTCGGAATGTTAATATGCCATATGCGTCGAAAACGATTCGCTCCATCCATAACGGCCGCTTCATGCAGCTGCGGATCAACGCTGGACAAGGCAGCCAAATAGATGATCGTTCCCCAGCCCGTCCCTTGCCAGACGCCGGACAGCACATACATCGTTTTGAACCATGCCGGATCTGTCAAAAAGTCAGGCGCATTGATGCCCAGTGCTGTTAACAGATGAATGACAATCCCCGAAGAAGGCGATAAAAATGTAATAATCATGCCGGCCATGACCACGACAGAAATAAAATGCGGCGCGTATGTTACTGTCTGTACGGTTCTTTTGAAAAAACCATCCTTGACTTCATTAAAAGCCAGCGCCAAAATAATGGGGAGCGGAAAACCGATCGCCAACTCATACAAGGAAATGCTCAGCGTGTTCCATAACAGGTCCCAAAAATAATAAGAGTTGAAAAATCGTTCGAAATGGTCAAATCCTGCCCACGGACTGCCCAATATTCCTTTGACCGGAATAAAATTTTTGAATGCAATCTGCACTCCATACATAGGACCGTAATGAAAAATGAGATAGTAAAAAAATGCAGGCGCAATAAACAAGTATAGCTCCCAATTTTGCAGCGCTTTTCTCCAGCCGCTATTCTTATTGATGAGCAGCTTCGGCTGGATCGAAGCAACGCTCGGCTTATTTTTTTGCATCGTGTCCCCCCTTCTTTTTAACAGTGGTTTGTCAACGCTTACATTTACAATGTTAGTCAAACTTCCATTCTCGCGTAAATATGTCGATTCTGGATTGTCATGTTCGCAACGCGCTACCCCGTATAACTGCTTAAGTCAGGAGATTTAGACAATACTGAAAAAGATATCTGACACATCGGCAAATTGGTAAAATTTACTCTTATCAGGCGGTGTGAAGAAGAATGACAATTGCATATTGAGCATACTGTTTGATAGCCAAGTGGGGCTACAGACGAAATATTAGAGAACATCAATAGAGGATTTAGAGGAGATTACTCTTTTCTGTTTATGTCAAACTCATCAGCTTCAGAAACAGATATGAAGCTATGAAGTCTTGGATAGAAGAAGGTCTACATGTAACTGCCGTTATCCCAAACAATGATTTGATCGCGGTCGGGGTGATTGCCGCGGCGAATGTTCCTATAGAACTGTCGTTTATCGGTTTCGATGATACTGTAGCAGCTGCTTTTCAACAACCCGCCACTAACTACCATTAAGTTATTAAAGCAGCAGGAAGGTATGATGGCGGTAGATATGCTGCTTGATTCTATTAATGAAAAACCAAGCGAGTTGAGACGTTTGGAGACAGAGCTTGTCATTAGAAAATCTGTGTGATTGTTACCAGTTAATGACTCGAACTGCAAAGGTCATGATATCCATAATGACTTGAAGATGAAGATTAAGAGTCTTCTATCCTTATCATGCTTTATTCATGATTAGCATGGGATTTGTCGGTTAACACGATGAATGTCATACCTACCGATACAATCATAATTACAAGCCCTCCGAGTAGACCTAGCATTCTGGGTGACATGATTTCCAGCATAAATCCCGCACTTAGCATCGTAACGCCCATGATGGTGTTATACATAGCGGACATCAGGCCGAAGAATCGTCCCTGAAACCGGCCTGGAACGGCTTGCATGAGCAACGTATGATTACAAGCATTCGCAACGGAGGAACATAACGCTGAACATAGCAATAGGATTATCGCCAGCCCAAAGTTTGGAACCTGACTCATGCCCATATGCAGGACACCTTCCAATATGAAGCCGGTGACAACAGCGATCTTCATATTGTCCATAAACCGAGCCGTCACGCTCGATCCGATCACCATCCCGAACCCTAGCGAGCCATACATCAGTCCAATCCCAAGATCACCTTGTTCGTATACTTGCACCGCATATACACTAAGCAAAATATTAAACACGCCATATCCGATCGGCCACATCATCGAACCCATCATCATCGCACGCACGAATCGTGAGGAACGCCATACAGTAAGCCATTCTTTCCAGGTTTTAGATAATTGAGAACTGCGCTTCTTTGTTGAATGTTGTTGTCCAGTGTCCCCAAAATGAGATTCAGGAAACACGATAGCACCCAGCAAGAACGCAGATAGGACAAACGATACAGCATTAACAATAAAAGAAAACGTCGTACCGACGAACGCCGCCACAACACCTCCGGTGATGGAACCTAGAATCAGCACTAATCCAACCATGCGTTCTTCAAGCCCATTGACGGAGAGCAACCGCTCTTTTGATACAAGGATGGGAATAGACGATGTACGCGTAGGGGCGTAAATGGCTTCGCCTGCTGAGAGAAAGAAAGAACTGACATAGACAATCCAGATGTCGGATGCCTGGTGCACGAATAAGAAAGATAATGCAACAAATGCACGGATGAGATCCGAGAGTACCATGATTTTTTTGCGAGAAAATCGATCAGCAAGCATGCCACCTAAAGGACCAAACACGAGATTTGGAATCAGGCGCACGGCAAAGGTAATTCCAACCGCCATTCCTGAACCTGTCAGGGATAAAATGAGACTTAACGATGCGACTTGAGAGAAGCGATCTCCTAAGCCGTTGACGAGACCCGCCAAGAATAACTGGCGATAGCCCTTTTCCTGTTTTAATAACGAGCTCCGAGAGTTCAAGTTAGTCTACTCCTTTTGATTCGAAATTAAACAATGGTCGTCGTGTCATTGGAATCGGTATCGCATTTAGTCCAGCTTAAAGCTGCCATAATGATCAACATAGACGGATGAAACGTTACATTCGCCTGCATTCTCACAGGCAATAATCGGTCCATAAGCTGGATATCCCAGCTCATCGTCTTCGAATAAATAATGTCACCGTCGATCTGCTTCATTTTTAACAATTCAAGAACCAGAAGTTTTAGTGTGGTGACTGATTACTAGTTAACGGCTTAAACTGCATAGGTCATGTGATATGATATAGTGAATGTAACCATTATATGGAGGTGGGTACAAATGTTTTTTGACCAATCACCCTTTGAAGTTAAGCTCGAATGGGGACAAAAAGGAGCACGAATCGCATCTGACCGTGGAGATATTGTAATCATCGTTGATGTCCTCAGCTTTTCTTCTACCGTCGTGACTGCCGTAGAGTATGGCGCAGAAATATATCCCTACCCTCCGCCAATTAACGATGATGCTAAAGCATATGCAGACCGGATTGGAGCAAAAATGGTTTGGGGGAGGGCAGAGTCCATCAAATATGACGGCCACTCGTTATCCCCTCTTTCGTTTACAGCTTCAGACAAAGGTCAAAAATTTATAATGTGCTCATTAAACGGTGCAGCTTGCAGTCGGATCGCTTCCAAGGTTCCTGCTTTACTCGTTGGCTGTCCTCTTAATGCAACTGCTGTTGTCAATAAAGCTAACTACTTGAGAACGAAGTTAAAGTCCGATATTACTGTAATAGCGTGCGGAGAAAAATGGCCGGATGCCGCAGACAGTGAATACCAGTTACGTCCCGGCATCGAAGATTACTTGGGAGCCGGGATGATACTGGCCAAGTTAAATGGAAGCAAGTCTTCTGAAGCAGAAGTCTGTATCGGAGCTTATGAATATTCAAAAAACAAACTGGCCGAGCTTATATGGGATTCAACCAGCGGCCGTGAACTGCGCGAGCGTGGGTACGGTCAAGATGTCATTCATTGCTCTCAAGTGGATTACTCTGCTATCGTCCCTGTTCTTTGTGGCGACAGTTTTGCAAATGCTTAGTTTAGGAGTCACGCTCGCGTGCGCCGCGGCGCCGCTTCTATATATAGGTTCCGCGGACCGCAGATCCGTTATCTGTGACTCCAAAGCGTGACAAAATTCCGGCAAAAATCGAAAATAACGAATCCTGTGTCCGCCAAACGTCGCAGCTGCTTGTTTTTTGGCGAAATAGCGGTATGTCCACATACCTTTTTGGCAGTCGCTTGAAAGGGCTTATCCCTTTAACTCTTCCCTTAGCGCTGCAAATAAACTAAAATAGCTTCCAACACATGTTCATAGTAGGCTTGCTCATGCGGAACAAAGCGATCTTTTCCGGCATTTTCGCTAAAAAACACCTTTTCTCCGGCCTCATCGATTACGAATCCTTCTACCCTTACTTCCTCTTGAACATGATTCCAAAGTGCAAAAAAATCTTTAAGATTAACCCGTATCATCCCTGCTACTTCTTCCTTTTGCAGCGTAAAATCATCGAAAGTCAATGTGTTATTGGTTTCATATAGAAAAACGTGAGCTAATTCTTTATCTCTGATTTCTTCACTTAGGACACAATAATTCATGACACCTAATGACACGAGATCATTTATCGTTACATCAATACCAATTTCTTCTCTTACTTCCCTGACGCCATCTGCTATCGTCTCATGCGCTAAAATATGTCCGGCGGCGGTAATATCATATAACGAGGGATAGTCTTTTTTTAAATCGCTGCGAATCTGTAAAAAAATGTAGGCCTCGCCTGCTTCTCTAGAAATGAACCAGCAGTGAAATGTTTCATGCCAGTAGCCAGCTTTATGCACTTCACTTCTAGTGGCTGTACCTATGGGCCGATGATTTTCATCAAAAATTTGTAGCAATTCATTTTCCACTTGTTCTTTTTCCCCTCACTTGATACTCCGTGATGTTCAGCGATACTTAATCGCGTCTTAAACGTTATCTTTTAACGCAGTCAAGAGAGCTCCTCCCACCGGGCCCACATTTCCGGCGGATTCAGCTCATAGATGTCATTCTCCCGAAACATGAACTGATGCATGATAAACTCCCGGCGGATCGTCGCAAAATCATCATGGAAACGCTTGATGAATTCATTAATTTCCCGCTCGCTGTACTTCCGCCCTTTTTCCAGCTTCAATACGATATGTTCCAGCACAATAAGCTTCTTCTTCAATTGGGCGGGTATATTTTTCAATCGGCCCTCTGTAGTAAAGAAATTTTTAACGACAGACTCCTTGATCTGTTTAAAGCTATTATCCAAATCGCTTGACCCTCCTTCGTTTGACCGGTAAATAAGCTGAACTGCGGCGTTGGCGTTATTTTTAATGAAATAGTCATTTAAGGAAAAATAAATCGTATTTTTATCTCTGCGCTCGTTGATTAGACTAGCTTGTCGCAATTTCGCAGCATGATGCGTGATGGTTGCAGGTGTTATTCCCAGCTTTTCAGCCAGAACCTGTCCATTCAGTTCCCCTTCGGCAAGCAAAATTAACATCTTAATTCTCGTCGGATCCGCAAGCGCCTTATGATAATTGACCACCTTATCCAACTGCATAATTTCCCACTCCTTAAATTAGATAATAATCTAATTAGTTGAATATCTAATTAGATGTTAATGCAACAGGAGCAAATTGTCAACTCTTTTGAACAATGCAAAAAAGAAACAAAAAAGACCAGAGCAACAGCTCTGATCGAGTATCCGTAATCCTAGATCTGCAGTATAATTAGTCAAAAACAGGTTAAGAAGGGATATAACCATGAAAGTAATAACATTATGCGGTTCTACAAAATTCAAAAAGCAATTTGAACAAGCTAATGCGTATCTTACTCTTCAAGGAAATGTAGTTATCGGATTAGCCTTCTTTGAACAAAGTGAAGGTTTTCAAATCACGCACGAACAAGCTGAATTACTCGGGAACATTCATTTTAAAAAAATTGATCTCTCAGATGAAATCTTCATTATCGATGTTGATGGCTACATAGGCAATAGTACAAGGAAAGAAATCGAATATGCAAAAAAGAAGGGTAAGGCAATCCGCTATTATTCAGATGGGGAAATTCCAGCCGAGTTTTCAGTAGTCCCCCCTCATTCTTGTTAGAGGCACAGGCCTGTTGATTAGTCAACAGGCCTGGCCGCTACTCCCTTCTCTTGTATAGGAGCCGGCACATACTTAAAAAGCAGCCGCAGCAGCGGCGGGATCGCAAACATAATAAAAAATGTGCGGAACAGCTGATAACCCGTTACGATCGACAAATCGGCGTTAATTTCATGGGCAAGCAGCCCCATCTGATCCGATCCGCCAGGTGCAAGACTAAGCAGACTTGTCGATGGCGAAATAGCAGACTCCAGGGCGGTCAAAATTCCGCTTAACCCCCAAGCCCCCAGCATAAGCAGAAAACCGCTTAAAATGGCTAGTACAAGTATACGAACCTTGCCGTTCATTCCCTCCGGTTTCAACATCAGCCCCACATAAACGCCCAGCATCAGCTGCGCAGCTTGCAGAAGTATCGGCGGAAGCGCGGCTGCCTCCAATCCAGCGGCATGCAAAATGGCGGTTCCGATCACAGGGCCGAGCAAAAATGCGGTCGGCAGTTTGATTCTGCTCCCTCCGATCGCGCAGACGATGCAAACTAAAGCATAAATGATCATACTTGGTGTCAAGCCGCTCCAGGCGGACGCTTGAGCGGGCAGCTCGGCATAGGAAGCAGCAGCGTGTGTTTCGCCAAAGATCGGACTAAAAATAAGGAACGGCACACTTGCAATAATAATCATTAGCCTAATGACCTGGGTGACTGTCACAACCATAAGATTGATTTCTTTGGTCTCCTCAGCAAGGGTAAGCACTTGCGTCATCCCCCCAGGCACGCTAGCCAGAAGCGCCGTTCTGTAATCGGTTTTCGCCATCTTGGACATAACAAAGGCGATCAAGCCGCAAAGCAGCAAAAGCAAAACTGTCATTAGCAGCATATAGGGCAGCTGGCGGGCCATCTCCTTTAAGGCTGCTGCCGTCATCGATAGGCCAATTGTGTAACCTACCACGATCATCCCGGTATTTCTAATTTGTGTTGGCCATATGAATCGTTGTTTCACCTTGTGCGGCATAATAGCCACTGCCAGCATCGGGCCTAGCAGCCAAGGGATCGGCGCATGCAGCAGCCTTAGTACGTAAGCACCGATAATAGCCACCGCAAGCGTGAGTAAAATACCGGATATTTTTTTAGTCACCATGAGCTTATCCCCATTCTTTACGGACGATTGCGAAATGTGACAATGCCTTGATATTCGTTCAGACTAGTACAGGAGATCTCCAGCTCGCTTACTTCCGTTACTTTTTTCTGTGCTGCAGCTATAAATTTGTCTACTTTTTCAAATAACAATTTGCCTGCAATCCCCAGCTCCTTCGTTCTGTAATGCATCGGAATGGCAATGGCGGGCTGCAGCTGTTTCATCACTTCGGCAGCTTCAGCACCGTTAATCGTTTTGCCCCCTCCTGTCGGCACCATCAAAACATCGATCTTGCCGATTGCCTCCTTCTGCTCTGCTGTAAGCAGATGGCCCAGATCACCGCTATGACAAACGGTCATTTCATCAGCTTGGATGACAAATACAATATTTTCTCCCCGCTTCGCGCCGTTTTGCTTGTCATGATAGGTTTTGACGCCATGAATCGTCACATCATTCTTGTTGTAAACTTCCGGACGATTGACAAGCAAAAAATCCCCCGATGCCGCTTGAAGCTGGTTATGATCCCGATGATCATGCGTCACGATCACAATGTCAGCCTCAACAACAGGCATATGGTATCCGAGCAAGCGATGGAAAGGATCAATCAGTATGCGCGTTCCTCCTTGGGTCGTAAGCAAAAAACTGGATTGGCCGTACCACTTTATTTTCATCTCAATCACTCCTCCATATAATATGTGCTATTTTTTGCTCAATTTAGAACAAAAAAATTTAATCAATTAAATCAGCAAGCGTGTAATTCCCCAGCACCTGATATACTTTTGTATTTATGTCTGTCATCAGCTTCTGGAACGATTCATTGACCTTCTGGCCAAACAGATGATTGCCTGTCGTATCAAGCATCCGATCCCAAATCGGTTCTTTATCATGCAAGGAGCTATAGATCTTAGCCAACGTAATTTGATCAGGCGCATACATGAGCTGATACCCGCCCGATCTGCCTTGCTTAACCTCGATAATTGCCGCTTCTGCCAATTGGGATAATATTTTGCGGAGCGACGTAGGCTCGCACCGGATTTGCTCTGCAATCTCGGCACTTGAGTATTGCTCCTCCGAATTTGAAGCCAATACAATCAATGCTTGAAGACCAAAGCCAAAACGCTTTAGTTGCGCCATTGCAGCTGCAATCCTCCTGCTTTTAATTTTAATATGTGCAAATTATAGCACATATAATGCGTGATGTATACCCCATTTTTGGCATGTAAACGCGGGCGAAGCGGACCTGTGCGGACCCTGGTTCCGTTATCTGTGAACAAACGTGCCAAAATGGCGGAGGCGTGGACCGTGGTTCCGTTATTGCCCTCATATTGGCCGCGAAAATCAGGCAAAATCCGCAATTAACGAATTCTGTGTCCGCCAAAACTTCCAATCGACTGTTTTCGAGCCAATAACGGATCCTAGGTCCATATGCTACAAAGCTCCCGCCCGGCTGACTGCTCAAAACCGTCGCTTTGGCCTCATTTTGCTATTTTTTTACTGGCTTTTTCGTCAAGTTAATATGATCCAAATCATTGTCTTTATTAAAAATAAAGGAGAGCACGTAATCTCCGCGATTATAGACTACCTTCTTTTGCACCAGCTTGCCGTTTTTGATCGTAGTCGTTGCATTCGGCGCTCCCCAATGTTTCTTCAGCATACTGAGGGTAATGCCGCCGATATTAGTCTGCCGCTCCACATTTGTGCCAAAATACCGTATTTCGCTTATCCGGCCCGACTTGTTGTATGCAATAGCGTAGCCAGGATGCCCCATTTCCGCATGATACACATCGAATCCGCCGGCATTTTTGGCAGGTTCCTCCGGCTCGCCGATTTTTTCTATTACATCCTTACGTGTGCTTACGCCTACAGTCAGCCCTTCCACTGAACCGGGAAATTGCCCTTTCAATGCCGGTTTATAGAAGCTGTTCAACGTTTTCAGCGCTAAGGCCTTGGCAGTTGCATCCTCAGACTTGCTGACAGCAGCCGCCGCTGCCGCATCCGCCTGAACAGCGATGCCGGACATCCCCGCTGTACTAACCGCAATAACAGCTGCAATTGTTACATAACGTGCTGATTTTCTCAACGGTTGAAAAACATTCATTTTGCATCCTCCTCAGTTGTCCGTCCACAATGCTTTTGACGAAGCAAATCTTGAAAAAGTTGCTGCACGACCATTTCACCAATTAAGGATTCGGATATGCCGCTCTAAGAAACTCCACCGACTGATTAATTAATTTCCTCAAAACATCAACATCGATGTCTGCAACTTTATTGATGTAGACGCATGCTTTTCCTGCTGTATGTTTCCCTAGCTCCTGCAATAACGCCTCCCGCTCCGTATCACCCGTCGCAAAATACAGGCTGACCTTGGCCTTCCGAGGTGAAAAACCAACTAGCGGCGCATCCCCTTCGTGACCGGATTCATATTTATAGTGATACGAACCGAAACCAATTATGCTTGGCCCCCACATTTTCGCAGAATATCCCGTCGTTTCAGTAAAGATGTCCAACAGCTTATAGGCGTCTTCACGCTTTTTCGGATTTTCGACCTGTTCAATAAATTCAATTACACTGTGGTCATTTTCCTTTGTTTTCAGCTCATACATTAGTGAACGCTCCTTCTTCCCTCCGGCTAAGACAATTCGTCTGTATAGATCCTCCTGTAAGACTCCCGATATTCAGTCCCCTCACCTTCAAGCACACAAACGACGTAGTCCCCGTACTCCTCTTGATACTGAAAATGAACATTTGATCCGCTATTTAAAAAGGCAATAATTGTGTCATAGCCTGTACATATTTCAATCATCTGCAGCCCAATTTGTTCTGCGTATGTTTTAAAATTCCCCCAGAAATTAATTTCAGTTCCCTTGAGAATGTCCTCTTTGCTTTGATTATTGTGATTGCCCACAAACTTTACATTTTCCCCGATCAATTTCTGATCATCATCATAAAAGACTTCTAACAGCCAATTTTTAAAATTAAAACCTAAAATCGTACCAGATATTCCGCTGTGACTTTCTTTGCTGCTGCATTTCAGTAGTAAATCATTAAAGGTGTCACCTCCATTACCTGGAAGATTAAAAAATCCGCCATGTTTTAAATAGTTGGCCAAGGAAATATTCATGCTTTCCATCTCAATAATGAAAGGCTCTAAAAGAGCTGCATTCATGATCCTTTTGTTCCCGAACCTGCTGGTGATCTCACTGATCAAAAAATCATCATGGTCCTTGGAGAAATGAAAAGCTACACGCAATCCGTTGCTTAATGTAGCTCTGATACTGTTTTTCGTTTGAGTGGTTTTACTGATCTTCAAGCTCTGTGCCGTAGCATAGCTCTCAAAATTACTCCAAAAATTCACATCGCAGCTTTTCAATATCTTATCCTTGCTGGAGATTCGTCCAAGCCGACTAAAATCAAGTCGTGATCCATAGTAATGATTATTGTGATATATAATGGTCAAGTCGCATTGTTGAAATTCAAAATCCAATCTTATCCCTTTCTCGCTTCTGCTGCTAGCATGACAGGCCAGCAATAACTCGTTAAAGGTCAATGGTTTATTTTCAGGTATTTCCGTAAAGCCGCCATACTTCATAAAATCATTCAGCTTATGAAAGCTGTTCAATTTTTCTTTGGATCGAATACGTAACACCTCTATCGCTAAGGCAAGTCTCAAAATAATTATACACCATCGTCATGGAAGAATATAATCCTCATGTTTGATTTGTCTTGCTATGTGGTAGAATGTAGAAAATAATATCAAGATCGGAGTGTGACAAGCTTGCAAGGACATAATTCGTTCGTCATTCAAAGTGACGCCCCCTATTCCTTGAATTTTTTAGTCTATATTCAAAATGCATTTTTGAACAGCAGGAATGAAAGAGGTGATCATCCAAAATTCCCTTATACCGATGTATCGCAATGGGCATTAATTGAGGAGGAGCTGTTTTTAAGGCGATTTCAAGAAGTATGGGAACAAGTCATATACCGCCTCTCTAATAATGATGATTTTACCCATGAGGGAAATTTGGCGATGAATACGTACATAAAATGTTTGTTTCAGAACAATGAAGATGGTGAAAGAGGTTATGACGAAAGCAGCAAATCCTTTAGAGCCTGGTGGGGCAGTATGGCGGGACAGATCGCTGTTGAACGCTTAATTGGAGATCATATTTATGAGGATATTTACCAAAAGCTGTCCGCTACCATCAAAGAAGACAAGCGTTTGCGGATCAGGTTGGTATACGATAAATTTTCTTTAGCTACATTAAATACTTTGCCTTGGCACGCGGTGCTTCCAATAGAAGATGTCTTTCTTTATAAGAAGAAAGACACCGTATCATTGCTATTAAGTTGTTGCGGCCATTGACCATGTTCCGCCACTTCGCCTTTCTTAGAGTTTGAACATGGGGTAAATCCATACTGCCAATACAAAAACCAACAGAATTACCAATAATACTCCACGAGCTGTCCAAAACGCTTCCCAAAAAGTCAACTCCTTGAGTTTCTTTCCGGTCCGTCGAAAAGGATAAAAGCTCATCAGTAAGACCTCCAATCTCTTTAAATCTACATTATAAATTTTTATTTTTGTACACGGACATTGATAGGCACCAAGATAAAAGCAATAAAATAAAACTAACACTAAGCACCCATAGCAAAACTGATATGCTATCCGAATTCAGCAGATTGAGAAGGGATGAGCCCATGTCCACATTTGTCCATTCCAATATTCGTATCGCAAACAATCCGATGCCCCCGAGCGAGAAGATAACGATTAAGTCGAGTACTTGTACAAGACGTGAACCTGTAGCGAAAAATAGCGGAAAATAGATAGCGTAAAACACGAAAAGGATCAGAATGGTCATAATCATTGACTGCGTACTGAACCAAGGCAATTCCTGAACAGGCAGCACAAACCCGGCCAGCCAACGCCACAATGAAGTGAGTAAAAACGAAATGCACATAAACATAATAATTCCCACATATTTGGAAGTCACAATATCACTTCTTCGCAACGGGAAAGAAGCGAGCATACGGCCATTATTATTTTTTTCATCCGACTTGCTCGCTACCACAATCAGAAAATGACTGAATATCGCGGCGGGGACGGACAACGGCAATCCTTCAAATGCGCCGAGAATAAAAAAGAAGAAGCCGACAAACACGAACCCGAGCGCAATAAACTTCTTTTGAATTCGAATATCTTTCACAAGCAGTTGAACCATCTATTTCTCCTCCCTCGTGTAGAAAAGGATATCGTCCAGAGACGGCTTCTCAACAATTACCTGATTGCCAAAAGCTTCTTCAGAATAGCTTGCTTTGGCGACCAACGCTTCAAATCCCAATGCACTTTGCTGTAAGCCCAGAAAAGTGTTTTCAAAACGGGTTGTTCGCAACCATTCTGAAGGCCCCTTCACCAACACATAAGAATCAATCAGTTCTTCCTTGCTTCCGCAAAATCTAAGTTGTCCGCGGCGAATATAGACAATGTAATCCGCGATGCGTTCCAAATCCGTACTGATATGAGTTGAGAAAAGAACGGATCGCGTTCCTTCGTGAATATATTCGCTTAATATGGACAGCACTTCTCTTCGGAAGACCGGGTCCAGCCCCGATGTCGGCTCATCCATGATCAGCAAGTCGGGTTCATGCGCCAAGGCAGCGGCTAACGCGAATTTTGTTTTCATCCCTTTCGATAAATCGCGAACTATTCGGCGTGCAGGCAGTTGAAAATCATCTAAATACTTCCTAAACGCCGTCTCATTCCAACTAGGATAGAACGATGAGACGATTTTCTTCATCTCATTTAAAGTCAGATGATTGTAGAAGAAATCCTCATCATAAACGAAGCCGATTCGACGTTTAATGTCCCGTTCCTTGTTCCGATAGGATTGATCAAAAACTAGAACCTCTCCGGAATCGGGTCGAATCAGGTTCATTATGGAGCGAATCAATGTCGTTTTGCCCGATCCGTTCGGACCGATCAACCCGGTAATATACCCGCTATGAATAGGAAAGTTCAAATTTTTAAGGGTAAACTCTCCGTTTCGTTTAAAGAATTGGCGGAACTCAATGACATTCATGACTCGTTCTCCTCCCCGTACAAGATTGTGATCAAATTGAATAAATCTTTTCTTGTTAAACCAATATTACGGCTATCTTTGATTGTTAATCTGATCTGGTCTTCCAAAGCGCGGTATTTAATCTCCCGTATCGACTCCTTGTTGTTGCCTGAAACAAACGTCCCCTTGCCGGAAACGGAAGTTACCAACCCTTCCTGCTCCAATTCGTCATAGGCCCGTTTCGTCGTGATGACGCTAATCTTTAAGCTTTGGGCAAGATTACGAATTGAAGGTAAAAGTTCTCCGTCTTGAAGCTGTCCAGTTAAAATTTGATTTTTAATTTGTTCTTTGAGTTGCAAATAAATCGGTTCTCCTGATGTAAGGGATACGGAGAGATGCATGTTTTCCCTCCTTCCATCGGTGTATATATCGTATATTAACAGTATATATGTTTAATAAAATGCTTTCAAGTCCTATTTTCATGGCTATAGGAAATGTTCGGCATGTTCAGTAACGAAAAAGAGCATCCCACTAAGGACGCTCTTCTGAATCTCGAATATGCGGACATTCAATTACTGTTCATGCAGCTCTTGCAGCTTTAGCTTACTATAATGTTGACATATGCGCTTCAGTTCGTCCCGCACTTCCATCAAAGCAAATCCCGCCCAATTTTGTCCTCTCCATGCCAGCGGATTATTAATTTCTTTCTCCCCCGCAGCCAGCCCAATACCCCAGATTTCATCGTGTAGGCTAACGGCCACCAGCACTTTATCGCCGGTCTGCAATAAAATATGCATCAGCTTCTCATTCTGAAGAAACTTGGCCAAATTGCCATTCAAAGCGACTGAGTAGCGCTTGTTTGCCCATTTTTCTTCCGTATAACATTCTTCATCAAAAAGCCTTGCTTTCTCAGCCGCCAAATATTGCTCTATAGAGGCGAAAGCATCTGTCTCCATTTCAAACTCCGCTTCCCACCCGTGACTCAAACAAGCTTCTGCAATAGGGCCGCCGCTGCCAGACTGCAATTCTCCAAAAAATAAATACTCCATATTCTCATTGTTCCGCCGCTTCTCCTTCAGCCGCGCTAACGTATAAACCGGCATTCCATCCTGGTTCCAGAGAAGATCTCCCTCATCATCATAATGATCATCATCAACATAAGGTTTCTCGTACCAGCCAAGCCAGCCCTTCGGGGGAGGAAACATATCGCGAAACTTATTTTTGTCCTCAGCGCTTAAAGCAGAGAACCATTCTCCGAATTGAGTCTTATAATGCTCGCCAAATCCCATTCTCCAGCCGATGCTGTATCTGCTAATAAACGGATACATAAACCATAGAGGAGCCATCGGATTGTCAATATCATATGAATTGTTCAATTTGCTTCCTCCTTTGCCAGCCATTCATTAATTCCTCATATTCCACAATTGTATCATCGAGAGATAGGAATTCACAATTCAAGTTGAAGGTCCGTCAGCTTTTCCATTACTAAGAAAAGAAAGGATATATACTTTCGCTGCCGAATATATTCAATTCCAATAAGTTAGCGGGAAGGTGCCCCTATATGAACATAAAGTTTCGCCATATTGCACGAGCACTTATCATTGATAATGATCAGATTTTAATTGCTCGCATGAAAGGAGCACATTCATTTTTGCCAGGGGGTGGCATTGAACTTGGAGAAGGAGCGCAGACTGCTCTGATAAGAGAAATAAAAGAAGAGTTAGGTGTTAGTTCTTGTGATATCATCCGTTTTCTTGGGGTCATTGAGTATGGTCGAGAAGAAGAAAATGATTATTACCATGAGATAACCCACTTATTCGAAATTAGAAGCAAAGAATTAACTTCGAATGCAATCCCGCTTTCCTTAGAATCGCATCTTGAATTCTATTGGCTTGAGCCTACTGCGGACAATCTTAAGAATAATAACGTCTTGCCCGAATTATTACATAAAATGATTCCCCAACTTTTTAGTGAAAACAAACCACTCTGGGTCAGCAATATGTGAGTTATCTGAAGGAGGGGCGCCTGCAAAGCGGTTTCGTCTAACGGAAGCCACGGACCTTATTTCGTCAATTACCTTCCTTTTTGAAATCTAACGGAAGTGAGTGATCTTAATTCGACGTTCTCTTGCGAAATCGGGCTCATCATCATCAAATAGGGGCTCACAGTTCCGTTACAATTTCAAATCGGTCGAATTTTCGCAAATAGCGGCTGTGGTATCCGTTAGATTAGGATACTATTAAAAAAGAGGGGCTGCACCCCTCTTCATTGGTTAATTGCAAACCTGGACAACCGGCAGCCCTCTAATTCTTTCATCTGCACTTGATCGACAATCTCATTTGCGGCCAAGCGGCTAATTACAGGTGCAAGTGTGATAGCGGAATGCATGACCGACAGATAAAGACCCTTGATCCCATCATGAAATCCAACGATCGGGTAACCGTCCGCGGGCATGGGCCTCATTCCTACCTGGATACTTTCCAGCTGCAAATGCTCTCCGCCTGACAAATCTTGGCGAAGCGCTTCGAAGGCCCGTTTCGCGATGGCTTCCGGGCCATTTTCTTCCGACTCGTCGATATAATCCTCCGCCGCTATTAAAATATCATCGGTTAGTTGTCTTGCTTCAAACCGGGAGTTGGAGATCAAAGTCCGGATTAGCTTTGCTGGCGATTTCATACGAACGATGATGCATGGCGAAGGAGCTACGGGAACCTCGACGCCTAATGGCTTGCAAAGCTCAGGCACAGCTGCGCCCGCTGCCAATACAATCACATCCGCCTCGATAAACCCATTCGAGGTGTGGACACCAACAGCCTTATCACCCTCTTGTTTGATTAGTGAAACTTTGGTATTAAAAAGTAGAGTCGCTCCATTTTCAGCAGCTTTTTTTAGCAGCAGTTTGGTTGTCCATACAGGATCAACAGCAGCTTCATCAAAAGCAAAGAGCGCTTCCTCCGGATACTCCTTCAAATTAGGTTCCAATTCCATGAGCTGCTGCCGATTTATTTTTTTAATATGTGGTCTCTCTATATTTGCCAGAACGTCCCATATAAGTGCACCGTGCCAGTTTACTTTTAAATCAGGCAGCTCTTTTTCCAATTCGCGATATTCCGCTAATGTCGCATCATATAAATGCCGAAAATGCTGCAAAACCCGTCCCGACGGATTTATCCAAGCGAATGATTTTTCTGTCACTTCACAAGCTACTGCCTCATTACTCTCAATTACGGCAACATCCTGATTTCGCATTGACAAGTAATAAGCCATGGTTGCGCCAACAAATCCTGCGCCGACAATTACAATCTTTCGTTTTTTACTCATTTACACTCCCCTTAAATGTGCAGCCACCACACGCCCGCGCACTCCGGAACGGTCTTAAGTTGTTCCTGCTTCACCCTGTCTGCTAATGCATCGCCAAAGAAAAATCGGGTCAGTTCTTCAGCCTGCTCCGTATTTTCGAAAGTATAATCCATACGAATCCATTTATACGAAAAATGATATTCTTCCTGCAGCCGCTTATAGTAATTTTTAAGAATAGCCGGCGGATTAGGCTGCTTCTCGCCTGTTCCCATCGTTTCAAATATAATAATCGTTCCGCCAGGCCGCAGCACCCGCTTCATTTCCGCAATCGCCGCATTCAGGTTGCCTTCTCCATCCTCCACTTCATCATTGGCCAGATAGGCAATCGTCCAGCCCGCTACTACAAGATCAGCACTGGCATTCTCCAGCGGCAGCTTGCGATGCTCGGCCACGATCGTCCGCCAATTGCCAAGCCCCAGCTCTTTTAGCCGCTTCGCATTGACTTCCAGCATTCCAGCCGATTCATCTATAGCTATGATTGATCTTGCCTTTGAGGCCAGCACTGCTGTCAGCCTGCCTGTTCCGGCACCGACATCGACAATGTCAAGTCCTGTTGTTGGTCTAACTTCCTCAATAACATCATGAAGCAGCGGCTGTTTGGAAATAAGCAAATGATATTTTTCCGCTTCCTCTATATAAATTCGTGCATGATCCGGCATGTTCATTCTCTCCTTTACGCTATGGCCCAAACCCATTGTACCATATGTTGGAATATGAGCGAACTGCCCAAGTATGGTATTCGTGCCCTCCCTATTGCTCATTCCAATAAAATGGGTGTATTATGAATACAAACAGACCCAATGCCAAAGATAATCAATGACTTTTTTCAATAATCCCTTAAATTTAAAGGAGACTAATGCCGATGGACCAGATTGACAAAAATATTTTGCACCATCTCCAGACTCAAGCCAGAATTTCTATGACCGAGCTTGGCAAAAGCGTCGGATTATCCCAGCCGGCCGTTACGGAAAGAGTAAAGAGGATGGAGGAAAAGGGAATTATCGAGCACTATCGCACCATCGTCTCTCCTGAAAAAATCGGGAAGCGCACCATCGCCTATATGCTTTTTCATACCAGGGCTTGTTACGAATTCCTTGACTTTATCCGCGAATCTCCGGAAGTGGTCGAATGTCATCGCATTAGCGGGGAGTATAACTATTTGCTGAAAATCATGACCGATTCCACGCGTTCTCTTGAAGATTTTGGCATTCAGTGTGATAAATATGGGACCTATACAATATTAATCGTGCTGTCATCACCCATTGAACATAAATCTCTCCTTCCTATGCTCGAGGGTGAAGACATGCTTGCCGATTCCAAATAATTCTTGATCATTCTTCTGTTATTCGGGAAACCCGTGTTCTTTGGAACGCCAACTGACGAGCAAGGCAAGAAGCAGCAATATCAATAATATCCAAGGGAAAGTGGACGTGCCCAACGTTTCGAGCAGAATGCCGCCGATTATACCGCCGCCGCCAATCGCCAGGTTCCATGCCGTTACCAGCATCGATTGGGCTACATCGGCGTTATCTCCGGCGGCTTCGGCAATCGCCGTCTGCAGCAGCGTCCCCGCGCCCCCGTAAGTTAGCCCCCACAAGGCAACAGCTAAATAGATAAGAATCGGCTGTCCGCTCCCGATGCCTAGCAAAGCCGATGCAACCGCGAACACAGCCAGACTAATCAAGACAAGACGCCGCAGCCAACGGTCGATCAGCAATCCGGTTAACCAAATGCCAGCGACCGATGTAATGCCGAATATGAGCAATGCCAGGTCAACTCGTTCACCCAGTCCGATACGGGCAAGGAACGGTGCAATATAGGTGTAAAGAATACTATGCGCCAGCACCCAGACCAACACGATAAACAGTACCGCGCGCACTCCCGGTGTAATAAACACTCTATGCAGCGGAAGACGTTTGTCGGCTGCCTGACCGGATAAGTCTGGCAGCTTCCAGAGCACCAAGACGGCAAGCGCCAGTGCTAGCAAAGAGATGATCCAAAAGACCGCCCGCCAGCCTACAAGGGCGCCAAGGAATGTTCCGGCCGGTACGCCTAGCGACAAAGCGAGGGGTGCGCCTGCCATCGCCACCGCCATAGCCTGTCCCTTTAGCGATTCATGAACCATTCGCCGGGCATATCCTGCTGTCATTCCCCATAAGACACCTGCAGATACGCCCGCCAGGAAGCGTGCAGCCAAAGTGAGGATATAGGAGGATGATAACGCAGTAATTGTGTTGAACACAAAAAAGCCAATAATACACATTAGCAGCAATGGCCGGCGCCGCCACCCGCGCGTCGCAGAGATCAACGGAATTGCGGCTGCCAAAGAGCCGATCGCGTACAATGTAACGAATTGACCGACAAGGGCCTCAGAAATTCCCAACCCTTCGCTAATCTGGGGCAGCAATCCGGCTGGAAGTGTCTCCGTCAAGATACAAATAAACCCGGCCATCGCCAAAAGCAGCAAGCCAGCCCATGGCAGACGATCCGTTGCAGCATTGTCAGCGACACGCTGTATTGAAGTTAAGTTTTCGTTCATTCTGTAAACTCCTCTTATTTGTGATTTAGGATCAGCTGATCCGCCATCTGGCGATTGTTTCGCATGCTAGAGTTAGTTTACAGAATCCATTCCCTATTTTACATGGATCATTATAAGTTTTGTTGTAGAATTTGCTTTATAATCATTTTATTTATTGCTTTTTACTTTTAAAATAAAACTATGCATCCCCTCATGATACAGGCCGCGGATCATTTATTCGAATTTATTTCCGGAGTCGATAAAGCCTCCAGTCCCCAGACTGAACCCGCTTTAAGCCCTTCGCCTTTTCATCCGGGTACACATAGACAAACGCCTTAGCCCTTCCTTCATCCATATAGACCGTTTCCACAACCCGCAAGTAATCGTTATCCTGTTCTGCGCCGTGATAGTCCTCCAATTCATCAAGCTGGCGCAATGTATCGGGCGTAACCCGGTATAGCTCACCATACACCTTGCTGCCGTGCGCTAATGTCATGGCCGGGTAACCAAGTCCCGTATCGTACAAAATGCCCTCGACATAGCAATAATCGGCGAGCTGCTCAGCATCGGCCAAGAAGCCGAAGTTGTCTTCATCCTTTCGCAAGCTTCCATAGACAAACACAGTGGGATTTTCATTAATCATTGCACTTAAATGCTCCTTCTTAAAATTTCAAAACGGTTTGAACTCCAAATTTTTCAAAACCGCGTTGTTCGCAATTAGCGCTTCCCCATCAAAGGTTGTCAATAATACTTTATCTAAATTGGCGTTTATGCCCCATCCCACAGGCCTTGAAACAGGTATGTCACTTTCGTGGAGAACATTCAATAAGTGATATTGAAAGCGAATATCAGGCTTGGAGCATTTGTTCCATACTTTTAATACATAGCTCTCATTGGCAGAGTTAAGCTTTATGACTTCAGCTTCAAAGCCTTGATCCATTGGATGCGTGCTTAAGGCTGCTTCCCGCTTTAATAAAGCATCCAGCGTTTCAGTTCTATCTATCCAGTCCACATTGCCGATAGAGGTTTCCAATCATTGCTCTTCCTTCCGTATGGTTATTCATTAATTATAGAATCCATTGCCTTTTTTAGTTCTTTTGGTTTTTGAGTACCGATCACCACGGTTTGATTTCTTAATTTCAACTGCAGTCCTTGTTTCCCATTCATAATGTAAGCCGTTTCACCATTAAAATTAACACGAATCCCCCAACCGCCAAAACGGTTTAATGGATTGTAAATGATTGGTTCATAGTGTGTTATATCCTTATACAAAAACTGCCTGTATTGCGCGTGAAAAGGAATAAATCGAATATAAAGACCATCACCACGAACTTCAATTATCAGTTTTATCAATCTAAGCATAATGATCGGAAAAGCAATCCCAAAAAGAAACCAAAGAGCAACCAAAACCGCATCTGGAGCGGGTTTACTGCCGAATGGAATCCCGAGAATAATTTGTTGAATGAAGCCATACCACATAAAAACCGTAACCAGTAAGACCAACAGCCACCACAAAAATTGTCGTGGTCTTTGAACTTCTCTATATATCACTTTAGTTTGATTTTTTATTTCTGCCACTCCTTATGATCGAATATTTTTTGACACATTCCATTTATTAATTATATATCATTTCATTCTTTCTCAATAACAACAAAGTTTAATGAAACAGCCTTTTGAGAAAAAACGGCTGACGACGTCCTTATTGCGGAACAAGGTTTTTCTTCTATCACCGGAGTTCGGGGGGCAAAAGCTCTGAAGGAGGGTCGCCTGCAAATCGATTTCATCTAGACGGAAGCCACGGACCTTATTTCGCCAATTCCTTTCCTTTTTGAAATCTGACGGAAGTGAGCGCTCTTAATTCGACGTTTTCTTGAGAAATCGGGCTCATCATCATCAAATAGGGGCTCACAGTTCCGTTACAATTTTAGATCGGCCGAATTTGCAAAAATAGCGGCCGTGACATCCGTTAGCATTCGCTCATCACGAACCTAGCGGACCCGAGCGGACCGTGGATCCGTTATCTGTGAACAAAACAGCAAAACGGCATCCTCGCGGACCGTAGATCCGTTATATGCCTCAAATCACCGCTAAACTCCAGCAAAATCGGCTAATAACGGATCGTGTGTCCGCGAAACCTCGAATGAGCCGGGGTTCGACAAAATAGCGGATCGTAGGTCCACATGACCCTCCGGTTGCCCGCTTCCCCGGAAAAAATCGCTGTCCGCAGAAAATCGACAGCCTGCACAGTTCCGTTACAATTTTAGATCGGTCGAATTTGCGAAAATAGCGGCCGTGACATCCGTCTAGATTAGGCAACACTAGCCTAGAGTTTATTAACTCTATACGATTCAAAAAAACGGCCTCTCCACAAAATCAATGTGGATCGGCCGTTAACTCTTTCTATTTTAGCGCTTCAAGCCCAACTAAACCTAAATCGGCAATATCGATGTTGCCATCGCCATTCAAATCCATATGACGATTGCTATCATTCACTTCAGCACCTATATACTTAGCCAGCATAATCAGATCATCTTTATCAACCCGGCCATCCTTATTAATATCTGCCGCTGACCCGGCAGTACCGATGCGGATCGTCAAGCTGGTATCCGTACCAAGGTGATGCGTAACGCCTGTGACGTCTCCGTCAATACGTATCGTCTCTGATTCTCCTAACAGCGTTAACTTTGCATCTGGATTGTTCTTTTTGGCTACCAACTGAATATGCGCCGCTGCCAGATTGCCGTCAAAGCTGCTGTCCTTCACTTGTGTACCGACAATCGTAACATCGCTGCCATTCGCAGACCAGGTCACAAGCCCTTCTGCATTCCATTGCTCGGACCCCGTAATACCTTTAATTTCCCATTGCGCGGGATCAATTTTGAGCTTTGCCTTAAACCCGTACAGCTTATTGGCCTTATCAAGCTCAAGATTAACGGTAATTGGCTTATTCAATTCAGCCGCATCAGGTCCCGTTAGTTTTAATTGTCCGGCATGCTCATATTTCTCACCTGAGACAGCGATCATTTGTAAGCTTCCCATGTCAGTGGCGTCCGCGAAGTAAATATTTTCATTTCCGTCCGCATCCTCGGCAAGCGTCATAAATTTCACTTCCATACTCTTTTCAAACAGACGAACAAATTCCATGTTTTTGGGATTTACTACGGTAATGCGATCGGCTAAATCGATGTACAACAGACCGTCTTTTCCCCAATGAGGATGGTATGGGCGCCACATGCCATACGTGCTGCTAATATCCGGATAAATCAACTTATAATCGATAATATCATAGTTAGTCGGATCCATTTTAAACAGAATGCCATTTACTCCGCCCCAAATGTTGCCATCCGGTCCGACAGTCAGACCGCTAATCATCGCTGGATTGTTTAGACCTGGAATATTGGGGGTAAATTCGGCCACTTTGCTTTTTTTGGCAACATCCCATACAAACATTTTCGCGGACCTTTCCGTAGCTGTTACGCCAAGACCGCCATGTATCGTTGTCGAACCATAAATAAGACCGTCTTTATAAGCGAGACCTACGATGCTTTGATTCTGCACAATGTTGCGAAATACCTCATGCTCTCTTGTAGCCGGATCATAGATCGTAAGCGCGCCACCCAGCTCGCCATAGCCTGGAATAGTCCCCATCATAATTTTATCTTCCATGACTTTCATAATATAAGGACGATCCTGCTTTTCGCCAATTGTAAACACCTTCGAAGCAACCGGCGTGCTGAGCGTCGTATCAATTTTATAAACATGACCGCCAGGATACATGCCTAAATACATATCCTTGCCATACGCCACCATACCTTCGGCCTGCTCCATCACCAGATTTTTTCTTTCGGAGGTGCGCGGGTTATATACTGCCCCTAATCCTGCAGGATAAGCAGACATATACAGATTGCCGTCCGGCCCCGCTTCAATATTATGAATCGGACTCGGTGCGCCTTCCAGGACGGACAGCCTGGTCATTACCGTTTTGGCATCTACATTAAAAATCACAATATCTCCGTTAGCCTTCATCGAAACTAACGATTTGCCCTCATAGCCTTCAAGATCATCAAACTCTACCCAAGCCGCTCCCCTTAATGAGGTTCCATAAGGAATAAGCGGAGTAGCTTCGAAAGTCACAAGATCCAATTCCGTCAAATGTCCATTCGCAGGGATATACACTTTGTTGTCGCGGGTAACTAATTGGGCGAAGCTGAATACACCGGCTCCTGTCCCGCCATTCGCTGTATCTTTGCCGATCATATGATCGAGCCAGGTTTGCGTTTTCAAGTCATAGATCAGCAGCTTATAAAGCTCGCCTGTAAATTTCACGAACAGATAATCGCCAACTACAGACATATCATAGGCAAAAGGCACTTGTGCCGCCGGAACGCCGAGCAATTCAGGCACTTTAGCGGCAATGCTCTGTTTAAAACCTTTAGTAGCGTCCGTCACACCAAGCTTAATAACATCACCTACCGTACCAATCCCTGCATAAATATATCCATCGTGATACGCAATAGAACGAACGTATTCCTGACCGGCAACCATCGTTCCGTAGTCCGTAAATTTTTTGGCAACCGGATCGTATTTGAACACCTTGCCCGACTGGAACGTGCCGCCATACACATTCCCTTGGTCATCTGTCGTCAAGCTCCAGATCGACTTTTCGCCCGGAATCGGCTCGCCCAGCTCGACAAGCTCATGCGTCTTCGGCGAATATTGCCACAAAATCCCCCTCGTTTCTCCGGAAGTGCGGATGCCGCCAATATATACCGTTCCGTCGGGAGCAATGACATGGGCCCAGGCTTGCTGTGTCCTTGACATTGGCAAGCTATAGAGCAGCTTATTCGTTTTAATATCAACGACCTGGAACAATGCCAGCTCCGCATTGACTGTCGTGTAAAAAACCGGGCGGCCGTCTTCTTCACCTACAACCGCACCTGCAATTTCTGCCTTTATAATCGGTGTATCGATCTTTTGCGGTTCTCCAAATACTCGTCCCTTGAAAGTAATACGGTTATCTTGGCTCGCATTTACTCCCTGTGGAGCAGTTGTAAGGACGAGTGAAGCGATTAAGCTGCATATAAGCGCGAGCAGCATACACCTTTTTCGTATGTTACGCATCGTAAACCTCCTATTGAAATGGATGTTAGTAAGCGGCCAGCGCCTGGGCAAGCAGACCGACATCAACGATATCGATCTTCCCATCGCCATTCAAATCATAGTATTTGGTTTCGCTGTCCAGCTCCGCCTCGACATGCTTGGCTACGAGCAGCAGATCGACAAGGTTGACGACACCGTCATGATTTACATCTTCCATGTACTCCATAATCGAAATACGGGCTCTTAAATCATTCGGGAAGGTTTTACTTTCCACTGCACCATCTTTATAGGTTTTTAAGATAGAGCCAGCCTTAAGTGCTAGAATCGTGTTTCCCTTATTGCCCTTTACCTTGAATGTCACATTGACAATACCAATATTTCCGTTTACAACCTCATTTCCTTTTCTCGTTGCTTGAATGGCAAGCACCCCATCAGTAACATTAGAAGTTAAAGTTGTATTTTCATTTGTGCCGAAATCCGGGTGAACAGCCGCTTCGACAAATTCAAACGCCTGGGCGTCAAAGGCCAGCTTCAAATCAGCCCCAGTAAGGAAGGCTGCATTTTCTGCGCCTAATTGTACTGTAAATGTTTGATTTTTTACAACATTTTCCGGAACGGCGATATCAAGCTTCATTAGTTCGCGCTCATAAGTGAACATAAAATCGTCGTAATAAACAATGCCTTTATTGTAGCGGTTGACCAAGGCAAACACTTTGGCATATTTGGTGTCGGCAGGAGCGAGCCCTTTTACTTCCGCTTTATACCATTCGTTAATTGGCGCTCTGTAATGCTGCAGGACGTCTTCTCCCACTCTAACATTTTGTTCATTGAAAAAGCGAAGCAGCAAAGTTGCTCCCGTAGTATCGGGGTCCTCAATATTCATCATCGCTGAAGCGGTATACGCCACGCCTGGCTTAACGGCCAAAGGCATGCTTTCAAGAACAACGTCCTGATCGTCGGCCAAATCGGTAATTTTCAGACTATATTTCCCTGCATACACTTTTTGGGACGACCGCTCATACTTCGCCGTCGCCGTAGGGGCGCTCCACGCTCGCCAGCCTTGGATCGTTCCATCGCTCATCAAGTTTCGCTCGAAGCCCGCATTCGGAACAGGGATACTTACGACTTCCTTGAAGCCGTCAGAAGCAATCACCTTTTCGGACAAATCTTCTTCCCCTTCTTCTTCGACAGACGTATCCGATCTGTAAGTAAGCGTAAAATCATCGAAATACGTATCCCCTACCCAAACAGGTGTAATGGAAGCCGATACGGTCACATATTTTGTTCCTGCCGGCGCTTCCAGCTCGAGACTCAGCGCAACAAATTCCGCAAATTTATTGGTCGTAGAGTAATCCGCCCGATTTTTCTCTTTCGCTTTAACCTCTTCTCCATTTGCATCGTAAAAATTCATATAAATCGATCCGCCTCTGGTGCCAGAAACTGCTGCCTTAGGATCATTCGGAGAAATCTGCACCGTGGCCTTATAAAACTTACCGGCAGCCGCTTCATACTTATCGCTTGTAATGAGAACCGATTCTGTATTGGAGTAATCCTTCAAATGCAAACTGTAATTTCCTGATTTCACCTGTTCACTGCTTACCTGGTGAGAGACGTTCGCCGATGGCGTGTAAGCTACATTCCAGCCCGGAATTTTTCCGTCCTCGCCCACCTCATCTTCAAAGCCCGGGTTGACCATCGCGATCTCGGCTTGCTGTACCGGATTATCCTGCGCCGAAACCGGGATGGCCGGCATGCCCGCTATCATTGCTGAGAGCAATAACGTGACGACAGCGAATATAGCAATTCTTCTTCTCATTATCTTCACATCGGCTCACTCCTTATTGTCGTTCGATCAGCCGCAGCAACATGACAGCCGCGTCTGCCCGTTTTGCACTTGCTTGCGGCTGCAGCGTATTTTTGCCAACGCCTTTAATTAGCCCGCTTGCCTTCGCCTTGTAAACGGCCTCCTTAGCCCATTTGCTAATAGCAGCATCATCGGCAAATTTGGCTGCGGCTGCCGCTTCCTCATTGAGCAGCCCGGCATTGACCAGCATGACCGCCATCGCCTCACGGGTCAGTATGCCGTTCGGGTTGAATTTGGAGCCGTCGCCTTGAACAATTCCCGCTTTTTTCGCAGCATAGACTTCCCCTGCATACCATGCTTTGGCATCGACATCGGCAAACGAACCCGCTTCACTGCCAATCGGCTTCAGGTCAAGAATACGAACCAGCAGCGCAACGAATTCTGCTCTGGTAATCTCTTTATCAGGCGAGAACTTATCTTCGCTCGTGCCGAACATATAATGCATGGCAGTAAGCGTTTCAATGGCATGCTTCGCTTCTTGATAAACCTTTCCTATATCTTTGAAATGGACGGAGTATTCCATAACGGCGTACATCCCCGGCTCATTGGCAACAAGTTCAAACTTCCCATCCAGCCGCTTGGCCTGGCGCACATAGTCCCATGAAGAAGTCTGTTCATTCCACATATATACACCAAGCTTATGGACTTCTTTACGGTTCGCATCATAATAAAGCGATAGATGCAGCTTTCCTGCCGGTTGAGAAATGGCGGCGGCCTCTCCATTCGCTTTCAAGACTTGAAGCTGAAGTCTGGAAACAAAGGTATAATGCTTGCCGGTCTTTTCTCCCGCTTGTGTGGTCACAGCTGATAAATGGAGCACAGTCGACTGATCTTGCAGTAGTACATCTGATGAAATAATTGCTGAACCTTGAGCTCTTTCAAGTACAAGGGCCATTTTATGCTGATCCAGCAGCTTAGCTTGCTCAGCAGTAATATGTAGCGCGGAATAACCGTTATCAGAAAGCTGCACATGAACACCCTTGCTTGCCGGCAAATTCAAATGATTGCCTGCCGCGAGTGCCGCAAGGTTTTCCAGCGCTTGCACAGCTTTCATCAGGGAATTGTTTTCAAACAAGTTGGCTTGGGCCGATGAATCAGCCGTTGTCAATACACTATTTTCTAACTGTCGCTGCAGTTCCTCAGCCAGTTCCTGCAGTTTTTTCATTTCAAGCTCTGTAAATTTCGCCGTACCACCGGAGAGAAGAGTCTTTAATTGCGCCAGCGCTTGTTCAGTATTGCCGGAAGCAAGCCTTTTCTCCAGCTCCTTTAGCTCTTGCTCGACACTGGGACTTCCAGTTGACGGTTCAGGAAATATAATTGTGGACGGGTTAACAATTTGTATCGTTAAAGCCTCTCCAGCAATCATAGCCAGCTCCGCCAAATCCTTAAGGTCATGTTCATTCATAAAACTTTTACTCGAAACAGCTTTAAGCCCCTGAATGGTAAGACTCGCTTCGCCAGCGCTTTGTGCCGTAAATTTCAACTGTGCTATTGTCAACACGGAGAGCGGCGTATTTGAGGAAGAAACACCCTCGCGTAATAGCGGCAGCAAAATTGTTCCTTTGCCAGGATCCGTTTTGATTCCGCCAAAATCATTATAATTTCCTTTAGCACTTGCGCTCTTTAATTCCAGCTTTGATTGATCATACTTAACTTCAAATTGAACGCCATATAAATCGGTAACATCGCGAACAACGACATTAACTGTAACCTCATTCCCTTTCGTTACGGATTGATCATCATACTCCAAACGGATTGTTGCCGGCTTTGTCTCTGCAGTCTCTTTTGCAAGCGCATACATCGGCATGTTTAAGATGAGACAAAAAATGAAAAGCGGCATTATTAGTCGCTTATATTTCATGCTGTCATTCTCCTCTCCCCACTAAAATTAAACTCACCATCTGACTCTCAAGAAGAAACGGCTGACGCCGTCCCTTGCGCGAGGCAAGTTTCTTCCCTTAGAAATATAAGCTGTGTATAAGGTGAAACTTATACTTTCTTATATTTTAACAGATGATGATACCATCCCTTTTCAACAAGTAACGATCTAGATAAGTAACATATTTTCCTTTGGCACAATATAAATATTGGCTTTCCCCCTCCTCTATGCACTTAAAAATCATATTCTCCTTATTTATTTCATTTTTCCTGTTGCTTATCTAGTTCATAGCTGATTATAATCGAACAAAGAAGAAACTGTCAATGAGAATCGGATGCGCTTTCACGATATCCCTTTTTGCGCTATGATATGTTCATCGTCACCGATAACTTTATGATATAATTAACCATTGAAGGATTATTTTTCAATCGAGGTGTTTGGAGAATGAATACAAGACCGAAGCGTTCTACTTTCCGGAATCGCTATGAGGATATGATGATCACATTAAGAAATGAAATAATAACGAATATATGGGAAGAGGGAAGCTACCTGCCCTCCGAGTCCGATCTCGCCGATCGGTTCGAACTCAGTAAAAATTCAGTACGTAAAGGCTTGGAGCTTTTAGCTCGTGAAAATTTCATAGAAAAAATCCCCAGAGTAGGAAATCGCATTTTAAAATCTCCTGCAGGGGTCACTATAAAGTTTGGCTATTATCCATCTTTAATGGAGGAAGCACAACTGAGCGAATTGGTGGACGAATTTCACAAACAGCATCCTCTAATCCGTATCAATATGATTCCTATGCCTTATAATCATACAAAACCAACGATGAAAGACTACATGGAATCTGACAACATCGATGTCATGTCCATTAACAACCAAAACATTGAGCTATTTACGAGCACGGACGCCCCGCCAAGCATGCTGGAGCCTCAGGAAGAGAAAGAAGGCATTTATCCGATTCTAACGGAGCCCTTTATGCATGATGGCAAGCTATACGTCCAGCCCTTCATGTTCTCGCCAGTCATTCTATGCTACAATAAAAAACATTTTTCCGAAAATAATGTGCCGGAGCCGGACAGCAGCTGGACATGGGATACCGTCAAAAAGGCTGCCCATCAATTATCAACCGGTAACGACAGATACGGCTTTTTCTTTCATTTGCTGTCAGACAACCGGTGGCCCATCTTTTTATTACAAAACAATTTTGTCTTTAAGCGCGGAAAAGAAAAAAGCAGCAGTCTGGAGCTGGATAAAGCAGCGCTTAAAGACAGCTTCCAAACTTTAATTGATATAAGCGAGGAAGTCTTTCCACCGTTCCTGTCAGAAAGCGATGACGATGTAGACATGCTATTTCGCAGGCAAAAAGTATCGATGATTATGACATCGTACTTTCTGCTGAATATGATTGAGGACGTCGATTTCTCATATGATATTTCACCTTTGCCGTACCAAGGAACTCCCAAAACTTTGATCATTGTAATCGGACTCGCGATTAACAAAAATTCCAAGCACAAGCAAGCCGCGCAAACCTTTATTAATTACATGCTGTCTCATGAAGTTCAGCTTAAATTAAGACAAAACACACTGAGTCTTCCTAGTCTGAAAAGCGCGGCCGAATGGAACGGGCCTGTCAATGTTAAACAGCCGGAGCGCTATTTTATTTTTCGCGAAACGTTCCCTACATTCCGATATCACACCGATCTTAATGTAACCTTTTCGGAGCTCGAGGAAATCCGGCAAAATATGAAGCTCTACCTATCTAAAATGGGAGAATTGCAGATGCTTTCGTAACGGTGTGAGCTAACTAGTGAGAGGGCTGCGCGGTCCGCGAGTCTGCGGTCTGCGCCGGTGATCAAGCGGACACACGATCCCTTATTTGCTCGAAAAACAGGCGGTTGTAAGGTTTCGCGGACAGAGAATCCGTTATTTGCGAGTTGTGCCTGATTTTCAAGGCGATTTGAGGCAAATAACGGAACCAGAGTCCGCGAAACCATCGTTTGGGCTGTTTTGTTCACAGATAGAGGATCTACGATCCGGCAAGCTGCACAACAAGGCGCCGCTAGCCAAGAATCTGCTTCCAGAGATGATCTGCGCGGCGGCAAGCAGTTTCTCGTGCCGGAACAAAGGTGACTGGAAAATGATGGTTTACAAGTATTTTCGAAGTAAATATTAGCATATATCCAAAATGAATAAAGATCGCTCCCCCAAAGTACGATCTAACATTTTAGAAACTTAATTAGTAATCCAAAACCTTTTTACAACATTACCGTTACCCTCCGTAAAGCTTGTGTCCGGCATGCCGCCATTTTTTAATATTGTTTTCTCTGAAGCGATATTACTTTCATCACACACTACTAGAATTTTCCCAATTCCAAGTTCTTTTGTTTTTTCCAATGCCATAGAAAGCAGCTTAGTCGCATAACCTTTACGCCTCTCGGCAGGACGAATCCCGTATCCGATATGACCGCCACAATTAAATAATTTCTCATTCAAGCTATGTCTGATATTTACTGCCCCGACGACCCTTTTGCTGGCGGTTACCAGCCAAAAGGTCGAGCTCGGCACCCAATTCTCTGAGAGAGCTTCCTGATTTTCACTTTCAAGCAAAAATTGAAGCATACCCTCAAAATCAGACGGGTCCTTGCTCACTACCCAGGGAACAATCAATTCCCCACTCGTCTTCCATTCCTCATAGAAATCAAGGTATTCAGCTTGATACTCGATACTAGGCTTTACCAAAAAGACCGTTTCCACAAACGCTCCCCCCAATGATCGTGTTCAAAATAAAGAGGCTGCCCCGCGAGTCATTTTATTAATAAAGCCTCCGTTCCACTATAAACGCAGAACTGGAGGCTTCATTCCACTAATGCGGGACGCGGGACTTCCCGTCAATGATTTCTTTTATAATAGGTGACCGCCAGCGCAAGTGCAAGCACCGAGCCTTTTACAATATCCATCGCGTAATAAGGAACAGACAGCATAACAAGCCCATTGGACAAAATGCCGATTAATACTGCACCGGCAAACATGCCAAGCGCGTTAGGCTTGCCTGCGCCAAAAACCGAATAACCGATAAATGCCGCTGCCACTGCATCCATCAAATAAGGCGCTCCAGCGTTCACCTCTGCGCTCATGACGCGCGCGCCAAGCATAATGCCGCCAATTCCGGCAAATAACGCTGAAATCAAGTAGGCGGTCAAGCGGTATTTGCTGACGGGAATGCCGGACAGCTTAGCGGCCTCTGCATTGCCGCCAATCATATACATATAGCGGCCATGCTTCGTATAGGTCAAAAACAGATGAACCAGCGTAACAACGACAAGCATGATCGCAATAATCCATGGCGCTTGTCCAAGCTTGCCAAACAATTTGGGAATGACGCCTTCAGCAAAATCTCCGTTCGGCATAATCATATTTTGCGAAATGGTAGCGCCTCTCGTATACGTCAATGCTACCCCTTGAAAGATAAACATGGTCGCAAGCGTCATTAACATATCCTGAATTTTAAAGAAAATGACGAGGCACGCATTAATTAACCCGACGATCAGACAAACGGCCAGCGAAACAAGAATGCTTAATCCGACCTGCTGCCCGTGCCAGACAAACATCGAAATGACAACCGCATTCGCCAGCGACGCCGTCGATCCGACTGACAGGTCGAAGCCGCCGACAGCAAGCGAGACGGTGAGGCCAATTGCAATAATCGTAACTATGGAAATGGAACGTAAAATATTAATTACATTCGAGCCGCTTAAAAAATTGTCTGTAGCTGTCCCAAAGACGGCAATTAATAAAAGGATCGTAATTAAAGTACCGTATTTATAAAAAAATTGAAAAAAGCTATTCCCGCTTTTAGAAGCTTCAGCTTTTATTACCTTAGCAGCACTCACGCCATCAAGCCCCCCGTACTATATAACAGTATCTCTTCTTCGTTTGTTGCTTTTGTGTCCAGCTCTTTCAAAATTTTGCCGTCATACATGACATAAATGCGATCCGTTATGCCGATCAGCTCCGACATTTCGCTGGACGCATACAAAATACATTTGCCTCGGCTGGCAAGCTCGGCTACCAGCTCATAAATATCGCGCTTTGCCCCGACATCGACGCCTTTGGTCGGCTCATCAAACAAATAGATGTCTGCGTCTACGAGCAGCCATTTGCCGATCGCTATTTTTTGCTGATTGCCGCCTGACAAATTTTTCAGCTTAGCCTCCTGATTCGGCGTTTTCACACCAAGGCTCGCGATGATCTGGTTTGCTGCAAGCTTTTCTTTAGCTGCGCTCAGCCATGTCCCCCATTTGGTATAACGGGACAGCGCAGCAACAGACAAATTGACGACTACCGACTCCTCTACAAAAATCCCTTCACGCCGCCTTTCTTCCGGCACCAGTGCGATGCCGCTGCGAACGGCTTGGTGGGGCGATGCGATGCGCAGCTTTTTTCCATTTACATAAATATCGCCCGCGGAAGCAGGCGTTGCGCCGAACAATGTACGGCACAGCTCTGTTTTCCCCGCACCAACAAGCCCTCCCAAACCGACAATTTCGCCCCGGCGGATATTAAAATTAATTTCCCTCAGCTTGCTTCTATCGTGTAAATGACGCGCTTCGAAACCTACTTCTCCAATAACAGGCTCTCTGTCCGGGAACTGGCCCTCAAGCTTTGCGCCCAGCATATGCTCCACAACTTGCTGCTGTGCAACATTGGCAATGGCTTCGCGCACAACAAGCTGCCCATCGCGCATAATTGTAATGTCCTCACAGATCTCATAAAGCTCCGGCAGACGGTGCGAAATGAAAATAATGCCTACTCCTTGCGACTTCAACAGCCGCACCAGCCGAAAAAGCTGTTCGGTTTCACTATGGCTCAGCGGCGCTGTCGGCTCGTCCAATATTAAAAAGCGGCATTGCAGCGAAACAGAACGGGCAATGAGCACCATCTGCTTTTCCGCCAGCGTCAAATCTTGAACAAGCTTGCTCGTGGAAACGTTAACCTCCATCCGATCCAGTATCGCCCTTGCCTCCAGATGGAGCTGCTTCCAGCCGACCAATTGCTTGCCCTTCATCCCATGAACCATCTGCTCCAGCATAATATTTTCACCAACGCTCAGGTTGGGAATAAGCGCAGTATCGACCTCTTGATAAACGACCTGTATCCCCTGTTCCTTGGCCGCTTTGGGCGAGCGGATTTGGACCGGCTTGTTATCGATTAAAATTTCGCCTGTATAATGATCATGAGCGCCGGCCAGCACCTTCATCAGCGTTGATTTTCCGGCGCCGTTCGCCCCGATTAAAGCATGCGCCCGGCCTGCCTCGCTATAGAAATCAACATTTTTCAGCGCCTGCACGCCAGGAAAGGAGATGGAGATGTCTCTCATCTCTAAAGTGCCTGCTGCTGTTTCCTTCATTTGTATTTTCTCCCCTCTTAACAGGATGAGCGCCCTCATCCTAGGATAAAGGCGCTGCATTTTTAAGTGATATAGAATTTATAAACTTTTAGCTGATAAATTCTAAGTATCACCCTGAGAAACGCACCCGTCTAATTAAAGACGGTGGAACCGTTTCTTCTTGGGATGCACTTTATTTGGCATTGGCAGCTTTCAAAGCTTTCATCCAATCCTCTTCAAACGCGTCAGTCGTTCCCCAGCCTTTAATAATATCCGGCAAGGTCGCCAGATTGACAGTCTCGCTAGCACCTTTCAAGCTTTCTTGGGTAATAAGCGATGCTTCCAGGTTATAGGTTGCCGGCGTCTCTTCTCCTGCCAGTTTTTTCGCGAGCAGCCTTGCATCTACTGCGCCTATCATCTTTGCATCAACCGCCGCTGTCGCTACCCAAGGGCTGTTCTCTTCCTGAATAGTTTGCAGATCCGCGTTGGATACATCAATGCCGTAAATTTTAATTTCCGTCCGCCCCGCTTCTACTAATGCTCTGGCAGCGCCAATCGCAAAAGCGTCCCATGATGCATAAATGGCGTCAATTTCACCCTTCGGATATTTCGTCAGCATTGCCGCAACCGCATTTTGCGTTTCTACTGAAGTATTTTCAGAAGCGACGCCAAAACGCTCCAGTTCCTTCAGCCCGGGATATTTGACCAGCGTGTCCTTATATACCGCATTACGGCGAACCATCGGCGGGAAGCCGTCTACCCATAAGTATATAATGTTGGCTACCTCGCCCTGCTCTTTCACAAGCTGATCCAATGCATACTGGGCAAGTGCTTCATCATCCTGCGATGTCAGCGTTACGCCCGGAATATCAGCCAGTTCGCCAACAGAGTCAAACGCAACGACCTCAATGCCTTTATCGCGCAGCTTTTTCACAGCCGCTACTGTTGCCGGATCATCACCATGAGAAATAATGACGCCATCTACATTGCTGTCAGCAGCCTGCTCAAGCGCATCAAGAAATTTGGCCGTATCATTTTGCGCCGAAAAAGTATCTACTTTGAAGCCAAGCGCTTCACCCTCTTGCTTTGCGCCCGCCAAAAATTGTGCCGTATGATCATCCCCGCCGATTTTGCGGATAACCTTTATATTAATTTGCTCCTTCTCTGCGATCCGGGCCGGCAAATTTTCAACTTTCTTTTTAACATTTTCTTCTTTTGCTCCGCAGCCGGCGATTAGCACAGCCACCGCTAATACTAGCATCATTGTCGTTTGAAATTTTAATCGTGATTTGGTTCGTATCATTCGTGTTCTCCCCCTCTAGTTCTAGCAATAACAAAAACCGTTAATACCAAGTGATTTTATAGGAATTGATCTCGCGCGTCAATAGCTTTTGCAAAAATTTAATCCTATTTGCTCCTTTCATGCCTCTTTTGCCCGCGGCTGCAGCCCCAAAAGAAAGACGCCAGGGCGATGTTCCCCAGCGTCTAAACTTTCATTTTCGCCTGAAAAGCTCTTAATTGGGACGCTCGATAGAAAATAGTTTTCCTAACGTAGAATAATAGCTTCCCGCCATTCGGCTAACCGGATTTAATTGTATGGGGTCGATATGCCCCTCCTTATAAAGCTCCTCATCAAAATGAAAACGAACCACTCTCGCAATCAGCAAATCGCAGGCAGGAGTTTCAGCCGATCCGCCAAGCGGAATCGCTTGCTCCAGCTCACATTCCATGCGAATCCTCGCTTCGCTTACACCGGGTACAGAGATCATATCGCTGACGACCGGAGTCAAGCCTGCCAGCGCGACTTCACTTTCATGCGGAGGCAGGCTTGCCGCTGTTTGATTGACGGCTGCAATCAATTTCTCGTCTACGATATGCACGACAAGCTCCCCTTTTTCGAGCGCATTCCTCGCCGTATCCTTCCTGCTTCCTTTATTGCGCTGCACCGCGATCGAAAGCAGCGGCGGATTGCTGGAGACGATCGAAAAATAACTGAACGGAGCCGCGTTCAGCACCCCCTCAGGGGATAGCGTCGTTACAAAAGCGATCGGTCTTGGAATAATGCTGCCAATAAGCAGCTTATAAATCTCCCTATCGCTCTTCTGCGCCGGATCGATGACGATCATAACGATTGCTCCTTTAGCCAGGCAGCAGCAGCTTCCACTTCAGATGCCGTCAGCTGATGCCCGCGCCGTTCCCAGTGAACCGTTACACTAGCGCCTGCTTTATCAAGCAGCTGCTGCAGTTCTTCCGTTTCTGCCGCCGCGCATATCGGATCATTCTCACCGGCGCCAATAAAAACAGGCGTGCCTGTTAAATCGGGGAGCTCAATCCCCCGCCGCGGAACCATCGGATGATGAAGAATAGCACCCTTCAATGCATCGCTGTAATGAAAAAGCAAACTGCCTGCCAGATTGGCTCCATTGGAATAACCGACAGCGATTAACCGGCTGCGGTCAAAAGAATACTGAGCCGCGGCCTGCTGCAGAAACTGATAAACCTCCGCAGTTCGGAAAATCAGATCCTCCTCGTCGAACACCCCTTCCGCCAGCCGTCTAAAAAATCGGGGCATGCCGTTCTCCAAAACATTTCCCCGCAAGCTTAAAACAGACGATTCGGGGGAAATGATCCTTGCCAGCGGCAGCAAATCATGTTCAGTGCCACCGGTTCCATGAAGCAAGACGAGAGTTGGCGCCTCTGGGCGGGAGCCTTGCTTAAAAAGATGTCTCAAATCCGATCCTCCTCCAATACTCTGACTTGAATGGCAGTCAAATTCGCCTCAATCTGGGAACGGTACGGCTCAAACCACTCCGGCAGCATTAAATGATGGCCCAGTTCTGCCGGCTCTTCATCGCGGGCAAAGCCTGGAGGATCTGTCGCAATTTCAAACAAAATACCTCCGCCTTCGCGAAAATAAATCGCATTAAAATATTGCCGGTCAATAATATCCGTCGGTTCAAAGCCATGCCGCGCCGCCAGGCTGCGCCACTCGGCATGCTCCGTGAAATCTTTGGCGCGCCAAGCGATATGATGCACGGTACCGGCACCTCCCGCACCGTGTGCCATGTCGGCATGCGGTACATCAATGATGTTGCCAAGCTCGCCAGTCGCTTGGTAGCGCGTATATTCCTGATCCTCGCCCGTTTTTTTCAAGCCAAGCGTGCTTTCAAGCGCTTGTCGTGTTTGTGCCGCATTTGTACTGAACAGAACGGCGCCGCCAAAACCTTTAATCGCCTTTTCCCGTGGAATGCCGCCGAACGCCCACTCGCTCTCGGCCCCTTCCTCTCGCTCGACGAGCTCCAGTTGCAGCCCTTCATTGTCTGTAAATTGCAAATATTTTTCCGCAAACCGGGTTTGCATCTTGGTGGAAATGCCAAATTTCTGTAAGCGATCTTCCCAAAATCCGAGCGCTCCCGGCGGAACGACATAAGTGGTTACACCGACTTGGCCGCCGCCAACCCGGCCTTTGCGCGAGGTAGGCCATGGGAAAAAGGTGATAATCGTTCCGGGGCTTCCCGCCTGATCACCAAAATAAAGATGATAAACTTCTGGAGCATCAAAATTGATCGTTTTTTTAACCAGCCGTAAACCTAACACTCCTGCATAAAAATCGACATTCGCCTGCGGATCTCTGGCAAAAGCGGTAATATGATGAATACCTGATGTTTGTAAAGACATAAATCCTCTCTCCTTTTATGGTTCAAAATGAAAATATATGAAACAGACCCGAACGGAGTCCGCGAAACCTCGCTTTGATGGGCGAAGCGGCCCAGAGCGAACCGTCGATCCGTTACCGGTGAACAAATGTGCCTCAAGACCCTCGCCTACAAAGCATTCAAAGCCATGGATTTTCTGCTAAGGATAGCTTTTCCTTACACTTACCTCATGATTCATATTTCTGTTAGTTGATCAGAGAATCGAGGGAATAAGCGCCTGCTCCAATCATAGCGACACCTATGACTACGACAAGCAGCACAAGCGGATATTCGAAACCGTTAGCTGTCGACCAAAGCCCATTGCGAATGTGAACCTTCACAATAGCTCCGAGCATTGCCAGGGTCAGCAAAAGTGCAGCCAGTGGAGTCAACAGTCCTAGGGCGAACAGAATCCCGCCGATAAACTCCATTAATCCGGCCAGAACAGCCATTAATACTCCCGGCTTAATGCCAATGGATTCCATCCAGCCCCCGGTTCCTTTAGGTCCATAACCGCCAAACCAGCCAAATAGTTTCTGCGCGCCATGACCGATAAATAAAAGCCCAACCACCAAACGTATAATTAACAAACCTGCAGCCATCATAATAATAAACACTCCTTCATTAATTCAAATTATAAATTCTTAATTTTAAGATAAAATACAAAAATTTTTGGACTCCAATTTTTATTCTACTACTTTTATTTTTGAAACCCAGATCGTAACTGATCATTAATTCTGCCAGACATTAGCTCATTCCTCCTCTTAAATCTTTAATTTAAATATCTTGAATTAAAGATAATATAAAAATTCTTCTTTGTCAACTGCGAAAATAAGTAAACGGATGCGGCCAATTGTATTTTGCATTATCGACAAATTTCCTCCATACTAGACATGAATAAAAGATTTTGGAGGTCACGATTGATGGGACAAACGGATGCGGCAAGGGAAGAATGGTGCCGGCTCTTTGAAACCGCAGTCAAGTTTAAGAAGCTTGCATGTTGGAGTTGGATGTCAAATGACGATTATTTCGTCGTAACTGATCCGGAGACCGGCGAGATCGGCTATTGCGTCGTATTAGGGGGCGGCGGAATCGACTACGGCTTGAACGTGTATCTCGGGGCGAATGCAGGACTTTTCTTGCAGGCAATAAACGATAGCTTTGACGGGGTATTTGCTGATGATAACGATGAGCTATTGTTCAGCACGAAAGCGATCTCTTTGAACTTTGAGGATCGGGGAGCGCTGGATAAGAAAGATTTGAGCCTCATCCGTGAGCTCGGCTACAAATTTCGCGGCTCCGGGGAATGGCCGCTATTCCGCAGTTATGAACCAGGTCTTTCCCCGTGGGGCTTGAATGGGCAGCAGGTAAGATTTCTCACGGTGGCACTGGAGCAGGCTATCCATGTCGGTGAACGCTTTCGCGAGAATCCCGATATGTACTTCGAGCATGACGAGGCGGATGATGGAGTCGGCGAGAAACGTCTGCATCGCGTTCCGAAAGTCAATGAAAACGGCATCGTTTGGCGGGATGAATGGCTTCCCTGGCACATGAGCGGGAGTTTACCTGAGCCCTATACATATACAGATGAAATCCGCCTCCAAAAATTGAAAAACTTAAAGAAATCGAAAGAAGTTTGGGAAACCGACTTCCAATATGCCCCCGTCCTGTTTGGCGAGAGAGGGGAACGTGCGTTATACCCTCGCCTTTGCCTATGGGTGGAGCAAGAAACGGGCATGATTATGACTGCTGAATTAATGGATAGCGCAGACTGCCGGAAGCAATACGTGGAACAGCTTCTTGACTTGCTGGGGCAAGCCGAATACAGGCCTGCGCGAATCTTGACCGGCTCGAACAAAGCATTCCTCGCATTGAAGAATAGTGCGAAGAAGCTCGGCATCCCTCTCCTCTTTAACCCCCACCTTGATGCCTTGCTGGAAGCGAAAGAGGCGATCATCGAAAGTCTGTAAGGCTTTGCAATAGCGAAACGAGGACAGGAAGCTCCGAATTAAATCATGAGATCGTAGCCCGCGGCTGGTTTTTTACGAACGAAATGTACTAACGGGAAATCGTCTGGGACGAGCATCACGGTTCGGTAGAGGAGATCGCGAAGAGAATCATTTCGTTTTATGTGGCGAGGCTTTTTTGTGTAAGGAAAGAAGACGTACAACAAAAGCGGCACTCAGCTCGAGCTGAGTGCCGCTTTTTCTATCCATAAATAGATGTGCTCAGCTCAAATTCCTTGACCTTGTTGCGCAGATGAATCTCGCGGGCAAGCCGGGCTTCCAGCGATTTCCCCCTATGTGCGGGCCGATTCTTCCTTCGCCATCGAGCGGATATAGAAATAGCCCGGCACCGAACAAAGGAGAAACGTAAAAAACGCAATGGCGGAGGCTTGCTCGCGCTCGCCGAACACGCCGAAAACTTGCTGCATCGCCACGCCGAGCATTTGCGGAGCATTCTCGCCTATGAGGAACGGCGCAGTGAATGATCCGATGACGCCCATGAAAACAAACGTAAACGCGACCAAAAACGTTTTGTAAGACAAAGGCAAAATGAACCGGAAAAAGATGCTTAACCGGCCTGCCCCGACGTCCTTGGCGCTTTCGATGACCGAGTTCGGAATGCCGGCGATCGCGGAGCTGAGCAGCATCGTCGCGAACGGAATGTTGAACCACAGGTTCGCAATAATGAGCCCTTTCGGATCAAATATAATCCTTGGCAGCTCCAGGCCGAGCGGAAGCAGCAGACGCGCCAGCCAGCCATGGTTGCCGAGCAAATTCATGAGACCGTAAGTCGCGATGACGCCCGGAATAAACATCGGAATCATGTAGGTCTTGCGGATCCATTCGACGATCCTGCCCGAGCTGAAGCGCAGGTACAGCGCCATCGCATAACTGATTGCCAATACGAGCGCGCAGGAGACGATTGTGATTTTGAGCGTATACACGATGTTTGCGCGCATCCCAATGTCCGTGAACAGCGCTTGGTAGCGGCTGAAATCGTAACCGCCCGATTCGCTCTGCAAGCTTGCGATAAAGGACTGCGCAATAGGCAACACGACGATGACAAGCAGGAGCAGGAAGGCGGGGCCGACAAGCGTCAGCCCCAAAATCGCTTGTTTGGTGTTTTTGTTCATTGGGCAGCGACTTCGCTTTGCCAGCGTTTGTTAATTTCGTTACCCAAATCGCCAAGGTTGAACGCACGGAAGCCATCCGCTACCCCGCTGAACTTATTCTGAACGTCTTGGGACATGTGCGAAAGCTCGATGCCCGGAAATCCGTTCATTTTATTTACGATAACCTCTTGCGCTTCCGGGGAAAGAACGAAGTTGAGGAATTGATAGACCGCTTCCTTCTTCTCGGACAGCTTGTTCACCATCAAATAAGTCGGCCCGCCGTTAAAGCCCGGCGTAATTTGCTGCAGCTTCACACTTTCTGGCAGCAGCTTCTCGTTCAATTGCTGAAGCGCCATATCGGACCAAGCCGGAATCATATCAACCTCGCCGTTTTGGAGCAAATCGAGCGTGCCTTGATTTTTTTTCGGATAGATGCCTTTGCCGTACACGTAGTTCCCCAGATCCTTAAGCACCGTAAAGCCTTTATCCCATTCGGACATGATCGACGGGTCGCTGTTATGAATCGCTTCTTCCGGCAAGCCGTTATAAAGCACCGTCGTGACGAACGAGCTGCCCGCTCCCCCTGTGGACGGATCGTTATAGGCGAATTTGCCGGGATTGCTGCGGATCCACTCCAGCAGTTCGTCCAGCGTCTTCGGCGGGTTAGCCACCTTCTCACTGTTGTAGGCAAGCACGACCGCAGAGGAACGGTAAGGAATAGCCATTTGGTTCACATCCTGCATCGTCTTCCCTTCGACATTCGCCAAGTTTTTGATCGCGTCGGTCGAAAGCGTCTCCCATACGTCGTCTTTGCCGCCCTGGGTTACGACGTTAATCCCATCCTCGTACAAATCGATGCTGCCGGAGCCTTTCCCGGCTTTCTTCGCCGCGAGAATACGATCGTACGTCGGCTGCGCGCCCGTGCCGGACGGAAGGTAAACCGCCTGCACGTCGATTTCCGGATTATCCTTCTTGAACATCGGGATCAGCGTATCCCACAAATCTTTGACGTTCTGCGAGCCGGAGAAATAGAAGCTGAATGTGACCGGGTCCGCGGCGACGGCTGCCGGCGAATCAGCTTTTTTGTTTTCGCTTTGTGTCCCGCAGCCAGTCAACGCCACTAAAGAAACGGTTACTGCGCAAGCAATTTTCATCAGTTTTTTCAAGGTTTCTCTTCCTCCCGAATGATCTCTTTTTTTGTCAAGCGCATGGATAAGCTAACGTTTTGGAATAGTCGACTTGCACTTGCTGTCCGACGGCCAATTCACGGACCGCTTCCTTCGGTTGGAAGCTTCTGACCGTGAAGCCGTCCTCCAGCTCGATCGAAATCTCCGCATAATGCCCAAGCACCATCATCTGTTTGATGACTCCTTGCAGCCCTTTCCCGCTCTTCTGCTCAAAATGGATCAACACGTCCTCGGGTCTTGCGGCGACCATCACCTTGCCGGCCAATCCTTTTGGGTTCGGGAAATCGCTTCGTCCCGCCCGAATGACGTTTTGCTCGGCCACCCCCTCCATGAAGTTCATTTTGCCGATAAATTCGGCCACATACAGCGTCTCCGGCTCATCGTAAATATGCCTCGGGTTTCCGACCTGCTCGATATGACCGTGGTTCATGACGACGATTCGGTCGGACAGCGCAAGCGCCTCTTCCTGGTCATGGGTGACGAATACCATCGTTAGCCCTGTCTGCGACTGAATTTCCCGCAATTCCTGCCGCATCTCCTGCCTCAGCTTCGCGTCGAGCGCGGAGAACGGCTCGTCGAGCAGCAGCACCGCCGGCTTAAGCAGGAGCGACCGCGCAAGCGCGACGCGCTGCTGCTGCCCTCCCGAAAGCTGGCTCGGAAGCTTCTTCTCAGCGCCGGGCAGCCTTACTAAGCGAAGTGCGGCAGCTACAGCCTCGCGTATTTCCGCTTTTTGCATCTTGCGTATATGAAGGCCGAATGCCAAATTGTCAAATACGGACATGTGCGGCCATAAATTGTAGCTTTGAAACACCATGGAAGTCGGCCGTTTCTCCGGGGGAAGCTTTACAACGCTCTGTCCCTCGATCAAAATATCCCCGGAGTCCGGTTCCAGAAATCCGCCGATGCTTCGCAGCACCGTCGTCTTGCCGCAGCCTGAAGGGCCGAGCAGCGTAACAAGCTCGCCTTTGGCGACATCCAGGTTGATCCCAGTCACGCCTTCGCCCGTTTTATATCGTTTGGAAAGATTTTGTATGGAAAGTTGCATGCTACTGTTTACCTCCGATTCCGGATTGTTCGGTTTACTTGACTTGGAATCCGCTCGCGAGCACATCCGCGCTCACTAGTCGCTGCGCCGCAAGAAGCAGAATAAGGGTCGGCGCCGTCAAAATGATCGAGAATACGGCACCCGCGCTGGCGGGAAAATCCGAAACAATCGAATACATGACGATCGGCATCGTCTTGTAATCCGGTATGCCCACAAGGAACGTGCCTTGCGCCTCGTCCAGCGAGTTGAGAAACGTGAAGACGGAGGCGACGAGAATGCCCGGCATCGCCATCGGAAGCGTAATGCTGCGGAAGACGCGGAACGGAGAAGCGCCTACGTCTCTCGCGGATTCTTCCTGCGCGGCGTGCACGTTGCGGAAAGCCGCCGTCGGGATCCAGGTCATAAACATCAGAACGTTAATCATATGAATCAGCACGACGCCCAATAACGTGTTCATCAGGCCGAGCCGATAGAAAAGAACGGCGATGGCTACGTACAACCCCATCTTGGGAAAGGCGTGCGTCAATAGAAACGAAAACAGGAACACTTTTTTGAACGGAAACCGGATACGGGCAAATGCATAAGCCGCGGGTATGCAAAGCACGATCGACAAGGCGGTTACCAAAGCAGCGATTAAGAAAGACAAGCCGATGGACGCAGCGATATCCTCCTTGCTCAAGACGAAGCTCCACCACTTCAGCGACCATTGCTGCGGCAAAGCATCGGGATAGGACCACCCGCCGCTAAACGCCAGAACGGCGAGATTCAGCAGAGGTCCGGCGAAAAAAACGGCAAATACGGTCAATAAAATAAACTCGACAATTCTGCGAATGCCGACCGCACGGAAGTACCACAACACGATTCGTTTCTCCTTTCGTCATGAACGGCGAGCCGTTATATATTCTCGTTTCGTAGATTGCCTCACGATCAGCTCGCTCGGGTATCTGTTAAGCTTAGGCACGTTCTGCTCCTTGCGGATCAGCCTGTCAAGCAAATCGACCGCGTCCCTGCCCATACTCGCCGTGTCGATTTGAACCGTCGTCAGCCCGGGCGCGTACATCGCTGCGTAATCGATATTGTCGAAACCCATGACGGAGGCTTGTCCCGGAACGGCAATCGAATGCTCCAGCAGCGCCTTCATCGCCCCGAGAGCCAGCATGTCATTCGTGGCCACTAAAGCACCGCTTCTTCCTCCAGAGAACCAAGCCAAATGCTCCTTCATCAGCGCGTATCCTTGCTCGAAAGTCGATTCCCGGGACGAGACGATATCCAGCGTCTCTGCTCCCCCAAGCTGCTGCAAGCCGCGTTTGAACCCTTCCAAGCGAAGGTTATGGCTGCGATGCTCCTGAGGCCCCGCGATTATGAGAAAATGCCGGTGGCCAAGCCCGCACAGATGTGAAGCCGCCTTAGCCCCTCCCTCCTCGTCGTCGCTGACGAGATGAACGACCTCCGGATCGTCCGTAGATCCATTGACCATCAGGTACGGCACGTTAAACTTCTTCACGTAATCGATGACGTTTTTGCGCAGGCGGCTGATCAGAATGAGACCGTCCACCCGCTGCTCGAGCAAATAATCGGTCGAACGAAGCGACATTTCTCGGTCCGTCTTCAGAAAAATCGAGTAGCCTTTCGCTTCGGCTTGCATTAGGACAGCGTCGATGAGCTTGCTGTACAGCGGGTGGGAGACGATCGGCAACGTCTCGCGAAAGACGATGACGCCGATATTATGGGTCCGCTGCGACACCATCGCCCGCGCCACGGCGCTAGGCTTGTATTGCAGTTGCTCCACGATCTTCATAACGCGCTCCCGAACTTCGGGACTTGCATACCCGTTCCCGGATATGACGCGCGACGCGGTCGATCTGGACACGCCTGCCAGAGCCGCGATCTCTTTGATGTTATATCCCATTTACGGACGGATCTCCCTATTCCAATTTGACTTCACCGCCTGAACAATATCGACGGCCCGCGTCGTAATCGAACTTACGCCCAGTTCTGCGCAGCGCCTCATCTCCTCCGCTTCATCGACGGTCCAGACGTACAAGAGCAATCCGGCGGCTTCGGCGATTTCCTTCATTCTGCCGCTTAGAACAGGGTACGGCACGTTCAGACCGAAGCACCCGGCATCGAGCGCTTCTTTGCACGCCCGGCTCACCGCTTCCTCGTATGCCATCGTTCGAAAATGTTGCACATTCACGTTGAGGAGCTTCCGCAGTTCGGGCACCACGCTCTTCGCCTTAAGCGCACGCTCATACAAGCAGCCGGTCATAAAAACGCGATCAGCCATATCGGTCCGTCTAATAAGACGGGAGACCGGCTCAAGCGCCTCGTCCGTTTTCATATCCAGATTAATCATCGCAGCAGAGCCTTTGACAAGCATCAGCAGCTCCTCAAGAGCGGCAACTGGCGTTTCGGTATGCTCTTGCAGCTCCCGATAGGTCATGCCGGAGAGGCTTGCCGTCTCTCCCTTCGCCGTTCGGATTTCGTCGTCATGGCTAAGGACGAGTATTCCGTCTTTGGTCGCACGTATATCGTCTTCGATAATATCGACGCCGAGCGCTAACGCGACGCGTCCGGACGCCATTGAATTATCTGGCGTTCCCATGCATCCCGTATGCGCGGTAATCAGCGGAAATTCATTCATACCCTGCCTCCCGGTCAAAATAAATGGCGTTCGTAAAAGCGATCAACGCATGTACACCGCGTACGTTTCCCCAAAGCTCGGCTCTGATCCAAACAGGGCGCTTCTCGCTTGATCCAAGCCCGATTTCGTAATGGTTGTCCTCCGCTCCGATGCTCATTTCGGCGAGGCCTCCTTCGCTGCCGTTGACAACGAGCCGGTACGACTGGGCCGGAAGCTGCCACATCCCTTCCCGGACGGAAAACGAGACGCGAACACGAGAGGTATAGCACTCCTTTTTGTCGGGATGGCCTGCGGGAACCGCGGCGCCAAGCCCATAAGCTGCTTCTCCCGCTTCGCTGCATACCTCCATCGTGACGAGTGGGCCGATCGTGACGGCGACCCGGCCTTCTTTCAGGGCGTTCACCGCCGATTCCTGTATGGAAGCAGATTCTTCTTCCCTCAGCCCAAGATAGGTAACGGACAAGGGGTCCTCCGTTTCCTCATGGCGATGCCAATCACGCCCGGAAGTGGCCGCGATGCGTACTCCTTCGTTCAGAAGTTTCGTCCATAATGCAAAAGCCCGTTGGTTATCCTGCTTCACCGGCGCAAAGGTCGTCGACCACACCTCGATATAATCGAAATCGTTCCAGTCGCGAATATTGAATTCCCAGAAACAGCCCGTACAGACGGGCGTACCGATCCGGAACGGATGAGCTAAACCGGCGACCCCTCCTTGTTCATGCACCCCCGCTACACTGGCATGAATCGTGTTCGGCTCCGCTTTCCGCCAATCGACGAATGTTTCCAAGCCGACGGTTACCATATGCCCGTAAAATGTCGTCCACTCCATCCCCGGAAGTACGGCAATGCCCGTTTCCTTTTCGACTTCCTCTTTCCCTTGCAAGCCCGACATCGTGTTATGGTCGGTCAATGCGATACAGTCGAAGCCGAGCCGTTTTGCTCCCAAAGCAAGCTCGAGCAGCGTTTGTTTACCGTCGCTATGGACCGTATGGGTGTGAAGCTCGCAAGCCAGCCATTTCATTCGGAATCCTCCTCGTCCGCCCAAACCCGGAGCCGGTACGTGCAGCTTTCCGTCACGACGGAATGGACGCTGATCGTGACGGCCCACTCCCCCGTGCCGATCGGCCCCTTCATCAAGCCGGGAGAAGCTTCCTCTGCGGCAAGGAATAGCCGCTGGACCGAATCGTGCCGGTGGCATGCGCCTCGATAGCCGTCTGGTGCGTCCACGGATACGGTCAATAAATTCGAAAGCGTCGTATCGCGCTCCAAATGACGTCGTGCCGCAGCTCTTCGCTCGGGTTCAAAGTAGCGATCGATGCATGCCGCCATGAACTCCTTAGCGCGCTCCCCGTCCGCAAGCAGCTTCGGGGAATACGAAAATTCAATGTGAAGCTTGGATTTCGGCCGCAAGAGCTCGAACTTGCTGCTCGTATGTTTACTTGTATCGAGAGGCGATAAGGTTTGCATCTTATCGATCAGCATCGTCGATCATATCCTTTCCTCTTGAGTGTGGGAACGATCTCAGATGGGATCGTTCTCACATCTCCAATGTACATCCGAAATGTTCGACTTTTGTTATCCGGGTTAAAATATTTTGTAAATGGTCGCTGCTGAAATCGAAATAAAAAGCTTGAGACATCAGTAACAAACAATGCTTTTTTAGTCATGGTCGAAGCCAAGCGGACATGCTGCAACAAGTCACCTGCGCCCAGCAAACCGGGTTGGCCCGCTTCGAGTTAAATCATGAGCTCGCAGCCGCGGCTAGTTTTTCGGTGAAAAAAGAAAGCGAAAAAAAAGCGGCAGCTCGAGCGAGTGCCGCTTTTTCTAACAGTTAAAACTTTATTCGTCCCGCAATGTATGCCTTCACCTCGGCGATCGGCATGCGCTTCTGCAGTCGGATACGGTCCATTTGATACCGAGCGACAGAGACCACGCCAATATTCGACCACTTGGGATCTTCACCCGGCTTGCAGAAAATTTCCAGCTCCAACTGTTCAAAATTCGCCGTGCCGTGGCTATCGCGGCTACCTGTGAGAAAAACGCCTGACGGCGTCCTTAGTACTATCGCCGGCAGCGCTGGCCAGTGGTTTGAGCCCCGAAAAAGCGGCAAGCCGCCCAAGCGATTTCCTCTACCGGAAGTCACAGACGTTATTTCGCTAATTACCCTTATTTTTGGACGGAAATGAGCGATCTTAATTCGACGTTTTCTTGCGAAAGCGGGCTTCTCATCATCAAATAGCGGCGCACAGTTCCGTTACAATTTCAGATCGGTCAAATTTGCGAAAATAGCGGCCGTGACTTCCGTTAGCCTCGTTCGTTCTTCATGGACAGAATCGGACCCGAGAGGACCGTGGATCCGTTATCTGTGAACAAACGTGCAAAAACGTCTCGCTTGCAGATCGTCTGTCCACTTGGCTTAAGAAAACACTTCACCCTAGGCCGCACCAGCAGAAATTTTATAAATTCTGAGATGTCGTTAGAAAAAGGCATAAAGCCCTTCTTCAAAATATCTATACTCTTCAATGGTAATTATCTTTTCCCCATAACCATCAAAAAAAGCGTTATGGTCTTCAATTGCCTGGAATATATTGGGTTTCAATCTGATAGCTAAGGATACATCATAACGCGGGTCTCCATAAGCTCCACCGCTCCAATCAATAATGCCCGATATTTTCCTCTCACGAACCAAAACATTGTCTATCGTAAAATCACCATGAATGAGAACTTGCTCAAGATCATCCGGCCTGTTATTTTTTAATTTCTCAAGTAATGCAAAATTGCCATCAACCTTATAGTGTTCCAAATTATATTCAGCCTGTTTGATCATTTGATCAAGCCATTTACCGCCATACTTAAGTTCAATTGGACAAGACGTTGCATGGAGTTCTCTTAAATTTCTTCCAAAATCAGAAATTATTTCGGACCTTACCGCGGAGTCATTTTCACGAGTGAGAACGTTTCGTAAGGTTTCCCCTTGCAAGAACTCCATTAGCAGCCAACATTCAATACTTTCATTTTCTTCTATCTGAACAAATTGATAGGCCTTAGGGACGGGAAGATGGGTTTGAGACAAACAATCTAAAATGTATGACTCTCTTTTCAACCACTCTGAAAATTGCTTCCCCCTCGTTCTCTTTAAGACAACGAGCCCTTTTTCACAATCAATGATTCCGACATCAGAGGTATGGCCCTGCCGCGGGAAAGTAATATTGTTTATAATCCCTAGCTTTTTCATTACCTCGCGCGGAATTTCCTGATAAGATATTGGCATCGTCCTAATCCTCAATCTCCCACTCTGGATTCCAAACTACTTCCCATAAATGCCCGTCCGGATCTAAGAAGTGGCCCGAGTAGCCTCCCCAAAAAGCATCATGCGCGGGGTCCGTTATTACGGCTCCTGCCTTTTGGGCTTGTTCCATAATTTTATCCACCTCTTCTTTACTGCCTACATTGTGACCAATCGTTATTTCCGTCGAACTCGGCGATGTCAGAGGAACCTTTGCTTCATGGGCCAGATCCCGGCGATTCCAGATCGCCAGTTTTACCCCTGCTTGCAAATCGAAAAAAGCAACCGCCCCATGTTCGAACTCTTTGCCAACTATCCCTTGTGTCGGCAAGCCCAGTCCATCACGGTAAAAGCTCAACGATCTTTCCAAATCGTCTACACCTAATGTAAGTACTGAAATGCGCGGTTTCATCATTAAATCATCTCCATAAATTTTTTATTTTCCCTTATCACAGATGATCCCATCTTTAAGTTAATTAGTATAGTAAAAAACGGACTTATTCAGTCCGTTTTCGGCAGCTGCGTCGGCAATAAGCCGTAGAAGCGTTTGAAGCTCTTAATAAAATGCGATTGATCATAATAGCCGTATTTCATCGCAATCGCGGCGAAACTGTAAGTTGCGCTATTGTGCAGCTCTTGCAGCATGCTTTGAAATTTGACAATGGATGCGATTTCCTTTGGACTTACACCCAGCTCGCGCTCGAAGGTTCTTCTGATGTGCCTTTCACTGAAACTCAGCTTGTCCGCCAGCGCCGACACTGAAAGAGTCCCATTACTGGCATACAGGTACTGCATGCCGGCATGCAGCAGCTGATTAGCGGGTTCGTCGTTTTTGGAGAGCAAACGAAGGAATGTACGGTCTGCAACGCCGATCATATCGCGATCGGTTGACGCCAACAGAATCTCTTCAATCATCTCCAGCGCTTCGGCTCCCCAAACTTCCTCCAGAAAGAGACGATGACCGATAAAAGCGGTAACTGGACACTTTAGCAGCGTCTGCGCCTTTTCCGCATAAAAACGGATGCCAAATAGAGATTGCGGCTCCGAAAGGCTTATTTCGTCATAACGGGTCATTAAGCCTTCGATAAACGCGGCCCTCCAGGGAGACGGGGAGTATCGGTCGATAATAATGTCTACGCAGCCGTCCGGTATGACCCGGTTCACTGCGGATACACGCGACTCTATTGTCCAATAACAGGCAATATATGCAGCCAGCTTCTCGCAAGGCGGGTATTCCCGATAGCTGAATCCTGTATGAAGCATATTACGCTCAAGTCTAGGCGGTTGCAGTGGTCGGTATCGCAGCATCATACTTGCACATCCTTTAAGTTCCCGGTTACGCTATATTCCGATATGTTGAGCGCCACATTGATGTTGAATTGCAAATCAATTGTCTGCTCATGAAATATTATTGTATAAGTGACCACGTATGGAGTTTCGATGTAGAAAAGAGTAAGTTGCAACGTCATTTCATCTTGCCATGAAGCAAAAGTAACCACCTCTTGAAGATGCAAGGATAAATCTTTGTGGAACACATCCTTAGCATGCACCGCTTTCGTAAAATTAAAGGGCAAAATGTTGTCGCGATCATCGCCATAAAAAGCTTGAAGTTCCAAATGTTCTGCCTTCAAATGAAAAGATAGTTTTTTAAGTCCGCGAGGATTTTCATTCATGACATAACTACAAGTATTTTCGATTGGCAGGTTTTCGGGTACAGGGTTAAGCGCAGGAACAGCATTAGGAAAATTAGATAATAGATTACGCAGTTCGAAATGGTCTTCAGGAGAGTAAAAAACATTGCTGTCTAATTGGTCGAAAATATGCTCATAAATTAAATCTAAAAGTGTCTGCAATGACTTCATATTTTTGAAGCTTGAGGTTGCCGCAATGACGATCTTTTCTTTTGGGACTACAAAACATAATTGACCAAAAGCGCCATCTCCCCGATAACAGCCGCGGCGGCACAAATGAAATTGGTACCCGTAACCTTGTGCTGAATCTATTCTCTCCGCTCCTGCCCGATTATCACTTTGTTCTGTTGTTGCCAACCGAATGTATTGCTCGGAAACAATTCTCTTCCCTTCATAGACTCCTTTGTTCAAGAGCATAAGACCAAATTTGGCTATTCCTTCGGTTGATATGCTCAATCCCATTCCGCCTGCAGTAATGCCTAGGGGGCAAGTTTCCCATGATGGCCTTGGTATCCCTAAAGGTTCAAATAATCTAGGCATTAAAAAATCAACCATGTTTTGACCTGTCACTTGTTCAATAATTGCAGACAACATATAGGTAGCATGGGTGCTGTAACGATAGTAACTTCCCGGTTCATGTTCAACATCTAATGATAAAAAAGTCTTCACCCAATCCTGTTCCTTCGCCACGGCAGCATAAATATTATCATGATGTCCTGCGTTCATCGATAACAGATGATGTACAGTCATTTTAGCTAAGTTTGGAGAAATATTTCCCGGCAATTTTTCAGGAAAAAATGATATGACCTTATCATCTAAATCTAGGAATCCATTATCCCATGCAATTCCTGCAGCAATGGAAGTAAAGCTTTTGCTCAGCGAATATAATAGCTGCGGATGATCTTTACGATACGGCGGGCGCCAAAATTGGGCTGTAACTTTGCCATCTTGCAGCAAAATAAAGCTGTTTACTTCCAATTTTAACTGCTCGATTCGTGTGAAAAACTCTACTAATGCCTTCGAAGAGAGTCTGTGATTTTCAGGAATATCCATTTGTAACTCCAAAGTCTAGACCTCCTGCTGGATCATCTGAAGTTAACTAATTCTATAATTCACCTCCGTTTACCTCCTTCCCGTTTGCTTTTACTCCATTCGCCATCCAGCAAAAAAAATAGCTCCCATAGAAACAGGAGCTAATCTTTTATCATTTTCCTTTGCCATACAATTCTCGATATAATTCCCTCACCTTGAGAACATGCTCGTCAGTTACGCCCTCCCATTTGAGACCGATATCCGGAACCGGATTACCCATCCCCAAATATCCGTCCAGTTCCAAATCAACGCTGAACTTGTAAAAATCGCGAATCGCTTCATTCTTTACTTCCAGATCCAATCCCTCTTTGCCAATCGTAACATCGCCAATATGACAGATCGGGTAACCTTCGCGTTTCCACTTTATCATGAGTTCTTTAGATATCGCTTTTTTCTCTTCGGTTTCGGGCGATTCGCTTTCACAAACCCAATAGTTCCAGGGGACAAGCCACCAGTTTTTCTCTGGCAAAATATCTGGATAGATAAATGTCTCATACCCATAAGAATGAATAACGACGCCGACGACTCCCTTATATCCGATTTCGTCCAATACTTCGCGAACCGATTTCAGATTGGTTTCGTAATAGTAACGCAGCATCTCACGCGCCTCGTCAGACCATATAAAGCTTGGTTCAAGACCGATTCTTCTACAATGCTCGGCCGCTTCTGGGCTGTAGTGATATTGATCCGGCACCTGTTTCCCTTGCTCATTCGCCCAAGCCGGGTAAAGTGCCTCCACTGCTGCAGATTTCGCCCCTTCAAACTCCAGAAACAAATAATCGATGCCGGGGAATTCGGTTAACAACTCTTTGATAATTTCCTTCATTCTTGTTTGATACTCAGGCGCTGTGAAGTCAGCAATGCGATTCGGTCCGTCGGTTAGCGCGCAGTTTCTCAGATCCCACTCATCAATGGACAATTCACTTTCCCAAGTATTCTCCTCATAGGTCAAAAATTGGAGCATGGCACCTACTGAAATCCCATTGCTATGAAGATGAGAGATCATCTTTCTTCCCCATTCATTGTTCGTTTTCACATTTGATGACTCAGGGTGATTGTAAAGATATGGGAGATTGGATTTTATCCCGTTCGTATACCATTTCGTATAAAAGGTAAAATGATTAAATTCAATATCTTCTCGCAACTCATCGATCATCCTGATCACAGTTTCTTCATCCTGTTTCCAAAACTTGCTTACATGATCCTGACTGGGTACCCAATGATCCATAAAACCTCTCAACATCGCTCGCACCTCTTCCAATTATCGTTGTGTTTTCTTCCACTTCGCCGTCAGTTCTCTAACGAGCCTGGACATCGGCTCATTGCCTTCCTTCGTCAAGATAAAGCCTTCTTCGATCCGATTCGATCCGTTCGGGTGTCCGAACAAACTGATGTCCGTATTTACAGTCATTCCTTCCTCAAACAGACCTGTCGTACTCTCATTCGGATAGGGCATCTCAGCCTCAGCTACGCCGCAGCCATGCAATGGCGGATACAAATCATAGGCATCTATACCTTGCTCGCGAAAATAACTTTTGACCGCACCGACCATATCGCCCTGGCGAACGCCCGGCCGAATCATAGGCAGCGCCCGATCGTTTGCTTCAATTAAATAGTTGATAAATTCCCGCTGCTCCGGACTGCTCTCTCCGACAACGAATGGAAAATTAATCGTGGCCACATAGCCTTCAAATTGCACGGCCAAAGCTGCCATCAGCATATCGCCGTTTTCTACCTTTTTGCGCGTCGGCCTCCCGATAATCGTATTTACTCTTGCCCCGCTGGATACCAGGCAAAAAGGAACATTCTCCGCCCCTTCGCGCATACATACATAGTAAGCCGCCGCCGCAATTTCCAGTTCGGTAGCGCCAACGTTCGCCGCTTCCATGAGCGCTCTGTAGCCTTCATCCGCAATACGAGCGGCCTCCTTCAAACAATGAATTTCGTATGCGGATTTTTTTAACCGCAGCGCAAACAGCAGCTCATTGGCATCGACGATTTCCACATCTGCCGCATTGGCGGCGATCGATTCGTACACCTGCTTCGCCATCGCGTCCATGCCTGCAATACCAAGGCGTATCAGCCCATACTTTTCTTTCAGCTCGTGAATCACTTTCTTGAAATCCGTATATTGTGCATGCGGATATTCAATCTCATCAGGAACCGTTACACAATTGAAGTCCGGAATCAAACGAATATCGGACCAGATTGACATTTCATGGCACACGAGTTCCCCTTCGGGCGCAGCCAGCACGATCGGGTCTCCGGCCATAGCCACGATTACTGCACCGCGCTCGAAGATCGGCCAATAATTGCTTATATAACGTAAATTTTCTTTGCGATATTCATCCCCGTAGATCAAGCAAGCATCAATTCCCCGCTCCTTCATCAAAGTTCTCAGCTTATCTACTCGCTCCGCAAACTCTAGCTCCAATTTATTGTTCATTTGATCGTTTCCTCCATCATCATGATCCCGAAGCATCGCGGCCCCGAAAACCCAGATTTAAATGATTGACATCCGAAATCAATCCTGGGACTGTCGTATTAAGCAGCAGCGCTTCTCCGTATTTCACGCCAACCTGAGCGCCCCTCGTTAGCGCGCGTCCTTCAATTTGCTGCAACGCATCCGACACGACAGCATCGCACTGCGAAGCATAAGCACGCATAGCTGCAACCTTGTCCTCATAAGTATCCGTTATATCAACAACGAAAGAGTTTTGCGGCATGAGCTGAATGACTTCGAAATGATAGAGCCCAGAAGCTTTCCAAGGCTGCCCAAGCTCCAACGAGCAAGACCATCCCGCCTGCCAAAACGCCTCTTCCGTAATGGAAGCCACCGCTTTGTGCGTACGGTATTCATTCCAATAGTGGGTGAATACGACGTCAGGGCGATACGTGCGAATTGCTTTAATGCACATCTTATAAGTGACATCGTCTTCCGGTATCGCAAAATCTCCATAATCATAAGCTTCATAATGCGATATGCCGAGAATTTTCCCGACCTCTTCGCGCTCTTTGCGGCGTATATCGACGATCCGGTTTTTGTCTTCCAGCCGGGTGTAGCCTTCATTGCCGTTTGCAAACATGAGAACCGAAACTTCAGTGCCTTGGTTCGTTAATTTTTTGATCGTTCCGCCAATTCCGAGCACCTCGTCATCAGGATGACAGCATATCACTAAAGCGCGTTGTATTTTCATCTCACAATTCTCCTAATCAAATTCATTTATCCTTTGACACTGCCCAGAACAATGCCTTTCATAAAATACTTTTGTAAAAAAGGATAGACCAACAGGATCGGCAGGGAGCCGACAAATATTTGCGCAGCTTTGCTTGTACGCTCATTCACTTCAGCCAGCGCACCCAAGTCGCTTCCTATGGTAAGCATCAATTCCCGATTGATTACAACCGTATACAAATAGCTTTGCAGCGGATAGCGCTCCGGAGCGTTCATCAGAATCAGACCGTCAAACCAAGTATTCCAATGGCTAACTGTCGCGAACAAGGCAATTGTCGCCAGTCCCGGCAATGATAGCGGCACGAATATTTTCCACAAAATCGTCCATTCCCCGGCACCGTCAATATTGGCTGCTTCATGCAGTTCCTTCGGCAATCCGCGAAAAAAGTTCAGCAGCAATACAACATTAAATACAGGAACTGCTCCCGGCAAGATAAGCGCCCAAATCGAGTTTAGCAGCCCATACGCGTGGATCGTCATATACCAGGGAATCAGTCCGCCGTTGAACAAAATAGTGAAAATGAAGAACCAGGCATAGACGCTTCGAAAGCGAAAAGCGCTTGTTTCCTTCGCTAACGGATAGGCGGACAAGACTGTCAGCAGCATGTTGACGCTCACGCCCAGAATGACGCGCTCCAAAGTAATTCCGATCGACCGCAAAAACTCCGGCTTGCTCAGCACGAATTTATATGAACTGATCGTGAAGTCGACTGGCCACAGTTTGACGAATCCGCCTGCCGCCGCACTGCTGGAGCTTAAAGATACTGCTAAAATGTGAACAATCGGCAACAAGCACAGCAGCGATATCCCGCTTAGAAAAATATAATTAAAAACGACAAAGAGCTTCCGACTCGGCGAGTAAGCTGTATGCATGATTACGATTCACCTCCTCAGAAGATGCGGTAATTCGCTAGACGATAGGCGAGAAAATAAGATAAGGAAATTAACACAAGCGAGACAAGCGATTTGAAAATGCCGACTGCCGTCGCCAAGCCGTATTGCGCTTCGATCAAACCGAGGCGGTAGACGAATGTATCGATAATGTCCCCGCTTTCATATACTTGCGGACTGTATAAATTAAATACCTGCTCAAAGCCCGCATTAAGCGTATTTCCAAGACTGAGCGTGGCAAGCAAAATAATAATTGGCAGCATGCCCGGTAATGTCACATGTATCGTTTGTTTGAAACGATTTGCGCCGTCGACGATCGCGGCTTCGTAAAGTGCAGGGTTGATCGCTGTCAAAGCTGCCAAATAAACGATCGTATTAAATCCAAATTCTTTCCATAAATCCGAAAAAACAAGCACATAAGGAAACCAACGGTTGTCTCCAAGAAAATAGATGGGCGAGATGCCAAACCAGCCGAGAAATTGATTGACAATTCCTTTCATAGACAAAATATCGATTAATATGCCGCCCAAAATGATCCACGATAAAAAATGCGGCAAATAGATAAGGGTCTGTATACCGCGCTTAAAAAACGCTTTGCGAACTTCATTGAGCAATAAAGCAACTAGAATAGGCACAATTAATCCCGCTACAATTTTCATCGATGCAATAAAGATCGTATTCCACAAAATCTGCATCGTATTCGGCAAGTTAAGCAGATAATGGAAATTGTCAAGTCCAATCCACTTGGAGCTGAAGATGCCTTTAGCAGGAATAAACTTTTGAAACCCGATAACGATTCCAAACATAGGTACATAACTAAACAAAACGAGTACAAGCACCGCGGGAAGCAGCATCAGATGAAGTGAGGTTTCTCGTTTCCACCGGGACTGCCGATTCACTCCAGCCTGATTACTCATGTTGGCCATTCGGATCATCCCCTCCTAATTAACGGCACAAACTGACAATATGCGGGGAAGGAGGGAATAATCGTCTTCACTTCCCCCGTGATTCACCAGTTTACTTATTATCGTTGTACCACTCATTTACTTCCTTTGTAATTTGGGTGCCGCCCAGTTTCATCCAGTTTTCCACGAAAGTATCAAACTCCTCAATCGGAGCTCCCATAATGATCCTTGTAATCGCTTCCTGTTCAAGCGTCTTTAACGACTCACTCTTCTCAATCCATGTTTTTGTCGAAGTGCCCGCAAATTCATTTCGGATCAACCGATTATCGGCAATATAATTGCTAATCACTTCGTAAGAGGAGCCTTTGTCGCCAAATACTCTGTCGTACCCCCAATTTGACGCTTCTTTTCCTGTTTCACGGTAGGTCTTGATCCGCTCATAAATATCTTTATCTTCTGCATTCAGGGAGGAAACGTCAGCTTCACCTTTCAGCACTTTCGCAATATTAATGTGTTGATCCATGTTTTTTCGGTAAGGCCATAATGTAAACGGCGCATATTTGAATGTCTCGATACCATTATTTACGAAGTAAATGCCTGGCTCTGACTTTTCACCCCAGCCCTTCTCCACGTATAAATTAACCATCTTGATTCCCGCTTCAGGATTCGGCGTGTCTTTTCTGACGACCAAATAATTGTTTACAGCAAAACCTAATTGTTTCGTCAGAGCCGGTTTATCGTCGATCGAAACGATCGGATACGGATTCCAATCTGCATTCGGATCATTAGCCTTACTCTCGTTAAGCGGCCAGAGTGAGTTGGACATTGTACCGTATATCAGGCCCGCCTTCCCGGAAGCCATCCATTCCGATGCTTTCACCGCATCTTTGACTCCGAATTCTTTGTCGATATAGCCTGCCTTATACATCTCCTGCAATTTAAGCAGCGCCGCTTTCATCTCCGGTTGAATATTGCCATAAACCAGCTGACCGGAGTCGTCTTTAATCCAAATGCTAGGGTAGGCATGATACCCATTGAAAAATCCTTCCAAATCGGCAACCCCAGCTGTCAAATCCTTGTGAATCACTAGACCGACCGTATCGTTCTGATTATTTCCATCAGGATCTTGCGTTGCAAACGCTTCAGCTATTCGAAGGACATCATCCATCGTTTGCGGAACAGGCAAATTCAGTTTTTCCAGCCAGTCCGTGCGAATCCATAGCATCTGGGCGTTATCGATCGTTGATGTCGCTGCCGGAATCCCCATAAGCTTGCCATCGATCATGGCAGACTCGAGCGCCCGGGGACCGTCTTGCGTCATGATCTTCTTCGTTAACGGCGAAGCATATTTATCGTAAGCTTCGGTCAAATCCATAATCAAGCCGGCTTCAGCCAGCTGCTCCATCTGGGTTGCTGTCACAGTCATAAACTGCGGAATGTCTCCCGATGAGATGGCCAAATTCGTTTTTTGTGCGCCTTGATCGCTGTTTACGACCCAGTCATATTTCAACTTGATGCCAAGTTCGTTTTCATATGCTCTTGTCCATACATTGTTGCTAATATCGTCGCCTTCAGCATATTTATAAGCAGTGCTCACGACGCGTACACTCGTAATTTCGATCGGAGGATCGTACTTGCCGAGCGGATCTTCATTTTCGCTGCCGGAATTCTCAGCAGGCGGCTTCCCTGAGTTTTCCGAGTTTTTGGAGCCTGTAGACGGTGCTGCTTGCTTCCCATCCTCCTTATTGTCCGCGCATGCTGACAGAATCAGGATCAGGATGAGAATGATAGCCAGACTAAACCTGTTCTTCTTCATAGTGTCATCTCCTTGCCTTGGCTGTTGTAAGCTTACAATCAAATTATAGTCAGCCCGCAATCAAGCCGCCATCGCACAATTTATACAATATGCGACTTATTTAAACGCAAATTCGGCTGACAGGTTACAATGGCCGTTTTTCCCGGTATTCCTGCGGTGTCATTCCTTCATTGCGTTTAAACAAACGAGCAAAATAAGTCGGGGATTCAAATCCGACACTGCGGGCGATATCGTGAATTTTGGCATTCGTTTCAATCAACGCTTGTTTGGCTTTCTTGAGCCTAACTTCGTTAATATAATCAACCAATCCGGTCCCGGTCGATTGCTTATAAAGCCGGGATAAATAAACAGGATTCAAATAAACGATTTCGGATAAGCGATTCAATGACAGCTCTTTATCGATATTCTCTTCGATATATTGTTGCAAAATATGAACCACTTGATGAGTGTGTTGACACTGTTCAATTTCTTTCTCGCGAATTAACGCCGCCGCAATCCGAATAAATTCATCCAGTACGTGCGTATAGGGGCGATTGACTTCGAATTGCTCAAACATGGTCATCTTCAGCGTAATCGTGTTCGTCTCCCAACGATTCATAAAGGAGATCAGATTGGAAGCGATCGAAAAATAGATTTCCGTAAATAAAGAAGGATCATACGACGCGTCAAGGCATTCCTTGAGGCGGGAAATCATATCTGCGAACTGCTCATGCTGGGCAGCGCTCGAAAACTCAATATCCGCGATTTTCTGCAGCAAATTTCTGGCGACGCGATGATGATGATTCGTATTTGTCTTCTCCGCACCGTGCAAAGACATTTCCGCCGTCAAAATCATTTCATTGCCGGGAATCCGCATCAGCAGCTTGCGCAAACTTTCGAAATGAAGATGCAATTCATGCCAGATAACAGGCTGATGCCCGATTGAAAAAGAAACGCTCAGCTTGAGTAAGCGGCCAATGACCGGCTGCACTGCTTCCAGTATGCCTTTAACAAAAGTGATGACCCGCTCCCAGCGGCGTTCTGCCGCATCTTCATCGCTCTCCTGTCCGTCGTCAGCCGGTTGCACGAACACGGCGAAATAAGATTTATCCACAGCGGCGAATTGGAAGTTATGGTGATTGAAAAATTCAGCCAAAATATTTTCAACGGCATGCGTCATTAACGCCCGGTCAGACTTACTTTCGTAATGCCCCCAATCGTCGATACGGCCTATTACCGGAAGCACATTCGCCGAAACGTCCATGCTGACCTGCATGTCTTGAAAGGCCGCGGCCGATATCATATGACGCGGAACCGTACCATCATGAATGCTTGTCAAATAATCTTTGCGCAGCAAAGGGAGAGCCAGATGCATCTGCTTTTTTGCCCGTTCGATCAAATCTTTATATCCCTGATCTTCCTCCAAGCTTACTAGCGCTTTACGAACGCCGGCGATAATTTTATCGTCCTCTTCCGTCTTCAGAATAAAATCCGCGCTGCCATTACGAATGGCTGTCTGGGCATAATGGAAGTCATTATGGCTCGTCAAAAAAATAAATTTGCTATGCGGCCAAAGCCGGCCGGTTTCCTTCTGCAATTGAAATCCATCGATTTTCGGCATCCCAATATCGCTTATTACGATATCTATTCGCATTCCCTCCATCAGCTTCAAGGCTTCCTTGCCCGAATAAGCCCGGTAAACCTCCAAATTGGACATATACTGCTCTTGAAATAGTTCGAACATACCGTCAACAATAACCGGTTCGTCGTCTACAATCAGTAATCTGTACATCATCTTCTGTTCCTCTCCTTTACTTATCCTTATCTATAGGTATCATTAATTCAGCCTTGAGACCTCCCAGGGCGCTGCGGGAAAATTTCAACCCTCCCCGCTCCTTATAATGGATTTGCACTCTCCGGTGGACATTGAACAGGCCCAGCCCCTCCTTGAGATTATTGTTTATGGTCAAACTATGTTGAAGCTTGAACAATTGATCTTCGCTCAAACTCGTTCCGCTGTCCTCAACGGCAATCATTAGCATTGAACGATCCTGTTCCTCATAAAAAGACACCTTAATCCTCCCTTCCTCGTCTTCATCGGCCAAACCGTGTTTATAGCAATTTTCCAGCAATGGCTGTACAATCAGCCGCGGAACGATCTGTTCATTCCAACATTCAGGCAGCTTCGGAAAATCAACATGGATGCGCCGGCCGAAGCGAACGTTCTGGATGTCAACATAAGAGCGCACAAAGCTGATCTCCTCGATAAGCGGCACTTCCTGGACGCCGTCGCGCGTTATGAACTGGAAGTAATGCCCTAATGATTTCGTAAAGGCCATCACTTGGTCCAACTTCTCCATCTTGGCCATGCGATAAAGCGTAAAGAAACTGTTATACAAAAAATGCGGATTGATCTGCAATTGCAGCTGTCTTAATTCCGAAAGCTGGATGCGGTACTTCTGCTCATAAACTTCATGAATCAGCACCCTTACTCGCTCGATCATCTTATTGAACTGCAGGTACAGATAGGAAAATTCATCTTGAAATTTGTACTGTATTTCGCCATCCAGTTTCCCTTTCTCTACCTGTTTGAAAGCTCTGACCAGCGTACGCAGCGGCTGATGAATCAATTGATAAATCGCATATGAGAATACGGCGATGATGACTAGAGATAAGGAAGATAACCACCAAATTCCGCTGCGATACTTTTGCAGTGGCCCCAGCACAACCTCTTCCGGCACATACGTTAAAATCATTGAATCAAGACGTGCAGACTTTTCGAAGATAACAATATATTTTTCCCCTTCCCATTCCATATACCTGATGCCGGAATCTTCCGCGTTGTTGTCATATAACTTATAGGCTAGTTCGGCCAGCACAGGCTGCATATCCGCATCCGTCATATTAACGATCTGCCATCTCTTCTTATGATCGATCATGATCGATCCGCCTTGCACGCTTTCCCCGAACAAACCGATGGCTGATTTGATTTCGGCCTTATCCACCTCGACACCGATCACATATTGCGTACCTCCCTGAACGGCAATCTCAGGATAAGGAAGACTGATGTATAACTTATCTCCTTGCTGAATAAAAGGCGATGCAAGACGGTCCGTCGGCGTGGAGAGTGCGTTGAACAATTCGCCGTCAATAGATCCAATCGTTTGATCCGTAGATAAAGTGCGCCCGATCGATGCAATCGATATATGAACATTGCGAATATAAGGACTTGAAGCTTTCAATACCCTAATGCGATTAAGCAGGCTGGTCAGCGCCTTATTCCTTTCAATATCGGTTATAATCGAATTGAAATCGCTCAGCTGCCGTAAGTACTCGTCATTGGCATACTCCTGCTGCAAACGGATCGTCCTCGTGAAATCGGTTTCAAGCACATACAAATAAAAATGGACGCGTTCCCGCATCGATTTCGTGATCTCGCTCCTGACGTTATCCGCGCTCGACTCGTTCAACTGCAGACTTAGCGCGTAGATCGGAATGAGCACAAGCAAAAAGGTAACAACCAGCTTCGGATAGATGGACAACGGTATTTTCCCTAACAATGCACCCATTTCAGCACCTCTTCATTTTATAAGCTTAGTCCTAAGTATTATCGATCTGCCAGACTTTGTCTACTATGCTTATGAAATAGCCAGTGCCCCATGGTCAAGCCCCAGCCGGCCTCGAAATCATAAAGGCGAATGTCCAATGCTTGGGTGACTTTCCCATAGCTCAGAACCATATGTAAAGCAATCTTACAGTTTACTCGAAAAGGGGAGTTGTGGTACTTTTAAGAGGATTTGAAATACTGATTGGATTCCAAAAAACAGACATTAATTTACTTATTTTGGAATTATTGCCTAGTGGGGGGGGGAGAACCAGCAACTGAACGACAAAGCGCAATTGGCTCAAATAATGGAAATCAAACCGATTTTCAGCGGAGGGCGTCGGGTAGGATAGGCTCCTCGCGGAGCCATTTCCCTTTGCGTAACTCGTTACTCTAAAATTTTCTTTGGTTTAGCGGCCAATATTATTATTCCTGTGATAATAAAGAATATATTTGGTATGGCCGCAAACAACGAAATAAAACAGCTCGCGACTGATAATATAATTAGCATCCATCCTACAAGCTTCTGATTCCGATTGCTTTTCAATAAATAGATAGCCAGTATCCCTAATACAAGACCAATGATTCCAGGTAGAACAAACATCGTCCATGCTTGACTCAACTGATCAAGTGTATAATCATTTTGGCTTTTACTCCAGTTATCATCCAAATATTTCAGAAAAACTTCATTATCTTTGAGGTAAAAAAAAACAAGCCCTGTTCCTATCATGAGAACATTCCCTATAACTCCAATAATATTTAATACATTTTCTACAATTCGTTTCATACGACTATCCCCTTCTGATATACGTTGTACGTTGATAATAATGGTCAAGCTACTTCAAAATCATGAATTCTATTCTGTATAGATAATCGGATAGATTATCGGCCCCTGCGCCCTCCGGACCACGCCAAGAAGGGGCAGGAACCACAACACGGGGGCACATGACCGGCACATGGTCGGGTCAGCCGGTGCGGCGGGAGCGGGCCAGAGTTATCCCAGCGAGGAATATGCTAGTCAGCCCCAACACGATGGCAATGATGGCTCCGACTCGCCCGTCACCTGTGCCGGGACCACCAGGGAATATGGTCACATGCACACCAGCGTAGGTTATGACGATCAGCCCCGCCACCATGGCCACGATGGCCCCACGCCGCCCGCTGCCGGTGCCGAAACGACCGGCGGAGCGGGCCAGAGACAGCCCGGCGAGGATCGCGCTGATCAACCCCAACACCGCGTCCGTCGTGGCCCAGAGTCGCCCGGAGGTTAATTCGTATCCGACATTACCATTGATCATTTCAGCAGAAGCAATCGTTGGCACAAATAGAAAAGAACAAAATACTACGAATAAAACTAGCTTCATTTTCATTGGTTAATTCCTCCTTTATTGTTTTTGCATCACACATAATCCGCAGTTCCTTCCATTTTCAAAAATTACGTTGCCCTGAATCCAATCCTCCAGATTAATTATTCTTCTTGTTCTTCTCGGCTGCTTCTCACCTTTCACAGCCAGTTTACATTGCAAATGTCGAGAACTTATGCAGATCTTCCACTCTTTGCGTGGATTTCTTTAAGATCCACCAAATCACGGTATTGGCATCAGATATAACTGTCGACTTTTCGTCGCTGAGCGCCTTCATCCGGGCATCATAAGCCATCCGCGCCGCGGCATCCTGACTTAAAAATTCCAGCGTATCCATCGCTTTTTTCAGCATCGGTTCATTCATCGTCAACACCTCCCAGTTGGATTTGTCCACCTAATTTGACACAGTCATTGCCATTATATATTGACGCAAAAGTGAATAGTGTGTATATTATGTATATACGGTAGTCACTCTATTGACAACAGCGAGGTGATAGACCCTGAAAATAATAATATCCAACGCATCGAACGATCCGATTTACATACAGATCATGAACCAGATTAGACAGAGTATCCTGAGCGGTGATTTGCGTGCAGGCGACAGCCTCCCCTCCATCAGGCAGCTGGCCAAGGATTTGCAAGTTAGTGTCATTACAACCAAGCGCGTGTATGAGGAGTTGGAGAAAGAGAAGCTAATCGACTCAGTCGTAGGCAAGGGTTGTTTCGTATCAGGAGCAAATAAAGACTTTATTCGGGAGCAGCGCATGAAACGTTTAGAAGAGAAAATGATAGAAATCATTCAAGAAAGCAAAGAATTAAGCATGAGCCAACAAGATTTAATCGATCATCTAACTTTATTGTTCGAGGAGGAACAGACACCATGAATGCCATAGAATTACGAAATCTAACGAAAACATACCCTGAATTTACTGTTGACAATGTATCTTTGGATGTGAAACAAGGCTACATTACCGGACTCATTGGTCCGAATGGCGTTGGTAAAAGCACCTTGATCAAGATGATGCTCGGCATGATTCGTCCTGACTCCGGGAGCGTCAAAATACTAGGCTGCGATATGCCTAAAGAAGAAGTTGACATTAAGCAGCGCATCGGCATTGTGTCGGATGACTGCTTCTATTACGAGCATCTTGCGATTCGTGACACGATGAAGATGATCGGACCTTTCTACAAGAAATGGAACGAGAAGAAGTTTAACAGCTATCTAGAACAATTTGAGTTGTCCCCCAAGAAGAAGATACAAGAGTTATCCAAGGGTATGAAAGTCAAGTTTTCTCTTGCGGTCGCCTTATCGCATGAGGCTGAGCTCTTAATTATGGATGAACCTACCTCTGGACTTGATCCTGTGTTTAGAAGGGAAATGCTTGATCTGCTTGCGGATATGATGCAGGACGAGAGCAACTCGATTGTCTTCTCGACCCATATCACAACAGATTTAGATCGAATTGCTGACTACATTGCTTTCATCAATCGCGGAAAACTTGTATTCAATGAAACGAAAGATGAAGTGCTCGAGAGATACGCAATCGTCAAAGGCGACTCACAACTGCTCGATTCAGATGTTCGAAACAAATTTGTCGGGATTCGCGAAACAGCTGTTGGTTTTGAGGGATTGGTAGATAACAGGCAGGAGGCTGAACGGTTGTTTGGGAATTATGTTGTTTTTGACAAACCATCCTTAGAAGACATCATGTATTTCACCGCCAAGGGAGGACGCATTCATGCTTAACTTGCTTCGTAAAGACTTCGTCGCTTTAAAAAGCACACTATGGATGAGTATCCTGTATCTTGCTGTCTTTAGTGTCGCTTTTATACCAAAACTTTCATCGTCTATTCACCTTGTGGGGATCTATACAGCTTTCGCCTTACTTAATCACGGTACGATGATAGATATCAAGAACAATAACCATCATTTTCTGGTCACGCTGCCCATTAAGCGCAAACATATTGTGCAAGCCAAATACATAGCTGCCATCATCTATACCCTTTTTGGAGTCCTTGCTTCTTACGGGATTCACTGGCTCGTTAAACTAACAATCCTAGAGCTTAATAAGCCAGACTATTCGGTCATGGACATTCTGGTTCCAGTAGGCATAGTGCTTGTTCTAACTTCCGTCTATTTGCCGCTTTTTTACACACTTAGTAAAAAAGGAACCGCTATTATCAATATCGTATTCTTGATCATACTACTTGCTCTGGCGCAGCCTACAGCTATGCTTATGAATATGGTGAATGAGAATGGTTTTAGCATTGACCAAGTGTTTTTGCTTATCCTGATCCCTATCGTGCTATTATTCATTGCTTCCTACTACTTAACTATAAATCTGTTTACTAGAAAGGACTTGTAAGGGTCGCACAGGTAAACACTAACATGCTAACGCTCTGCATAAAAGGTGTATAGCAAAAAAACGCTATAAACCTTTTATACAGGGTCTATTGGAATGTCCCCCTTATGCTTCTTTCACGGATCCTGGAAAATTTCATCCCAACGTTCAAACAACAAGTTGGCTGATGATCTTATCCGCGGCGTAGGACGCCATAGTAAACGAAAGCGGCGTTGGACGCGCTTTGGGCAATCTTTTTTATTATTCAACCCATTCGATTACTACTAAGTTATCAACTTTTTTTCCATCTGAACTCCATATAATAACATTACGGCCTTTGCTGAATACTTCACTTTTCTGTGAAATAAAATCAGAATATGTTATTTGCTCATAACGTTGATGTTCGCCAGAAATTGTACTAAAAAAGTAGTCTATTTTATCATAGCAAACATATAGGCGACTGTCGGATGTTATTTCAAATTCCATAAGTGTTCTCTGTTCTGATGCACTTTGAATACTTTTTTCAACCGTCAGTATAGAATCCTTTGATTCGACAAACTTTCCGCTAAGATAAAATGGGGTTTCAATAAATCCCTGAACAAGTTCTCCGTTTTCCACAGTAGTTTCCTTTGGAGATATTAAAAATAAATCTGTATTGTTAACAAGTAAAATACCAAAGGCAATGCTTCCTGAAATAATTACCAAGGTTGTCATAGAAGCAAGAAATGATAAATTTGATTTTGACTTTTTCTTCATAGCGATAAATAGCATATATCCGATTATAGTCCCGAATGTATTAAAAATTAAATCATCAATATCAGTGCTTCCCAGGCCAAAAATATACTGGATTATTTCGATGGACGCGCTAAAGATAATGCCACCTAAAATAACATTTCTGCTTTCTCTTTTTAAAATAACTGGCAGTATTAATCCAAAAGGAATGAAAATAACAATATTTCCAATAACATTTTCCAATATTCGTGTTATTGAAACGTTACTACTAATCATTTCAAAAATTGATTTGAAAGGAATGATACTTACTGTTCGCTCGCTTGCGCCTATGGCAGCAAACAAATTATAGATGCTTGCTTGTTTAAAAAGTGTAATGCGAAGCAAAAAAATAATATAAAGTGTGAAAAGTCCATATATGCAATAACGCAATACTTTTTCTTTTGTACTACTTTTATTATTCATAATTCCTTCCTCCATTTGTAGGGTCCCACATAAAAACGGTTCGTTTTATTTAGTGATTGTACTAAATAAAAGCAAACCGTTGATTTTTTATTCTTTTCGAGAATCTTATTTTTTTCTTATCCTACTTCTTAATTATTGATAGGCAAGGTAAGAGTAAAAGCAGTAGTTTCTTCAAAACTTTCTGCGGAGATTGCTCCATTGTGCATTCTCATAATTTCCTTTGCAATTGCTAATCCTAGCCCCGCACCGCTTTTACCAGAGTTTCCGGATTCATCGGTGCGATAAAATTTATCAAATATACGCTCCAACTTATCATTCGGTATGGTTTCTCCACGATTTTTAATGTTTGCAGTTATATGCTCACTTGATTTCTGCACAATAACATCAATAATGCCTTGGGGGAAGCTATATGTAATTGCGTTTTTTAGGACATTGTTAAAGACTCTTGCAATTTTTTCGGCATCAACAAAAACGAATAAATGATCGGGGATATCCAAATTGAGCTGAAGCTCTTTTTGTTGCAGTAATGGGTAGAATTCATCAGATATTTGCTCAATTAAAAAGCATAAATCAACTTCCTTTTTAACTACTGCCTTGTCTGATAGACTGTAACGTGTTATATCAAAAAATTCATCAATCAAGTTTTCAAATTTCAATACTTTTTCAAATGCTATCTTTATGAACTTGTTCCGTTGTTCTGATGGCATATCCGGCGATTCACATAAAAGGCTTAAATATCCGACAACGGAAGCAAGAGGCGTTCTTATATCATGAGCAAGATAGGTGAGAGTGTCAGATTTTTTTTGAGCCTCTATTTCCATTAAGTGTTGTTGCTCTCTATTTTTCGTTTTTATAAGATTGAGCCGGTTTTGCAAATCGGAAAACTCTGCAGGCAATAAAATATCGTCTGCTGAATTGTCTAAAATACAGTCCAGACTGTCCATTATTTTCATAATTTTTCGTGAAGAATTCCATTCGATCCCAATCCATATCAGAAATTGTGAAATTGCAATAACAAATAAGATAACGCCCGGTTCGTAGCCATGAATGAAATAAGCTATATTACGGCCCAGCATTTTTTCAAGAATGATATAAAAATTGTCTGGATACGCAATCTTTACAATAAAATAGCTGATTGCAAAAACAACGAATGCGGCAATTGCCCCTACTAAATGCCGTAGCCATAATGTTTGTTTGTATTTCTTTGAAAATTTCTTATTCAATGATATATCCCACTCCCCATATAGTTTTTATAAATTTTGGATTTTCTACAGAATCGTTTAGTTTCTCTCGTATATGTCTAATTTGAACCATAACTGTGTTTCTACTATTTTTGAAGTATTTCTCCCCCCATATTTGCTGAAAGAGTTCATCCGCACTAAAAACTGTTCCTCTGTTTTTGCACAAAAGCCATAATATAGAGAATTCCAAGGGAGTCAGCTTAATTTTTTTACCATTTAAATTACATTCATGAGATGTTTTATTAAGAAAGAGGCCTGTAACCATAAGGGTTTCTGATGTATTGCTTTCTTTTCCGTCATAAAGCTGTACTCGTCTTAATTGAGCCTTTACACGCGCCACTAATTCAACTGGCAAAAAGGGTTTAGTAACATAATCATCTGCCCCCAGGGATAGTCCAGTAACACGGTCGATACCTTCTATTCTGGATGTAAGTATAATTATAGGATAAGTGTATTTCTCTCGAATGAACTTGCACAATTCAAATCCATTTCCATCTGGCAACATAACATCTATAATAGCTAAGTCAAAGCTTTCGTTTTTAATAAGCATAAGGGCATCCTGTGAAGAATAGCATTTGGATACTTGAAAATTTTCATTTTGCAGAAACAACTCTATTAAATCGGTAATTTCCTTTTCATCATCAATTATTAATATTCTGTTCATATGATATCACTCTTTCTTTTTTTGACTTCCTCATATCGAAATATATTCCAAATGGCTAATCCTCCTGTATTCATACAATAATATTATATACGGTCAACGGAATGATTGCTTTATTGAATATATCAGACTTGGTATCTAACGGCGCGCAGAATAGTGGATTCCACGTTGACTCGAAGGATATATTTATTACATCAGGCGTTACACTTAATAGATTATCCTCCCCGAAAATGGGCATAAAAAAAGCTCTCCGTCAGGAGAGCGGGCGCATGAACAGCGCAGCACGGGTGAATTATCGTTCGTGCTCCCGCTGGATGCAATAAAGCAACAAGAGAAACGAGAACAATGGACAATTTAGACGGATTTAATAGAGTTAACACCGAAAAAGTAGCAGCCCAAATCCAGCAAGGGATAGCATCAGTGTTTTGGGCGCCCCTAAATTAAGGATTTCCAGCCTTATTGTCTTCGTAGCAACACTATAGCCTCGACATGTCCCGTCTGCGGAAACATGTCCACCGGCTGCACCCACTCGATATGGTAGCCGCCGTGGAGCAGTGTCGTGCAATCCTTCGCCAAAGTCGACGGATTGCACGATACATACACGAGCCGCCGCGGCTTCGCGCGCACGATCGCCTGCAGCAGCGGCTGCTCGCAGCCTGTCCGCGGCGGATCGACGACGACGACGTCTGGCTTGATGCCGCGGCCCACCCATTCCGGCAGCAGCTGCTCGGCGCGCCCTTCGTAGAAGCTCGCATTGTCGATCCCGCTGATGCGCGCATTTTCCCGCGCATCGCGCACTGCTTCGCCGATCAGCTCGATACCGCGCACCTCCCGGGCATGCGGAGCGAGCCACAGGCCAATCGTTCCCGTGCCGCAGTAAGCGTCCACGACCAGCTCCGATCCGCTTAACGCAGCCGCCTCCTCTACCACCCCATACAGCTTGACCGTCTGCTGCGGATTGAGCTGAAAAAATGCACGCGGCGACAAGGCGAAGCGGATATTGCCGAGCGTTTCTTCCAGGCGTTCCTTGCCCCAAAGCACAATTGTTTTGTCGCCGAAAATAAGCGATGACTGCCCTTTGTGAATGTTTTGGGCGATTGTTACGACCATCGGCAGCGCCTCCCGAACCCGCTGCACAAAGCGCCGCGAATCCGGCAGCTTGTCCGCCGCAGTAATGAGCGTCAGCTGTACTTGCCCGCTCGCTTCGCTGATCCGCGCGACGACAGTCCGTACCACCCCTGTACGCGCACGCTCATTATAGATCGGAATGTCCAGCTCAGCCAAAATCGTTTTGACCTCGCTGATGACGCGGTTGATTACCGGATGCTGCACCGTACAGCCGCTAATATCGATCAGGCTGTGGGAGCCTGCCGCATAGAGTCCAGTGACAATTTTGCCGCCTTCGCGCCCCGCCTGCAGCTGCGCTTTATTGCGATATCCCCAAGGCTCAGCCATCCCGATAATCGGTCGCAGCGGCAGCTCTTCAAGCCCCGTATAGCGGCGAAACGCCTCGCGCACGAGCTCCTCCTTGGCCTCCAATTGCCCCTCATAAGTGATGTGCTGCAATTGACAGCCGCCACAGACAGCATAAACCGGGCATTGCGGCTGCTGACGGTGCGGCGAGCGCTTCTCAATCTCCACGATCTCGGCCGTGAGGAAGCCTTTTTCAACTTTGGACACACGCGCCTTGATGACCTCATTCGGCAACGCGCCGTCGATAAAGACCGCTTTGCGCTTGAAGTAGCCCACTCCCTCGCCGTTAATGCCGATCCGCTTGATCGTAACGACGATCCGTGCGCCAACCTTGATTTCTTCAGCCGAAGCCGGGCTCGCAGCGGCACCTGCTGCCGAACCCGGCCTCCTCCTGTCCCGTTTGTTCCAGTCTTTTACACTCCGTTTCTTCTCTTGCTGCTGCCGCGGCTTCTGCCCTTCCTGCATCATTAGCTGATCTCGCTCCGTTTCCACCATTTATTTCTTTCACTATATCACAAGTAACGAGCGATCCCCAACTAGGAAGGTACATTTCTGCATAACTATACTTCTACTGCAGGACGGGCGCTGCGCACTTTTTTCTCCTTCGGCAAAAAGATCGTCAATAAGCCCAGCAGCGGCAAATACGCACAGCAGCGAATAACGAAATCGATACTGGTCGCATCCGCCATATTGCCAAGGATTGCCGAACCGACGCCGCCAAGGCCAAAGGCAAGCCCGAAGAAAATGCCGGACACAAGGCCGACCTGACCGGGCAATAGCTCATTGGCGTATACCATAATAACGGAAAAGGATGAAGCCAGAATGGCCCCGGCAAGAAAAATCCAGACGATCGACAAAGCCAGATTCGAGTAAGGAACAAGCAGCGCAAACGGCGCCGTGCCCAAAATCGAGAACCAAATCAGCGCGATGCGGCTGAAACGATCGGCCAGCCAGCCGCCCACCAGCAGGCCGACGACATTGGCTGCCAGGAAGACGAACAAAATGATTTGCGCTTGCTCCATTGTGACGCCGAAACGCTCAATCGCAAAGAAGGAATAATAGCTGCTGATTGCTGCTACATACAAGTTTTTGGAGAAGACGAGAATCATCAGGATCGTAATCGCCAGCCAGACCCGGCCTTTGGACAAGCCGGTATAGGGCGATGTTACCTTTTTCCCTTTATTTGTATCGCTTGCATCCGCAAGCTGGCCATTATACCATTTGGCAACATAAAATTGAGCGGCAAACCCGATCGCAATGACGATCGAAAGCCATACAAGACCGCGGTGCCCGGTTGCAACGAACCAGAAGGCCGTCAAGATTGGCGCAATTGCCTGCCCCATAAAGCCGCCGAATTGGAAGATTGACGAAGCCGCCCCTTTTTTATCTCCTGCCGCCAGAAAAGAGACGCGCGACGATTCGGGATGAAACACCGCCGAGCCAAGACCGATCAGCATGACAGCCAGCATGACGATCCAGAAGCGGTCCGCATAGGCCAAAATTACGACGCCCAGCATAGTAAACAGCATCCCGATCGGCAGCATCATCGGCTTGGGCCGGTTGTCGGTATAAATGCCTATAGCCGGCTGCATAATGGCTGCGGTCAAATTAATCATAAGTGAAATAAGGCCAATTTGCGCAAAACTTAGCGATAAGGATGATTTTAAAATCGGAAAAAGCGAAGGGACAATAAATTGAATCGTATCATTCAATAAATGCACCATGCTCACTGTAATTAAAATGGGATAAATCGTTTTCGCCGCAAATGACGACGATTGAATGGTGTTTTGCTTTGTTGACATGTTGATTACGCTCCTTCTCTCTGTATCGTTTCTCTCCTGAAACAAGTATTTGAATGCAATATATTGCATATTATATTCTGGCACTGACAAAAAAAGCAATCTCTTTTTTTGGGCTTAAGAAAAACGCCTGGCGGCGTTCTTGGTACTATCGCCAAGTTTTTTCTTCTAACACTGGAGTTCAGGGGGCAAAAGCTCTGAAGGAGGGTCGCCTGCAAAGCGGTTCCGTCTAACGGAAGCCACGGACCCTATTTCGTCAATTACCTTCCTTTTTAAAATCTAACGGAAGTAAGCGATCTTAATTCAACGTTTTCTTGCCAAATCGGGCTCATCATCATCAAATAGGGGCTCACAGTTCCGTTACAATTACAAATCGGTCGAATTTTCACAATTAGCGGCTGTGGCATCCGTTAGCATTCGTTCATCACGAACGAAGCGACCCCGAGCGGACCGTGGATCCGTTATCTGTGAACAAACCTGCAAAACGGCTTCCTCGCGGACCGTAGCTCCGTTATTGGTCTCAAAACGCCGCGAAAACCCGGCAAAACCAGCAAATAACGGATCCTGTGTCCGCGAAACCTATGAATTGGCCGTTATTCGACAAAATAACGGATCGTGTGTCCGCATGCCCACAGTGGCCCGCTTCTGCAGCAAAAATCGTTGTCCACAATTAATCGCCAGCCGCCCCAGGTTCGTTATACCCGGAGCAAGCCGATTTTTCGGCTAATAGCGTGTTTGAGGTTCGTTAGCCCTAATCGTCAACATAGGGAGCGTGATGATGCCGCGCAGTAACATGGGGGAGCAACGAACTGCATTTTATTTTGTTAGTTACTGGGGATTAGCAGACGATTTGTTTCATTGCTTTCAACCGGCAGATGCGATATATTAAAGTTTAAAATATTGCTAGAGGATGAATTGAAATGCCCATTCCTACTAATTACGAGACGCCGGTGCGCACCTCGGCCAAAGATCGCGCCTTATCCCAGCTGCAAAAATGGATTATCGACGGTACGCTGCAGCCGGATGAGAAGCTGAACGATGCCGAGCTTGCAGCTGCGCTAGGCGTTAGCCGCACACCGGTGCGCGAGGCGCTGCAATTGCTGGAAGTCCAAGGCCTGGTGCAGATGTATCCAGGCAAAGATACGCGGGTCACAACCATTGACAAAGAAATGATTGGCAAGCTATATGCTACACTTGGCGCCCTGCATGCCCTCGCGGCCGAAACAGCCGCTCAGCTTATCGAACCCGGGCAAATTGAGCAGCTGCGCGAGCTGAACGCCGCTTTTGCGCGCGCGATCAAAGCGAAAGATATTTATCAGGCGCTGGAGTATGATGAGGAGTTCCACAACTTAATTGTCGAGCTGTCCGATAATCCCTATACGGTATCCTTCTGCTCGTCCCTGCAAATGCATATCCGCCGCTTCAAATTCGTCTTTCTCAAGCAGCCGCTCGGCCAGACGATGGCAGCGGCCGAGGAGCATGAGCAAATTATCGATGCATTGGAAAAACGCGATGCCCAGGCGGCCTCCCGGCTTATAAAGCAAAATCTTTCCCGGCCGTTGGAAGAGTACAACAAGCTGCCATAACGGCAACAAACCTCCTGAAGGAAGGGCAATAAAGCCTTTCTTTAGGAGGTTCGCTCATTTTTAACCTGATTTTTTCAGTTGTCGGTTATACAAATTGCTGTAAAACCCGCCCCGCGCCAGCAGCTCTTCATGCGAGCCTTGCTCAAGTAAACGTCCTTCCTTCAACACTAAAATTTTGTCGGCCTGACGAATCGTATTCAGACGATGCGCAATAACAAAGCTCGTTCGGCCCTGCATCAGCCGCTGCAGCCCCTCTTGAATTTTGATCTCCGTCACCGTATCGATACTGCTGGTCGCCTCATCCAGAACCAGAATGGAAGGATTGGCGAGAATCGCCCGCGCGATCGCCAGCAGCTGCTTTTGTCCTTGACTGATGCCGCTGCCGCCTGCAAGCAGCTTTTTGTCATAGCCTTCTTTGAATCTGGCGATAAACGAATGGGCATTGGCCAATCTGGCCGCCTCCTCAATTTCCTCGTCCGTGGCATCCAAGCGGCCGTAACGGATATTTTCGCGGATCGTGCCCTCGAATAAGAAGGAATCCTGCAGCACAAAGGCCATCTGCGAGCGCAAGCTTTCTCGCTGAATCTGAGAAATCGGATGACCGTCGATCAGTATTTCGCCGCTGTTCGGATTATAGAAGCGGGAGATGAGCTGAATTAAGGTCGTTTTGCCGGCTCCTGTTGGTCCGACAAGGGCGATCATCTCTCCCGGTTTCGCCTCAAAGCTAATATCCTCCAGCGTATCGCCACCCTCTTCATAGGAAAAGGAAACCCGGTCGAAGCGAACCGCGCCGGCAATCGAGGACAGCTTCTTCGCTCGCCGTTCGTCCCTCACTTCAATCTCTTCATCCAGCACCTCGAACACGCGCTCCGCGCCGGCGATGGCCGATAGCAAGGTGTTCCATTGGTTGGCCAGGTCATTCAACGGGCGGGTAAATTGCCGCGAATATTCGACGAAAATGATAATCACACCGACTGTGACCGTGCCCGAGCCTGTAATCGCCAAAACGCCGCCGACGCCGGCAACAATGGCGAAGCTAAGGTTGTTCAGGCTGTTCATCAGCTTCGGAATGAAGCCGGAGATCGTCTGTGCCCAGAAGCCCGACTGTCTAATCTGTTCATTGCGGGCTGTAAAGTCGCGCATGACGCGCTCCTCCTGCGAAAAAGCTTTAATGACGCGCTGACCGGACAACGTCTCCTCGATATAGCCGTTCAAATCGCCCAAATTGCGCTGCCGCTCCTTGAAAAGCGGCCCCGTGCGGCGCGTAATCCAGCGCATCCCGCCAGCCATTAACGGCACAATCAGAAAAGTAAGCAGCGTCAGCAGCGGGCTGAGCCACAGCATCACGGTCAAGGTGCCGATCAAGGTGAGTACGCTCGAAAAGATTTGAATCGCCGAGCTGTTCAGCGTTGCGCTTACATTTTCAATGTCATTCGTTAGCCGGCTCATTATTTCGCCCTGCTGTCTCTTGCCGAAGAATGGAATCGGCAAACGATGCAAATGAGTGAACAAATCCGTGCGCATGCGGTACACCGTTTTCTGGGCAATGCCGATCATCCAAATATTTTGTAGCCAGGATGTAAGTGAGAAAAAAATATAAGTCATCGACAAACCGAGCAAAAATTGGCCCCATGCCCGGCCGCCTTCCCCTTCCAAATAGTCGTCAATCGCAACACCGACCAGATAGGGGCCGAGCAGCGCCAGCCCGGAGCTGACCATGACCATCAACAGGACGGCGATGAGTCTTTTTTTATAGACTGCCAGATAGCTCCACATTCGTTTCATTGTGACGTTAACGTTTTTGGCTCTTGCTTTCTTTTTCCGCTCTGTCTGCTGCTTGCCTGCTTCTGGCAGCTTGGGAGCTGGATGCTGAAAAGGTTCAAGAAGTGCTTTGAGCATGCATGGCCTCCTCTCCATACTGCGACTGATAAATTTTCCGGTACAATGCGGACTCCTTCATCAGAGCAGCATGACTGCCCTGCGCGATCAATTGCCCTTCATCCAACAGCAGGATGAGGTCGGAGGATACGGTAGAGCTGATTTTCTGCGTAATCATAATGGTCGTGCAGGAAAGCCCATCGAGCTCCGCGAGCAGCGCCGCTTCTGTCCTTACATCTAAGGCGCTTGTGCTATCATCCAAAATAAGAATCGCCGGCCGCCTGACAAGTGCGCGCGCAATTGATAACCGCTGCTTCTGTCCCCCAGACAGGTTAACCCCGCGCTGACCGAGCATCGTATTGTAACCATCCGGCAAACGTTCAATCGTCTCGTGGATTTGCGCTTGCTTCGCCGCGGTGACGATTTGCTCCATGCTGGCATTCTCCATCCCCCAGGCAATATTATCCCGCACTGATCCGGTAAAGAGCAGCACCTCCTGCGGCACATAGCCGATTGACTCCCGCAGCCGCCCAATATCCCATTTATCCGCATCGATGCCGTCGACCTTCATTGCTCCCTCATCCTCGACATAGAGCCGGGTGATTAGCTGCACGAGCGACGATTTCCCTGCTCCGGTCGCCCCCATAATCGCCACGCGCTGACCCGCTGCCACCCGGAACGATATGCGCTCGAGCGCCTTGCTGTCGCCGCCTGGATAGCTGAAGCTGACATTTTGAAACTCCACTGTCCCTTTTACCGCAACGGCTGCTTTGGCTGACGGCTGCTTGATCAGATCACTGCCCTCGGTCTCCATGACATCCTGTATCCGTGCAGCTGAAGCGCGCGCCCTTGATAAGGTCGCGACAATCCAGGAGAAAGCGGATAAAGCCCCTACTGTGCGGAGCGAGTAATTTACGACGGCTACGGTCTGCCCGACTGTTGCATCGCCGGAAGCGATATCGATTCGGCCAAACCAGAGGACGGCAATAATGCCGGCATTAATGATCAGCATGATGAACGGCATCGTCGTCTCGGTAAGACGCAACGCCGAGATCGTCCCTTGCATCAGCCCGGCTGCCGAGCGCGAAAACCGCTCAATTTCGTGCCCCATCCGTACAAATACGCGAATGAGACGGATCCCGGTTAAATTTTCCTGAATGACGCCATTGACCCGATCAAGCTGCAGCTGCACACTTTTGAACAGCTTCGCCGACTGCTTCATCACCATGATGACGAACACGAGCAGCAGCGGAACTGTCAACGTAAGCAGCAGACCGAGCTTAAAATGAACGACCAACGCCATAATGATGCTGCCCGTCACAACGAGCGGGACGCGCGTCGCAAAGCGCAAGCTCATAAACACCATATCTTGCACCTGGGTTACATCTCCCGTCAGCCTCGTAATGAGCGAGGAGGCGGCAAAGCGGTTGAAGACCGGATAAGTAAACGATTGCACGCGTGCATACAGCTTCTCCCGCAGATCGTAACCGAAGCCCTGACTTGCATGTGAGGCAAAAAAGGAGCTGGCGATCCCGCATACAAAGGCCACTACAGCGCTTCCAGTAAGCACGCCGCCCCACAGCCAGACGACCTGCAGATTCTCCTCGCCTATGCCGTCATCGATAATTTTGGAGATCATCATCGGCTGGGTCAGCTCCACTGCGAGCTCAACAAGCATCATAAACAGCGCGGCAACCGCCGCGATGCGATACTTTTTCAAATAGGCGAACACAATGGCCAACAAGCTTCCTCCTTTCTGCTGAAAAGCAATTATTTTGTGAACAGCTATTTCCCCATTATACCAACAAGACGAAAAAAAAGCCCGCCAAGGCGGACTTTAATTCAGGCCAATCAGTGGCCCATCATCATACTGGATTCTGCCGCATCCTGTTCGGGACCGGCTTGCGGCTTTGCTGCCGGTTTGCGCAGCAAAAATGTCAGCAGCAATCCGGCAACTGCAATACATGAGGCGACTAAAAACGTATCCCCGTAAGAAAGGACAGCAACCTGCAGCGGATTGCCCGCCTGTTCCGGGTCGGCAGCATGGACAGTCATACGGGAGGTCAAATAACCCGTCAAGCCGGCAATCGCAAACGACACGACAATTTGCTGCGCAGCCGCTGTAAGCGGCGTTACCCGGCTTACCAATTGCCGCGGCGCCGAATTAAGCACATGCGTGTTGAGCGGCATCATGGACAGCCCCATGCCCATGCCCATCATGATCAGGCAAAGTATAATTTGACCGTTGGCCGTATCGGAGGTAATGCCGGAAAGCATATACAGCGCTGCAGTAATGACCGTTAGGCCGGCCATCGCCAGCGGCTTGGCGCCGAATTTATCGAACAGTTTGCCGCCAATCGGCATCGCCACACCGGATGCGAGTGCTTGCGGAAGCAGCAGCAATCCAGTTTCGAGTGGAGTAAGACCGCGAATATTTTGCAAATAAAGCGGAATGAGCAGCATCGCTCCGAACAAGGCGATTTGCGTGACCCACAACAGCAAAATGCCGCGGGTAAAATCCGTTGAACCGAATACGCGCAGCTCCAGCAGCGGATACTTCTGCCGCAGCTCAACGATAATAAAGACAATAAGCGCTGCACCGCCAACCGCCAAACCGGTTATAGTCGAGGCTGAGGTCCAGCTCTCACTTCCTTCACTTACGCCATACACAAGCATCGCAAAGGCAATCGGCGCAAGGATCATCCCCCACAAATCGAGACGCACCGCTTCCTGTCCTGATCCGCCTGGCAAAAACTTCAGCCCCAGCCATACCGCTACGAGACCAACCGGGACATTAATGAGAAAAATCCAGTGCCAGGTCGCATATTGCACAAGATAACCTGACAATACCGGGCCGAGTGCCGGTGCGAGCAGCATCGGAATGCCAAGCATGCCCATAATGCTGCCGCGGCGCTCAGGCGGTGCCAGCTTGAACACCATCGCCATCCCGATCGGCGCGACCATACCGCCGCCAAGACCTTGAATGATACGGTACAGCACGAGCTGCTCCGGGGTTTGCGCAAGCGAACATAGTACCGAACCGAGCGTGAACAACACGATTGTGAGTACAAAAATCCGTTTGGCTCCGAATTTATCTGTCATCCATCCAGCAAGCGGAATTACCGCGGACAGTGCCAGTGTGTAGCCTGTAATCGTCCATTGAATCGTCTGCAAGCTCGTCTCAAAATACTTCACAAGCTCAGGTACCGCAACATTGACGACCGTTCCGTCAAGAATAACCATGATCATACCGGCAATAATCGCCATCATTGGCGGTATAATTTTTTTCAGCGAAAATGTTTCCTCTGACGAATCGCCGCCAGTCAAAGCAGGCTTCTGCATCCGTGAAATCTCCTCTCGTTTTCTCTGTCTTCGTCACATTGCACTATTATATAACGGAAATATGAACCGAATATGTACTGACTTATCGAATATTATTTATCGTTTATCATTAATTTTATATTGATTTTCGAATAAAACGATGCTAAACTCATGAGCAACAACGCAAAAAGGAGTTTTGTTTATGAAGAGTCGCACAGCACAACCGCCGGCAGCTTCCCCCGGCCGCAAAACCTTTCACGGCCTGTACCGTTTGCTGCAAGTTCTGTTCTGGGGAGGCGCAATTGTATTTATAGCATTTTTTATTCGCGATTTATGGATTAGTCTGAAGCCTGAATCCGCCTTCTCTGCGGAAAAAGGCATTGCCCATTGGGCTTTTACCGTTCACTTATCTGATACAATGAAAACGTCGGTGCTTGTGCCCTTTACTCTTTTTCAGCCAATTAATCCATCCATGTTCAGTCCGAAGGCTGCCTATGTCGTATCGCAATTAACCGTAATCATAACCGGATTTGCCACTTACCTCTATTCGATCTGGCAAATTCGCCATATAATAGGATCGATCAGGAATGGCGAAACGCCCTTTCAATCCGTTAACGTGCTGCGGTTGAAAAGGCTTGGCATTGTCCTTATTTTGCACGCTGTATTTTCCAAGCTGATCTTGAACATCCTGTGCTGGCTGCTCGTCAATCATATTTTCTCAATTAATCTCGGGGGCATTTCACTAATCGGGATATTGACCGGAATGCTCGTCCTCGTCATCGCCGAAGTGTTCCGGCACGGCGTCCTTTTGCAAGAAGAGCACGATACTACTATTTAACCGGGAGGCCATCCAATGCCGATCATTATCCGTCTCGACCGCGTGTTGGCCGACAAAAAAATGCGACTGAACGACCTTGCCGATCGAGTCGGCATCTCCAATGTCAATCTGTCCAATTTAAAAACAGGCAAAGTGAAAGCGATCCGCTTCTCGACCTTGGAGGCGATCTGTCATATTCTTGATTGTCAGCCGGGCGATATACTTGAATATGTTTCCGATGGGGTGGCGCCGAGCGATGATGCACAGACATGAGAACATTCATATGGATAGAGAGGTTGTGTTCGAGGAAAAGATTGCGGTTTTTCGCGAACATGAAATGCATACGCATGATGCTCTGGAGATTAGTGTCCTGCTGGAAAACGAGGCGATCTACCGGCTGGCCAGCCGCGATTACTTAGGCAAACCGGGCGATGTATTCATCTTTCGTCCCTTTGAGCCGCACTGGACGCTGATGAAAAATCCGGACCGCCCTGTCGGCTGGACGATGATTTTGTTCTCTCCTTCCTTTGTTCGCGCTATTCCCGGAGGCTATAAGCTGCTTGCCCCTTTTTATGCAATGGATTTATTTCAGCCGCTCATCGCGGGCAGCAGCTCCTATGCGCGGGAAATCCATCAGGCAGCCCGCCTCGGGCTGCAGGAAGAGAACAATCGCATACCAGGCTGGCAAGCAGTACAGCATGCGATGCTCGTCCAGGTGCTGGCAGCGATTTACCGCTGTTATCTGGAGAGCCGCGCTCAAGCCGATCCCGCTGACAGCGAGCTCGAAGACGGCATCATTCGCGTCATCGAGCATCTGCTGCGCCATTATGCCGAGTCAGTAGACGGTTCGTTGTTGATTAGCTTGTCTGGAGTCGGCAAAACGAAGTTTTATCAAACCTTTCAGGCGATTACCGGGCTGTCGCCCAACGATTTTATTACGTATCTCCGCCTGCAGCATGCCGCTCACCTGCTCAAGTTCAGCCAGCAGCCGATCACCGAGCTTGCCTTCGAATGCGGCTTCAACTCTATCAGCTACTTCAACCGCGTATTTAAACAAAACAAGGGCGTTTCTCCCCGAGAGTACCGGGGGGCAGCCCAGCGCTAAAAGCAGCAGGGGCGATTATAAGGCTGATGTCACGCTCCCGCTTTGCGCGGTGCAAGCAGCTCCCGATCCGACAGCAGCTTGCCTGTCGATGCGTAACGACAGGAATAAGCGGCTGCCTGGAAGGCAAAGGCGCGGCGCGGCTGGTCTGTCCGGTTTTCCTTGCTATGGTGCAGCGTCTCGCGATGAAAAATAACCGCATCACCAGGCTGCATCGGCTGGCACGGAATGCCATTTGCCGGCTCCGCGGCGCGGCGATGCTCCGAGCCTGCAGCATTCAAATCCGGCTGGCGGCCCAGCAGATGAGATCCGGGCGCGATCCACAGGCCGGCATTTTCCTGTGTAATCTCATCCAGTGCAATGAACACATTCAGCATATGGCCGAGCACATGTGTATATTGATTGTCCTGATGCCACTCCAGCCCTTTGCCGTACGGCGGCACTACGGCATACATCCCGAGCCACAGCCGGACGCCATCGCTTAAAATCCCTTCCAGCGTCTCGACAATTTCCGGATGCTGCATCATCTTCACCGTCTCAGGAAATTGCCCGGCATGCTCGTCAAAGTGGGTAAAGCCGCTTGATTTCCATTCGCCAGCCTTCGTTTTGGCATCCTGCCGGTTTGCGAACGCTTCGTGCTCGCGGTTAAGCGCATCGACCGTTTGCCTGTCGATAAATTTCGGCGCATAAATATAGCCTTCTGTATAGAAGGTTTCCACATCTTTTTCCGATAACTTAAATTGCGACATCGTCCTTGCCATCGTCATCTTCCTCTTCCTCCTTATAGCTGCCAATCTACTTGTAGTATAGAGTGAAGAGAACACGCCCGCTTCCTGGAGAAGAAGAAAAAGTTGCACTTTTGTTCGCGGGACTATTGTAATTTCTTGGCGTAGCAATCTCTTGGCAGCCCGCCGTACATCGTTCGCGAAAATTGATAGGTGAAGCCGCAAGCCTCCAAATTGCGCAAGCTCGCTTTATTTTCCGGATGAACGGTAGAGTATAAATGCAAGCAGCCGTATTGGCGTGCAACCTGCTCTCTATGCTCATGGAATTTCCGCTGCAGGCCATTTCCGCGCGCCGATTCATGCACAACAGTGCCATCAAGCGATGCTACACGCAGCAGCTCATGCTGCGGCACACCGAACGAAGCGCCCAAATTATTTTCGCCAATGCCGGGAAAAATGATCGCAGAGTAGGCCACCAGCCGTTCATTCATAAAAGCGCCATACATTTCGCCCCGGTGGCTGATCAAAGCATGCAAATAATTGGCATCGTCGCCCGCATACAAGACCCGGTCCGGCAGCCTTGAGGCTACATCCTCGATAAAAGAGCACACAGCTTCCACGGCGTCGTGGCCCAGTCTGCGAATTTCAATTGTCATTTCTGTCAATCCTTTCAATGAATAAATAACAACAGCAAGCTTGCAATAAAAATGATAAAATAAAGAGTAATAGACGGGTTGACTTCATCAAACCCACAGCGGATGTACGCTGAATTCAACTCACAATGATGAAAGGCGGAACATTTATATGCGCGAACCATTTCTCATTCAGCCTACCACCTATACTGCCTTTGAGAATGAAACAGATATGATCGAGCAATGCAAACAGTGGGGATTGCTTTCCGAGAAAGCTGTCCGTGCCAAAACATTTTACTACAAAGGAAGCGGCATGAACACGCCCTGCACAATAATCGGCATCGCCGACCCGATAACAGCCGTGATCACGCTTGAGGATGGACGCGAGCATTGCATTCATCCTTCTTATTTGAAAGAAATGCAGGCATCGGCCTATGGACAAAAACAAACCAGCTTCCAAGCTGCTGCTGAAGACCAGATTGACAACGATGCTCCGGCAAGCCCGGCTGCTGAAGTGCCTGCAGTAGCGCCCAAACCCGCAGCTAATGACGCTCCATCCGCTACGGCTATTATCGCTCCGTCCGCTGCCGCTGCTCCTGAGCCCAAGCCGGCTGCAGCGCCCAAAAAAGCGCGAATTCCGAAGCTGCAATTGCCGGAAGGCAAAGTGAAAATGACAGCAACGGTCAAGGAGTTCACGACTGTGCCGAATCATTTTGCCGATCAGGATGATGAAGTCGTCGTATACGAAGCCGTCTCCATACTTGAGCCCGAGCCGCTGGAAGTTGGCGATGCGTGGTCCAGCTTTAGCGCCACCTTGAAAAAGCTTGAACTGCAGGAAGGCGATGTGCTCGTATTTGACTGCAAAATCGTCGCCAAAAAGCTGACCCGTCATCCGGTACCGTACAAAATCAACAATCCGGCAAAAATTCAAAAGCAAGAGCAAAACTGAATAATTTTATAATGACCGCTGGCACTTCTGGTGCCGGCGGTTTCATACCGACAAAAAAAAGCTGCCCCAGTTAAACAAACAGGACAGCCCGGTTCATTTTCAATTCGTATCTCCCACATAGCGTCTCGAATAGTCGCCGTTCATAAGCGCCTTGACCAGCCCGGCTGGATAGAGCCGAATTTGATCAAGCTGCCGCAGCTCAATCCATTCAACCCCCACCTGATCCTCATCGGGATTGCTGCTTCGCCACTCGCTTGCTTCAATCTCTTCCCCGTCGAGCTCGCACTCAAAGTAAAACTCGACCTGATGAAGGTCGCCATCCCACTTGGCAAACTGATGATTTTTGGCAATGTATTCCCGCACAAACAGCAAATCCTTTACGATTACCTTGCAGCCGACTTCTTCCATACATTCACGGACTACAGCATCCTTCAGCTCTTCCCCCTTTTCCTGACCGCCGCCCGGAAACAAATAAAAATATCCGTCCCGATCCTCATTTTTCGTCAATAGCACTTTATGATCGTGAATAATGACTGCTTTGGCCGAATTGCGAATCGGTCGTCCATTGCTTTCCATCTTCTCCTTCTACTCCCTTCGTTATTGATCTCTGACTCAATATAACATTAACGAGGGGCGTTGTCGTCAACCCAAGGCTTAATTGACTGACAACCTGTCAATTTATTTCTCCTCCAGGCCGACTTGCACCGGCACCTCGCTTCGCTTCACTTCCTGCCAATAGGTAACGCCGCGCAGCGGTGCGTCATACAGCATAATAATCGCGCCTTGATTCAGCTTTATGCCTGTTGTGAAAGATAACGTCTTCTCTTTCCCCTGCTCGCTGTAGGCCGTTACTTTATACTCGTAACGGTTGTTTTGATCCTGCTTTGCTTCTGTCTGACTAATCCGGGTGTAGTATACCGTCTTTCCTGCCGGATGATCCGGCCTTAGCTGGTCCGGGTTGTAGAAATAGATAGCTGCTGCTATAGCAACTGTCCCAATAACTGCGGTAATTGCGAGTATTTTTTTCATAAAAGTAACCTCCTTCAATAAAATCATTTATGCGATAACGTCCGTTGATTTCAGTTTGCGAATAGCTGCAACGGAAACGATAAATAAAAATATAACGTTCATTACGACGAACAGGCCGCTTTCCGAGGCGCTCAGCGGTTCCTGGCTTAATGCGCCCATTCCGATCGTCAGCAGCGAATACGGAAAAAACATGCCTGCCTTGGCGACATACATGCCCAATCCGACAAACACGGCACAAATGCTGATGCCAATGGGTACAGCAAAGCTGCGAATACGCAGCGACAGCCATAACTGAATCGCAGCAATCGTTATCGATGCCAGCCACCCTCTGGCGACCCAGCCGGCGATTTCCCCAGGCAGCGGGAACGATAGACCGAACAGCAGGCCCGCTCCGGCATAGAGCGCTGTAAAAAACAAATGCACAACTAACAGCAGCAGCGTCACGACGACAAGCTTGGCGATAAATACAAAGGATACAGGCAGCGGCGCCGTCATGACCGCGTTCCAATTTTTATTCACATGCTCCAGCCGGCATACAAACGCGCAGCATATCGCAATTAATACCGGCAAGAAAAATTCGCCGTAGAACAGACAGACCTGGGTCCATAGACTGTACCAGCCATTTTGCAATGCTTGCTGGTTGAAATAGTAGTTGACGGAACCGATCATGACGCCAATGAGCGGTAGTATGAACAATATAAGCCACATGCGGGTACGGCGCAGCTTCAGCCATTCGGCGCGTATACATCTCGTTAGCATAAGAGACCCTCCTTCACCTTATACATCCTGCCGGGAAACATGAAGCATCCCCGCTGCATAGCATACCAGCCCTGCCGCTATTACGATGATGAGCAATTGGCCATCTATCTGCCGGCCGATAATATGCATCGTCTCCTGCTCGTAGCTGTATGCTACCGGACTAAGACCGGTATAGTAAGTCCAAATAAAGATACGGCGTACAAATAGCGGAAACATATCGGCCGTCATGCCGATAAACCCGCCGATCATCCCGAGACACAGACCGAAGGCTTGATTTTTGACCGCTAATGCAAGCCATTGCTGCAAAGCCAGCACGACCATCGACGTCAGCAGCGTGCCGGCGACAAACCTTAGCAGCAGCATAGCCGGCAGCACTTGTTCAAAGCCGTTCACAAGGCCAAAGCTGGCGATTCCAGCCGTTTGCACGACTATGGCCAGCAGCATGAGCAAGCAGGCACATCCATATTTCGCCCCATAGATATGGCCGCGTTTGACGGATGCCGCCAGCAGCATTTTCCATGTATCCCCTTTGTGCTCCATATCGCACACCCGCGAGGCAACGACTGCGGCAATAATCGGGAGGAAAAGACCATTCATCGAAGAGACGGTCACTAGTACGATCTCCCAGCCTGCACTGTCCGGATTGCGGGAAAGCGACATCGTCACGGAAATGAATGCCCATGCCAGTTCCACCGCGAGAAACAGGAGGATCATCGGAATAATACGCTTTCTCCGCAGCTTGTAAAATTCGAGCCCGATCCATTTCATCAGAGGCTTTTCTCCTTTCCCGTCAGTTCAAGAAAGATGCTCTCCAGGCTTTGCTTATGCTCCTCAATGCGAACGACATCGATGCCTGCCTGCACGAGCAAACGGTTGGCCCGGGCCGCCTCGCTGTCTGTCATGCCATTGAAATGCATGGCCGGCTGCTTGCCGATTATGCCGGCCAGCGGCACGATGCCGCTGTCAAACAACAGCCGCGCCGCTGCTGCATCATTCATCGTGCGAATCGAAATCGCGGATTGCTTCTTGCTGCGCAGCTCCTCCATGCTGCCCTGGAACAACAGCTTGCCATTGCCTATAATACCGACCGAGGTGGCGATTTGCTCGATTTCGGACAACAGATGGCTGGAGATCAGCACCGTAATGCCGTAACGCTGCGGCAGCGACCGGATCAGCTCGCGAATTTCGCCGATACCGGCCGGATCGAGACCGTTCGTCGGCTCATCGAGAATAAGCAGTCGCGGAAATGCGATCAGCGCCATAGCAATTCCGAGCCGCTGCTTCATGCCAAGCGAATATTGCCCGACCTTTTTATCCTTATGCTTGTCCAGACGGACAATCTGCAGCGCCTCCATTACATTTTTATCCGGTACGTTGCGTAGCTGCTGCATGATGCGCATATTTTCCAGACCTGTCAGATGTCCGTAATAAGAAGGCGATTCGATCAGTGAACCGGTCTCCTGCAAAATTTTTCGGCGATTGCTGTTTAACGCTTTGCCGAATATGGCAATCTGTCCCGATGTCGGTTTCGCCAGTCCGAGCAGCATTTTCAGCGTAGTCGATTTCCCCGCTCCATTCGGCCCGAGGAAGCCGTATACTTCACCTTCGTAAACGGTGAGATTGACATGGTTAACCCGATATTCGCCATCATATCGTTTGCATAAATCTCGGGTAGCTACAATTGTGTTCATCCGCTCGCTCCTATCTTTGTTTGTTTGCATCCGCCTTCAGTTTCTCACCGTTACCCTACAGCCCCCTGAAGGCTGCCTTACGCTAACCTTAAATATGGGCAGCTGGGCAAAGACAGACTGAAATAACGGCAGTTAAATTGGTATAATGGATGAAGGAGGGAGTTATCATGGTGGAGGATATGAAGTTTCGCAAACTGTTAATCGTAGACGATGAACCGGAAATCCGCAATATGATCGACAGCTATTTGCGCAAGGAAGGCTTCTCGCGCATTTTTCATGCCGCAAGCTGCAAAGAAGCAATGGCTGTTTGTCTCTCTGATAAGCCTGATATCGCGATCTTTGACATTATGCTGCCGGATGGCGACGGGTTTGAATTGTTGACAGCGGTACGCCGGCACTCTAATATGCCGGTGCTCTTCCTTTCTGCCAGAGGAGAAGATGAGGATCGGCTGCTGGGGCTTGGTTTGGGGGCTGATGACTATATGGTGAAGCCGTTTTTGCCCCGGGAGCTGGCCCTGCGTCTGCTTATGATTTTGCGCCGGGTGTATGCCGTCCCTGTGATGGAGAAGCAGCCGATCTTCTCCCTTGGACAATGTACCGTTGATCTTGAAGGAGCGGTCGTGCGCAGCGAACGGGGAGAACAGCCTTTTACGGCGAAAGAGCATGCGCTACTGCTCAAGCTCTATGAAAACAGGGGGAAAATTGTGACGAGCGATGCTCTGTGCCAGGCGGTATGGGGAGATGACTATTATGGCTATGAAAATACATTAATGGTGCATATTCGCCGCATCAGGGAAAAAATCGAGGCAACGCCTTCTTCGCCTGTTTCGCTGCTTACCGTCCGCGGATTGGGTTACAAGCTGGCGAAGGAGGAATCGTAGCATTGAAAGGAACGGTTCGCGTTATCCGCCGTTTTGTCGGCGCATCCCTCATGATTTCCATTTTGCTGCTGCTGGTGAACATCGTCGTGCTGGGCATCTTTGTGTTCAAGGGGATGGACAGCGGAGAGCCGCCTGTCAAAGTGATCAAGCAGGTTGCGGCAGGGCTGCAATATAACGCGAACAGCAACAGCTATCAACTGTCGCCAGCAGCCGGGCAATTGCTGACCGACAACGGCGCCTGGGCCATGCTGCTCAATGAGCAGGGACAAGTCGTGTGGAACGAGGCGCTGCCTGCAGCGCTGAACCGCTCCTATACGCTGGTTGAGGTGGCGCAGTTTTCACGCCATTATTTGCAGCATTATCCGGTGTTCATCTGGGAACATCAGGCAGGACTCTTCGTCATGGGCTACCCGCCGGACAGTCTCGCCAAATATCCGCTCATTTTCACGGTCAGTTGGCTGCAAGACTTGCCGTTTCGCTCCATAGCCCTATTGATCGGCAATCTTATGCTCGCGCTGCTGCTGTCGCTTTGGATCGGCGCACGGCTTAGCAAATCCGTTACGCCGCTTGCTGCCGGCATCCACGCTTTAGCTGAGGAGCGTCAGGTCAATGTCGAGCCCAAAGGCGTATTAAGCGATCTGGCCAGTAGCATTAATCATACGTCACATCTGCTCCAGCATAAAAACAATTCACTGAAGGCAAGAGACGAAGCCCGCTCCAACTGGATCGCCGGCATTTCCCACGATATTCGCACCCCGTTATCGATCATGATGGGCTATGCCAGCGAACTGGAGGAAACAGTGTCCCTTGCGCCGGAGCAGCAGCGAAAAGCAGCAATTATCCGAACACAAGGCGAAAAGCTGCGTTCCCTTGTCCAGGATCTCAATCTCGTCTCCATGCTCGAATATGAAATGCAGCCTTTGCAGCGCAAACCGCTGCGCCTGTCGGCATTAGCCAGGCAATCGGCATCCGACTTTTTGAACAACGGGCTTGAAGAACCGTTTACTTTAACATTGGATATTCAGGACGAACAGCTCTTCGTACACGCCGATGAGAAGCTGCTGCTGCGGGCCATCGCCAATCTCATCAACAACAGTATGGCCCATAATGAGCAAGGCTGCCATATTATGCTGCAGGTGACGCCTGCACTGGACGATGACGAGTGCCGTCTTATTGTGGCAGATAACGGGAAAGGCATTGCCGCCGAAGAGCTGCCGGATTTATTGGAGCTTCCCTATGCCTCTACAAGAAAACGGAAGCTTGCCCACGGTCACGGGCTGGGCTTGCCGATGGTCGCCAGAATTGCCAAGGCGCATCAAGGCAGGCTGATTTTGACCAGCGATGCAGGCAGCGGCTTTAGTGCCGAGATGATCCTGCCTCGCGCCAGAGAAATACCGAATATCCGGATCAATTCAGATGATGATGTAGCCCGTGTAAGCCAGTAATATCCCTAATATGTAGCTGCCGAACAAATTGATGCCCAGCGGCAGCCATTTTTTTTGGCGCAGCAGCTGAATGTTTTCTACATTAAAGGTCGAAAACGTCGTATATGCTCCCATAAATCCGACGCCGAGCAGCAAGTAAGCCGAACCGCCGCTTCCCAGTGCCGCCAGCATCCCAAGAGCAAATGACCCGGACAAATTTATGACCATAATGACATAGGCGCTTGCAGCAGCCATTTGTTTTTTGACCCACAAGACGATCCCGTAGCGGGCGGCCGCACCGCAAAATCCGCCAAGCGCCACTAGCATTAGTGAAACCATCATAGCCGTGCCGCCTTTCCCGTCCGGTTCAGCCTGTCGGCTGCGCTAAATCCGAGCCAGGCAAACAACAATCCGCCAATCATGCTCATCAGCGTATAAAGCAGCGCTAAACCAGGCATGCCGTCTCTCATCAGTCCGATTGTCTCCACACTAAACGTAGAAAAAGTCGTAAACGAGCCGATCAAGCCGGTTCCAATGCCTAACCGCCAGCCTTCCGCCAGCCTAAGCCGATCCGCTAAATAGGCAGAAAACAGACTGAGCAGCAGACAGCCGGCCAAATTAATGAGCAGCGTCCCCCATGGAAACGGTGCCGCAAGCCAGTCCCGCATGCCAATGCCGATCAAGTAGCGCAAGCTGGCGCCGAGCATACCGAACAAGCCGACAATCATTATATTTTTCACAGCTGTGCACCTCCTGCCCCGAAATGAATTCATGGTACCAAAAAGGGCAGCAGGCGTCAACTTCAAACATTTTTTCACTTAATTAAAATTTCGGCCCACAAAATGCTGCACATTAATCGGCAGCTGATTCAAAATTTCTACACGATCGCCGTACTTGCCTAATGTTTTCTCCACAACGACATAATCCAAGCCCGGAATGACAATATCGTTCCATTGATTGCCTACCCCGCGCACCGCTACATCAAGCATGGTCACGATTTGTTCGCCCAGCGGCTCGTGCGAGTTCAACGTTATGGCGCCATAAAACTCCTGACATTCCGTATAGCCTGCATTATGCGTGCCGGTGTATGGCTTTTGCTTGGCCAAGTTGACCGGGCGGCCGATTCGCCTGGCCACTTCTTCCTCCCGGCTGGTAAAGTAGTCGACCAGCGCCTGTTCCTGCAGCTTTGCAGGCAATTTGTTGAGCGCCACATGCTTGTAGGCATCCAATCCGACTTTGAACGCTTCTTCGACAAAATCGATCCAAAACCGCTGATCCGGTGTAATATCGCGCGGATTTTTAACACAGACAACCGATGCCCGCTCACAGGCCGTCAAGCCGTCCCTCTTCGGCGCAACCCCGATATGGACAATATCTCCCTCCCGGATTTGGCGATTCAGCGCTTTGCCGATCAAGGTCCGGTTGGCAACGCCCGATGTGACCATAATGTCGAAGCCCATTTCTTCTACGCCCAGCTCATAGGCTATTGCGTAGCCCCACTGCGCAACCTGCGTTTCGTACATTCCCGGCCGCAGCACTGACAGCATCCCTTCCAGCATGACGCTCGCCAATTGGCTCGCTTCCTTAATAAGCTTCATCTCGGCGTCGGACTTCTCATATTTGATCTTGTAATAAAGCTCCTGGGCATCAACGATACGTTCTTCGCCGCCAGCATACTCGCGCAAAAATTCAAACATGCTGACAGGCAGCACTTCACGCGGAGTAAGCAGGCCGATCCGTTCCGGCTTTCCGCCGGCAGCTTTTTCAATGACATCCTCTACCCGCACCGCATCAATCGGATAATCCTCATCCGCCAGCTTGAGCATTTCAACCTTGTGCACTTCGCAGCCAGAACGATCCGCAAGCTGCTCGGCGATGTATCCGCCCTCAAGTCCGGCAAGAATAAAGAAGCCGTTTTTGCCGATGACGCCGGCAACCGGTTCAATGGAAATATTCGTATTGCCGCCCAAGTAAGGAACATCGCCATTGTAATGCTCATCGGAATAAACGACTGCACAACTCAGACCGGCCGCCTCCAGCGCATTGGCCACCTTCTGTCTGCGCGCTTGAAACTCTTCCTTGCTGATCCGAAATTGCTTGTCGAATTGCGGCGCATCCTGCAGCACCCCGGCAATAATTTCCGCTTCCCTTTTCCACTCTGTCATTCTGAACATCATCGGTACCTCTCCCGTCTGCTGGCATATTAGGCCAGTTTTTTCTTTTGTCTGCTGTAGTAATCCATCCAGACAGCGAATACAAGAATCGCGCCCTTCACAATGAATTGCCAATACGTATCCAAATTCATAATGCTCATGCCGTTATCCAGACTGGCCATGACAAGTGCGCCAATAATAGCTCCGGCGATCGTTCCCGTGCCGCCCATCAAGCTCGTGCCGCCGATAACACAAGCGGCTATGGCGTCGAGCTCATACGTATTGCCGGCATTCATCGTAGCCGCATTCAGTCTCGCCGTCAGAATAAGACCGGCGATAGCCGCTAACGTGTTGCACAATATAAACACCAGCAGCAATCTTCTTTTGATCGGAATACCTGACAGCCTTGCCGCCTCGGCATTGCCGCCAATAGCATAAATATGCCGGCCAAATACGGTGCTTTTGGCAATGAATGTAAAGAGCAGCGCGATACAAATAACAAACACAAATGGCACCGGGATGCCCAAGTATTGGTTCATTAACAGAACAAAGCCCAGAATGAACACGGTGTAGCCGATTGCTTTGATGATGTTGACCGATACAGGCTCCACTTGAAAGCCATACCGCATTCGCGACGCGCGCTTGCGGATCATCCCGGCAATGGCCAGCAGGACGGCGACTGCACCGAGCGTCATTCCGAGCGCAGGCGTGACATAAGCTGTGCCGATCGCCTTAAAGTCAGGCGACAGGCCGGCTACCGTCTGGCTGCCGCTAATGCCGAGCAAAATTCCCCGGTAAATCAGCATCCCGCCTAACGTTACAATGAAGGCCGGCACCGCCCGGTAAGCGACCATCCACCCTTGAAACAAGCCGATGACAGCCCCTAATGCGACTACGATAATAATTACGGGAATGGTGTTCCAGTCATACCACACATTGAGGATCGCGCTGACGCCGCCGGTCAAGCCGACAATCGAGCCGACCGACAAATCGATATGTCCGGCGACGATGACGAGCACCATTCCTATGGCAAGTACAGAGGTGACCGACATTTGCAAAAATAAATTCGATAAATTTCGCGGCGTCAAAAAAGAATCGTTCAATATGGTGAACAGCAGCCAGATCAGCACAAGCGCACCAATCATCGTATAGGCTCGCATATCGAGCTTGAGCCATTGCAGGCGTCTGTCAGCCTTGACCTCGCGCTGCTCCACGCCAGCTATTTTTGTATTCATTTTACAGCTTACCTCCTCCCCCGCCTGTAGCCGCGGTCATAATCCGTTCTTGCGTCGCTTCTGCATGCGCAAACTCTGCGGTGCATTTCCCTTCACTCAGCACCAAGATGCGATGACTCATCCCAAGCACTTCCGGCAGCTCAGAGGAAATCATAATGATGGCCACTCCTTCGCGAATCAGCTCATTCATAATGTTGTAAATTTCAAATTTCGCTCCGACATCGATGCCGCGTGTCGGCTCATCCAGAATAAGCACTTTAGGTCTTGTCATCAGCCATTTGCCAATGACCACCTTTTGCTGGTTGCCCCCGCTTAAAGTGCCGACTGTCGTCTCGATCGAGTTGGCCTTCACGCGCAATGACTGAAAATAAGACTGCACTGAACGCACCTCTTGATTCGTATCGACGATCCCCCAGCTTGAGAGCGCCTTCAAACTTGATAAAGCAATATTTTGCTGAATGCTCATGCCCAGAACGAGCCCGTACTTTTTACGGTCCTCGGAGACGAGCGCAAGGCCCGCTTCTGTCGCTTGCCCGGTGCTGCGAATGCGCACCGGGCGGCCCTCGATTTCCACCTCTCCGGTTGCCCCGGAGCCATAAGCGCCAAACAATCCCATCACCAGCTCAGTGCGGCCAGCGCCCATTAGACCGGCAATTCCTAATATCTCCCCTCGCCGCACATGAAAAGATACGTTATCCACCTGCTTTTTGCCCGGGCGATCCGGATCGAGCACCGAAAAATTGCGCACCTGCAGCACGATATCGCCAAGCTGCGGTTCGATGCGAGGAAAACGTTCCTTCAGCTCCCGTCCGACCATTAAAGAAATGACCCGATCCTCATTCAGAGCGGCAGCGCGCTCGGTAGCAACCGTGCAGCCATCGCGCAAAATGGTAATCGTATCGGCGATCTCGAACACTTCGTTCAATTTATGCGAAATGTAGATGCAGCTGACGCCACGCTGCCGAAAATCTTGCAAAATCGCCAGTAAAATATCTACTTCTGTCTCCGTCAAAGCTGCAGTCGGCTCATCCAGAATGAGAATGCTGGCCTTTTTGGATAACGCCTTCGCGATTTCCACAAGCTGCTGCTGCCCGACACCGAGCGAGCCGGTAATCGTGTCCGGACTAACGCCCTTTAGCCCCACTTCAGCCAGCCAGCGCTCACTCTCCTTATAGACGCGATCCCACTCGACCATTCCATATTTGACCGGCTCATTGCCGAGAAACAGATTTTCAGCCACGGTCATTTCTTTCACGAGCGCCAGTTCCTGATAGATGATGGCGATTCCTGCCTGCTCCGCATCTTTAATATGCTGAAACTGCTTCAGTTGGCCGTTAATTCGAATTTCTCCCTCATAGGTTCCTGCAGGATAAAGACCGCTCAACACCTTCATCAACGTCGATTTGCCGGCGCCGTTCTCGCCGCAGAGCGCGTGAATTTCCCCTTTCTCAACCTTAAACGTTACTTCATCGAGCGCCTTCACTCCGGGAAACTGCTTCGTGATTTGCCGCATCTCCAGCGCTTCAGCCATCAGAAAAGCCTCCTTACTTTACATTTTTGTAAACATCGGCTTTGGAGTGGAACTCATCGGCAATTACGGTGGCATCGATGTTGTCCTTGTCAACCGATATCGGCTCAAGCAACAGCGTCGGCACGTCGATTTTCCCGTTATTCGTCGTCGAATTTGTCTCGATTTTCTCATCTTTTGCTAATTTGATGGCTAATTCGGCAGCTGTGGACGCCAAGTTTTTGATCGGCGTATAGATCGTCATCGTCTGGGTGCCTTCTACAATACGTTGACAAGCAGCCAGCTCGGCATCCTGACCGGACACCGGAATTTTGCCGGCGAGATTTTGCGCTGTCAGCGCCTGAATGGCGCCGCCAGCCGTACCGTCATTGGTGGCAATAACCGCATCAATCGCATTTTTGTTCGCGGTCAGCGCATTTTCCATGTTGGCCATGGCCACCGCCGGGCTCCAGTCCTTCGTCCACTGATCAAAAACAATTTGAATATCTCCCTTGTCTACGAGCGGCTGCAAAATATTCATTTGTCCTTCTTTGTACAAATGAGCGCTATAATCGGTATCCGCGCCTTCGATAAGCACATATTTGCCTTTCGGCACTCGCTCGACAATCGCCTTCGCCTGCATCTCCCCGATCATGATGCTGTCGAAGGAAATGTACAGATCGACATCCGAATTTTTGATGACGCGATCGTACGCCACTACTTTTACGTCAGCTGCATGTGCCTTCTCAACAATTGCGGCAGCCGCTTCAGAATTGTGAGGGATGACAACCAGCACGTCGACTCCCTGGCTAATCAGGTTTTCCGCTTGGGCAATTTGTTTGGCATCATCGCTGTTAGCCGACTGTACAAGCACCTCTGCCCCAAGCTCTTCCGCCTTTTCCACAAAATAATCGCGATCGCGTTGCCAGCGCTCCTCCTGCAGCGTATCCATCGAAAAGCCGATTTTCAGTTTCTTGTCGGCGCCACCCTCACTCTTTCCAGTTTGCTTAGATGTCTTGCTGGCCGCTCCGTTGCCGCTCTGTTCGCCTGTCGTGCACGCTGTCACTGCCAGCAGGAGCACTAACGCTGCAGCTAAAAGATTAAATGCTTTCATATAAATCCCCCTTCCCTCAAACATCGTGTAGTTTTGGATTGCCTCTTTACTGTAACAGGGATCTCCAAGATGTGTACGCGCTTTCAATAGTACTTTTTTGCGAACGCTAGCATTTTTTAGCGCCCGACCTTGTTACGGTATTCAGTAGGGGAGATTCCGCAGTGCCGCTTAAACGCCCTGCTAAAATAATTCGGATCGTGATAACCGACCTCAATCGCGATTTGCTTCAAGCTTTTATCCGGATCTTGGATGAGTTGTTTCGCTTTGTTCATCCGGCATTCGGTCAAAAATTCAATATAGTTCACGCCGAACCGTTCTTTAAACAGCTTGCTCACATAGTACGGACTGCGCTGCACATGCTCAGCTATCGCTTCCAATGACACTGTCTTATGTGCGTTGTGCTGTACATATTGCCTCATCGTTTGATACAAGTCAGACTCCTCTTCTGGACTCGCCGCCCGGCAGCATTCCATCATCGACCCATATTTCAGCCCGGCGATGTCTTCATGTTCATAAAAACAATGACCGGACGGCAAATCCGGATTTACAGAAGCAAGCAGCGCTTCCTGATAAGATTGCATGATCGTATTAAGTGAAGGCTGCATCCGGCCGATTCCCACAAACGCTTTGTATTGCCCCCGCTGCGCGCCAAACAGCTGCAGCAGCAGCCGCACAGCCGAGGCTGCCTGCGAGCGCCATGACTGTCCTTTTTCTGCAAACATAATGATCGGAATTTGCCTTCCGGACATGGCGCCGACCCAACCTTGATGATCCCGAAGAAAACGCGCTTTTATCCGTCTATATAACTGATCAGCCTCTTGCTTCTCTTCTTCAGCCTCTCCTTTCCAAGCAACCGAAACGACCATCACAAAGGCTTGCTCTGTATAACGCTTGCCAAACCAGGTAAGCAGCTCTTCCCGCTGCACTTCATGGACATGACCAAACAGCAGCTGAGCCACAAGATCAGCCTCGACAATTGGGTAAAGCTGCTTATGCCGCCGCTGCTGCGCTTGATCGGCCTGCACGCGCTCTAGGACTTGCCGGACAGTCGCAACAATCGCCGCAGGTTTGCTTGGCTTCAGTATATAGTCTCTCACTTCCATTTGCAGAGCTTGCCGGGCATAATCGAAAGTGTCGTAAGCGGACACGATAATAATCGCCAGCTGCGGCTGCGTTTCGCGAATTTGCCGAATAGCCGCCAGGCCGTCCAGGCCGGGCATTTGTATATCCATTAGTACCAGATCGGGCTGGAGATCCTTTGTCAGTTCGACTGCCTGGCGGCCATTTTCCGCTTCCCCGACGATTTCTACATCCGGCAGCTCTTGCTCCAGTATGCGGCGCAAGGCCATCCGCTCAATTTGTTCGTCATCGGCAATTAATAGTCTCATCATTGCGAATGCTCCTCCTTATTTTTCGGCAGCAGCAGCCGAATACAGGTCCCGCCTGATCGCCGCTGTGCAATCTCAATGACATCCTGCCTGCTGTAAAATAGCCGCAAGCGGCGAATGACATTGGCAATGCCGATACCGGTCGAATGTCCTTTATACGGACGCGGCTTGCTCTCCTGCGGCTCTTCTTGATCGTGAAGCAGCGCCGCGACGGTCTCGGGAGCTATGCCCGGGCCAGTATCCGAAATTTCTACGATAACCTGCAGCGGCTGATCGCGAATTTCCACTTTGATCGCACCGCCCCCCTCAAAAGGTTCAATCGCATGAATGCAGGCATTTTCCACAAATGGCTGCAGCGTCATTCCCGGCACGGCAAAATCAAGCGCCTGCTCATCGAAAAGCAGCGAATACTGAACGCGCTCGCCGAATCTCGCCTGCTGTATGGCAAAATAGTCCTCCAAGCCGCTTAGCTCACTTCGCAAAGTCACTGCCGTATCAAGTGTTTTCAAATTGTAACGCAGCAGTCCGGACACCGCTACAATCAGGTCGCTCGTCTCCTGCGCCCCCTCCAAAAAAGCCTTTTTCGACAAAATATTTAATGTGTTAAACAAAAAATGCGGATTAATTTGATTTTGCAGACTTTTCAGCTCACTTTCTTTCAGCAGCAGCTTGTGCGCCTGCAAATCCCGCTCAATCTGCGCTTTTACCCTCATCTCATCAATGAAGCTGCGAATATTGCTGCGCATGCGATCGATCGTATCCGCCAAAAATTGAATTTCGTCATTTGTTCGCACTTGGATGTTGCGATCAAAATTGCCGCGGGCAATTTCCCTTGCGGCAACTGTCAGCTGCAACAGCGGTCCTGTAATATTACTGGAAAATTTATAGAATAGGAGCAGCACCATAAACAACGTCACCGCCACTGTTCCAAAGCTCATCATTCTTAGCTTGCTGCTCTGCCGAATCATATTCTCATAAAAGGAATTATAGGTCGTCAGCTCACGGCTGAGCAGGGATAAGGTCGTTTCTGAGATGTAATTCGATATTTTAGCCGCTTCCTCTAGATGCATCTCCGCAATTGTACTCTGCTTTTGCCTAAATGCAGACATCGTCAGCTCCATTTCCTCCATCTGACTAGTCATCATCCGATCATAATTTTTTAAGAGAATGGCATTATCGGCATTTTGCAGCTCCGGCAGCTGCGCTTGAGCGGCAGCAATCGCTTTACTCGTTGCCTCGATACCTGATTCTGCGCCAATATCCGGATCGCTCAATAATTTGTTCAAATCTGCAATCGCTTGTTTACTTAGCTGTGACAGCTGATTCATCAGCATATAGCGCTGTAAAATATGATTGTAGTTTTCAACTGTTTTCTGATTGGAGTAGCTCATCAGCAGCCAGACGAGCAGCATAATAATCCAAATAACTGCAAGCAAAAAGATGATTTTTTTACGGATTGAGTTCATCGCTGTTCGCCTCGCGTCATCATTTTGACAGGTGTGTAGTAGTTCAGAGCGAGCGGCACCGTTCGCCCTTCCAGCCAATCGAGCAGCAGCTGAACGCTTTTGGCGCCGATCTGCTGCGGATGCTGCTGCAGCATCGCCGAGATCAGACCGTCCTGCAGCCCCTTTGTCATCTCCGGACTTTCATCAAACACATAAATCGCAAAGTCTTGCAGTCGCCCCCTAGTTTTTACGATTTTCATAATGCTGCTGCCCGCCTCCGCCGTAAGTCCGATAAATGTCCGACATTCCGGATATTGATTGAGCAGTTCATTTGTTTCATAATCGCTTAAATTGCCCTTTACTTCTTTATAGGCAATCTTTTTGAGTTCCATATCCGGGTGTTTGGCAAACGCCTCCTTTAGCCCTTGTTTACGCAATTGCTGAAAATTTGCCGCTTTGCTTCCATTCACAATCGCTACCATTCCTGTCCCCTTCAGATCAGTTGCAATTCGCTCGCCAAGCGTAACACCTTCCCGAAAATGGTCAGCGCCCACATATGTTTTGCGCAAACTATCCGGTGCATCAGTCACGACTGTTATTACGGGGATACCTTTTTGCGATGCCTTGCTTACCATTTGCACAAACTCAGGCGTGTCCTCTCCCTGCACAATAATGCCGTCCACTTTGGCGGCAATCGACATATCCATTTGCTTCAAATATTCACTGCTGCTTGCCGGAAAGGGCTCACGAAAATCGATGGCGATCCCCTGCTTCGCCGCGGCCCCCGCCACTCCCTTCCTTACTTCATGCCAGAATGGACTTCCCGCATCGCCCGAAATAAAAACGAGTCGAGATCCATTCGTCTGTAAGGAGACTTCCTGACGCGGAACAATGACCGAGTAGCCCTGAAGCGCCTGCCACGTAATGTGAACAAATAGCAGCAAAGCTGCTGCGCTGCCGGCAACTAACGCCGTTAAAATTATTTTTTTCAACTGGCTGCTCCTTTCTTTTTCTTCATGAATGCGGTTTCATTTATTATGCTTGAAAACCTATTCTAGTCAGGATACAAAAAAACCTCCACTCAGCTGCAGAGGCTTAACTTACATTAGTATTCGTTTTTCCAATTGCGCGCACCATAAGCAATCCTGACAATGCCGCGAGCAGCAAATGAATCCCCGGCTGCACAATGATGGTGACAAAAAGAGGCCCGTCTAGTCCGTACCACTCGTACCAGTTTATAGTCGGAATCAACACAAGGGCCATCAGCATGACCGTTGGCAGCAGCAGATGCCATTTAATTTGCCAAGATCGATTCATGAGAGCATATAACGCCCGCCACTCCATTAAAGCACCAAATAGAAATCCCCATATATTCAATTTAGTAAAAGATACATGTGGAAACATCGTCTGCCGTGCAGATTTCTGAAGTTCAACATACGTCTGACTCATCAGTACAAGTAACACTCCCATGCCGATAATAACAAACCCGGCAAAGACCGCTTTTTTCAATTTAACACCTCCATCTATTACCATATTAACAGAATACTTGTTTTATTGTGTGTAAATAAGTGTGTTTCTCGCTTTATCTCCATTATCCCATCGCCTCAGTTTAACAATCCACTTGAAAACAGGAACAAATGTTTGATATAATAGGAACGTTAGTTCCCATTTCTCTGAAGTAAGAAAGGATTGTAAACTATGAGTATATCCTACGAGCAATTTTGCCAGCGCTTCAGTACCGAGAAAGAATGCGTTTCTGCTTTGTATCAGTTAAAATGGCCAAACGGCTTTCACTGCCCGCGCTGTCAGTCTGCCTCGTATACGCTTATTTCGACGCGCCGGCTTCCACTTTACGAATGCCGCTCCTGCTTGCACCAAACTTCATTAATCTGCGGTACCGTTATGGAAGGCAGCCGCACCCTGCTGCAAAAGTGGTTCCGTGCGATCTTCCTCATTGCCTCACCTTCCAGCGCAATCAATGCCGTTAAACTCGCCGAAATCATCGAGGTCACCTATAAAACCGCATGGCTCATCCTGCATAAGCTCCGGCATGCTATTGGCCACCACAATGCTAATCAGCTCCTGGAAGGCATCATCAAAATCAATGCCACCACATATGGCAAGCCTTACAATCCAACGATCTTCCGCCATCCACAGGAGCATCCTTTGCTTGGCGGCGCGTCCATCAATGCGCAAGGCGCCATCACCCATCTCAAAATCCAGCAAGTCGAGGAGCGCTTTTTAGCTCCGAACAGTAGCCATGTCCTGCCTGCAGGCGTTGCCCATTTTCAAGAGCACTGCGTCGTGCCGAATCCTGTCGATGTCGTTTCCTTCACTGGAAAACGGGCGAAGCTGCTTTATCAGCCGCTCATTCAGCTTTGTAAAGAAGCTTACTATTGGCTCAATGATACGTTTCATGGCATTGGCGGCAAACATTTGCAGGCTTATTTGCACGAGTTTTGCTTTACCGTCAATTACGCTCTCCAGCAGCAATGCCCTTTCACGCAGCTTTGTCAATTAAGCGCAACGACAGCTCGCATTACCTATAAACGACTGACTCACAAAAATACGTCTGCCGCTGCCAAGCAACCTCTCGCCGCATAGAAAAGATGTTTTCCAGAAAAGCTTGGTTTATTTGAGCTGCTTGCAATTCGCTAACACAACTTTTTCAAACAAAAATCCCCTCAACTGAGTCAAGGGGATAATGGGACAGGGGGGCCAGTCGCACAATCTTAGCCACTGAGTCGTGGGGATAGTGCCCATAAGAGGCAAATCCTCAATTCCACTGCCATTTATGCGTTTAACCCTCCCTTTCGAGCCCATATTTGCATCCAAAAACACCTGAGCTAACGGGATAACGCACATAAGGAGCAAAACCACCACTACATCCCAATATAAAAGGGGATCAGTGCTATAAATTACTCACTAATCCCCTTATAAGCCGCAATAAACAACGACGGCTCCGAATCTACCGGGTAACTAAATACACCGCGGCTCGTATGCAAATATAAAAAGCCTCCGGCATCGCCACCCATGCGCCGAAACGACACATCCAGCACCTCGCGCAGCTCGAACCGCCGATGCCTTGTCTCAATCCGATCCTTATAAAGCTGCATCGTACGCAGCTCCTTGACGGTACGTTGCCCGCTAATATCGATCTCCCGCCGGATTTTGTAATAACACTGCTCTGCAATAATATGCATGCCTTATTCGGCTGCTGCTTCCTTAATGGTTACAGTCACTGGCGACCATTCGCCTATAACCGTCTGTCCGTGGACGGACACGCTGCCTTCCGGCGACAAATCCTTTTCCGTCATAATCCCGAGCGCGATCGTAAAAGCATTAAACTTAACCGGCACTTCCCGTTCCCGGCGCACTTCTTCGCCATTCAAATAAAAACCAACCTCATCCTTAGCACGGTTGTACGTAATCTGGTACGTGTTAAACTCCCTCGGCTTGAAATTAGTATCTTCTTTAAAAATACTGAAATAACGCGTCTTATCCGTCTCTGGCACTTTGACGCCCGGAAATGGCAGAACAGCGTATACACTTGCATACTTGTCATTGCCGGCAAAAAAATCAAGAGCCGCACCTGTCGAAAAGTCGAGTAAATTCCAGGAGACATAGCCGTCGTACAAGTCCCCCTCAGCCGTGTTTTGCGTTCTAGCGCGAATCTGCACTTCAAAGCTGACTTCTCCTTGCTCCGGTACCTTTACATCCTCAACCGAAAAATACATATGCTTCGCATTATCCAAAATTTGAATTTTATCATGCTGCCGGCTTAACGGCGCCCGTACATACAAAATACCGTTTCGTACGATTACGACCGCTTCCGGTTCGCGATACGACCAGAATGAACCGTCTGGCAGCGGAAAGCCGCCTATCTTCCATACTTCGCCCTCTGACAAAATCGTATGAAAATCTCCAAATACTTTTTGCTGGTCCATTATACATGCCTTCCTTTCAGTTCCCTTAAGAAACTATGAATGTAAAATAAAACCCTGGATGAGCAAAGCGATTGCCATTAAGCCCCCGCAACGAATCGATGCTTGCAACGATGCTCCCATAAGCGGCAAATATGCGGCCGAAGGATTCGTCTCCTTCAAAGTCGCATAAACACGGTAAAGCGGATAAGCTGTCAACAAGGCAATTAATGCATACCACGGCAGCACATCAGCAATAGCACAGACGACAAGCGACAAATAAGCGAGTACAGCTAAAAACTTTGAAAAGGATAGCGCCCTTTTCTCTCCCCAGACGACAACCAGCGTATTTTTCCCCGCCTTCTTGTCGGCCTGCCAATGTAAAAAATGATGATTAAACAGAATTAATGTCGTTAACAATCCGATCGGGAGCGACAAGAGCAGCGGCCGGTAGCCAAACTGCTGCACTTGTACGTAATAAGTTCCCATCACAGGCAGCACACCAAAGGAAAGCAAAATTGCGATTTCGCTATAGCCCTTGCCGCGATAGCCGAATTTTAACGGAGGGGCGACATAAAAATAAGCAATAAGACCGCCTAGTCCGCCAAAAATAAGCGCCCACCAGCCGCTCAGCAGACTAAGCGCAATACCGCAGCCGGCAGCGATCGCCAGCATCAGCCAGGTTGCCGCGGCAAACAGCCGCTGACTCATGACGCCGCCAGCCAAAAAACCAGAGTTTGTCGAGATAGCATCTACGGTCTCTTTCGCCGCCTCGTCAACCCCATTGCGGTAATCCCATAGATCGTTAATCATATTGGAAAATAAATGCGCCGCGGCTGAGCCGAGCAGCGTAATTAGAAACAATCCGGGATAAAAGACACCGTTCCATGCGAATGCGCCCAAGCCGCCTAGTACGACTGGGATCGCCATGACTGGCAATACGCGAAAGCGGGAAGCCTTCATCCACAATTTAAGCTTGTCCATCCATCGATACCCTTTCCCTTCAGCTTATACAACATTTTCATATCATATCCTTATATTATAGATCATACCGCAAGCAGACGGGTATACCTATTTGCCAGTTTCGACAAATCGCCACACTTCTACACCACAAATAAAAAGCCCGTACACAAGATGCAGACCTTTCCTGCTTCCTGTATACGAGCTGTCTAAACCGATTAACTTTCTACGAGTCGTACAGTTGCCGTCGAAGATGAGAGCGAGTTGACTGCCGCTTTAACCCCGTCTGCAACTGATAAAACATACACGCGGTACGTAACGTTGTATGTTAGCGGCGCGCCATTGACATCAACACTGCCGCTAGTCAGCAAAGCTGCGCGCGAAGAGCGCTGCACTTCCGTATAATTGCCTTGCTTGTAATATTCAGTGGCTTTGCTTTCCGACAAGCCATACGCCGGCTCCGGTACAAGCAGAACCGCATAATGCGCAACGCCTGTATCGTTGCTACTTGCAAAATTTACAGAAACCGTCATCGTTTGCCCTACCTGAGAAGCTGAGACATTTTGCACCTCAGGCGCCGCGGTTCCTGACAAATAAAATACATCCGATGGCGCGGACAACGCATTGAGCGAGCTATTTTTAGCTATAGCAAGGACAAAAGCGCGATAGCCGCCGGCTCCATTATTGCTATAACCGATCGTATAGCCTTGGCTATCCAGCGTTGAAGAAGTCAGACGCTGAGTTAGCGTTCTGCCGTCTTTATCTACCTTAGTAGTGTAGCCATAAGACAAAGCCCGCGTCGCCTCCGCCAATCCGAAAGAACCTGCCAAATGATTAGGTACAACGATAATGCGATACTCCAGTATATCCGATTCTGAGCTTGAGCGGCTGAAGCTTACCTCCAGATCGCTGCCGTCCCCTTTACTTCCTTTGAGCGCCACTTTGACATTGCTTGGCGCGCTAACAGCGGAAGATTGCTTTAACGTAATTTCGGATGAAGGAGCCGACAGTACATTTGATCCGTAGTACCCTCCATCGCGAACTGAAAGGACAAACACTTTGTACCGTTCATCGTTTTTAATCAGCGAGCCATTCACATCGCGCGTATACTGCGTTAAAGTTGTACTAATATTTTCGCCTTTTTTGTAGACGACCATATAATTGTTCGGATTGTCGATCGCATTGGCGTTCGACACCTTAAAGCTGCTGGCATTGCTCGATTTCACTACAAAAATGCGATAATGATTGATCTGGCTTTCATCGGCTGCTCTCGTAAACGTTACGAGCATGTCGCGGCCATCGTTATAGTCGCTAACATCCGCCGCTTGCACATTTGTTGCAACCGCTCTGCCGGTATTATCCGACAATGTAATCTCATTCGAGTAATCGGACAGCAAATTGTTGTTGTTCTGCCCCGTATTGCTGACCGCCATAACAAAGACGCGATAGCTGACGCCGTTGCGAATTGTGGAGCCATTTACATCACTGGCGCTGGACGACAGCGTCGTCGTAATATTGCTGCCTGTTTTATTTACTTTCGTATAATTGCTCGAGCCAATTGCATTAGCATTCGACAGCTTGAAGCTATCCGCATTGCTGGATTTCACCACGAAAATCCGATAGTGGTTTACACTGCCTTCATCGGCCGAACGATTGAATGAAACCTGCAAATCCTGGCCATTGCCATAATCGTTGACATCGTATACACTCGTAATCTTTGGAGTGTTCGCTCCGCCGACAGAAAGCGTAATTTGCGATGAAGGCGCAGACAGCAGATTCGGATAACTGGAACTATTGCTGGCAACAGCCATAACAAATACCCGATAGCCCACACCATTCGAGATATAATTGCCATTCACATCCTTCGCCGAGCTGGTGAAGGTAAGACTTTGATTGCTTCCATTTTTGGAAACCTGCGTGTAGCGATCTGACGACAACTTATTGGCATCACTCACACTAAACTTGCTGTAATCCGCTTCTCTTACTACAAACAGACGGTAATAAGCAACATTCGTCTCATCCTGTACCTTGTTGAACGAAACGAACAGATCCCGGCCGTCGCCATAATTGTTAACATCAGCAATGCCGGTGACGAGCGGCGCCATTTGTGAGTAATTGCCAAGCGTTACAGAAGCCGAGCCGGACGACAGACGATTCGCTGTGCTTGAACTGTTAGTCACCGCAAGCACAAAGGCTGTGTACGGAACGCCATTTTTGATCCAATCCCCGTTCACATCGCGCGAGGAGGAGCTGAATTGCGTCGATAACGTGCTGCTGCTTGACTTATATACTGTATTATAATAACTGCTGGAAACATCATTTGCAGCGTTCAGATCAAACTTGCCAGCATCCTTGGTCTTCACAATCATTACCCGGTAGTTGGAAATGTTGCTGTCGTTGGCCGCTTTCGTAAAGCTGACCGCCAGATCCCGGCCATCCCCATAATCACTTACATCGCTGATCACTACATTTGTTGCGCTGTTTGTCGAATCAGCCTGACGCACCACAGCCGACGGCTGCGACAATGCATAGCTGTCTGCGCCTACAGTGAGGACAAATACGCGATAGCTTTGATCCGCGCGCAGCGTCGCTCCATCAACATCGCGGGCATAAGCGCCCATAGTCGTAATCTTTCCTGCAGTGTATGGCTGGACTGTCGTATAATTCGCCGAGCTTACCGATTGGGCCTTCGCCAGATTAAAGCTGGCTGCAGCGTTCTCCTTCACGGCCAAAATGCGATATTCCTTCACATTATCCTGATTGCTCGGAGGTGCGAACATTACCCTCCAGTCTCGGCCGTCGCCGTACTGATAATCTGCAATGACATTGACATACTGGGCTGCTCCTACCTCTCTCTGCTTGAAAGTAGTAATGAGCACGCTATTCAATTTCTTGCTCCACTCCACCTTCTCGCCGAGTGATTCACTTACAAAACGAATCGGCACCATCGTACGACCGTTGATCGCTCTCGCATAAGCGTCAAGCGCAACCGTCTCGTCATTAATCGTTGCCGTTTTGGCGCCGATCTTTAGTACGATGGTCACATTGCCTTTTACAGCCTTTACTGTCTGCGCTTTTTGATTCCAGTAGACCACCGCATCCAATGCTTCGAATATCCCCCGCAGCGGCACAAATACACTGCCATTAATGGCCACAGGCGGCTGATCCGTCGCTAATGTCTCGCCGTCGATCACAATTTTGATCGCCGATGCGGCACTGGCGGGCGGAAGAAGCAACATGCTGAACAACATCACAGACGCAACGATTGTGGCTAGAACTTTCTTCACTTCATTCATCCTCCTATAATTTTCACTTGCACAGCTGATACTTTGACGCAACAGACAGGCCAAATGTTTCTCTCATCGATATGAAATTAGCAAAAAATTTACCGCAGCAGACGATAAAAGCCTCCGAAACGAAATTAAGCCGCTTCGGAGGCCGAGGCCGTTCACCATCAATGCTCGTCTGTCAAACTGCTTTCCTTCAAAATAACGTCATGAGCGCCGCCTTCGACTAGGCTTGTTGCCGATACTAGCGTAATGCGCGCATTGCGCTGCAGCTCGGCAATCGTCTTGGAGCCGATGTTGCACATCGTTGACTTGATTTTGCCGAGCGTTTTATCCAAGTTCTCACGCAAGCTGCCAGCGTAAGGCACATAGGAATCGACGCCTTCCTCAAATAACAGCCCGGATTTGCCGCCCGTATCGTAACGCTCCCAGTTGCGCGCACGGTTCGAGCCTTCGCCCCAGAACTCCTTCACAAAGTTGTTGCCGACCTTCAGCTTGCGGGTCGGGCTCTCATCAAAACGGGCAAAATAGCGGCCCATCATGACAAAATCGGCGCCCATCGCCAATGCAAGCGTAATATGATAGTCGTGTACGATACCGCCGTCCGAGCAGATTGGCACATAAATACCAGTCTCGCGATAATATTGCTCCCGCGCTTCCGCAACCTCAATGACAGCCGAGGCTTGTCCGCGGCCGATCCCTTTTTGCTCGCGCGTAATACAGATTGAACCGCCGCCAATGCCCACTTTAACGAAATCAGCGCCTGCTTCTACCAGATACAAGAAGCCTTCGCGATCAACGACATTGCCCGCGCCGATCTTGACATCGAAGTTCGCTTTCACATATTCAATCGTCTCGCGCTGCCACTCACTATAACCGTCCGAGGAGTCAATGACGAGCACATCGACGCCAGCCTCTACAAGCGCCGGCACGCGTTCCTTGTAGTCTTTGCTGTTGATGCCTGCACCTGCGATGTAGCTTTTGTTCGCATCAAGCAATTCATACGGATATGCTTTATGTGCGTCGTAATCCTTGCGGAATACCAGGTAGTCTAATCTTCCTTCTTCATCAACGACAGGCAGACAGTTAAGCTTATGCTCCCAGATCAAATCGTTCGCTTCAGAAAGCGTAATGCCCGAGCGGCCAAAAACAAGCGAGTCAAACGGCGTCATAAAGCTGCTGATCTGCTTGTCGCGCGGATCGCGGCTCAGACGGTAGTCGCGGCTTGTCACAATGCCGAGCAGCTTGCCGTTCGGCGTACCGTCGTGCGTAATCGCTACAGTGGAATGACCGTTCTTTGCTTTCAGATCCAAAACATCCTGCAGCGTATGTTCAGGCGTTAAATTGGAGCGGCTCACGACAAAACCGGCTTTATAGCTTTTTACTTTGCGCACCATCTTGGCCTGCTCCGCAATCGGCTGCGATCCGAAAATAAACGAAATGCCGCCACAGCGCGCCAATGCGACAGCCATATTGTTATCCGATACCGACTGCATAACGGCAGAAGAGAACGGAATGTTGAGCGAGTAAGCAGGTTTCTCGCCCTTACTGAACTTTACAAGCGGCGTCACCAGACTGACATTTGCTGGCGTATTCTCCTTCGTCGTTAAATTCGGAATAAGTAAATACTCGCTGAATGTTCTAGACGGTTCATTGTAATACGTGGCCATAATCTTGCCTCTCCCTGCCCTTCGAATTGGGTAAATTTTTTCAATTCTATCATTCGAAAGCTGAATTGGTCAATGGCAAAATCTTTTTTATTCCGTAAAACAAAAACAACCGGCCTATCCTTTCACCGCTGCGCCGCTTTCCTGTCCATTCCTTTTCCTTGCCGCGCCAAAGCCTTGACGGCCAAGAAACAGCGCGGAGAGCAGCTGCGATTTGGAGAAAATCCAGGCGAACCCCAGCGGAACAACAACTCCAATGACAGTGAACCAGAAAACCCCGTACTCCATGCCGACCCCATACTTCAACAAAATATTGACCGGTATGTGCAAATACATAATCGTAATCGTTACAGTGCCTAAAAAAGCCAGAACATCAGTTGCCTTCCAGCGGGAAATCCAATAACAAATTTGCAGCACTGCAAGCACACAGGCCAGCGGGACAAGCAGATCGATCAACGGCTGCGTGTATACCTTCATCTTCATATCCAGCTGGAATTTCCAAACCCCGCTCTCGTACAAGCCGGCCGCGAGCGCGGCAATTAACAGCGCCGGAGCAAAGGCTCTGCCAGACTGCAGCCATCTGGAGAGCAAAGCTTTACAAGAATAGCCGATAAAAAAGTACACAATCGCCATTAAGGCTACATCCGCATTCCAGGGAATATCCCATTTGGCCAGCGGACTCATACTGACAAGATGCGCCAGCACGTAGCAGACGAATACAGCTTTCCATTGAACAGAAAAAGAAAAGCGCGTTAAAAAGCCCATCAGCAAGTGAACAAGCAAAAGACAAGTAATAAACCAAAATACCCCGTACCAGCCGCCTAAAACCGTTCCGCCATAAATCAGCAGCAGCATATCATTCGGCACCGACATGGGGTCCCTTAAGCGAACAGCGACAAGCAGCGCTATACAGATGCCGTATGCAAAGTACGGCACCATAAAATAGCGGATTCTGGCAAGCGCCCACTGCGTATACCGCTCCCGAGGCACCTCCTTGAACAGCAGGCCGCTAACCAGAAAAAACAACGGCATGCGAAACCAGCCTAAATAATAATCGATCACTTCATTGCCGGAATGCCCCATTACGACTAGAATGATGCTGAGACCGCGGGCAACATCAATCCATTTCTTTCTTTCAGTCACAAATTCCCTCCTAGCCTGTTGTTAAAATAGAATGCACCATTAACATAAACGAACGGACGAAGGAGGAACATAGGCGAATACGTTCAAATACATAGGTCTTGTGATTGAAATCAGCTTCTGCGAATAGAGGCACGCGAAAAAACACCCTGAACCAATCGGGCAAAAGACCGATGTCTGGGTGTTTTTTACTGGTTTGTGCGGACTGGGATTAGGCCGTCTCCTCCGCAGTCTTCTCCTCATTGCGCAGCAGATGAAGCGCGGTCTGCAGTTTATCGATATAGGCCGGATCGCCGCTGGTGCACATAAATTTTACCTGTCCGCTGCCTCCTCCTTCGGCGATGCCGTAACGGCTGAGCAGGGCAGTCAAACGGCGTATCGTGCCTGCACTTCCATCAACGATCTGAATGTGCGACGGCAGCAGCTCGCGCAGCAGCTTTGTATAAAAAGGATAATGCGTACAGCCAAGCACAACGATGCCGTACTCATCTAAATTATACGATGAAAGCTTCTCCATAAAATATTGCTCCATAATATGACGATCAAACTGCAGCGCCTCGCAATAATAAACAAGCTCAGGAAGCGGCAATGAATCGACGATGCCTTGCTCATCTACCCGCGATACAAGCGCATAATACTTTGGCTGCTGCAAGGTGAGCTGCGTTGCGAATACAAGCACCCGCTTGCCCGTCGCCCGATTCATCTCCACAGCGGGCTTAACCGCCGGCTCCATGCCGACGATCGGTATCGAATAGCGCTCGCGCAGTTCAGCGACCGCAATACTTGTAGCCGTATTGCAGGCAATAACCAAAGCATCGAGATGCTCCGTCATCATCGACTCGACAGTCTGCATAATAAAGTTCCTTACATCTTCCTTCGACTTTGTTCCATAAGGGACATGAAGTGTGTCCGCCATATAAAGATAATCCTGGGTTGGGAGACGTCGGAGCGCTTCTGCCAATACGGTCAGGCCACCGATCCCTGAATCAAAAAAGCCGATTGTCATGTGTCAACGTATCCTATCATATGTAATTATAGTATTATCCATTTGTCATTTTACCACACTAATGGCCTGATCACGCTATCAAATTTTCGCCAGTGCAAAATTATGAAAAAAAAGGGGTCGCGAGCGCGATGCGCACCCGTAACCCATATATGCTTTACAAAATCGGCTAACGCCCGACCGCCGCCTCGCGGGCTGATTTTTCCGGCGCTTTGCGGCGCGGCAGCAGCGGCACCATAATGATTCCAATAATGGCAATAATAAACAAAACGACAAATACATCATGCAGCGCACTTACGAGGATATCGCGCAATGAACTTTGTACTTCGGCAGGCAGGGCGCCTGCCGCGTCCGGATTAATCAGCTGGTTCATCTGGTCGACATTTAAACCGGCAGCCGCTTCCTTCCCGTCATTCATCGCCTTCGATACCTGTGAATTAAAATAAGTGCCGAAAACCGCGACGCCGATCGTTTGGCCTAATGTCCGGAAAAACATATTGGACGCCGTGGCCGTGCCGCGCAGCTGCCAACCCACCGCGGATTGCACCGTCACTGTACAAAGTGTAAAGACGATGCCAAAGCCGATGCCGAGCAGCGCGGATACCGCATAAAAGTGAATCGTGGACGACACCTTCCCGATAAAGAGCAGCCAGCCGGCGCTTACCGTCAATACCGCCATCCCAAGCAGCGTGCTGACTCTCGCTCCCCGCTTCATCATCAGCTTCCCGCAGTAAAAAGAGCCCAGCATCCACGTGATCGACATCGGCATAATGACGATGCCTGAAATCGTAGCGCCATAGCCTGATACGCCTTGAATCCACATCGGAATGTAAACCATCAGTCCGATCAGCAAGGCGCTTATCAGCAAGCTGACCGCATTGGAGGCCGAAATGCCTTCAATCGTAAACAGCTTTAGCGGCAGCAGCGGCTCCTTCGCCTTCGTTTCAATCCAAACAAATAATCTGATAATGACAACCGCCGCCACAACCAGCGAAATGACAAGCGGCGACGTCCAGCCGCCGTCCTCTCCGCCTTTTTGCAGCGCAAAGAGCAATGCCAGCATGCCGACCATAAACGTAATGGTTCCCCAATAATCGATTGGCTGCTTTTTCTTCACCAATGATTCATGAAGCGACATGCCGATCATGATCATCGCAATCCCGCCAAACGGAATATTCATATAGAATATCCAGTGCCATGTCATCTGATCAACAAAAAAACCGCCGACGAGCGGGCCGGCAACGCCGGCGATCGCCCACATCGTACTGATCAGCCCGATCATCTTTGCCCGCTTCTCGTGCGGATAAATATCCGCCATGATCGTAGACGTAATCGGGAGTATGGCTCCTGCCCCGATTCCCTGCACGGCGCGAAAAACAATCAACTGCTCCATCGTTTGCGCTAATCCGCATAACGACGAGCCGATAAGAAAAATGACCGTTCCGATCATAAATATACGCTTCCGGCCATACAGGTCGGACAACTTGCCGAATACCGGAACGGTGACCGCCGATACGAGCAGGTAGACGGCAAACACCCAATTCATTAATTTGATCCCCTGCAGGTCGCTTACAATTTTCGGCATTGCCGTACTGACAACCGTACCTTCGATAGCCGTCAGAAAAGTCGCAACAAGCAGCGCAAGCGTCACCACTCGCGTGTTCGTCTGTTTAGCTTGAATCGTTCCCACCCCTTCAAACAGCTTTCGCGCGCCCTTAATTAACTTAACATACACTAAAGTATAGTAACATACATATGGGCAATTGAGAACAAAAATAACGCCTTGCCGCCGCTTCTAAGCATGATCAGCAAGACGTATTTTAACGGAGCTGTGTTTTGTCCGCTTCTCTAAAAGCGGATATGCTGAAACTTGACCTTCCAGCGATCGAGCCTTTTGCGCAATGCGCTGCGATTGTCCGGCTGCAGCTCGACGCCCGCTAATTGCGCAATGCGCTCCGCCGTCTCGCTGACCGTCCACTTCTCGGTATCGAGCCACGTGGCAAAGAGCGGATCGGATAATGCCGCGACACAGCGGTCAATCTGCTGCGCAGGCCAGGACTTGCTGCCGTCTCCGCGGCTGCGCAATCTGCCGAGCAGCGTCTCCCTGGACGCCCCCAGCACAAAATGATGCAGCGCAATGCCTTTGCGGCGCGGCTCGCCAATAAGCTCATCAAAATATTGCGGATGGACAACCGTCATCGGAATAATGACAATGCCGTCAAAATGCTGCGTGATATAAGACAGCATCTCCGTATTGATTTGCCGCCACATCGCGTAGTCCTGAAAGTCATCCTTCGCCAGTGTCGAAGGCAGATTTCGTCTGATATAAAAGCCGGCATTTTCAGGGTCGAACACGATCGATCCCGGCAATCTGTAGTGCAATTCGTAGGCGGTCTGCGTCTTGCCCGCCCCGAACGCTCCGTTGATCCAAATCATCATTATGCTTCACCTACACCTCAAGCGGGCCAAATACTGGCAGCGGTATCCCCTTCTCGTCGCGAATATTGACCGTCGGGTTGAGGCCGCGGCCGTGCCATAATTGCACATCAAGCGGAGCAGGCTGCTCCGGCTTTACCACAATGGATACACCATCCGCTCCAAGATGAGCGGTCAATGGCAATCTCTCGCTTTCTTGCATTAGCGTGAGCGAAAATACGCGATCAACTGCGCGCAATTTTCCGTTGCAGCCGCTCAACTGCAGCGTAAGCTCCGTGCGCGTCTCGTTCCACACAGCTTTTTGCAGCCGCGGGCCGCTGCTGTCCGCCGCTGCGCCATGAACAAGCCGCAACGCCGCCGCGGCCATCCGTTCTCCAATGTCCCGCAGCGAGCCGGCATCCGGGTGTATGACATCTGCAAGCACCGCATCGATTGTCGGCACCATTTCAGCGCGTCCCAGCACGTTTTCCAAGCGCAGCTGATCATCTTGAACCCTATTCCACGGTTCCTCCGCAGGCCAACCCATAACAACAGAAATTTGCGCATATATAAACGGCAGCTCCGGATCGTTCAAATCCTGCCGCAATCGTTCCACCCATTTGAGCGTCTTGTCATAATATTGCTCAGCTGTCGGCATATCGACAGTATCGCTCTCGCCTTGATACCAGAGACAGCCCTTTACCTTGCCGCCGGCCGCATGAATGACCCGAAGCATCGCGCCATACAATGAACGGCCGCCTTCACCCGCTAGCGCCGCGTCCCATTGATCCATCGATGTTCCGCCATGCGCCGTCATAAGCAGGCCAACGGGTATCCCGGTATGCTGCAGCAGCTTTTTGCCGAATGAAAGGCCAAGCCCCGCACCCTGCACCCGGTCACGCCGGGCAGCAGCAATGTATTGCCCGCGCCGCTCCTCAGTCATCTCCATTCCTTCCGGGAATCCCATCCAATGAACCGGGTCATTCGATTCAGCCAGCCAACAGAGCGGCTCTTCGGCCATAGCCCAGCGATCCCCCAAGTAGAAGCAGCTGACTCCCTCGCAAGGCGTGTCAACATCGATCAATCGGCCGCAGCCCTCCATATTGGACTGACCTGCCAGAATCCATAAATCCCCTACAAAAACCGGCCCGATTTGTCCTTCGGCAAGAACAACTGCCTGTTCAGCTACTAGACGGGCATGAATCGTGTGCTTGCCGACCGGAACAGAAGATAGCGTTACCTCCAGCCCGCCATCTTGGCCCTGCTCCACAGCAGTCCATGCGCTGCCGGACCTTCGGATTTCCAGACGGCCCTGCAAGCCTTCGGGAATCACTACCCGGAAAGTCAAATTTGCCGTATCGTCAGCTTGGCGCTGATAGACGCGGTGCGGCTCCAAGCCTGTTATTATTAAAGCTTGCTTCTCCATAGCGGCTGCTCCCTCAATTCGCAATAATTTGAGGCGAACTTGTCATCGCCTCTTAGTGGAAATAGTTTCAACATTTTGCGCTCATTTCCCTGCTGACTACCATGAGTATATTACATATCGTAGAGGAAATCAGAATAATTTTCTGTCCAGCTATGGCATGACGAAAATGACGGTTTCCAGCTTAGTGGGACTGCTGCTTCCCCCTTTAGGCTCTTTACTGACCGCGATATTATCGGACACCCCGATTTGCGTTTCCTTCACATACAGATGCGCTCTGCCGTCATGAATTTGAAACAGCCCCATGCTGATGGGACGATTGTTGCGTACCGTCCACGCCTGATAGTCGAGGCGGTCATAGGCCGGCGGCTTCTCCAGCAAAATAAACGCTTCTTTCGTCTGGCTGTTGATCCAGATGTAGCCGTTATTCAACGCTTCATTCATAATCCGGTACGATACCGTTGCCGGATTTTGCATAATGGTCACCGCTTGCGGCTCATGCTCTTCAATAAAGCTTTCCAAAGGATCGGCTCTCTCCTCCGAGATTTTATTCAAGCCGATGAGCAGGATCAACACCAATGCGCCTGCCGCCGCGATCGTCCCAATCGTTCTGCCGCGGGGAATCCGCCTCATCAAGCGCACTTTTCGCACCTCTCTGCGCAAGGACTGCTGCAGCTTAGCATCCGGGTATGCCTCCCCGGTCCGTTTATCGTCCGCCAGCAGCAGCTCCCATTCTTCTGCTAACTTCTGACAGACTCTGCATACGGCTAAATGTCCGCTCATCTTCAAAGACGTCTGCTCGTCCGCCGACTTAAGTATATAATCAGCCCACTGCTCTTCCGTATAACAATTCATGATTTCTCCCTCCTCTCATCTGTCCAGCCTCGTTTTTCCATTTCTTTGCGTAAATGATTCAAGCCGTATCTGACCCATGATTTGACTGTTCCCAGCGGAACCTGCCAGCTGTCCGACATCTCCTGATGGGTTCGATTATTAAAAAAGGATGAGGTTACCGCCCGCTGTTGTGCGGCTGGCAGCCGCCCCATCGCTTCGTGCAATGCCTCACGCTGCATTTTTTGCACCACCTGCTCTACAGGGCTGGCCGCATGCGCCGCCGTCTCTGCATCCGCCCGTTCCTCTCCGGTCGGAGTGATTACAACTTTTCCGGTACGCCGCAGCCGGTCCAGACATCTGCTCCTAGTCATTACAGCCAGCCATGCTTCTATGGAGCCTCTCGTCTGGTCATAAAGCTTGCGGCGATGGAGAATTTCGACAAACAGATCGTGACAAATGTCCTCCGCTTCCATCCGCTCGCCCAGCATCCGTAAAGCAATCTTCATGACGAAAGGAGCATAGCGTTCATAAAAGCGGTCAAAAGCCGGCACCGAACCGTCCAGCATTTGCTGCAAACATGCAATCATCTCGTCCTGCCTCTCCATTTTCCCCCTCCTCTCCGAACTTTCTATTACCATTTGTTTTACCAGAAATTCCTGCTTGAAGAAACAAAAAAATTTTTCTGCTTCAGTAAATCCAAGCGCAGTTGATAAACGTATCCTTGATGACTGCGCCGTCATAAGGCCGCTTACATTCACTATTTCAAGGAGGGGATTTGCATGCGTCAAGCATGCCGCAACGGGGGCATCACACTATTGTTATTCTCAATCATACTGATGGTCAGTGGAGGGCTGCTGCCCCAACAATCTTACGCCGCAGCAGCGGTCGAGCTCTTTACCCCCTATACGGATTTGTCCGCGCCTCCGGGGGATTCGATCAATTACAGCATTGATTTGATTAACCGCACCGACTCCACGCAAAATTTACAAATTTCGCTCGATACAGGCGGCCATGACTGGAAATATGAGCTGACTGCAGGCGGCCGCGCTATCCGCAGCCTGGCTGTAAAGCCCGGAGCAGAACAATCGATTAATTTGCAAATCGACATCCCGCTTAAAGTAAACAAGGGCAGCTATACCTTTACGGTAATTGCCAAAGGAGCAGCATCGCTGCCACTGACGATCAACGTGAATGAGCAAGGCACTTTCGCCAGCGAGCTGACGACCGATCAGCCTAATATAGAGGGCCATGCCGATTCCACCTTCACCTTCAGCACTACGCTTCGCAACCGCACTGGGGAGCAGCAAACGTACGCGCTCGCCGCTGCTGCGCCGGCCGGCTGGGATGTGCGCTTCAAATCCGGAAGCAACAACGTCACCTCCGTTACGGTAGAGCCGAATGCTACCCAGTCTATCGAAATTGAGGCTGTTCCCGCGGAAAACGCCAAAGCGGACACTTACAAAATTCCGATCCGTGCAGCAAACAACTCGACCTCGGCCGAGGCGACAGTCGAAGCGGTCATAACCGGTTCGTACGGGGTCAAGCTCACTACTGCAGACGAGCGTCTCAGTACAGATGTAACCGCCGGCTCGACGCGTACCCTTGATCTGGTCGTCGCAAACACAGGTACTGCCGAGCTGCAGGATGTAAATCTGTCCTCGCAGACACCGGCCGATTGGGAGGTTACCTTTGAGCCTTCCTCCGTCCGATCGATTGCACCGGGAAAAAGCGCGCAAGTTAAAGCGACTATCAAGGCGAGCAAGGAAGCGCTGCCGGGCGATTATGCGCTCAATCTATCGGCATCGACTTCCCAGAAATCGTCAAGCGCCGCCATTCGCGTCGCTGTCGAGTCCTCTGTCCTGTGGGGCTGGATCGGCGTTCTGATCATCGTCGTTGTCATCGGCATCATCGCATTTCTATTCCGCAAGTATGGGAGGCGGTAATGGTGGAAACAGCTTCGCGCGAACAGACGGATCCAATCATTGACCTGCGCGGACTAACGAAGCGATACGGCGAGCATCTGGCTGTCAACCAACTCGATCTTTCCGTGTTCCGCGGGGAGATATTCGGCTTGCTCGGCCCTAATGGAGCCGGAAAAACGACCACCATTCTCATGATGCTCGGCTTGACCGAGCCTTCCGGAGGCACAGCGCGCGTATGCGGGCTGAACCCTGTGCGCGATCCGCTGCTGATCAAGCGCAAGGTCGGCTATATGCCGGACGACGTCGGGTTTTACGAGGACCGGAGCGGGCTTGACAATCTGCTGTTCACCGCTCGGCTTAATCGCCTGCCTGAACGTTTGGCGCGCGAGCGGGCGGCCGAATTGCTGGAAAAAGTCGGACTGTCCGATGTAGCCAACAAAAAAGCCGGCACGTATTCCCGCGGGATGAGACAGCGCTTGGGACTTGCAGATGTATTAATAAAGCAGCCTGAAGTCATCATCCTCGACGAACCTACGCTCGGCATCGACCCGGAGGGCGTCCGCGAGCTGCTGCAGCTCATTTCGGATCTGAGCCGGCTGGGCGGATTGACTGTCCTGTTGTCTTCCCATCACTTGCATCAGGTACAGCAAATATGCGATAGGGTCGGTTTGTTCGTCCAAGGCGAGCTAATTGCGAGCGGCGATATTGAAACCTTGTCCCGGGAGCTCGACCAAGAGGGTATTTTGACGCTGGAAATGGAAGTATCAGGTTGGGATGAGAAGCTTGCAGCAAGCATAAGGGCGATGGAAGGAATCGGTGAGGTGCAAGTCCGGGAAGCAGGGCAGCCGTTCGGCATCCATACAGTCACGATCAGAAGTTCGCAGCAGACCATTACGCCGGACATCGTTCAGCTGCTTGTACAATCGGGTGCGCAGCTGCACCAGCTTCGCCAGCAGCAGTACGGGCTTGATGACATTTATCATCGCTTTTTCCAAGGAGGTGGACAGCGTCATGTTTAAAGCCTTCAGCTTGCCCGCGTTTTTCACAAAGCCGGACAAGGAACGGCTTCCGAGCCCGTTTTGGACCATCGTTCAAAAGGAAATCGGCGACCATATGCGCAGCTGGCGCTTCGGCATTTTGCTGTTTATTATCGCGCTCGCCTGTATAGGCTCCGTCTATGCTGCTGTCGTTGCCCTGCAAGCGAATGCCGCGGCGCCTGACAGCGACAATTCCTTTCTCTTTCTAAAAATGTTCACCGCATCTGACGGCACACTGCCAAACTTCATCACCTTTGTCAGCTTTCTCGGGCCGCTGATGGGGATCGCGCTAGCCTTTGATGCTGTAAATACAGAACGAAACAAAGGGACGCTGAGCCGGCTCATTTCTCAGCCGATCTATCGCGACGATTTCATTACCGCCAAATTTACGGGGGCTTTGCTGCTGATTAGCGTCTCGATCCTTTCGCTTGGCCTGCTCGTTATGGGGCTCGGTCTCGTCACCATCGGCTATCCGCCTACGCCTGAACAGTTTTGGCGCGTCCTTCTGTTTTTGATTGCCGCTATTATTTATATCAGCTTTTGGTTAGCGCTGTCGCTGCTGTTCTCGATTCGCTTTCGCCAAGCCGCAACATCGGCGCTGTCAGGCATTGCAGTATGGATTTTTTTCACCGTTTTTTACGATATGATTTTAAATCTCATTGCGAAAGCGCTAGTGCCGCAAGGGAGTGCCAGCGATGCTCAGCAGCTGATGCAGTATCAGCAGTTGCTGATAGGGCTAAACCGCCTCTCGCCGGCGCAATTATTTTCGGAAATTACAACAACCTTGCTAACCCCGGAAGTGCGCTCGCTTGGGCCGATGACGATGAAGCAGGTCATTGGCGCCATTCCGAGCCCGCTGCCGCTCGGCCAGAGCCTTCTGCTCATATGGCCGCAGCTAACCGGGCTGTTGGCTGCAACGCTGATCTGCTTTGCCATTTCCTACGTGCTGTTTATGCGCCAGGAAATACGTTCCAGATAACAATCAACCTCCAGAATTTGCGGATGATGCCGCTTATTTCTGGAGGGTTTTTTTCGACCTGAGCCAGGTCATCGCCAGGGCCAGCGCCAGACACAATCGTCCGCTACTTGCTGACAAATGTGATACTCCTTTCCTCAAAGGCCTTATTCGCATAAGCTTGCGCCACGCCCTGAGCTTTTATTTCGTCCCTGCTTACGCTTTTGTAACGCAGATTTGTCTTGAAAGGTTCATGAAAGGGAAAAACATGAACAGCTACAGTTTGCTCATTTTCCCAGCTTGCCATAACTGGCTTGCCGGCCGCAAAATGAAATCGATCCGAGCCGATTAAGCCGCTTCTATACCAGGGATGCTCATTCTCCTTATCCACGCCGGGTTCATTAAGGCAAACGTACAGCGACAAATGATCGCAAAACTGCAGTATCTGCAAATGAAACTGCAGCTCCTCTGCCTGGTGCGGAGCGGATCTGCACAGCTCCTCCTGCAACTCCGCTTGCCGCAAACGTTCTTTACCGATAAAGGCCCGAATGGCCGGGTGCGGCTCCGGTTCGAGCAATGCAGTAAAATGCATGCTGCACAGTAAAGCGGCATAGCGGCTGTGCTGGGCTACTTCCTCGATCCCTTTACCGTAGTAGGTCAGCTTAGGCAGCAAGGGATAGTCCATGAACGAAAAAACAGTTCCGGTACGATCATTCCAGATCGGCTGATCGTCCAACTCAATCCAGCCGCGGTCATGCTCATAAGCCGCATAAATTAGCTCTTCCCGGCGGGCGGCGCCAGCGAGCCACTCGTCCTTCCAATGTTTGGCAAGCTCGCCGGACAGAAAACCATGGTTGTGTTGGGGAATAAATATTAGCTCATTATGCTTCTCGCGGATAATCATGCTTCCACTCCTTTCCTGCTCACCCCTTATTGTAAACCTTCCGATCAGCAAAAAGAAGAGGCAGCCCCTGCGCTCGTCACAACAGTGACTTGCCCGGACTGCCTCTCTCGCTCTTATTCCCCGGCACTAAAGCCCTGAATCGTAAACAACCGGTTCGCAGGCGTCTGCCAATTGATGGCTACATTAAGCGCATCTGCGACAACATCGTTGCGGGATACGATATCCGGATGCTCCCATGATCCTGCCGAGAGCCGAATATGATCCGTACCCCGGCTGAACAGGGCATCGCCGTTTTTGAGCATCCGCACCTGCGTAGCCGGGTCAATCTCCAACCCGTCGCCCGCTACAGTTCCGGTTTTATCGAACATGCAGACGAGCTGCAAATAAATATTCGGCGTCTCCTCCGAAACGACACGTAAGGCAACTCCATCCTCCAGCATCGTCAAACGTACCATAATCGGCAAAATTTGAACATGCGTTTTGGCCCGCAGATGATTGGGCATATCCGCATATCTGCCGTTCAATCCTTCGGTATGCGCCCGCGGCAGCGGAGCAAAATAGCAGCCCTCCAGCTCAATGTCGAGCTCATATTCCGAACGCACGGCAGTTTTGCGAATGGTCGGGAAAGCAATGCCTGCTACCCCGAACCATCCCGCCGTCAGCTTGAGTCCGATCATTCTTGCCGCTCCATATTGAATGGCCAGCAGATTCGTCTGGCCGGCCATCGCCGTCACGCTTAATTTGCCGTTCCGGTGCCGCAGCACGGAAGCGCCATGCGGAAATCGTTCACGCTGGCCCAAATATGGAATTTGAGTCGGAACAGCCGTCTTCACCCCTTCGCCCAGCAGCACCGTGTAACGATCGCTCAGTGCCGGAGGGTCGTGCAGCTCCATTCGTTCCTCCTCCAGCAGCCAATAGGCCAGCGCAAGCCAGCCCTTCGCCGAAGACAGCTCTGTAATCGCAGCAAGTGCCGCCAGCTGATCATCCTTGTAATAGGAGGCCATAAGATGGCTGGCTATATAATAGGTGTCTCTGAACCTTTGCACGGTGCCCAAATCTTGCCGGCCGGAATAATCCGTTACAATGGTATGATCATCGTGCAGCATATATCGCATCATAAGCAGATTGTGACGAATCGCTTCTAGTATCGGTTCATGGCCAAAAATCGTGCCGGCATGATAAAAATGCATCGCAATCTCGCCGTTATAAAATGCATTGCTTCGTTCCGTCCATTCCCCGTCGGCCGTCAAATCAAGACCTTCATCGATATATTGAAAAGCCCGCTGGCGATAGCGTTCATCCCCGCCGGTAAATTCATACATCTTGGCCAGCGCGCCGGCCATAACCCAGCGATGGTTGGGCGTATGGATGCCCCCGGTCAGCAAGCATGGCTCCGCCCGCTTCAGGAAAAGCGCCAGCGCGTCTTTTACCTCTCTCAGGCAAGCCGTGTCCGGTCCGAAACGGTCTGCCAGCTGATAGAGCACGGCAATCGCATGAACGGCAAACGCAGTATCCGGCGGAGAATCAATATTGCAATTGGCAAGCGATATGCAGCCGCTCGCATGCTGCGAGGCCAGCATGCCGGCAGCACCCATGCGCAGCTCCTCCTCGAGCGCTTTACTCGCATAATAGCTGGAATGGCGATTACAGTATAGCGGCAATAAATTGCCGATCGTCCCCCGGCCGGGCCGTTCTTCCAGCTTCCCCGTTGCGCTCGCGGCAGCACGGGCCGCATAGTGCTTTTCAAACTCATTTGTAACCGTTTGCAAACTGTCGTTTCGTTGCGATTTCATTGTCTCTTCACCCGCCTCTGGCATTTTAGTTGATGACTGTCTCACATTATAGGTTGTTAGCTTCAGCCGCTCCATTATAAAATTTTGTCCTTATATTAGCTTTCTTGACGATCGTCCATCGTACATTGACAGTGTCTGCAGGAATGGTTAAGGTAATAATTACATTACATAACCATATTTACACCTTTAAGGAGGCCTCCTATGGAACAAGATACTTTAGCCATGTTCCGTGCGCTGACCGAGATGCACGGCGCGCCGGGCTATGAAGACGAAGTCAGGCGCTTTATGCGCTCCGAGCTTGAGAAGCACACCTCCGAGCTTGTCATGGACCGGCTCGGCAGCCTGTTCGGAGTGCTTCGCGGAGACAGCAGCGGCCCGAAAGTTATGGTCAACGGCCATATGGATGAAGTGGGCTTTATGGTAACGGCCATCATGGATAATGGCATGCTCAAGTTTAAGCCACTAGGCGGATGGTGGAGCCAGGTGCTGCTCGCGCAGCGGGTAGAAATCAATGCCAAGCAGGGCAAAATTATCGGTGTCATTGGCTCTACTCCACCCCATCTGCTTGATGAAGCGCAGCGCAGCAAGCCAATCGACATTGCTGCTATGTTTATCGATATTGGAGCAGATAACAAAGAGCATGCCATCGCGATGGGCGTCCAGCCAGGTCAATCGATCGTTCCGGTATGCCCGTTCACACCGCTTGCCGGGGGCAAAAAAATACTTGCCAAAGCCTGGGACAATCGCTTCGGCGTGGGACTTGCGCTCGAATTAGTGAAAGATTTGAAAAATGAGAAGCTCCCGAACATTTTATATGCAGGCGCAACCGTTCAGGAGGAGGTTGGACTGCGCGGCGCCCAAACAGCCTCTGCGCTTATCCAGCCCGATATTTGCTATACGCTGGATGCGGGCCCGGCCAACGATACGGGCGGCGACAAATATGCGTTCGGCCGGATCGGCGAAGGCACGCTCATCCGCATTTTGGACAGCTCTATCGTGCCGAACCGCAGATTGACCGAATTTATTCTGGACATCGCCCATACCCACCGCATTCCGTATCAATACTTTGTGTCGCCAGGCGCGACAGACGCCGGGCGCGTCCATCTGTATGGACAAGGCGTTCCTACAGCTGCTCTAGGTCTGAGCGCGCGCTATATCCATACAGCAGCCTCGATGATTCATACCGATGATTATGCCGCTGCCAAGCAGCTGCTGGTCGAGTTGGTCAAGCAGTCGGACCGCAGCCTGCTGCAAACATTAACTTCATTCGAATAACTTTATAGAAACAGCGTGACCGGCATGGAGCCGGATTGCGCTGTTTTTTTATTTTTTTGAGCCGCATATCTATATTAGCCCGTATAATAATAAATAGAAGAAGCTACAGGCTGTGGAGGTTCAATGTTATGGATAACAATCGCGCATGGTACAACCGCTTCAAACTATTTTTTCTCAACAACCGCTTCGTCCTATTTCTGCTAGTCCTGTTGCTGATCGGTGTGAATATTTTTGTACTGACGAAAATCTCGTTCGTCTTCACGCCGTTCGTCGTCCTCGTGCAGACACTTCTGCTGCCGCTGCTGCTTACTGGCGTCGTTTATTATTTGCTTAACCCGCTAGTTGATTTTCTCGAAAGGAAGGGCATTAAACGCGTTTTTGCAATTCTTTCACTCTATTTGCTGCTAATTGCTATTATCGCGCTAATCGTGCTGGCAGTAGTACCGCTTATCCGCGAGCAAATCAACGGATTGCTCGAGAACTTGCCGGCCTACGGTATAGAAGTCGAACGGCAGTTCCGTGAATTGATCGGCAGCAAGTTTTTCAATGAAGTACAGTCTGCTTTGGGTGTAGAGAGTATTGATATTACTGCTAATATCAGCAAATGGGCGACCGCTTTATTGCAGAACACCTGGACGCGGCTAGGAGGAATATTGGGTGCTGTTACCGAAGTTGTGCTCGCCGTCGTCACTGTGCCTTTCGTGCTGTTCTACTTGCTTAAGGATGGCAAGAAGCTGTCGGGCTTCATATTATCCTTTATTCCCAATGCGCTGCGCGCCGAGACCGGAACCATCCTGAAAGAAACGAATCACCAGATCAGCTCCTATATCCGCGGACAAATTATTGTCAGCTTTTGTATAGGAACGCTCCTTTATATCGGTTATTTGATTATCGGACTGGATTATTCGCTTGTTCTCGCAATCACAGCAGCATGCACCAGCGTAGTTCCGTACCTTGGTCCGGCGATCGCCATTACACCCGCACTAATTGTTGCCTCAGTAACCTCGCCGGCCATGCTGTTGAAAATGATCGCAATCTGGACAATTGTTCAGCTGATTGAAGGCAAATTCATATCGCCGCAAATTATGGGCAAAACACTGCGCATTCATCCGGTCACAATCATTTTCGTCATCCTGACCGCAGGCAAGCTCTTCGGCATCTTTGGCATTATTCTTGCAGTCCCGGGTTACGCCGTGCTCAAGGTCGTTGTGTCACATATTTTTCAATGGTTCAAAATTCGCTCCAGACTTTACGAAACTGAAAGTACAAATAGGTAGAAAAGCCGTCTTCTCCGCAGCTGCGACTGCTGGGAAGACGGCTTTTCATTTGGCAAGCTATTTGGCTGTGCTCAGACTGTCTAAAAACTGATGAATAAATTCGGTATCGCTAAGCTGCCGCTGCACATCCTCCGACCATCGGTTCCCCTCAAGCAAGCGCCAAAGCTCTTTGCCATAGAGCGCCTCTATTTGCCGGCGCTCTACAGTATAGGCAGCATTTTCGAATTGATAGCGGATTGTCTGCAAATTGCCGATCAAGGCAAAGTTGGCCGTTGAATTATAGAGCAGCGCTTGCTCGACAAGCTCCTGTCCAATTGATGCCGCATCGCTCGCAAACTTAATGTTAATTGCCAGCCGTTCAGAATCTAATGAATAAGTGCGGTCAACATAACCGAGCGGCAGCTCGCTATTTAGCCTCGTAATATTCGCAGCATTTCCCATATTATCATGTCGATATTTCAGTACTTCCTCGATATGATGCGTCTTCGGCAGGCGCTGCTCCTTGGCTAATTGCTGCTCGCGCGATTCTACACCGGGTGCAATGCCAAGCTCAATCAAGATGAGACCGATTAAACCGCAGGTAAATAGCGCAATTATGACAATATTGACTCGCTTCATAGGATCCATCGTCTTCATTTCTCCTCATTTTGACTGAATAACCGGCAAGCTTTATAAATGAGACAAGCAGTTTAGGTCAAGTTATTTTCGTGCAGAAAGCCAGGCTGATATTTGCTGTGCAGCTTGAACGCCGGCATGACGAATATAGAAATGGGCTTGTGCCCCGCCGGAGGCAAGAGCTACACGGAAAGTAGCCAGCCTCCGTCGGACCTGGAACGGCGATTGCGTCACCTGATGCCATTGAATGCGCTGTTTCGGCATTAGAGCCGTTTGTCTTGTAAAACCGCCCATACGCACTGCAAGCTGGTTGTCATCGAGCGACCAGCCGGCCTGACGGAAGCGGAGCACGCTCCACCAGGCCGCGATTAGCGGCAGCAGAAGCGAGAGCCAGCCCCAGTGATCCGGTATGAAAACGATCGGGGCAATGATGACGAGCAGCGATACAGTGACCGGTATCAGCAAATAATTGCGCAACGCGCGCCGCTCGATCGTATGCCACTTTGCGGGCGTAATCGCTTGCGGGACAAACCGGCTTAAAAATGCTTCGACCTCGGAAGTTTTTATAACCGGAAACAGCAGTCCGGTCTTGCCGTCCTTCCCGCCGTAACCTGCCGTAACGACTCGAATGCAGACATATCCGAAGGGACGGCGCAGTATATTTTCTACGAGATGAACGGCTTGAATCCGCTCAAGCGCAATTGTAATATGCTTGCGCTCCAGCAGCCCTTTTTCAATGACCAACTTGTCATCCTTTAGTGTCAACGTGTAATTGTACTCTGTCATCACGGTGGCTATAAACGCGGTCACCCATGCAAGCAGCAGGACGATCACCGCAACCCAAATCCCCCATGTCGGGCCAAAAAAGCGCTGCATAAAGCCCCACAAGTCTATTCCCTTCAGCAGCTTATCCAGCTGCGAAAAAACGGTACCGAACACAGCAAGCACGATCCCGATCTGCCCGGAAGTTGAGCTGTAAACGAGCAGATCTTTGAGCGGGATTACAGACCTGACCTGGTCCGCCGCCGCTTCCAACTTATGAGCAGCCGGCGTTTCGGCTGCAGGATCAGCGGTCTGTCCGTTCAGCCGCTCATCCATCTCATTCGCCGGCTTCTGAGCTGCTGCCATCCGCGGCAGGACAAGCTCTGCCCGAATTTGTTCCGCCTGCCCGGCCGCAATCGCCGACAATATCGCTTCCGGCTTTTTGCCTCCTGCCGTTTCAACTTGCAGCTTAACTAGTCCGAATGGGCGATGAAAGAGCCCGGCGCTTGTATCGACCGATTGGACACGATCGCGGGATATCCATATTTTTTTCCGGACCCAGACGCCATGCTCCACCTTTAATGCCCCGTTTTCAATCATATAGCCGAAACGGAGCCACTGCAGCAAGCCCATTACTATAAGCAAAACAGCAAAAAATGTGATCATTGCGACAAGCCAAACAAAATTAACCTCTCCGCGAAAAACAGTTGTGACCAGAAAGGCGATTAACGGATAGACCAGATCTTTGGCTGATTTCACTATAAAAAACAGAATGGAAATGGGATGAAGACGGCGCAGCTGCTGCAAGGATTGTTCATCAGATCTCTTCATCGGACAACCTCGCCAAGTGTGCTATTCGCTGCCGTACCTCTTCCGCAGTCCGCTCAGTCAATGCCGGGATTTCATGGCTTCCGGCTGCGGTGGAAAAGGTGACAGACGCCAGGCCAAAAGCGCGCATTAGCGGCCCTTGCTTCGAGTCGACATGCTGAATGCGAATCATCGGAATTAACGTCCGCTTGCGCACAATAATGCCGTGCCGCAACGAAATTTCATGCTCGGTAACCAAATAGCGCCATTGCCTGTAACGAATCGGCGGAATAACGCCAATCTCAAAATAAGCTCCTATAACAGCTGCCAGCGCTGCTGCTATTACAATCCAAATCGGCCAATCGAACCGCCACGTGAGGACGAGCAGTACAATGACAATTACGGCATATACGCCTGCGGAAATCCATCCTGATAGCCGCCACACCCGCAAAGCTCGTTCGTCTATTTTGTGCAGCTGCGCCTCGTCGCTAGTATTTTGTTCATAGTCAAGCTTCACCGGTATCCCTCCAGACTGCTCTTTATATTTATCTTTTGTTACAATAGCATATCTCAGCAAGTATGTTAACTGTCTGGAGAGGTAAAAAAATACTCCCCCACCTCGCGCTTTGCAAATGCAAAACGTGAAATGAAGGAGTTTTTTACATCGTTATTTCAATCCGCTTGGACCATACAGTTTCGTCAAGCTTAATTGCCACGCCTTGCTCCTGCCTGTATTCCGCCAGATCGGCCTCAATGCCATTGATGGTCATTTTGCTTACACCGGTCATTTTTCCTTGCGGATTGTAGACTGTAATGTGGAATTGCGCATTGCCAAACCGGTAATTAACCGAATATTCCGGCCAGCTCCGCGGAATGCACGGACGAATAAACAGCTGATCGGCCCGTCTTGTGACGCCGAGAATCGATTCGAGGCCTACCTGATACATCCAGCCCGATGCTCCGGTGTACCATGTCCAGCCCGCATGCCCCTTCAATGGGTCCGTTGTATAGACGTCGGCAGACATGACATAGGGCTCGCCTGCATAACGCTGAACCTCGCCCGCTGTTCTTGTATGTGTGATCGGATTGAGCATATGGAACAGCTCGAAAGCTTTATCGCCCTCCTCAAGCTCGGACCATGCAGCGATGCTCCACAGCACCCCATGCGTATATTGGCCGCCATTCTCCCGCAATCCAGGCGGGTAGCCTTGAATATATCCGGGGCTTGGATCCGACTGATCAAAAGGCGGCGTCAGTAAAGCAACGACGCCCAGACTGCGGTCGACCAGCTCACGATCAAAGGACTGCATCGCCGTTCTGACTTTATCCGGCTCGCCTGCCCCGGATAAGGCAGACCATGATTGGGCAATAGCGTCGATGCGGCACTCGGCTCCTGCTGCGCTGCCGAGCCACTCGCCGCTATCGTGGAAGGCCCGCCGATACCATTGTCCATCCCAGCCGTGCACATTAATCGCCTCAGCGACCTTGGCCCGTTCGGCGCGGTAGCGCTCTGCCCGCTCCAGCTCTCCCCTCTGCTCGCAAATCGAAGCAAACCGCTGCAAAATATCGCTCAAGAACCACCCTAACCATACACTTTCACCGCGGCCCTCAATGCCGACGCGGCTCATCCCGTCATTCCAGTCTCCGCAGCCAAATAACGGCAGGCCATGCTCGCCATAAGTGAGACTGCGCTCGATTACGCGGATGCAATGCTCATAGACCGGCCCCGAATGGCCTGATTGCACCGTGGCTTCATACCGTTCTTGCTCCCCGTCCTGCAGCGTTTCGCTCGTCAAGTAAGGGGCAAGCTCGTCCAGAATGGAATGATCGCCTGTATGCTCTACATACCTGGACACGGCGTACGGCAGCCACAGCAGATCATCCGAGAAGCGAGTGCGGATACCGCGCGCTGTCTCTTCATGCCACCAGTGCTGTACATCGCCTTCCACGTATTGATGCGAAGCGTGAAGCAAAATTTGCGCTCTCGTAATGTCCGGCTTGCTGTGCAGCATTGCAAGCGAATCCTGGAGCTGATCGCGGAAGCCATAGGCGCCTCCGGCCTGATAGAAGGCGGTGCGGGCCCACATCCGGCAGGCGAGCGTCTGATACAGCAGCCAATTGTTCAACATCAAATCCATTTCACGGCTCGGCGTCGCTACTTGCACCTGCTCAAGCGCAGCTGTCCAAAACTGCTGCAGCTCTTTAAAAGCACTCTCGCATGCGTCATAGGTGCGATAGCGGTTGACCAGCCGGCCCGCTTCATCAGGCGATGCGGCGCAGCCAAGCAAAATATAAACCGTACGCGACGCTCCCGGAGCAAGCTCAACGGTCGTCCGAATCGCCCCGCAGCCGTCAGACTGCGTGCCGGCCTGGTTCGAGAGGTTCGCCCTCCCCATTGCATCAGGACGCTCAATGGCGCCGCCGCGCCCGATAAATTCGCCGCGGTCGGAAGAATACGACACCTCCCCAAGCTCTTCAGATGCGCCAAAGGCCAGAAAAGCTGTCGCTTCCCGGAACGTATCCTGAAAACCGTTGCGGGCCATCAAAATCTGCTCCCCCGTCCACTCCGTTACAAGAAACGCGGCATTGCCTTCACGGCGAACGCCCAGCACCCATTCCGCGTAATAGGTAAATGATACTGTGCGCGCCGCCGAGCCGTAGTTCGTCAGCTCGAGCCGCATCAATTTGACCGGATCATGGAGCGGAACATACATTGTCAGCTGCTGCTGCAGGTCGTTAAAGGCTTGACTGAACCGGCTATAACCGCGGCCGTGCACCACCTGATATGCCGGAAACTCCCCGCCTCTGGCCATCGCGAACGGCCAGTAGGCGCCGCTGCTCTCGTCGCGAAGGTAGCAGACTTCACCAGGCTTGTCCAAGGCTGTATCGTTAGACCATGGCGTCAGTTTGCACTCGCGGCTGTTGCGCCACCAGGTATAGCCCGTTCCAAGCTCCGACACAAATGTGCCAAAGACCGGATTGGCCATTACATTTATCCATGGCGCGGGCAAATAACGCTTTGCCTCTACCGCGATCGCATATTCTTTCCCGCTTGGCTTGAAGCCCCCCCAGCCGTTAAAAAACAACAGCGACTTCTCGTCCAGCTTGACCTGCTGGCCGCTTTCAAGCGGCATCCGTGCCGGCATGGCCGCCGGCTCAGCAAGAATCCGCTCAGGAAACGCCACACGCAGCTGCGCCTTCAAGCTTGGACCATCTGCGCGCAATATTGCTTTTGACACTGCAGTGAATAAATCCCGCTCCTCCACAGATAGCCGGTCCAGCGGTAGTAAGACCACTGTTCCCGCGTAATGGTCATGCTGGCTTGAAATCTGCTCTCGCGTTCGCTGCAGCGCATCATGCAATTCCTGCTGATAGCTATCATTGGAGGCAATCAGCACGACCAAATCAAATGCAATACCCATCCGGCGCAAATATTGATGGCCCTGCAGCAGCTGCGTTACGAACGGCATCCCTGTCGCATCGGCAATTCTCACCTGAATAATCGGCCGTTCGCCGGATATTCCGTGCGCCCATAACCCCGGCTGCCCTTGCTTGTTCTTCCTCAAACTGACTTGCTGCTCCCTGCTGAGCGGCGCCGCATATAAAACTCTTCCTGCGAGCCGCTGGAATAATACTGCATCGGCAGAACTGATATTGAGATGCCGCTGTTCAATCTTGTTGCGCGTCCAGCTGGACTGAAATGCGCGTTCAATTTGATAGCTCTGCGACAGGCCCCGGGCCATTGCGAGCGCGTCGTCGCGGCTATAGGCAGCCCCGGTAATCATATACAGCTGCACCGATGCTCCCGGCGCTACAGATATCCGTCTGCGCATTATAAGTGCCGGATCGGCGACTGCGCCGGTTATTCCCTGAAGACGGCTGCCGATGCCTTGCGGCTCTGCCATCGTATTGCCGCGCCCGATGAAGCGGCTTCTGCTCGTTTCAAACTCTGCCGGACCCACCGCTCTGCCATCCACAGAGAGCGCATGGACAGCCCACATTGGCCGATCGCTGCTTTCGCGCGGACGTCTGCGCGCCAGCAATGTTTCTTGCTCCCGCACATATTCGGTCTCGATAAACAGCTTGCTGAACGCTTGATGCGACTCGTCTGCAACAGGGCTGGTCAGCACTACTTCCACATATGTTGTTACCTCCAGCAAACGTTCCTTGCTGCCGCCATTGGTTAGCGTCAGCCGCCTGATCTCCGCCCGAAAGTCAGCAGGTACACTAATCTCCAGCTTCGTTCTTATATCGCCGTCTTTGCGTGTAAACTGCGCTTTTTCTAATGTAAATTCGATATGCTGCTCATCCGGCGCGCTTTTGCATGGCTGGTAGGAAGGCGACCACAAGCGGTCTGCATCCAGGTCGCGGATATACAGGAAGCTCCCCCATTGATCCATCACCGGGTCCTCGCGCCAGCGCGTAACGGCAATTCCATCCATCATATTGAAGCCGCCCCCGCTGTTTGTCACCACTGAAGAAAAGCTGTCATTTCCATAAACAGCTACCTCAGGCAGAAGCGTCTTGGCCGAACTGAAATCGCGCAACGGCGCTGTCGGCTCATGCACGGCCGAACGAACATGCGGACGCTGCACCAGCCGCTTGATAACCGAAGCGCTTCTTGCCGGAATGCGTTCCTTCAGCAGCAGCTCTGCGGCCTCGACCCGTTTATCGGCATGGAAGCGATCGTACATTTTTTTCGGCAGCAATAGATTGGCCAGCGTCAGCAAGCTCATTCCTTGATGATGCGCCATATAACTGCGAATCGTTTTATACTTGTGTTCTGCTGGCATTCGGGCGGCAGTGAAATCAATCGCCTCATAAAATCCATATTGGCCGCGCGCGCCAAGCTCCTCCATCTGCTCCAGGGCAGACATGCCTTCCTCAACCGCATAAGGGAGCGACATGATCGCCGCATAGGGAGAGAGCACAAGATCCTCTTCCAGTCCGCGCTTGAAGCCAAGTCCGGGTACGCCGAAAGCCCTGTACTGATAATTCATCTGGTGGTCAAATGCATAATAGCCGGATTCCGAAATCCCGTACGGTACCCCGTGCTCTCGCCCATATTCAATTTGGCGCTTTACAATCCCGCGATAGGTGCTGTCCCAAATCGTCTCCTCATAAGTGCGCATGAGCAGCCATGGCATCATATATTCAAACATCGTCCCGGACCAGGACACTAATGTTTTGTATGGTCCCTGCTTAATAATGGAGCGGCCCAGCCGAAACCAATGGGAGACCGGAATCTGGCCCAAGGCGATCGCTACAAAGCTCGTTTGTCTGGCCTCGGATGCCAGCAAATCGTAAAGTATGGTCTCACGGGTTCCAGAATCGCCATGGAAGCCGAGGGTGAACAAATGGGAACGGCCATCGTATAATGCCTGAAAATCTGTGGCAGCAATGAGCGCCTCCAGCCTTTCAATCAGCAGCTCGGCGCGCTTCATCCAATAGGCGGACAGCAAATCGGCATCAGACGACGCCTCCGGCGACAATTCGACGGCAAATTCCGCAAGCCCGGCAGCGGAAGCGGGCTGCATGCCGCCTCCGTACTCCGGACGATCATGTTTCAACCATTCCAGTACGCCTTGCTTGACAGCTATAAGGCTGGCGACGAAGTTGCCGGAATCGACAGTAGAAACGTAGCGCGGCGGAAGTGGCGCAAGGGTCACCGTGTCATACCAATTGTAAAGATGGCCGTTCCATTTTTCCATTCGCTCAATCGTGCCGATCGTTTTTTCCAGGCGGTCAATCATTTCATGCGTGCGGATAAAGCAAAAATCCCGCGCACTCAAAATGGCCGTCAGCAGAAAACCGATATTGGTCGGAGACGTGCGATGGGCAACTCCGTTAGGCGGATCAAGCTGTACATTATCCGGTGGCAAATAATGATCGCGCGGTCCTGCATAATCGGCGTAAAAGCTCCAAATTTGATGCGCGAGCTCAAGCATTTTTGTTTGATGCTCGGGTCTTAGCACATTCTTCCGCTCAGGGATCGGCTGATCCAGCCATTTGGCGCACAGTGGTGCGAAAGCCCATATCAGGCACAATGCCCAGCCGGCTATGCGCCAGCCGATAGCTGGCTGGGCGAGCACGGCGATCGCGAACAGTGCGATGAAGGTATAGCCCCCCGGCATACCGTTCAATACAGGTTGTCCTGCGCGGCGATTGCGCCGCTCCACATCGGCCGAACTGACCCATTCCAGCAGATGACGCTTGCTGATCGCTAACCGGTAGACGGTTTTACTTACCGCATTAACCAGTAAAGCCGATTGGAAAGGCAGCATCCAGGCGGCAACGACAACATGCGACAAGCCGGACAGCAAATGCCTGCCCTGCCAGCCCGCTCTTGGCAAATCCGCCAGCTGGCGAATGATCGGCAGCAGCATCGTCAGACCTATTAAGGCAAACCATGAGCCGGGATTACCCGGCAGCACTGTTAAGCCCAAAGCCAGCAAGACGAAATAAACAAGCGGCATCAGGCTCCGCCGCAAATTGTCCACCATCTGCCAGCGCGTTACGAGCGGGAGATCGACGGGGCGCGGCACACCGTTTCGGTCGCATACCCGCGGCGCCAGCCAGCAAATCAATTGCCAGTCGCCGCGTATCCAGCGATGCTGTCGCTGCTGATAGGTATTAAACTTCGCGGGATGATCATCAATCAATTCAATATCGGCCAGCAAGCCGGTGCGCATAAAACCGCCTTCCAGCAAGTCATGGCTTAGTACCCGGTTTTCCGGTATTCGCTCATGGAGCAAATGGGCAAAGATTTCCACATCAAAAATACCTTTTCCTGTAAATATCCCATGACCAAAAGCATCCTGATACGGATCGGATACGGCAAAGGCATAAGGATCAATTCCCGGATCGCCCGACCACAGCCTCGTCAATCGCGATTGCCGCGCCCCTTCATAGCTGATGGCAATTCTCGGCTGCAGCATGCCGTAGCCTTCCACGACCCTTGTCCCGGACTTGTTCAGACGCGGGCGGTTATAAGGCAAGTGCATGGTGCCGATCATGCGCCCCGCACTGCCTATCGGCAATTGCGTATCCGCATCCAGCGTAATCACATAGCGGATCGCCGCCAGTTCCTCGGCTGATGCGGTAGTTACCGTGAAACTTGTACCCGCTCCGCGTCCTTGCAGCAGCTCGGCAAATTCTGCAAGTTTTCCCCGCTTGCGTTCCCACCCCATGAACACATTCTCAGCTTCATTCCACTTCCGCTCACGGATAAAAAAGTGAAACGCCGGCTTATCCTCGCGCGGATATCGCCTATTAAGTCTCTGAATCTGCTCGGTCGCATATTGCAGCAATTGCTCGTCGCCAGGCATGACAGCCTCGGGCGCATCAGTGTAATCGCCAAGAATGGCAAACTGGATATGCGGATCCCGATTCGCCAAGTAGTGCAGCTCCAGCCGGCTGACGGTTTCGTCTATTCCTTCACGCGAAGACCAGATGACCGGAATAACGACCATCGTTGCCGCCTCCTCAGGGATACCGGCTGAAAAGTTGTAGCGAAGCAGCGGTTTGGGACGAATGGTGCAGCCAATCGCGTAATGGAGCCAGACGACTGCCCATTCGCTTGCAGGAAAAATCAATGCCCCGACAATGGCGGCTGCTCCGGCAATCGATAATGGAGCAGCAGCGCTGCCCATCCAGAGAGCCATCGTAAATAAAGCCAGTCCGAAAAAAAGTCCAAGCATTGAAAAATAAGTTCTGACCGGATACTTTGAGGGACGGAACCCTTGGCCGCGATCCGGCTCACTATATGTGCGCAGCGTCTGCCGCAGCTGATGCAGTCCATCAGCTTCGTGCAAGTAATAGGCTAGAAACGTATTGCGCGGCAGCAGCTTTCGGGACGAATCGGCAGCAACAGCCTGATCGGCGAGTGCAAGGTCGCGCGCTTTGCGCGCCAGCAAAACGATTTGCCGCGCAATCTGCGGCTCAGGCACACGAAGTCTTGCCGCGATGATCCCAACTCGCTTGCGCAGCTGATCGCGGCTCGGAGCGTCAAGCAAAGGATAGTCGCCGGAAGCGTCCTCCTGCAACGTTTTCTCAACAAGACTGATGCGCCCGAACATCATCTCCCAATCCAGACGCTCCAGCTCGCGCATGCCGCCAATCAGACGACCGGCTTTGAGCTGGAAGCCAGCCTGCAGCTTATGCTCGTAGGACATAATCCGGTTCAAATCCTCCGAGCCTTTCTCCAGTTTGTAAAGCAGCCATTCACGCACGCTTGCGGCGTCGTCTGCCCACTCGCGCAAATGGCTGATTAAATGAACGACCCACGGTCCGGATAGCGGATGATGCTGGCCGGCCTCGTCGAGAGCCGCAGTGAGCTGTTCCGAATCAAGCTTGCTTGGCTCAATATGCTGCAAAAACTGCTCAACCGAAAGGCACGCCTCCTTCCGCTCGCGCACGGCTTCCATTAAATCGGAAAGGCGGCCGATCATCGTCATGCGCATAATAAGCGGCAGCGCCCACACCTCTGCCAGCGTCAACACCGAGACTTCCTGATAGGCGTTCATATAAGTCACAAATGTATTTTCATCAAACATATTATCTACCGAATCCAAATAAGCCCGGCAGGCAGCTTCTATGCGCAGCGCTCGTCCATCCTTATTGCGCAGCACCGGTAATTCGCGCAAGCTTGCATCGGTCAGACGCTCTTTGATGCCGATCGCTTGTTCTTCCAAAAATTCTGCATTGTCGAGCAGCCACTCCTCAGCGGATTGCGCACAGCCGGGGGGGCTTTCATTCAGCAGACGGACAAACGATTCCAGCTGATCCATATCGTCATAAAAGGCTTTCCACAGCGGTCTAGAAGCCAGACGGCTCTGTACAGGAGTATGTTGAAGTGCAAGCTCTCTCGCATTCTGACGGAGCTGTTCGTCGTAAGAAACCATAGATGCCTCCGTATAGTGTAATGTGTTGCCTTATTCCTTTGCTTTCAGCGGCAAGGAAATATGTAGTAGTCTGAATGATTGTTTCCTAATCGGGGGTTTTTTATTCGACGGCGAACGAAGAGACTGATGATAAGCTCATCAGCCTAAAGAAGCGGAGCGATTATATTTTTCATTTCATACCGCCCATTTTATTGGGGCAAGTGCCCTTTTTTCAGGTTTAGCATAATATGGGATATGACGAAAGGGAGGTTTCTTATGACGATTTCAAATCCGAATCCAAATTTAAACCTGCAACACGCATACAGTACTCACGAGGGAGATTGCCATTGTCATCATCACGATTATCATCACGGCCACCACCATGGTCATCATCCGGAAATGGTCATGCCAGCCACATATGAGTGTGCCCCGGCGATGGTTCATCCCTGGGACGGCTGCATGCCCGCAATGGTTCATCCTTGGGAGTGCGAGCCTATGATGGTTCATCCTTGTCATCCGTGGGAGCATGAATCTATGCCTATGATGTATGACCACTTGAGGCATGAATATGAATTTATGATGATCCACCCTTACGAGCATGGCTATATGCCATTTACTCATGACGGCTGTTCATCCTGTTCTGATGGCATGCATGACCCTTGGATGTAAACATAAATGCCGCTGCGCCAACGGCCGAATTTGATGGTATATATTCGGCCGTCGGCGTTAATCCGGTTCAACGGCTCAGGCTCCCTTCCAGTCGCAAACGCTGCCGGAAAGCGCCCACCGGTACATAAATAAGCCCGGTCATCCCGCGTGAAAACAGGCGGTAAATCGCATCACTTGCCGGCACGTCATAGCCTAGAAGCGGCCTCCCTCCAAGTCCAGCGGCAGATGCAGCAAGCAGCAAGCGTTGGACAAGCATTCCCACCTCCATCTGCTGAATACGATAACCGCGATAACCAAGCTGGCGGGCAAGCTGCTCCCGGCTGCCGGCAACATGGAAGCTGAGCGGCACCTGGAAAGTATTAATATTAGGTATAGACATCGTTTGGTGCACCAGGAAGCGCAAATCTCCTGTTCGCAGCTGCTCGAGTCGATGCTCTTCGGCATCGTAGCAATAGGCCCCGTCAGCAATGCCTTCAACGCCATAGAAACAGCCTGTCAGCTGTAGGCGAGGCTCCCGGTTGAAAGCAAAACCGTCCAGATCATTGCGGTAAACAAACGATTCCGCCGTCTCTCGCAGCAGTTGGGAGAGTAGAGTTAGGCTGACCGGCTTCCGGGTAAATTCTACTTCCGGCGAGAAGCGGTTCCGGCAAGCATCCGCCAAATCATAGGACATCCGTTCGGCATGAGGCAAAACAACTGAAGCAGAGGCGGCATTCCTAAAACGTGAGTGCCCTTCTCTCATCATGCCAATGTCCCGAAACTGGCGGGTCGATTCCAGCCGCGCTGCCTTATTCGCCTGCAACAGCATCGGGCAGTCCACGATTTGTCGCGAGCGGATGTACTGTGTATGTTGAACCTCGTCAATTTCCTGGCATAACGCCGAAGCAGTAACTTCTGTCCCTCCATCCCGCTCATCGGGGGGAGCTTGCCGGAAAGCAGCACCGTCAGAGGCCAGCGGAATGACTGCGTATACCGCCTCCTCCTGATCTGAGAGACCGAGCAAGTGATTTACCGCCCTATCGAGAAATTGAAAGCATACTGCTGTCTCAAACCCAAACCGCTTGGCTACTTCCAGGAGCTGGCCGATGACGATTCCGGCATCCAATCCTTGCAGACGATAAGAGAAATTGTGATATTTGAAAAAATTTTTCCAATAAAAAGTTGAAATGAATACAGCGCCAAAGCAGCGGCTCATTTCACAGCGGTCTCCGAGCGCCTTGCTCAAGTAATCGTCAAATCCGCCCTCGCGCAGCATAACAAGCCGATGGTGAGCGGCATCATAATGGTAGAGACCTGCCGGCAAATCATCTATTTTCAAATAGATATAAAGCTCGCTCGGATACAGCCCTCCGCCAGAAGGGACGAAACGCCGGCAGCTTTGCAGTATGCTCTCTCCAGCTTCCCCATACGCTGAGAAACCGGGCAGAACAGACTGGGTCAATTGTGTCAGGCCGAATACATAATAGAGAAAATGTCCAACTGTGCGAAGATCGGGCAAATTTTGCAGTTCTGGCTGCTCTTTCTCCTTAAGCGTGAACGGAATCTCTCTTGATAGCGGAATTATCGGCAGGCTGCGATAGAGCTTATATGGAAGCGGCGCATCCTCCCAGTCCGGCATCCAATCTGCAGGCTTTATTTGATCCGGCTCATCATGCAATTGGCGTAAAAAAGCATCGAGCAACATAGGCTGCCTCCTTCCCGAAAATGCCGGAATCAACTTCTTATGGAAACGGATGCGGATACGGATTCAAAAGATCGGGGGTCAAAGATTCCGATGTATAGCCCAATTGCGCCGGCACCGTCAACGCCCGCTCCAATCCTTCGAGCCGGACTAAACGATGTCCGAACGTCATCGGAAGCATGCCGGGGATGAGCACTTTCACACAATGCAGCCCGTTTCGCAGCGTTTCCGGCGCCGTTTGGTCCACAACAATGACATCCAGACCGGATTGGGTTAATCGGTGCAGCAGCGCCTTTAAGTCGTCGGTCAGATCCGCATTGCGTGCCGGCGCGGCAAATTCCTCCGCAAACGACCGCAACGGCCGGTTATCGTCCAGTAGAAAGCGGAGCCGCTCCTCCGCCTGCGGCAAGCCGTACAGCATCGAATGATCCTCCATTTCCGTAACCAGAAAAGGATCGTCCAGCATGCTTTCATACTGCTGACGGCTCTGCTCGAATTTTTCGCTTACCGTCATCAGCATGCCGGCGATTTCGTGAATCGCGCTTTTTGCCGCCCGCAACGGATCGGGATGAGCGCCCGCCGCACAAACAAGATTTACCCCTGTTTGCTTCCGGTTTTTTGCGATTGCCCACAAGCTCGGAATGCCGGTTTCCATCGTCGAATTGAACAGATGAATATCATAACCTGCCACTGCCTGCAAGCGGTCCAGCATCAGATTCATTTCCAGATCGCCGGATGAATACGGATCGATGCGCGGCAGAGGCAGCTGTGCGTACCAGGTCAGCAGGAACGAATCGCGCTCCACAACCTCCAGTATGCCGTAAAAGATGGCCTCTTCCAGACTTCCTCCCATGGCACAGCCGTTGGATGTTTCATAGACAAAGCCGTGCCCGCAGCCTGCGCTGTAATAGGCCAGCAACTCGGGAACGAGGATCGGCCGCTCCTCTCTAAAAGAATAGCCCCATACCCAATCCATTATTTTGTCAGCATCAAACGGTTGAAATGGAAAATGCGGAGCCTCGTACTGTTCCTTCGAATGTACGCCTACCTGCAATGGATTGAGCGCATCCTTGCTTAGATTGCGGTAACTGTCGCGGACAACGCTTCTTTTACCCCGCGGGGACAGTCCGCAGTAACGCTCCAGCCCTTCCAATATGGCCGTCATTTGACTGTCTTCATAGCAATTTGTCCGGCCTGCGCAGCCCTCGTCTCCTGAAAATAACGGCAAATTAATGCTGGCATCGGCGAATGGCGACACCAGGTCGATCATTTTCACATTAAGAAACCCCGACCGTGCATCCAAATAATCCGCTTCAAGCACTTTTTTCAACTGATCCATCGAACGTACGCGGTAGCGCTCTTCACTGATCTTCGGGTTTTCGCGCAAAACGATGCGGGCCGCTTCTTTGGAATCATCGGGTATACTGCTGCAGAATCCACAGAGCGGGTCAGGTAAAAAGAAGTGCGAGGAACACTTCAACGTTTGCATTTGCAGCAGCAGCATCCGGTCTGCCCGCGCCGGGTCATCCCCCTGCAGATAACGACGTGCCTCTGCGCCGATCATGCTCGCCATCTGCCGCAGCCCGTTGTCGGTCGCCCAGCAATCCCGCTGGACCCCGCCTTGCGCCGACATCCTCCGCTGCAGCGCCCATGTCTCTTTACGGTCGCTGCCAGCCATCAAAAGCCGCATATCTGCGCATTGTGAGCATCCCTGGCTATTTGGGCGGACGAGCGGTCCGATTATTCCTTCGCCAAAAGCAATGAAGCCTCGAAGCCATGGCGTCCCCTTCTGCCGACAAATGGTTTCCGCTTCAAGATGCAGGGCAGGCTTCCAGCCGTCGCTGACCACCAGCACCAAATCGGCAGCATCTGCCGACAGACCGTCGCTAAAGTCTTCTTGACGCACTAAAAAATATTTCCCTGCAGAAAAAGAGCCCAGTTCCTCAGCAACCAGCTCGGCAAGCGAGCCTGATCCAACAATTGCTACAATCGCGCTCAACTGGATGCCTCCTCTCCCAATGACACTGCAAATACGCCGGCCAGTTCCTCCTTCAGAAACGGTTCAACCGATATATCATAAACTTGAAGCCGCATTCGCTCCCGCTTTATTACTTGCAAAGCAGACTGCAGTGCCATGCCATGTTCGCGCGCATCATAGGCCCCGATTGTCAATACTTGCGCCGGCACCTCCTCGATCTTTACGCCCGCGGCAGGCAGCTGAACCATATGTCTTCCAGTAGAAGATACGCCGTTCTGGGCTTGCTGCAGCGCTTGCCGCAGCGCCATGTTCAACGCTGCCGTACAGTTCCAGCCTATACCGCCATACCAGCTGCCGTTTGTACCGACCCAAACTGTCGGGAAACCGGCAATATCCGCGCCGCGGCCTATCATCGGCGGTCCCTGCATGGTTGCCAAGGAACGCAAATAATAGTCACTGTGCTCATCCTCAGCCTTGTACACCTGCACAGGATAAATGGAAGGCCTTTCGCTCTTCGCTCTTCTTTCGAATTCCTCACTCAGTGAGTGGAGCAGGCCGCGGCAAATCCCCTCTTCCACAGTCTCCCCTGCGCCGATCCCCCAGCCCGTCGGCATACGCGGCAGCAAGCCCTCCTCTGCAAGCCAAACCGCAAGCCGCGACGCATAGGATTCAATTCCCGCCATGCCGGCTTCCCGGCGCACTTCGTGATGTGTCAATCCGGCGCATATCAGTTCCGGCAGCAGCGGGGCCGGCTCAGCCGTTAACGGATCTACGGCCTGCACGCGGCACTGCGAAAGCGGAAGCTGCCTCGTATCCCCTTCGTCCCATCTGTGAAAAATGCCAGTCGCCCTTGATGTTAACCCGCTGAAATAAGCCAGCAATTTATCTGGCGAATCGGCTGTCCTACCGCCGGCAGCGGGCAGCTCGAAAGCGGGCAGCGCTTTAATGGCCGGAAGCTTGCTCACTAATGGATGAGGGTGAAAAGGATGCCATGCCCCTTCCAGCGTCTCCGCATCCATTAAATAAAAGGAATGATTAGGTTCGGTCCCCATAATTCCGGATTCCAGCTTCATCCCTTCAAAGACAATGATGTTTGCCAGCATCGCTTCAACCGTAGAGGAAGCTGGGGAAGCTGCTTCCGCTTTTTGCTCATCCCCCAATAAGTCACGATGGATGCGGCGCCATGCCGATTCCCAGCAGCCCGGTGAATCAGGCCGGACCACCGGACCTGCCATTGCCGCTTGCCGCAAACAAAGCGCAGGGATCAGAGCTTTCTGCTCTGCGCGGCACGCTTCGTGGAGCGCCCTTAAAGCGGAGAGCTCCTCCTCATGCGAAACATACAGCACTGTGCTGAAAGGCCGGATTGCCTCCTGCCAATTCGAACTTGTACTCAAACTGCGATCCGCCGGCCACTGAGCCTCCTCGAGCTCAACCGTACTGTCTGTCAGCCGCGCGTGCGCAGCAAGATCAGCAATTCGCTGCCGGTCTGTTTTTGCCGGATCCGTAATCAACATGCGAAAACGCGGCATTCCGGATGTAAGCAGCGCCGCAACAAGAGAGACAAAGATCGGGCCAGAACCGACCGCAAGCAACTTGGCCTGCCTGTAGGACTGAAACCGCGCTGCCCCTGAACCGCCCGTACTGTCCAGAAACTCAATTTGCCCCGCATACTTCCGCAGCGTCTCCGCAGAAAGCTCATGCGCTCTGTCCAGGCTCGTATCCTGGACAAAACCGTTGTTTAACAATACTCCGGCAATCGTTTCAACCCGTTCGCGGTACAGGGGAGGCAAACCGTCTGTCAGCTCTCCCATCGTATATTCCCCGTTCAGCATCGGCAGCAATTTTTCAATCCATTGATCGATCGAATCGCCATCCATCCTGAACGATCCCGTATTGTTCCGAAAATAGACGCCGCCATTCTCGTCGGGGAGAAAAAAAGTGTCTCCTTTCACTTTCAATCGTGCAGAAGGGTTCAAGCGCTATTCCTCCCAAAAATTTATTTGACCTACGGCCAATAATCGCAAGCCAGCCGCTCCAAACTCATTATCCCTTTCATGATATGTAGCCCTATTTGTCCTTCATTCCTGCATCTTGACGATCGCTGCAGCCGGAACAAAAAAGGAATAGCCCCGGCAGGTCTGCCAGGGCAAAATCGGTTCAGAAGCTATGCAGTTGTATCAGGCCGCTTCCTGAGCCTCTTTCTCACCCTAACGGCAGCGAGCGCAGCCCCCACAACGGAAGCAGTTCGAACAATTGAAGCAATTCGAACAACGGAAGCAGTTCGAACAACGGAAACAGTTGACGCAAGAGCAAAATCCTGTGCAAAATCCGGTACAAAAGAAGCAAATGCCTATGCCTACACACAGCCGCGGATCTCCCTGGCCTAGCTGAGCTTGCTGAAATTGCCCTGGGGCGGGCGTTAATCCGCTCGCATTAAATTGTCCTACGTTTAATCCTTGCAGTTCGTTTTGAAATTCATTCATCACCAATACCTCCATTTATAAGCTCAGCTAATGTTTAGCCGAGTAGTCTGAACGCCGATTTCCGCCTCGACACGATATTTTTATGATCAAACCTCCGCATGTGTTACTAAGTCAGATGCCTATAACGAAAAAAGGACCGAGCCCTCAACAAAAAACGTCAAGGGAGCAGTCCTTTTTACATCCAATCTACACGATAGAACTGAAATGATATCTGCCGGAAGCGACCAAATATGCACTTCTTTCCGGCCCCCGCTTATGCAGCTGTACGCCCGAAGACTCATGCGCGAGCATGCCGCTCTCCAGCACCTCGGAGCCTGCTATCGACGGGATAGCTACTTCGGCTGTCGTATTCGCAGGAATCGTAAGTTTCATATCGAAAGTATTGCCTTGCCGCCTCCATTCCACTTCGATTGCCCCGTAGAGTGAGTCGTAGCAGCAGCTGGCCGATGTCAAACCGCCGCCAAGCTTCGGATCGATCCGTATCTTTTTATACCCCGGCCCACTCGGGTCAAGATCGATGCCGCCTATGTGGCGATACATCCATTCACCGACAGACCCGAAAGCAAAATGAGAAAATGAGTTCATTCCCGGCCGCTGGAAGCCGCGCTCATGTGTCCAGCCGTCCCAACGCTCCCATATTGTTGTCGCGCCTTGATGTACAGAGTAAAGCCAGGAAGGATACTGCTCTCTGAGCAGCAGCTCATAAGCAAGCTCCGTGTAACCGTAGTTTGCCAGCATATTCATCATAAACTTCGTACCGTGGAAACCGGTCGTCGCCATGCCGGCCGTTTTAATTTTTTCGATAAGCCGGTTCAATACTTGGGGGCGCAGCTCCTCCGGCAGCAGCTCCATCTCCAGCGCCATCGCATAAGCCGTCTGCGTGTCGCCTTTAATTTTGCCGTCGGCGGAGACGAATTCCGCTGTGAACGCTTGGCAAATATGAGCAAAACGTACCAACAGCCGCTCCCGTTCCTCATTCTTGCCGAGCACTTCTGCTATGTTGGCCAGCAGTTTGGCATTGTAGGCCATGTATGCAGTAGAGAAAATATCATATGGCGTGGTAGAGTGGTGGCTGACCATCCGGCCAAATTCAGCGATCACTTCCTCGAAGGGACGCTCGTTCACGGACAGCCAATCGCCATATTGCGGAATATCCCGGCGAATGCCGTCCGGATGCTGCCTTTCATTGAATGCTACCCAGCGCCGCATCGCATCGTAATGCTTGCTCAAAAGCCGCTTGTCGCCATAGGTTTGATACATCGCCCAAGCAATGATAATCGGCGCATCCGCCCAGCCCGAAGATGCAGTGTGCGTATACGTAAAATCATTATTAAATTCCGTCTTCGGCCCAAAAATAAAAGGAGCAAAGTCTGTAAATGCGCCTGTTGGCTGCTGCGCATCCTCAAGATCGACCATCCACTTGGCAAAGAAAGCCGATACATCCATATTGTAAGCCGCGGTTGCCGCGAAAATCTGCGCATCTCCCGTCCAGCCATGACGTTCGTCGCGCTGCGGGCAATCTGTCGGCACGCTCATAAAGTTCGCTCTTTGCGTCCAGCGGACGTTGCTAATGAGCTGATTCAGCAGCGGGTTGGACGTTTCCAGCTGCCCCGACTGCGGAAGATCGGAATGAACGACGATTGCCTCTACGTCTTCGATAATGAAATCGCTGCCGCTCACTTCGACATAGCGAAAGCCGTGATACGTAAAGGAGGGCTCGAATATTTCGCTTCCGCCGCCCCGGCAAATATAGCTGTCTGTCTGGCGGGCAAAGCGCAGATTTTCCGTATAAAGCTCGCCTTCGGCGTCCAGCACTTCGCCAAAGCGGAACGTACAGCCGCTTCCAGCTTCTCCAGTCAACGTTACTTTAATCCATCCGGCCATATTTTGCCCAATATCGATCAATACGCGTCCGTCCGGCAGCTTGCTGACTGACTTCGGCTTGCGCCGCTCAGTGACCCGGATCGTACGGGAAAGCTGCGAGACGAGCCAGCCGCGGTAATCGTACATGAAATCGACTGGCGCCCAGCCGTTCTCATTGCAGCCGATATTGTTCCAATCGGGAATCTCCTTTCGCGCATCGATCGTTTCTCCCATTTGCAGATCGGAGCATATAATCTTTCCGAAGGAGGCCCGCCACGCGGCATCCGTTGCGACGTTAGCCGTCGTCCCATCCTCATATTCGATGTTAAGCTGCATCATAAAGGACGGATCCATGCCATACTTCTGGTATCCGTACATGCCGATATAGCCGGCATACCAGCCCTGACCAACAATCGCCCCGACGGCATTCTCACCCTGCTGCAGCATGGCGCTGACGTCGTAGGTCTGATACTGCACCCGGACATGATAATCCGTCCATTCAGGAGAAAAAACATCATCGCCTACGCGCTCGCCATTCAGGTAGAGCTGATAGACTCCCAGAGCGGTTGCATATACAGTTGCCCGCCTGATCGCCTTCGTGACTTGGAACCCGCGGCGCAAATAGATCGTCGGCTTCGGCTGCTCCTTAGTCGGCCGATGGCTGGTTTTCCAGCCAATCCACATTCCTTGCCACTCATCGCGGGCCAGCAGTCCCATCGACCACATCGCAGCTTCGCTCCAGGCTCCCGAAAGACCGTTCTCATCCCATAGCCGAACCTTCCAATAGACTTGCTGCTCAGAAACAAGCGGCAGTCCGCTGTATTCAATATGCTGCGATTGGTCGGTATCCACTTTTCCGCTATCCCACAAATCCCCTTCATCGTGAGACAGCTTCTCCAGAGATGTCGCTGCGAGGATGCGGTATGCTGTCTGGCTTGCGCCTCTGCGGCCTTGACCGTCTGCGATCCAGCCGAGCCGCGGCTCGGTTACATCAATTCCCAGCGGATTATCCAAAAACTCTGTGCGCAATCGCAGCGCTTGCAATGCTTGCATCGCTTCCATATCAGATCCTCCCATTCACTGAATGTTCAATCTACCCTTTCACGCCGCCTGAAGCAACGCCTTCCAGCACTCTGCCGGAAAAAATAAAAAAGAGAATCAGGACCGGGACTGTTGCAGCCACAGAACCGGCCATAGCTAAATCAAGATTGAACATCAAGTTATTCGTAAATTTCATTATCATTAACGGAATTGTTCGCTTGCTGTCGCTTTGCAGCATAATAAGCGGCACAAAAAATTGATTCCAGATTTGCACGGACATGATGATGCAAATGCTGTATACAACCGGACTGGCAAGCGGAAACATTACCCGGTAAAAGGTCTTCCACTCGTTCGCGCCGTCAATTTTGGCCGATTCATAGAGATCCTTGGGCAGCTTCTCAAAAAAAGTCGTCAACAAAAATACAGGCAATGACAAGCCGGAGGCTAGTACCAGCACGACCCCCCATTGAGAATTGAGCAAGCCGAAATCACGGATGAGCAAAAAGATCGGCACGATGCCAAGCTGCACCGGAAACATCAATCCGATAAGAAAATAAAGCAGCACCACGCTTTTTAAACGGAATTGGTAGCGGCCAATTCCATAAGCGACGGTCGAGGCAAGCAAAATGACGATCGCCAGCGTTGCGGCGAGTATCCAGGCACTATTTAAAAAATATCGAAAAAAATCCGCTTCTATGAACAGCTTTTTGAAGTTGGCGAAGTTAAACACGTCCGGCAAGCCGAATGTATTCGACAGTAATTCCTTTTTGGAACGGAACGCCTGATAGGTCATATAGATAAGTAAAAGCAAAGTGCATATTGAATACGCCCATAATATTGCAGAGCTTATATAAGCCCGTTTCGGCCTCAAGTTCATAGTCAGTCCTCCGATCGGCGATATGTGATCATCACCTGAATAAGCGCTACGAGAAAAATGACAGCAAACATGACACAGGCGATTGTCGTACCCATCCCCATTGCATTCACATTCGTCGTACCCCCGACAGCGCTATTATCGCCAAAGGCAATCCGGTAGAAGAACAAAGCCATCACGTCGACGCTGCGGTTGATTCCGCCGGAGACGCCGCCCAATATAAAGCTGAAATCAAACATCGTCATCGCGAAGATGTAAGTCAAAATAAGCATATTCAGCACGGTCGTTTTTATTTGCGGCAGTACAATACTGAAAAACCGCCGCCAGTAAGAAGCGCCCTCCAAAAAGGCCGCTTCCATGACTTCATGCGAGATCATCTTCATCGCGCCAAGGAAGAAAATCATGCCGACGCCGATGCCCGACCAGGCAACCATCGTCCATACAACAAACATTCCGAGCTCGGGAAGCCCCAGCCATGGACGGGCTAAAGAACCCAGCCCTGCCATCTCCAGCAGCTTGTTGAAAACTCCGATATTGCCGTCAAAAATTAATGTCCCCATAAAAACAATGACCGGCGTTGCAATAAATTGCGGTGAGAAGATCATTGCCTGGAAAAAACGATGCCCTTTGATACCGCTATACAGCAAGTAAGCCATATAAAGCTGGGCAGGCAGTACAGCAAGCGCATTCAATAAAAACAAAACAGCACTATTCAAAAAAGCGCCGCTTAACTGCGAGAATAGCTCCTGGTTCGTAAACAGCTCGACATAGTTGTCAAAGCCGACAAAGGTTTTGGCGCCGATACCGTCCCAGCGGTTGAAGCTAATCTGTAAAGCGGAAAAGATCGGGTAAACCGAAAATAACGAATACAGCAAAAAGCCGGGTAATATAAACCATAGAAACGGCCGTTTTTTGATCCATGCCATATGCGTGCACCCTCTTTGCTTGGACAAACGGTCAAGCAGCCTTAAAATACGCCGCTTGACCGTCTGACTAAATAATAGATCAATTATTTGCCCGGGTAGTTAGCCGCCTTATCCAGCGCAGCCGCCGCTTCTTCACCGGTAGCCGCACTTGTCATCAGCTTAGGAATGACGTCCTTCATCATAATGTCCGCCACATTCGACTCCGGTGTCGACAATGCAGTCAGCACAGAATAAATGTTCACACCCGCCTCATCGAATACGGCCAGCTCTTGAATGCCTTCATCTTTAGGCTTGATATCCTTCAGCGTCGGCACAAGGCCTACAGAATCCTCAATTATTTGCTGCGCCTCCAGCGAGTTGAGGAATTCCAAATATTTGACCGCCTGATCCGGATGCTTGGAGCCTGAAGAAATGGCATAAGTCATGAAGTTGCTGTAGCTCGACTGCACAATTTTTTTGCCGTCCTTGTTCGGAACCGGGAAGCGGCCCAGATTGATGCCGGAATCGACATAGGTCGCATTCGCCCAAGTGCCGTCAATGATAGCGCCGGCCTTGCCGTTCATGAAAGCAAGCTGAGCCGCTGCATAATCTTGGGCGACAAAGTCTTTGCCAAAGTAGCCGTTATCTACGAAATCGCGATAGGTTTGGAACATCTGGGCGATGGACGGATCCGTCAGTTTGCCTGTACCGTTCTGCGCGGCTGTCAATGCGTCATTCGACATGGCTGGCGCGAAGGCAAAGATGGGCCAGGCGCGATCCCACTCACTTTTGCCGGCCAACGTAATTGGCGTTATACCGGCAGCCTTGAGCGCCTCCAGCCCCTGCACAAACTCATCCCAGTTGTTCGGTGCCTTCAGGCCGTTCTGCTCGTACAGATCTTTATTGTAATAGACGACGTTCGTATCAAAGAAGGACGGCAGCGAGCAGTACAATTTGCCGTCAATCATCCCGTAGGCCTTCTCCGTTTCCGAGAAACGGCTTATATCCATATTGTATTCATTCAATTCTCTAATGAAGCCGTTTCTGACCATCTCCGCCATTTTGGACGTCTTGTCGCCCTGTACCCAGAACAGATCGGGCAGCTCATTGGCCTGCAAGGCAACGTTCAGACTTTGATCATTTTGCGCGAAATCATATTCCAGCTTAATGTTCGGATATTTATCCTGGAAGGCGGCATTAATTTTTTTGAATGGCTCTTCCAATGTCGCTTGATTGCCCAGATCGCCCCATACTTTCAATGTGACCTTTTCTTCATTGCCGCTTCCGCCTTTATTGCCTTCCTCGGTTGTCGTGCCGGCCGGCTCCTTTGTACCGGAATCCGGCTCGCCGTTTTTGCCGCTGCAGCCTTGCAGCATAGCGCCGGACAACGCCGCCAATGATAGAACAACCAGCAATCGTTTCAGCTTCATTAGAACCCCTCCATCTGTTTATTTGCTATCATTGTAAGCGATATCACACGCACCCTTCCATGCACGATAAACCGGCAAATATGCCAAAAGATATGATGTTCATCTGCTCCCCCTGATGAATGTTCAAAATTTTACGAACTTGGTGCTATTTTTTACGCCCGCTTAAAAACGCTGCTTGAATTGCTTTACCGTTTGTCCGGTTTCTTTTTTGAAAACCTTAATAAAATAATTCGGATTCGTATAGCCGACCCGCGCAGCTATCTCCTCTGTCGAAAAATTCGTCTCCTGGTACATGCGGACCGCCTCGCGTATGCGAACGCGCGTGACATAATCCGAAAAGGGCTCTCCCGTCTCCTGCCGGAAGCGATGGCTGAAATGGCTTGCACTGAAGTTGGCCCGATCGGCCATATCCTCAAGCCTGATGACTTCTCCGTAATGCTTTTCCACATAATCCTTTACCTGCTGCACCCAGCCGCTGCGCTGCAGGTAGGCTGTAATCATCTCCTCCGCGATTGCGGTCATCCTGCGGACTAATTCGGCCAGCTCGGCTGCAGATTGAACCTTTTTGACCGCTTCTGTCAATGGCCACATCGTCCCATAGCGCTCTTGGATGCGTTTTGCATCAAAATCGTAGCGCTCGACCAGCAAGTTCATAACCTGACTCGCGATCGTCTCGCCGATCCGCAGCCATTCCGACGGATACAGCCTGGCTCCTTCTGCCTTAAGCAGCTGCTTCTCCAGCGCACTTGCCAGCGGCTCGAATTGCAAATAATCGAATTTGTTTTTTACTCGCTTATACCATTCCAGCCACTCCGCTTCACCGATCTGTTTCCACTGCCGATCGCTAAAATACAGGCCGGCTCCCGTATAAAAGGCGCAAAGCGCAGCCGCATTGGCCTCCTCTTGCAATTGTTCCAGCTGATTCGTAGCCCCTCGCTCGCTTACGCCGACAATTGGACTAATGTTCAGGTTTTTGGCCCATGCATTCATCAGTTCCTCGGCAACCTGTTCAATCTGCCGCCGCTCCTCGGCCTCGGCTGTAGACTCATCCTCAACAACATAAGCGCCAAACAACAGCTCCCCTTGCTCCCCCAAATAGCTCAGCTGCTTCAGACGTGAAAAAATTTCTTCGGCCTGCAGTGTCATCGCTTTGCGTTCAGCCTGCGAATAGTCGGTATCTCTGGCCGCCGGCTTCATACAAATGACCCTTAGGCAGCACTCTTCGGCCAGATTATGACCGCTCGCAGCAGAAACTGCCGGCAGCAGCTCCGCCTGTAAAGCGGAGGAAGCGTGAGAAAAGTCCAAAGCATCCAGCACACGCAGCAGCTCCTCCGGTTCCATTTCATATTTGGAAATATAATCCTTCACCCCGAGCTGAATGGCCCGCCGCGTATATTCAAAATCGTTGTAGCTGCTTAATATAATGACATGGACATGGGGGGCAATCACTTGCAGCCGTTCGGTCAGCTCCAGCCCGTCCATCCCGGGCATCCGAATATCTGTTAAAATAACGTCAAAGTGCTGCTTGTGCGCAGCCTCCAGCGCTTCAATCCCATTTTTAAAGACGCCGGCAATGCGATAACCCCGCTCTTCCCATTCAATAATGGACTGCAAGCCTATGCGAACCAGCGCCTCGTCATCGACAATCATCACGTTCCGCACCGTTTTGCTCATCTTCCACCGCGCCCCCTTCTACCTGTAACGGCTGCTGATCACCTTGTATCAACGGCAATTTGACCGTAATTTGCGTTCCATGCTCTGGCGAGCTGCGAATTGTCAGACCGAACCTGCTGCCATAATGCAGCTGAATTCTCTCGTGTACACTATGCAGGCCGAAATGCTGCTGCGGATTCCTCAGGCCGTGTTCAACTTCAGACAATCTTTCCGGCTTCATGCCGATACCGTTATCGCTTACAATAAGCTGCAGCAGATCGCCCTGCGCCTGCGCCTCTACTTTGATTTCGCCTGTATGATCCGCAGGCGCGATGCCATGAATTAAAGCATTCTCAATTAAAGGCTGCAGCAAAAATTTCAGCACTTGACTCTGTTCCAGCGCGGCAGGCACCTGCTCAATATATTCAAAATGCCGGTAACGCACCTTTTGAATCGCTGTATAGTTGCGCAGCATCGCCACTTCATCGGCCAGCTTGACAGGCCCGTCCGGGCCGCGGAGCGCATAAGTTAACAAACGATTAAGCGAATCGACCATTTCTTTAATATTATCCTGCTTTTGGATCATCGCCATCCAGCGGATCGAATTTAACGTATTATATAAAAAATGGGGTGAGAGCTGATTTTGCAGCACGCGAATTTCGGCATCCTTTTTCTTTTTCTCATGCCTTGCGACCTCGTCGATCAAATGTTCAATTTCATACATAACGGAAATAAATGTTTCATTCATTTCTACAACTTCCAAAGCCCCGTTGAAATGCTTGAGCTGCCCTGGCTTGCCTCCCTTTATGCCCATCTTCATATTGTTCATCAGCCGTTTAATCGGGATGACAAGGTCGAGGGCGAGCAGATGGGTGACAACTAGGCTGAGCAAGGTGCATATTACGACCATTAATAAAGCTATACGGACATTTTTATAGATCGGCTCGTATAATTGCTGCAATGGCAGCTGAGCAGACAGCCGCCAGCCCATTTCGAGCTGCTCTTTCGAATAGGACAGCAGCTGTTTCTGATTTTGGGCGATCTCCACGCCGTTATGAAGCAGCACTGCACCGCCGGATGCCAGCAGCTTGATTGCTGCAGTCTCTTGAAATCTGGTTTGCTTAAATATGTCGGTAATCGCCTCAACCTCAACGACGATCGTCAGCGTGCCGACCGGAACCAGACGCGAGTCGCGAATGACGCGCCCGAGCCGGATTGCCTGGAACTGTTCATGCCCTTCGGTAAACGCTTCCGGCTCAAACCAATATACGCCGCCTTGCTTCGATGAGACCCGATCACGATAGCTGCGCTCCTGTATTCGGTAATCGCCATAGGCGTTTTTGCCATAGGTATACAAATTTTTGGGTGTTTCAATTTTGATTGAACGCACATATTGATTTTGGTCGGCGCCAAGCCACAGCACATTCAGCTTTTCATTCAGCATACTTTCCACTTTGAATTTGTCATACGAAGTTTCTGGCTCTGTTTTTAGCAAGCGAATCAAATCGCCATCGGTCATAATTTGCTTGCTAAGCTGCTGATAGCTGCGCATGCGATCATCAATCTTTTGTACCATTAAAGTGAGCAAATCATTCGCATACTCCGCTGTCCGTTCTTTCGATGCCGTTGTGTAGCTATCCGTTACATAGTAGATTCCTCCGAGAACGGGCAGCAAAATAAGCGGCATATAAACAAGCACAAGCTTGTACGGCAAACGCAGATTCCGCCATAACGGCAGCGACCACCGGCGCTTCGCACCCATCCGCGATCCCCTTTCTTATCTACAAAAATTATTTTCTTCATCATAACATGTAAAGGGGGCTTTTTGTCATGAATAAGCATGCTTTACGGGACGAGCGCTTTTAAGGAGCCTGTCTATGAAATAGATTGCTCCCGAAGTCAGATTACCCCCCCATTTGGCTGGGGATTTATTCATATTGACCGACTAAATGGATTTTCTGCAGTTCGTTTTTTGTTTGTTCGCTAAATAGTCGGATTAGATGGAAAACCTACAGTTAGAATGGGTGATAGAGATGGATAGACTCGATTTGGCCCGAACTAGTTGGATAATTTCCAGTTAGACCGCAAAAATCGTCTGTTCTGGGGTATTTACCTACATAAAATCCAGTTAGTTTTGGGGAAGAGGAAGTCAAGCGCAGATTCTAAGGTTGAGCCCTATGTATTACTTTTTCTGGATAATCAACAGACATGCATTATTTGAATCATTATGCCGCAACCTCTATACAGTTTGCTGCGTCTATCAATAAAGACAAGATTAATGAAAAGAGGGACAAAATGAACAACCTGACGAAGATGAAAATTGAAAAGCCGGCACATGAGGTGTTTGAAGCTTTCGTCGATCCTGCAAAAATCGGCAACTTTTGGTTCACGTCCAGTTCCGAACGGTGGGAAGCGGGCAAAACGATCAAGCTGCGCTACGAGGAGTATAACGCAGAAGGCGAGATCACGGTCAAGGAAATCGTCAAAGACCAAAAAATCGCCTTTGAATGGGATTATGGCAATGTGCACCTCGTCACTATAACATTTACGCAGACAGATGGGATGAGCACGATTGTAGAAGTGAATGAAGAGGGATTTATCGAGAGCGACAACTTGATTCCGCTGCTGGTTGACAACAAGGAAGGCTGGGTGTATATGTTGACCTGTCTGAAGGGATATCTGGAGCACGGAATTACAACATTGCGGGCGGCGCTGGTGCATGAGTGAGCGGCGGCCTGCCGCTATGAAAAACGGCGGCTCGCAGCTGGCATTCCTGATGTCCGGGGCCAAGGGGTATTTGTCACAATAGTTTACAAAAATAAATAAGCGCGATTAGCAGAAATTGCTGCTGACCGCGCCCATGCAGATTCGTTTTGCTGGAGACACCTATGACCCGCGCTTGGGCGTCACCAGCATTTTTCACTTGTCAAACAGCCCCGTCTTGTGTCCAACCTTTATAATGCCGTCAATAATTTCAGCTACATCCTGCTCTGTCAGTAGCGGACTAATCGGCAAGTAGACGGTCCTCGCAATGAGATCGACTGCCCGGGGGCACATCTGCTCCTCATATACGACCGGATTGCGGAAAGGATAATTGAATGGAAAACCGGACGCATCTGCTGTCCGCTGATGGAACAGCTGTGGAATCATATAGACCGGCTTCCCGCCATATAGCAGCTGCACATTAATGTTTTCGGCGACCAGCGCGTGAGTGAGCGCCATCGCGTCTTCCCTGCTAGCCATAATCATCCCCAGATTGGAGCCAATATCCCCTTCCGGATCGCTGCAGCGACGATAGTTAATTTGTGGAAAGGCGGCGCTTAATGCCGTCCTTATCGTCTGATTATGGCTTTTCATCGCGGACACAATACCGGGCAATTTGTCCCATTGCTGGACCATAACCGCGCCGGCCAACTCGCTCATCCGATAATTTTGCCCCATAAAAGCGGCTTCCTCTTCGCTGGAATCGATCCCGTAACGCGCCTTTTCCCGAAATATTCCTTGGTCATGATAGCGTACCGCCCGTTCAAAAATGCGGGGATCGCGGGTGACTACAGCGCCGCCCTCACCTGAGGTAAGCACTTTATTCATCTGGAAGCTATATACCCCGACATCGCCAATCGTCCCCGCATAGCTTCCTTTGTACATCGTTCCGCAGGACTGGGCAACATCCTCAATGACATAGACGCCATGCTTTTTGGCAAATGCCATAACCGGTTCCATATCTACCGGATTTCCTAAAATCGGCACCACGATAATCGCCTTCACTTCGTCGTCGAAAACGCGCAGCAAATCGGCCGGATCTATATTCAAGCTCTCATCGACATCAGCGAAAACCGGCACCGCATTGCAAGCGACAACAGCTCCTGCAGTAGCCAAAAAAGTGTTGGCAGGGACAATCACCTTATCTCCGTAGCCGATCCCCAGCGCCTTCATGGCGACGATTAAAGCAGCCGTGCAGGACGATACGGCCAGCGTATACGGAACGCCAAGCTGCGCGGCCATTTTATTTTCGAAGGTTTGCACCGCATTTTGGCAATCAGGGCCGTAATAGCGAAAGGGTGAACGTCCATAGATCACTTCGGCCACCTTTGCCGCTTCCTCCTCGCCCATCACCATCGCCCCGGGATAGTTTGGCGGCAAAGGCGCCTTTCGCGCCGGAACACCGCCTTCAATCGCTAATTTTTCCAACTGGCTCCCTCCTCTCGGGTGGCGTGCTTGCGGCATGCTACCCCATATTGAACCTGTATTTCTTCTCCTTGATCCGGTCGGTAATCCGCTGCAACCGGCTCCCAAATGACCGCCCCCGGGATCGGCTTCTCGACGTTGAACGCCGCACCCGCTTCCCCGCATGCTGTAATCCGCATCTGTCTTCTCGCTCGTTCCCAACGGTTAATTTGCTCCGCTGTCCAGAACGTAAAGCCGCGCTTGCGCGCTTCATGAATGACTTTTCGGAAGGCAGCGCGCACAGGAGCTGACTGGTGAATGTGAACCTGGTGGAACAGAAAATGAGCCACCCCGCGCACCTCTTTTACCCGATCCAGAAAAGGAATGACGACCGTGCTGTCCGACCAATATTGCGACAAGTCAAGATCTTGCGTCAAAAAGCCGATTTCAACGACATCGTACATCCGGTTCTTCTCATTGGACCATGCAATCGGGAAATAAGGGTGACAAGTACCGAAAATAAATCCGACATTGCCTTTTTTGCTAGGGCCTCGGGTCTGATCAGATTGGATACGATTTTTCTCGCACCAGGCAAACAGCTCTCCCCAGCCTTCGTAACGGGTATAGTGATTTTTGTTGCTTGTCACCGCCGTCAAGCCCGCCGCCTCTTTGAGCCAGGCTACTTGCCGGTCAAACTCCTCCTCTGACCAGTTGCCGCCCCCCTGCTCCAAAGCGTTATAGTGAAAAGCGAGCTCATGGCCGGCAGCCTTTACTTGATCGTAGATTGAAGCCGAATAGCCCGGCTCAATCATGCACCATGATGAATTGACCTTGCACTCATCAAGTAAAGCAAGTGTTGACTCGGCATGAATATCTTCATTAAGATCGCTGTCATGCGATATCATGGCAATCTGTTCGATACCATCCGGCCAATAACCGACGAAAGGCAGTGTCATTCCTTTTGCCAACGCCGCTTGCAACAGGCGGCCAATAAACTGCTCCCGCCATAAATCGGCATAGGGATAAGCAAAATAAGGCATGCCTGTCTCTGTAAACAGCCGGTCATGCTCCCAATCCATTGCACAGCGGTCGTCTGCCTTCAATATCCCTTCATTCAGCGGAGCAGATCCGTCGGGAGCCGGAGTCGCATCATCGAGCACCGGTCCTGTACCTTGCTGCAAATTTACGATCGCACCCGTAATGTCGACCGACCAGCGCTCCAGACTTCCTTCTCCGATCTTAAACAGCTGCCATACAGCTCCAAGCGCTTCTCCCTGCGGCTTCTCCTTGCGCAGCTCGCCATCTTGCCGGATCAAACAGGTGCTGGCCCCATCCGCTGCCCGCCATATTGCAGCTTGAAAATAACGAAGCGGCCGGGTACAGCCCGAAAGGCCGGCAGCATATCCTGTTTGCGGAGAGTTTTCCGGAAACATTCCCAACTTTGGCGCCAAAGCATGCAGCTGCGAGCAAAGAATGACAGTTCCGCCGCGCTCGGCATAGTCCCAAACTAATGCGGCCGTGCGCTGGTCGTCCGGTACTAAAGCGGCAATCACGATGTCGTCTTGACAATTCGCCAATTGCCCGACATCGTTCATTACCTCGTAAGGGACCGCTGCTCGCGACAAAACCTCTTCCATGTAATATTCAAAGCTGTTCAACCCATAGGTCCAGCGTCGCTCGGCGGTGCTGCGATCTAACAATAGAGACAATTTAGCTATTTTCATAAGTAGGTAATTCCTTTCGAAATGAAGACGTATCATACTTGTATTGCTTAAAGACTTTTATTACAATTACGAATAATGAATAATATTACGCATGACGCAGATTGGATGATCCCATGAAAAGAGATACGGAATTTCGTTACTCTAAATTAGCTGCTATATTAAGAGAGCAAATTTTATCCGGTTATATAAAGCCAGGCCAATATTTAATGTCGGAAAACCAGCTTTGCAAGCATTACGGCCTAAGCCGCACCTCTGTGCGGAAATCATTGGACGAGCTGCTGAAAGAAGGCCTGATCATTAAAAAAATGGGGCAAGGCACGATCGTATCTCCCGATGTTATCGTACCCGATGACAAGCGCCGGACGCTGCGCGTGCTGGCAACGTCCCCCTCGTACTTTGCGGACTGCAGCATGCAGGACTTGATCGACGCCTTTCAGGCGGAGCACCCCGATGTAGAGGTGAAATTGCTTAATTTTCCTACACAAGGTTTCTGGGATGCCGTCCGCACTTGCCGCGAGCTCGGTCTTTCGCCTGATTTGATCTATATCGCCGACCAGCAATATTTTGAAGAAGAGGATTACGATTCGTTCATCGATCTGGGAAAACCGCTTGCCGATCGCCTTGGTGCCATCTATCCGCGCATTATCGAGCCTTTCCGCCGCAACGAGGCCATTCTCGCCGTGCCGGTAACGTTCTCAACCGTCTACTTGGCTTATAACCCTGTGTTATTCGCGAAATATGGCATAGCCGAGCCGCAGCCTGACTGGTCAATCGAAGATTTCATCCGGACAGCGCAAAAATTGACGGTTGATACTAATGCAGACGGAATTGTCGATCAATACGGCTTCTCTATGTCCTCTTTCTTTAGCAGGTGGCCGATATTCGCCATTCAAAATGGCTTTCTGTTCGACGAAAACTCGGATATGGAACAGATCCGCCGGGCCTTCACCTTTATTCACGATCTGCTTTACCGTTACCGTGTCGCTCATCTCAGCTCACATTATCCCTTCTCCACCGATGCGTTTCTGCACGGCAAATCCGGCATGGTGCTGACCTCTTCGATCGAGCTTGCCGGCTGGCGCAATGAGCAGATGGACTTCGAGCCCAAAATTGCGGCAATGCCCTTCGGTCCCGAGCAAGGAACATTGCTGCTGGCCAACGCCTTCATGATACCGTCCGACTGCGGCGATGCGGAGCTGGCTCAGCAATTTATCCGGAAGGCGCTAAGTGTGGAGATGCAGACAAAATTCAGTCAGGATAACAAATTTCTGTCCGTCCTCCCGGAAGTAAATGAAGCGCTGTGGGACCACGCCACATTGGAAACTTTGAACATTTCCAACGAGCAGTCGGCAAATAACTATTTTCACTTTGAATTGTTCCGCGATATTGATTTTTTAGACAACCTGCAAGCGGATATGCAACTTTTTTGGAACGGTCTTGAAAGTGTAGACGACGCCGTCAATCATTTGCAAAAATGGCTAAAAAGAAATGATTAGCTTTACTGCCGGGTCCGCTGCTGCTGCAGACATGCAACTTTCAGCAGCGGCTAGCGGGCCTGCTGCGAATAATAACTCGCCACCTTGCGAATCGCCGCTCCCATTTCCTCAATATCTTGCTCCGTAAAGCATTCCCGGATCTCCACACGGACTGCAGTGCGCAATATTGCCTCTGCCTCCGGACAGATGCCCCGTTCGTAGGAGACGTCCGACAGCTCAAACGGAAAATGCGATCCCGCATATGCCTCGCGCTTCTGGAAAAGCGGCTGCATGTATACGACATCCGGAATGTAGCCCGCCGAGCAGGGAATCCCTTCGGCGCGCAGCGCATCGCAAAACGCTTCCCTCGTCGTACCAAGCTGCTGTTCATTGATTCGGAACATATAAAACCAATACGATGATTCGTTTTCTGCCGCTACATATGGAACGGCAATTCCAGGCAATCCGGCAATAATCTCGCTTAGCCGCTTGCCATAGCGGGAGCGTGCCGCGCAGATTGCCGGCAGCTTGCGCAGTTGAGCGATACCAACCGCCCCTTGCAATTCCGTCATCCGGTAATTGGGCGCCAATGCATTCAAATCGCGAATGACCGTGCCGCCGAACCGTCTATAATTTTTATCCGCGAAGGCATGAACCGCATAATATTCCGCTTCATCGCCAGAGTTGACCGTTACAATGCCGCCGTCTCCGGTTGATATATGTTTAAAATCATTGGTGCTGAAGCATCCGTAATGACCAATCGTTCCTACGAGCCGTCCCTTGTACCTCGTCATATAGCTTTGAGCGCAATCCTCGATCACTTGCAAATTATGCTTGCGGGCAACAGCCATAATCCCGTCCATATCACAGCTATTGCCGGCCAAATGAACAACGACAATCGCTTTCGTGCGCGGGGTAACACGCGCTTCTACAGAAGCCGGATCCAGATTATAGCTATGCGGCTCCAAATCGGCAAACACCGGAATTGCATTCTGATACAGGATACCTACAAGTGTCCCTTGATCGGTTATCGGGCTCGTAATGACCTCGTCCCCTACTGTGACGCCGGCTGCTCCTAATGCAATATGAATGGCAGCCGTCCCGGAAGATGCAGCTACACTGTAGCGGACGCCGTACAATGCGTTAAAATTGTTCAAAAATGTCTTTACCTTCTGCCCGGCATGGTAGAAAAGCGTATTTTGCTCGAGCGCTTCCTTAAGCTCCTGCAGCTCATCTTCGCCGAATCGCATTGCTGTTCCGAATGGAACCGTTTTCGTTTTCGGCCCTCCATCTATCGCCAGCTGATTGTTCATGAAGGCAACCTCCTTCTTTAAAAGTACCAAAAAAATCAACAATACCTGTATCTTACTTGTATTATAATTCTTTCGAAGTAATTTGCAACCTTTTTTTGCAGCAAAAATGAGAAAAAGCTGCCAAGACGCGCGCTCACGCCTGACAGCTTTTTCTTTGTTTTATTGATATGGGCTATGGATGGCAAGGAATGCCTGCATATTCGCAAGCGGCACTAATATCCGCTATAATATCCGCCGGATCCTCCAGACCGATATACAGGCGAACATGCACCCGATCGCTATTTGCTCCAGTCGCATTGACCAGTACAAGACTTTCATAGCCGCCCCAGCTTACACCGATGCGGAACAATTCCAGCTTGTTCGCCCACTGCTTCATCCGCTCTGCATCAATCTGTGTCTCAAAGCAAAAGACGCTGCTAAAGCCGCTCATCTGCTGCGTGGCAAGTTGGTGCTGCGGATGCGAAGGCAGCCCGGGATGGCTGACCGAAGCTACCCAATGCTGACGCTCCAGAAAGCGCGCAATTTCCAGCCCGCTCTCCTGATGCTGCTTCATGCGCAGCGGCAATGTCCGCAGTCCCCGCATAATGAGTGCAGCCGTCTGCGGCGCCATAATGCTGCCGAGTAAAAGAAATTCATTATGGAACAGCCCCTCCATCAGTTCCTTGCGTCCCAGCACCGCGCCGCCAAGCGCATCGCTATGGCCGCCAACATACTTCGTTAAGGAATGAATGACGAGATCGACACCTAGAGCCAATGGATTTTGATTAATCGGCGTCGCCCACGTATTGTCGATCAGCACAAGCGCGCCGGCTTGATGCGCAATGTCGGCACATGCCTGTATATCCTGCAGTGCAAACAGCAGACTCGACGGGCTTTCCAGATAGACGAGGCTCGTGTTGGGCCTGATCGCAGCCCGCACCGCCTCCACCGATGTACCGTCCACGAAGGTTGTAGCCACTTGAAATTTAGGAAGGTACTCGGTCATAAAGCGCTTCGCGGGACCGTAGGCCTGGTCGACACATACGATATGATCCCCGCACTTGACGACGGATAATATTGCCGAGCTGATGGCCGCCATGCCTGATGCGAAGCAGCGCGCTGAATCCGCTCCTTCCAGGGCAGCAAGCTTCTTTTCCAGCTCATATACGGTCGGATTATTGCCCCGCGTATACACATGACGGTTCATTTGGTCAAGTGAAGCATTCTCATATGCTGCTACAGTTTCAAACGTAAACAGACTGTTCTGATAGATCGGCGGTGTGACAGCGCCGTGATGCCGCTCGTCATGTGCATCGTGAACGAGTTGTGTTTGCAGTGATTTCATGCTGGTTGTGTTAGTTTTGAGAGTCAATTTGTTGTCATCCTCCATCACTTTCAAAGGCAGCTAAGTGCTTCTATAAAAACTGCTGCAGGTTGCGCCAGCTGATGGCCAGACTTTCGAAAGGATCGCGCTGGCAATCATCCTGCTCAACAATGTACCACTCTACACCTGTGTCACGGCAGGCTTGAATAATTTTGGAAAAGTCCAGATTGCCTTCGCCAATCTCGGCATATACCTGCTTGTTATCGATGATTGCCATATCCTTGAGATGAATTACCTTCATGCGGCCATCGACCTTGTAAATCCAGTCCACCGGATTCGCTCCGCCGGCTTGTACCCAATATGTATCGATTTCAAATCCAAAGGCCGCTTTATCGCTATGCTGAAGCAGCCGCTCCATCCCTGTGACGCCCTCGAATTTTTGAAATTCAAAATGATGATTATGATAAATAAACTGCAGCCCATACTCCTGCAGCCGCTTGCCGATCTCCGACGCTTCCTTGGCAAACGCGTCATAGCCGCCCCCGGTACGATACTCATTCGGAATACCACCCAGACCTACATATTTGCAATTCCAAAGCTGATGCTGTCTAACGACTTCTTCGAGCTCCTGCTGCATGCTTTCATAGCTTACATGCGTAGCACAAATTGTGAGGCCAAATTCATCGGCGCATGCTTTGACATCCTCATGACTAATCGGACCGATTCCCGACACTTGAATCGCCTGGTAACCAATCTCCTTTACTTTACGCAAAGACTCGCGCAGAGCTTCTTTGGTCTGGCAAAAATCTCTTAATGTGTAAAGCTGCACCGCAATGCGTGACGCTTCCATACTGCGCACCTCCAACAAAACATTTCGATATAGTTATGCTCTTCCATTATGAGCGCTAACCTACTATTCGTAAAGATGAATTTCTATACTGACGCTGTCTATGAAGAGTATGTTACAATAGGGAAACTGACTTCGTCTTTTGCACCATTACTGTGGAGGAATTGTTCAAAATGTACCATGCACCAACGTTAAAACGCAAGCTGCTTTTGTTTCTCGCCATTCTCGGCCCGATCGTCGTCACCCAAATCAGCTATATCGCTATGAATGTGTTGGATACGATGATGTCCGGCCGCGCGGGAACGGTCGATCTGGCTGGCGTAGCCGTAGGCTCGAGTCTGTGGATGCCGCTAATGACCGGAATTAATGCGCTGCTGCTCGCAGTTACGCCGATTATCAGCCATCTGATTGGCGAGGGAAAAGACGAACAAATTGCCAAACCGGCAACACAGGCTCTATACTTATCTGTTATTTTATCGCTAGCGATTATCGGAATCGGCGCGATCGCCCTTGATCCGCTGCTGGCAGCGATGAAGCTCGAACCGGACGTCGCCTACATCGCCAAGCATTACCTGATCGGCATCGCCTGGGGCCTTGTTCCGTTTTTCGCCAGCTACGTCATACGCTACTTTTTTGAAGCGCAAGGATTTACCCGCATTACGATGTATATTATGCTCGCTGCTGTTCCCATTAACGGCTTTCTCAATTACGGCCTTATTTTCGGCCATTTCGGTTTTCCGCGGCTGGGCGGAATCGGCTCGGGCTATGCGACGGCGATTACGTTCTGGTGCATTTTTGCCATCAGCATTTGGATGACCTTTGTGAATCCGGTTATTCGCCGTCACCGCCTGTTTGTCCGCTGGTACGCTCCTTCCCTTAAGCTGTGGAAGGAACAGCTCGCCATTGGAATTCCGATGGGACTGTCCACTTTTTTTGAAGCCAGCATTTTTGCTGTCGTGACTTTATTTATGGGAATGATGTTCGATACTTCTACGATCGCAGCGCACCAGGCGACATTGAACTTCGCTTCGCTGCTGTTTATGGTGCCGCTCAGTATTTCAATGGCTCTTACCATTCTGGTCGCCTATGAAGCCGGTGCCGGCAGAAGAGAACATGCCCGGCAATACGGCATATTAGGCGTCAGCATGGCTGTCGGGCTGATGGGGCTTGGCGCCTGCGCGCTTTTCTTCATGCGGGAGCCGATCGCCTGGCTGTACACCGAAGACGCTCATGTAGCGGAATTGATCACGCATTTTCTCGTCTTCGCGCTTGTGTTTCAATTGTCCGACGCTTCACAAGCCTCCCTGCAAGGCGTGCTGCGCGGCTATAAGGATGTAACCGTCCCCTTCGTCGTCGCATTGATCTCCTATTGGATTATCGGCATCCCGCTCGGATATGCGCTTGCCGATTTTACAGCATTGGGCGCATACGGTTTCTGGGTCGGCATTACTGCCGGTCTCACCTTCGCCACAGCCGGTTTCTTCCTCCGCCTGCGCCTCATTCAGCGGCGGGCGGCGCCGCTGCCAACCGGGGCGTCCTGAAAAGGACGCCCGCGTCTGGTTGCCCGCAAAAAAAGACCCCTGTCGGTTGAACAGCGAGTCTCTTCCCTTTAGCCCTATATTCTCGTTCGATACTCTGACGGACTGTAGCCGATTTCCCTGCGGAACGTTTTGGAAAAATGATTGGCATCGTCGAAGCCAATATGGGCAGCGATTTCTTTAATGCTTAAGCTCGTCGTCTTCAGCAGTTGCTTTGCCTTTTCCATCTTTTTGCGGCTGACATATTTTAATGGGGAAAGACCGAAATGCTTTTTGAAATATTTAATAAAATAATTCGGATGCAAATGCAAATGCGCGGCCATGCTCTCCAGCGTAACCTCCTCGTGAAGATGCGTTTCAATATAATGCTGGATTGCGGTCAGACGTTCCATTTCCTGCGTATGCTTGCTGTGTATGCGCGGCGTCGCCCGCTCCAGCAGCTGCGACAAGATGGTCAGCAAAAGCGCTTTTTCCTGCAAGCGCGCCGTTAGCGAAACTTCACGATGCGCCTCTGTCAACTGGCGAAATAGCCGCATCATCATCTCCTGGTCCAGCCCCTCATAGCAATGCGGCATTTGCAGCCATTGAAAAAAATCCAGTTCGCCAGCCGGCGCAGTGAAATGACACCAATATTTTCGAAAGGCATTGTCGTTAATTGCCGAATAGGACTGCAGTGTATGTGCCGGCATCAAAAAAAGCTGGCCGGGCTTTGGCCAATATTCCCGGCCGTCAATTTCCAGCCATCCTTCCCCATCCACGATATAATACAGCTTGTTATATGCCGGCACATAATTAAGATCCTGCCATTCCGGCCAGCATTGTGTGTATTGCGCCGTAAGAATATGAACCTGCATATTGCGTATCATGTCATGAATCGTTGAACCGGCGTCGATCGAATTCATCCGTGCACTCCTGATAAAGTTAATTTTATACCCGCATAGGTTAGCTGGTGATCTGTCCATTATACCATATCATTGCTACACTTTAAGAGTCGGTTCACGATAACAGCACTTTAGGAGGATGATCAGCAATGTCGGCTAACAAGCTTGTACAGGAACGTACGGAACGGACAGAATGGTTCCGCTATGACCGCTTTGGCATGTTTATTCATTGGGGCTTATATGCCATTCCGGCGCGAGGCGAATGGGTGCGCAGCACCGAGCAGTTGACAATTGAGGATTATCAGCCCTATTTTGAACAATTCAACCCGGATCTTTATCAGCCGCGGGAATGGGCAAAAGCGGCCAAAGCTGCCGGTATGCGATATGCTGTACTTACTGCCAAGCACCATGACGGATTTTGCCTGTTTGACAGCAAATTGACAGAGTACAAATCGACGAATACTCCGGCAGGCCGGGATCTTGTCCGTGAATTTTTGGAAGCCTTCCGTGCCGAAGGGATCAAGGTCGGCCTCTATTATTCGCTGATCGACTGGTATCATGAGGATTATCCGGCCTATGGCGATAAGGCGCATCCGATGCGGAACAATGAGAACTTCAAGCGCGACCCGCAAACCTTCGATCGTTACCTGGATTATATGCATGGACAAATACGCGAGCTGCTGACCGGCTATGGCAAGCTTGATATTATGTGGTTCGATTTTTCCTATGATGAGATGTGCGGTGAAAAATGGCGTGCCACTGAGCTGATGACGATGATCCGTTCTTTGCAGCCGCATATTATTATCGACAATCGGCTGGAAGGAAGCGGCGATCTGGCCGGCAGCATCTACACCGCTGAACCGTCGATCTATGCTGGAGATTTTGCCTCGCCGGAGCAAATTATTCCGCCGGAAGGCGTCACCAACAATGCCGGCGAACCGATTCCATGGGAAGCCTGCATTACGCTCAACAATAACTGGGGCTACTCTGCGGCCGACAATTGCTACAAAAATGCAACAACTATTATACGCAAGCTAGTAGAATGTGTAAGCAAAAACGGCAACATGCTGCTCAACGTCGGCCCGGATGCCAGAGGCGAAATACCGCAGCAATCGCTGGATATATTGGCAGAGGTCGGCAGCTGGATGAAGCGCAACGGCGACAGCATTTATGGCTGCGGCAAGGCGGATTACGACAAGCCGGAATGGGGGCGTTTTACACAAAAGGGCAATAAGCTGTATGCCCATGTATTCGAGCAAAGCATCGGGCCGATCAATCTGACCGGTCTGGAAGGCAAGCTAAAAAGCGCGCGTCTGTTGGCTGACGGCTCTGAAGTATTTATCAGCCGCCCATGGAGCGCAGCATTGTTCGAGAATAACGCCTTTATCAGTCTCGCCAAGCCGGAGCATTTCACCTTCCCGCTCCCCGATGCCCGCAATACGGTAATCGAGCTCGAGCTTGAATGAAGTAAAGCAAGTAAAAAACAGCGCCTCACCGCCGAGATTTACCGTTCGGTGAGAGACGCTGTTTTTTATTGTAATCCGGTAAGAGAGAAGCCGACGACCTCTGCCTTCGGGGGCAAATCAAGCTTGGAGACCCGCAGCAGCGATTTTGCCGAGCCGTGCGCAAAGGCCGCATCATGGTCGATTTTCGCCGCCCCCTCCTCCTCCAGCAAAGGATGAGCCGCAATATGGATAAAGGGAGACTGTCCGTCCTGCTCTTCAACCCAGCGCAGCTGATCAACCGTAAAACCGGCCGCTACAGTCGGGTGCTTCCCGCCGCTAACGAGCAAGTAGTAATCTTTATCCGTCTCCTGCAAAATATATCCGCCCGGGGCGGCATTTTGCAATTGCTCATAGCTTACCTTTACTGCGTCGTCGGCAAGGAGCTCATGCCTGGCCGACTCATTCAGCACTTCAAAGGTGACAGCCTGGCCTCGTCCCCTTCCGCCCTCTTCTTGCAACAACGAAGTCTCCTGCCCGTTCTGCTCTTTATGCTCTTTATGCTCCGCACATCCGCTCACAATTACCGCGCTGCATAGCAGCGCAGCGACAGCGATTCCGGCGATCATCTGTTTTCTTCGCTTATGGTTCAATGACTTTCCTCTCCCTTCTATTCAAGTCGGTAAATCGACAAGTTCCATGACGGCCAGCTGCCGCGCTCCTTCTCGGACGCCTTCATCCGTACAATCAATTCCTGCAATTCGCCCCATTCCGGATTCCGCTGCTGCAGCTTCATTAAAGCCGGAGCAGCATCTGCCGACAAGGTTCCAAGATAATCGATATCGATGACACCAGTACGCTCGTAGCGCTCGATGTTGTTTACAGCTATGCGTGCGTCTATGTTGATATAATTCATAATAACAAATGCCAGCACAGATAGTCCAATATACACCTTTGTAAGCGATAGCCGTACTCGCCATATACGGATGAAGGATGCGGTCAGCAAGCTGCCCAAATAAATCATAAAGCCGTGAACGAGCAGCCTGGTTTGCGTAAAGCCGTAAGCTTCCTCATATAAGGACAATCTGCTAAACGCCGAAATCAGCATGACAAATGTGCATAAAACAAGCATGCTTAGCAGCAGCTTGCGGAATCGTTCAGCCTTACGGCCGGCGGGCCTGACTACATGCAGACCGACATGAAGCAGTCCCATATTAATGACCGCCACGAGCACCAACTCACTAAACCCGCGGCGGGCATAATCCGCGTAAGCCTCTCCTTCGGGAAGCATGCCCTGCGCCGCGCCGAAAAAATAAGAAAATTGAATGACTGCAAACAAGAGATAAACGATATTGACAGTCGTAAACAACGTGCCCGCTGTGACCGGATCGAGGGAAACCAACGGCTGTTCCGCCACAGCTCCCCCCTCTGCACGGCTGCGTACTGCGCGCATATCATCGCCATTATGGAACAGCAGCCCCCACAAAAAACAGAAGATATAGAGCGATAGAACGGCAGCAACCAATATGCGGACACCGCTGCCCCCAACCGAAAATCCGCCGAACCAGCCCGGAATCTCAACTAGCCAGGAGAGAAAAATACCGTCGGCTGCCGCCAGCAGAGCGATCACTACAATTAAGACCGGCGCTGCCAGCAGCAGGCCAAGCAAAACGCTGCGCAGCTTTCCATTAACCGAATAGGAGGCTTTGGCCGGCATCAGCTTACTGCCGATCAATTCAAACGGCACTGCAATATACGAGATCGGTTTGGCGATCGCCCGGTTGAGCAAGTCGCCGAAAAAGACTGCCTTATACCACGGGTATGGGCTGGAGCGAGTCAACAGAAGCGCCTGGGCAATCATCATCGCCGGCAACACAACCGCGTTCAAGGTGCGAAACAGACTGTTCGCAAACAGCATATACGTCAAAGCCAGCAGTCCGATCGGAATAAAGAGCAGCCAGCCCGACTTCGATTGCCCCCGCCACTGCTCAAAGCCGCCGATGCGCCCGCGGACCGCATAAAAGAATACAGCGTAATAGCCGATAATAAACAGAATAACCGAAACACCCGGGTCATTGCCGACAAATAAATATTGGCCTGCCAAGCCTAGCAAAATCGAATACAGCAGCAGCCGGTCATATCTTTTTTGCCACGGTGCCGGATCTCTCATGGCCTTTCACTCCTAATTTGCTTATGTATACCTCTCTATTGTAACCTATAAAACAAGAAGAAAAAGTGCAAAATGAGGTTTATAAATTTCATGTTTTAAGACGAGGAGGGTTGAAATGAAGCTGCGCCGGCAATATTTAGCTTTATGGCAAGCCTATTTGCCTGAGTCGCCCGGCACTTCGTACGAGGTTACAATTGAAGAACTGGCTGCGATTATGGAATGCACCCCGCGCAATATGGTACTGCTGCTGCGCAAAATGGAGGAACAGGGCTGGCTGCGCTGGCTTCCCAAAAAAGGAAGGGGCAATCGCTCAACGATTGTACTGCTCGCTGACGGCACACCGCTGGCCATGCTGGAGGCACAGGAAATGGTGGCAAAGCAAAGCCTGCAGGATGCCCTGCAATGGGTACATGCCCTTCAGCCGCAGTTGCGTGTGCAGGATCCGTTTCAACATTGGCTGTCCGGGCATTTTGGCCTGCACTCCATCGTACATGGCCGGCAGCGAACTGATATTCTGCGTTTTCCATTGCCGCAAAAGATCCACTCACTCGACCCGGCGGCTCTTCACTATAGCGGCGAGGCTCACCTCGTAACGCAATTATTTGACGGGCTCGTCCGCATGGATGCGGCGGGCAGCGCCATTCAGCCCCATTTGGCGCATGGCTGGGATGTCGACGAATCGCGGACAGAGTGGATTTTTTATTTGCGCAAAGGGGTGCAGTTTCATCATGGGCGGGAGCTGCTCGCCTCTGACGTAAAATATACGCTGGAGCGCCTGCAGCAGCTTGCTCCACATGGCTTGTTCAATTGGGCGTATGCGAATATTTCTAAGATTGAGGCGATCGACGATCGCACGATTCGGATTACCCTGACTGAACGCAACGAAACCTTTCTCCCTTTTCTAACGACAAATCGCGCTTCTATTGTTCCGCAAGACTATTGTGAGCAGCATGATCAAGCATTCGGTGAATTTCCGGTTGGAACCGGCCCATTCCAATTCATCCGCAAAGAGCACGGTGTATGGATTTTGGACGCTTTTTCGGCTTATTTTCTGGGACGGCCTTTTCTGGACCGCGTTGAAGTATGGGAGCTGCCGGAAGGACAGCAGGTCGTGAATACGGCAGAGCAACCCGCCTTTCAAATTATGCATAACGTGCGCATCTCCGATATGGCAGCGGAGCAATGGCAGCAAATCCGGCAATCGGGTATGACTTGCAAATTTTTAACTGTCAATGAATCAAAGCAGGGCTTGCTGGCTGCAGCCGCTATGCGTCAGCTTCTTAATGAAGCCATAAACCGCGACGGCCTGCTAAAGATGCTCTCGGGCGATGTCATTGAGCCATGCGACAGTTTTTGGCCCCATAAAAGCAAATTGACAGCGCACACGAACTGCTCTCCCGTTCACTTGCAGGACAAGCTCGCTGCTGCAGGCTATCGCGGCGAAGTACTGCTGCTGGCTACGATTCCGCAGTATAAGGCCGATGCCGAGTTGATCGGGCAGCTCTGTGCACGGGCAGGCATTCAATTGCAAATTCAGCTGCTCCCTGCCGAGAAATTTAAAGGAGAGGCCCGCATGTCCGCCGATTTGCTGCTTTTTGCCACTATGCTTGATGAACATCGGGATCTGCGGTTAATCGATTTATTTAAAAGCATGCAGCAGCATATGCTGCCAAAAATGAAGCAGGAGCTGGAGCTCGCTCTTCAAGGCGTGCTCGCCGAGCCCGCAGCGGAGCGAAGAATGGAGCGGCTTATGCTTATCGAAGAGCAGCTCAAAAAGCGGGGCTTACTGCTCTTTCTTTACCGCAAGCATTTAAAAACCGCCTTCCATCCGTCAATCAGGGGGATTTCTCTCGAATCGCTCGGGTGGGTTCAATTTCGCGATATATGGTTCACTTCATAACTATAAAAAAGCTTTAGGAAATTGCCTCAGCTGCTCCAAATCAACCGCATAGCCGACCACTGAGCCATAGGGATAATGGCCATAAAAGCACAAAAAAGAACCGTCCAGCATCCGAAACCGGACAGTTCATTCATTATTAGGAGGTGAGATTCAACAATAAAGGCAACCGTGTCACACCAAATATCATCCAGCTATCTTGCCGTTCGAGCTGATACGAGGGATCGCACTGATAATCCGGGAAGCGCTGCAGAAAGGCTGTCAGAGCAGCTTTAGCCTCGATTCTGGCAAGCTGCGCGCCAAGACAAAAATGAATGCCGTGCCCGAATGCCAGATGGGCGTTCGGACTGCGATGAATATCAAAGCGCTCCGGATTGGCAAATTGCTCCTCATCATGATTGGCCGATCCGATCGCTACATTTACAAATTGTCCGGCCTGGAAAGACTGACCGCACAACTCCACATCCCGCGTTACCATTCTCGATGTCATTCGCACAGGCGAGCAATAACGCAGCGTCTCTTCTAGCGCTTGCGGGATTAAAAGCGGGTTGCTCAGCAATTGTGCACGCGCCTCGCGATCACAATCAAGACAAATCAGTGCAGAAGTAATCAGATTGGTCGTTGTTTCATTGCCAGCCACGAGCAGCAAAATACAAAACCCAATAATCTCCAGATCGCTCAGCTGTTCGCCCTCTATGGTCGCCTGTACAAGCTCACTAACAAGATCATCCTGCGGCTCACGCCTCCGCGCATTCATAATATCGCCAAAATAGATACTCATTTCGCGCTGGCATTCATAGTATCGTTCCCTATCGTTACCAACGAGAGAATCCGACCATTGCTTGAACTGCTGGCGATCGCTCGCTGGAACGCCGAGCATCTCTGCAATTACAGTAATCGGCAGCGGGCTGGCGAAGTCATGGAGCGCATCAATCGCGCCTCGCCGCTCTGCTTCATCGCATAATTGATGCGCAATTGCATCAATCTTTGGCTGTAAAGATTCGATCATGCGCGGCGTGAACGCCTGCGATACAAACCGGCGCAGCTGTCTATGCTTCGGCGGATCTTGGCGCAAAATGCTCGAATCGATTGGATCTTGATCATTTTGCTCCCCTTGAGACGAGAAATTCTCGTGATCCAGTAAAATCTTTTTCACAGGCTCATATTTGTATATATCCCAGTAACGATGTTCGGCATGAAATGAAAATGGCGAGCTTGCTCTCAACTGCTTATAATGATTCAATTGCAGCAACTCATTAAACGTCCCCCAATTCATTGTAACATCAACGCCTCCGCTCCTTTTGTACTGACCAGTCAGTTCTGGTTGGTTTTATGGTAACACTTGTTAAAAAGTCTGTCAATGCCTCCTTCTGAAGAAATAGATCATGCGCGACCATCATGAACTGGATTGACAATCTAGAAACAATCGGTTATATTATAACCAACGGTTAGTAACCTGTGGTTACAATTATGAAGGAGCGAACTACTCATGTCTCGTAAACAAGAACTACGCGCTGAAGAAACAAAGCAGAGCATACTCGCCGCAGCTACCCAGCTATTTGGCGAAAGAGGGTATGACACGGTGACGATGCGAGAAATCGCCAAGCAAGCCGGCTGCTCTCATACAACAATCTATATTTACTTTCATGATAAAGAAGCGCTGCTCCATCTGCTCTCCATGCCTCCGCTTGATCAGCTAAAGCAGCAGCTTACGGACATCCTGCACACCGCCCAGCAATCCGCCGAGCAGAAATGGAAGGCAATTTGCAAAGAAATGGTGCGCTTCTGCTTCATGAATAAAACGATGTATCCAATCTTTTTTAATGTGCGCGCTGTACGCGTCGATGAACAGGAGCCGGAACTCCCCATCAATAAGCTGCGCAATGAATTGTTCGCCCTGCTCACCCGCGCTTTGCAGCAATGCTTGCAGATCGACTCCAATGATGAGCGGCTGCTCGCCTTTAGCCGAATCTGTTACTACACCATGCATGGAATTATTGGCACTTATACTCATTCTGAGGAATCGGCCGAACAACTGCTGGAACGCCTGTCCACAACCTTTGATACCGCCTTTGAAACACTGCTGTTAGGCTTCCGCCAAAAATTACACCAAGGAGACAATCATCATGAAAATCACACAACTGTCTGAACATATTTGGAGCTTAAAAACATGGATGCTTATCCCGATACAGGTTTGGATCGTCAAAGACCGGAAAGGAGTCACCCTTGTCGACGCCGGAATACCTATGATGGCGGACGGCATTCTCTCCTTTATCGAACGGCTGCAAGCGGGACCGCTGCACACAATTGTTTTGACACACGGTCATTCGGATCATGTCGGCGCCATTCCGCGAATTTTGAAGAGAACGTCCGTTCCGGTTTATGTACATCGAACGGAGATTCCCTATATGCAGGGCGAGCTTCCTTATCCGCGCCGCAAGAAAGCAGCCGTTTCACTTTCGCCGGGCATCGCACAGCCTCTGCCTGAAGATACAGACAGCAATCTTGAGCAGATTGGCTCCTTGCGCCCCTATTTCACGCCCGGACATTCCCCAGGCCATGTCGTCTACTATCATGAGCAAGATCAAGTGCTGCTGGCCGGCGATCTTTTCACTTCCAAGAAAGGAAAGATGCGCAAGCCGATGGCGATGTTTACTGCTGATATGGAGCAGGCTGTGCAAAGCAGTGTTATTGTGAGGGATTTAAACCCGAAAAGGCTGGAAATTTGTCACGGAACCAGCGTGATGCAGCCCGCCCGGCAACTTGATGAATACTTGAAACTGAATCACCTGCAAACTGCTCAATAATTTCATTTTAATCGCGCGCCGCAATATAGCGCGGTCGCGGCTTTTGCCCCGAATAAGGCGCAACCAGCTTATTAGCCGTACTATTATATACGAGAAAAACATTGCTGCGCGGGAATGGAGTAATATTGCTGTTGGAGCCATGCATAATATTGCAGTCGAACAGCACGACCGAGCCAGCCCGGCCTACGGGTGTGTCGATCCCGTTCGCAGCAGCAAGCCTCTCCAGACTCGCATGATCAGGCACGCCATATTCCTGGCGGCGCAGCGACAGCTTGAAGTGATCATCAGGCGTCCGTCCAACACAGCTGATAAATTGCTTATGCGAACCTGGCATGACCATTAGCGGGCCATTATAATGAAAGTTATCTTCGAGCGCGATCGAGCAGCTAAAGGCGCGCATCGCCGGCATCCCATCCTCGACATGCCAGGTTTCAAAATCAGAATGCCAGTAAAACTCCTTGCCCGAAAAGCCTGGCTTGTAATTAATGCGCGACTGGTGAATATACGTCTCAGAACCGAGCAAATATTCCGATATTGCCTTCAGTCGCGGATGATTGGCCAGCCCGGAAAATATTGGATTGTTGGCATGAACGGCAAAGATCGAGCGCACCTCGTTGCTATCCGGCTCGCGAATGACGTGGCCGACCGCCTCACCGCGCGTCTCTTCGTTCAAACGCTTGAGCTCGGCTTTCCAGCCGCTAATTTCTTCAGCAGAGAAGAAGTCCTCCAGGTGTAAATACCCATTCTCTTCATAGTATTTACTTTGTTCTTGCGTGAGCGGGCTCTCTGGCGTCCACTCCGAGTAGATTACCGGTTCCTTGCGTTCCAGCACTTGCGGCCGGTCAGCCACCCGGGATGGATATCGGTCTGCAGTCGTCGAATTTATACTCATAACATCATCGCTCCTTTTACAAGCTAAGTTAGGATTCGTCCAGCGGATATACCCCGTTTTCGTCATGCACCTCTGCGCCCGTCACTGGGGGATTGAATACACATACCATACGCATTTGCTTCGCGGCACGCAGCAGATGCTTTTCATGGCCATTCAGAGCATAAAGCGTTCCCGGGCGGATTGGATACGTCTTGCCGCCAATGACTTCAATCTCGCCCTCGCCTTCAATACAATAAACAGCTTCAACATGATTTTGATACCAAATCAACGTTTCCGTCCCAGTCTTAATAAGCGTATCGTGCAGCGAAAAACCTATTCCATCCTTCTTGAGCAGCAGCCGGCGAGAGTTCCAAGTTTCTGTATCTACATCATCTCTTGTACCAATCACATCATTCAAATGCTTGACAATCATTATGATCCGCTCCTTCAATCTTTACTTGGCCAGTGACAGTTTTCCGCCGGAACGCTCCTGCTCTACCACCGCATACAGCGCCTTCTCCACTATAAAAAGGCCGCGCTCCAGCACCTGCGGTTCGATCGTTAGCGGAGGCATAATCTTCGCCACTTCGTCATGCGGGCCGGAGGTTTCCATAATAAGCCCTCGTTTGAACGCTTCCGCACATAGCGCAGACGCCCATTCCGCCTTGTGAAAAACAAGCCCCTGAATAAGCCCTTTGCCCCGCACCTCAGCGATTGTCTCCGGTGCGCCGGCTGCCAGCTTTTTCAGCTTTTTGCGGAGCTGATTCTCCTTCTCGGCCAGTCCCTGGCGGAATTCCTCCGAAGTCCAATAATGCAGCGCTTCAGCAGCAGCAATAAACGCCAAATTATTGCCCCGGAAGGTACCGTTATGCTCGCCCGGCTGCCACACATCATATGCGGGCTTGATTAAAGTTAAAGCTAGCGGCAGCCCGTAGCCGCCAATGGATTTGGACAAGCAAACGATATCCGGCTCAATGCCCGCATCCTCAAAGCTAAAAAAAGTGCCTGTGCGGCCGCAGCCCATTTGCACATCATCAACGATCAGCAGCATGCCATGCTTGCGGCAGATCTGTTCCACCCGCCTCAGCCAGTCAGCCCCGGCCGTGTTCAGCCCGCCTTCACCTTGCACCGTCTCCAAAATGATTGCTGCCGGCAAATCAATTCCGCTTCCTGGGTCGTCAATCATTTTTTCCAATATCATGGACGTGTCGACCGATTGGCCAAAATAGCCGTCATAAGGCATAAACGTCGTACCATTCAGCTTCATCCCTGCTCCGTTGCGCTTAAAGCGGTTGCCGGTAGCGGCAAGCGAGCCTGCCGACATTCCGTGGAAGGCGTTGGTAAAGCTAATAATATTCGTTCTTCCAGTTACTTTACGGGCGATTTTCAATGCGCTTTCCACCGCATTTGTCCCTGTCGGACCCGGGAACATCACTTTATAATCCAGCTGGCGAGGCTCCAAAATAAGCGCTTTGAATGCTGTTAAAAAATTTTTCTTGGCTTCCGTCGCCATATCCAGGCTGTGTGTAACGCCATCCTCCATCAAATAACGGATAAGCTGCGAGCGAATGCGTGTATTGTTATGACCATAATTGAGAGCGCCGGCTCCGGCGAAAAAATCAATATATGATTTTCCGGCCACATCCCACATCATCGCATTGCTCGCCTTGGCAAAAACCGTCGTAAAGCTGCGGCAATAGCTGCGCACCTCCGACTCCAAGTTTTCAAAAACCTTCATATCCGTGGCAGCATGTTCGTTCTTATTCACAGAATCCCTCCCGGTTAAGTAAATTATTTGTTTTCTTCGTAAGCGGGCCCACCCGATAAAGCAGCTCCGCCTCATGATTCATAGCAGCAGGAAACATCTCCTCACCATATTTAGGTGTAATGTGACATGCAGTATCTAGGCCCTCTGCCAATCTTAAAAACAGGCGGATAGATGGCTCATTGGCCGGACCAATCGTCGCCTCAACATATTGAATCTCATGTACCGCCTCCCTTGAAAGCAGCGATTGCAGCATCTTTTTGCCTATGCCTTGACCGCGCCGGGACGGTGCTACCGCAACCTGCCATACGAATAAGGTATCCGGCTGATCGGGCCTGCGGTAGCTGGATAAGAAACCGCATAGATCCCCTTCGCATTCTGCAATGACGCAAGTGTCACGGAACATATCACAAAGCATGATATAACAGTAGGTTGAGTTGATGTCGAGCTGCCCAGCTTCACGAATGAATTGCCAGACTGCTATCCCATCTTCCGCTCTTGGCGTGCGTAATTTCATCACTGCCTCCCTTTACAAAAAACGATGTAAAAATTGCTGCAGCCGTTCACTTTGCGGATTTCCGAAAATTTGCTGCGGATGACCTTGTTCGACAATTAAACCGTCTGCGCCAAATATAACCCGATCTGCCACATCGCGAGCGAATTCCATCTCATGTGTAATGAGCATCATCGCCATTTCACTTTCGGCGGCAATTTCTTTAATGACATCCAGCACCTCGCCTACCAGCTCCGGATCAAGCGCTGATGTCACTTCATCAAACACCATCACTTTCGGCTGCATGACAAGCGCCCTTGCAATAGCAACCCGCTGCTTTTGTCCGCCGGACAGCTGTGCGGGATACATTTCCAATTTGTCGGACAGTCCGACTTTGCGCAGCATCGTCTCCGCTCGTTCATGCGCTTCATCCTTCGACAAGCCGAGCACAGAACGCGGCGCCATCGTCACATTGCGAAGCACAGACATGTGGGGAAACAGATTAAAGTGCTGGAACACCATTCCGACCTTGGAACGAACACGCCGCAAGTGCTTGTCGCTTGCCCGTACCCGCTTGCCGCCTGACTCCATATGCCATAACGGTTCCGAATCGATATAGATCGATCCGTCTGTCGGTTCTTCAAGTGTCATGAGCATGCGGCCAAGCGTTGTCTTGCCCGAACCGCTCGGGCCAATGACAGCCATCTTTTCACCCGGATAAATATCAAGATCGATTCCTTTTATTACATGCAGATCACCAAAGTATTTCGTAACCCCTTCATAGCGAACAACCGGATCGCCCTCACGCTCAAGCGTTGCTGCCGATCTTGGCTCTAGCTTTACTGTCACTAGCCTCTCCTCCTTTCCGTTCATATTTGCGTTGCAAGAAGCGCCGCTCCAGCCATTGAAACCCATATGAGAAAATAAGGCTCACGACAATAAATAGGATGCCGACAACCGTATACGGTTCAAACACACGATAAGTAGCCGACACTTCGTTTTTCGTCGCCATCAGCATTTCGCCCAGCGTAATCGCCATAAGGGCTGGCGTTTCTTTAAAGATGACAATCAAATAATTGCCCATTACGGGAATGACAGGCGGAATGGCTTGCGGCAATATAATAGACAGCCATATTTTGCGTTTGGATAGATGCAAAGCAGTCGCTGCCTCCCACTGACCCTTCGGGATAGCGTCAATACCAGAACGAAATACTTCAGACAAATATGTGCCATAGTGCACACCTAGTGTAATGATCCCGGTTACAAATGCACTAGGGGCAATTGGCAGCACCTGCGGCAAAAACATGAACAGAAAGAACAATTGTACAAGCAAAGGTGTGCTGCGAATAAATTCGACTACAGCCCGAACGCTGTAGCGAAAAACGCGATAACGCGATCGACCTACGATTGCCAGCAATAATCCCATTGCTATTGACAGCAAAAAACCGAGCAGCGTTACGCCAACCGTTGTGCGAAAGGCTGGAAGCAATTTAGGCAACAGGCCGGCGGCGTAGTCCCAATCCCACATACGCTCAATGTCACCTCCAAGCCGTAATCCTGCGTTCAAGCAAGCGAATGGCCAGCGTGACGCAAGAAGATATCAGGAAATAGATCACCAGCAGCAAGGCAAATATGAGCAATGTCCATGAATTGAAGTTATTGCGCAAAATGAGCGCTTGATACGTAAGATCTGATAACGTTATAAAATATACTAGCGAGGTCGATTTCACCAATTCAATCAACAAATTGCCAAACGGAGGAAGCATACGGGCGAAGGCTTGAGGCAATACGATGCGGAACATACGCTGCGTGTCCGACAAATTCAAGGCAACGGCCGCTTCCCGCTGACCGGCCGGTACGGCCATAATTGCGCTCCTGACGATTTCAGCGCCATATGCGCTAATGTTTAACCCGATTGCCAATACGCCTGCTGCCAGCTTGGATAGCTCAATACCGATGAACGGCAAGGCGAAATAAGTCCAGAACAGCAAGACGAGCAGCGAACAAGAGCGAAACAGCTCCACATAAATTTTCGCTATTCCCCGGACAATCATGAAGCGGGATACTCTGGCCAGCCCGACCGCAGCTGCAATCAACAGCGCGACGATCGCCGATAGTACTGACACTTGGAGTGTAACGACAGCGCCGTCGAGCAGCAACGGCCACCATTCTTTCCACGGGACATTCATAAGACTATTGGCAGAGCTGCTCTGCCGTCATATCTCCCGGCAGTTCCTGCTCCGTAAAACCGAATTTGCTCAATATTTCCAGCAGCTCGCCCGACTCCTTCATTTTCTCCAGCTCTGCATTGAAAGCATCGCGGAACGCTGTATCCTCCATGCGAAAGGCAGTGGCCCCATAGCCGCGAACACTTGCCCCATCAATGATCGGCTGTTCAAAGTCCATGACGCGCGCGATCCCAGGCTCCTTTGCTGAATCCAATCGCGATTGCAAAGCGGGCCCAGTCATCGTCATCGCATCAGCCCGGCCGGACTTTAGCGCATCAATCGCAGTATCCTGATTCGGAACGATGACGAGCTGTTCCTCCGGCACGCCAGAAGCCCGCAAATAATCCAGCTCGACAGCGCCGGCCATAACAGCCACCTTAGCATCGGCATTTTTGGCAATCGCTTCGTAGCTCGTTAATTGCAGCGGGTTGCCCGCTTTAACGGCCAGCGCCTCCCCAATGCTGTACTCCGGATTTGCAAACAACACAGCTTGGCAGCGATCCGGGTTAATGAACATCCCCGCTGTTATGAGATCAAATCGTTTGGCGCCCAATCCGGCAATTAAGGAATCAAACTCAGTCAGCTCGCCCTTCACCTCATTGATGCCGAGCCTTTGCAATATGACGCGCGCGATCTCAACCGCTTCCCCTGTCAATTCGCCGCTGGCATCCTTGTAAGCATACGGGTTTTCATTGGCAAAGCCGATCGTAATGGAGCCCTTTTCTTTCGCACGCTCTAAAGTGCCTGTGCTCTCCGCTTTGTCTGAATCCGGCGTATCGCCTGACTCCGGGGCTTTGACCGCATTGCCGCATGCCGCCAGCAGCAGCATAGGAAGCATGAGCAAGATCCCCATCCATCTCTTCACTTGTTCTCACAACCTTTCTCAAATTTTTAATACTCTATAAGGCTAACATCTATCCCGCTTGTGGTCATTTCCAGAATTGCGCAAAAATTCGGCATATAAAAGTCTCTCCTTACGAGCTGACCGGTCAGCGTCCTCTAATTGCAAATTACTCCCATATCCTCCCCGATCATACACAGAATGTTCGTTTACGAACCGGCCTCACTATGTTATATAACATTTTCTTATAATAAATCCAATTCGCACTATTTCCATTTTTTATCACTAACCGACTGTGAAACGAGTATAAACAAGCATTCTACACACTTCGACATCTTCATTCAACTATAGCCGACATAAAAATTATTATAAAGTAAACTTATAATATATCCGTTTTCACAGCTAAACAAAAGGACATCCCACTGCTGCACCGGCAACAAAGGAGATGTCCTCTCAGACTGGTTATTTGGCCCTACTGGATTTTAAAGCCGTCGCTTTTTTGCGGATTTTGGCGGCAATGATCAGAATAAGCGGTACGAAGATCGCTACCAAGGAGGCGTAAGGCATCCAGGCCGTATTGGCAAAGCGAGTGCCGAACACGATGTCTGGATAGACAATTTGGGCATAAACAACAGCAGCTATTCCGATCGGGATCAACACCGATTGGTATTTCGGCAGCCTCAACAACTGCGAAAGACCTTTTGCCGTCACATAGAATGTTACCGTCGTTTTGAAAAAAATTGCTAAAAACCAGAAAATCGCCATCAGCGCCTCGATCCGCTTCAAAAACTGGCCAATATTGATTTTTTTCGATAAAGTAAAGCTCGGATATACATTTCGAACCGTTAAGAGAGGCCCAAGCACCGAAAGGGTAAGAAATGTGACAGCAACGACGATCAATCCCCCGATCAGCCCGGCAATGATGAAGGCCTTCTTTCTTTTGTCCATACCGTCCACGCTGGGCAAAATGAGCAGAAACAGCACAAGCTCCATATAGGGAATGCCGACAAAAACAAGCGAGCCCCGCACTACAGGGGCAAACCCGTTAAACAGCACCGGCTGAAGATTGGACAAATCAATCTGTGCGATAACTGTACCGGCCAGCACAAGGAACAGCAGGATCAGCCACGGAAAAATATATTCGGCCGTACGCGAAAAAGTTTCCAGACCGTATGCGACAGCCAATACGATGATCGCAACAAACATAATAAGAATGGCTTCGATCGGTGTTTCCGGCATAATTTGCGTCGTCATGAAATCACCGATAAAACGCAGCATAAACACCGAAAGCATAAAAGCATGGATAACAAAGACGGCAGCAAGCGCTGTCCCTATCCATTTTCCCAATAAAAATTGGCACGCATCCACAAAGCCCTTTTGACCAATTTGCTTATCATAAGCATTAAACAGCATGATGACAGCACAGCCGAGCAACACGCCAACAATTCCTGCAATCCAGCCATCCTGCTTCGCGTGTCCCGCCAATGCTGCCGGAACTAACAGTACTGAGCTGCCTAAACAAAACAAAATGACAAGTATCGCAAACTGGTGTGCCCCAATTTTTTCCTGCTGCATATCATCGAGCCTCCCTTATGAAAGCAGTTTGTTGATCCATTCTCCTGCGGGCAAAAACACTCTGTTCAACCAAATAACCGGATTAAACACCGGCAGCTTGGCGGTATAAGCAAGTGCCAGGCTGGAGCTTAAAGTCATCAAAATGATGAAAGCGTACCGTTCCCGCTTCGTACCTTTTTTGGAGATGATCATTAATTGTAATGCGGTCATGACAGCGATGGCTATTGATAGACTCAGTATCGCCCACATCAGCCATCACTCCTTCACACTCTCTTGGAGCGGGTTTGTAATCGTTCCAATACGCCGTAAGCGGTAATCGACATCAATATGAACCGGCACAGACTCAAACAGCTTTTCCCAGTCCTTCTCCATTTTCGCCCAAGCTGAAGGTTGTTTTTTTCGCAGCGAATCGCCAAAACCGAGAAAATCCGTCTTAAATTTATGTTGTGCCGCATTTACCGCTTTTTGAACCAAATTTGCCATCACAGCATTGACTTGCTTGTTCAGCTTCGGAATTGTTGCCGGGTCGTTCAAATTCACATGACAGGCTACTTCCTTAATGTTTCCTTCGGCGGATATATGGATAAAAATCTCGGGAGCGCCATTGATTATTTTTGACGTCAAGTTTGTATGGGCGCGGACGACATCGCTCGCGAGACGCCCTCCATCTTCACATTCAATATGACCCAGCGTTTGTTTGACATGGCCTTGAATATAGTTGTACCCCTTGCTCTCATCGCTGCTTAGCCAGCCGATCAAACGATCGCCGTGCAAAACGCCAATTCCTTCATAACTAAGCTCTATGGGCGGTTTAATTTTATTCACAATCGAAGTTGAATTCTGTTCTTCCTCTTCGTTTTCTTTATTTTGGCCAAGAATGCGCACACCTGTAATAGCCGGACTTTTACCTCTAGCAGCTAGTCCGTTTAGAAGTTCATCCAGAAACAGCCCATGTGTCGGCGCCCAGTAGTTGGCTGATGTTTGCAGCGAGGAATAAAGGTTATTGGCTGGTATCTTTTCCAGCGGCGTCAATATACTTAAAATTTTCTCTGCAGAAGTATCGCGGGCAATCGCAAAATAGAAATCCGTCCTTGTCTCATTGTCGCGGGATAAAAAATCAAGCGCATCACCAATCCCGCTGCGGGCAAGCTCCTCCCCAAATATGACGATGCGCAGATGAGCTAGATAAATGGTTCTCGGAGCAACCGTAGTCATTTTGCGCAGCGCCTCGGATACACTTTTCCCTGTCGAACGGTATAAGGTCACCGGCACCCGATTCGTCCCCCCCATCGATTTCGCCGCGGCCTGGGAAGGATCGACCACTTGCGCGGACACAAAATAGCGGTCTCCTTTTTTATCAATGCCAAGCCCTAGCGTTATCGACAGCTCATTTAGCTCATGCCGGCTCCAACAGCCAGTGAGCAACACTATGATGCTGCATAATAACAGCAAGACCAGCCCTTTTGGCTGCATGGCGCACTCCTCCGATCTACCGTTCCTGCTAATTGTTTTGTTCACCCTCTGAAACGTTGTCATTCATACGCCTTTGATTTTTGGGACTCAAAAATGGCGGCCGAAATTTCTGCCAATAGATTGGAAAGCGCAACCAGCTATCCCGCAGACCTGAAAAAGACATAGGCGCAAATGGAGACATAAACGGCACGCCAAAGGAGCGCAAGCTGCACAAGTGAAGGAGCAATGCCACTAAACCGGCCGATATGCCAAAAAAGCCAAACGTAGCGGCCAAAATCATAAATATAAAGCGCATCATACTCACTGCAAGCGCCAAATTGTAAACCGGAATGACGAAGTTGGAAATCGCCGTCAGCGAGACGACGATGACCATCGCCGGCGACACAAGTCCGGCCTGTACAGCCGCTTCGCCAAGCACCAGGGCGCCGACAATCGACACCGCTTGTCCAATCGTCCGCGGCATCCGCACACCGGCCTCCCGCAAAATTTCGAAGGTGATCTCCATGATAAGCGCCTCCACCAGCGCCGGGAACGGAACTCCTTCACGCTGGGCGGCAAGACTAATCAGCAGTGGGGTCGGGATCGCCTCCTGGTGAAAGGTCGTAAGCGCGACATATAACGACGGCCCCAGCAAGGAGATGCCAAAGGCAAACATACGCAAAACACGTAAAACACTGAAAGTATATCGATTATAATAATCCTCCGCCGCTTGAAAAAATTGAATAAAAAACACCGGCACCATTAATACGAACGGCGTGCCGTCAACAAAGATCGCAACACGCCCTTCAAGTATGCCGGACGCAACGACATCCGGTCGCTCAGTACTAATGATAGTCGGGATAACCGAGGCTTTTCGGTCCTCAATCATCTCCTCGATATTTCCGCTTTCCAGTATGGCATCGATATCAATCGCATCAAGACGAGCCCGTACTTCTTTCACGACTTCCTCTTTGGCAATCCCATTCAAGTACATAATTGCCACATCCGTTTGCGAAATACGGCCAATCTGCCTATTCTCGATCCACAGATTGGGATTTTTTATTTTGCGCCGTAAAAGCGCAAGATTGGTTTCAATACTTTCAGTAAAGCCTTCGCGCGGCCCGCGGACAACCGTTTCTGTAGCAGGCTCACTTACTGGGCGACGTTCTCCGCCGCTTACATTAACAGCAAGGCATTGCCTGCTGCCTTCCGCAAGTATGAGCAGCTGTCCGGACAGCAAATAAGCAGTCATCTGCTCCAAGCCGGCTATTTGCTGCGAATGCGCTGCCGGTACCGCCAGCGTCCTTAACAGACCGCCTTTTTCCTCCAGAAAAGTGTCATACGCAGATAACCGCTGCTGCCCCATCGAGAGCTGCAGCGCTTCTGCAATGCCATTTATCTCATTCGTAGCGGTAATGCCTTTCATATACAGTAAATGAAGCTGCAATTGTCCAAACTTGCCTAAAAATAGCTCCGTATGAACAAGGTCACTACTATTGCCCAACTTCTGATTTAGCAGCTTCAGCTTCTCCGCTGGGCTCAATCCATCAAACGGCTCCGTAATATAATTAGACATGCTTGAACCACCTGTACCGATAACGTTTTACCTATTATTTGATTGCGGCGTAAAATTATGTATTGCCGCTGGAAAAAAGTTCATCGTTCATCATACATCAGTACATCATGATAGCCGGCCCGCGGGAAACACGGTCACAATGAAACCGTCGACATTGTTGCCGGATAGCTGGTAATAACTATTTAAATCAACGGGCAGCAAAGTTGACTCCCCTTCCTTCGCCGCTACAAAATAAATCATAATGGGGGCTGTTTCGGTCGGAAACACGAGCGGTGTAAACGGGGAATAAAGTCGCAGCATCGTGATGTATTCTTCCAAACATAGCCCTCTCTGTTCCATAATAATGGCATGGGGATAGCCCACATAACGAAAATGCCATGGCTCGCAATCGATGCCAGTTAACGATTTTTTCTCCTCTTTATACCGTTGAATAAACCCATAACTTGCGGCAAGCTGCTTAAAACGTAGACAGGCCGCCTCATCCGGGAATGACGGACAGAGCAGATCGACTTGCTCCTTGTATTGCCCTACATCAACAGCCAGTCCAGTCTGATGCTCACTTTCATGCGGTCTGGCAACAAAACGCGCTGTAAAATCAGCTCCATTATCTAGCAGCGACTGTTCATAAATTTGCTGCTGCTCCTCTACTGACCGATAGCCACTCACAACAATGATCTCTCCGTCAGCCGCACTTTCCTTCATTAAGGCCGACAGATGCTGCAAGCTGCTCTTCTCCAATTGAATCGTCTGCTGCTGCTGAACATGCTCAGCTTGTTCATGCGTCCAAACTTCAAGCGTATGTGGCTGAAATGAGGTTGGCAGCGGATGCTGATTATTGACAAGCAATAGATGTCCTTGATGCATATGTGATCGATGAACACGAATAGCCAAATAAAAAACCCCCTGTTTCTTAAGAAGCGATAGCTTTATTGCTTCATCTTACGAAACAGGGTTTGAGTTTTACTATCGATATAATAACGAACATATTACGATTCTATGAAAGAAACTTACAATAATAGGGTGGATCCATTATAATAATGTTGTGCCAGAACGAAGGGATGCGATTAATAATGAAGAAATATAAGATCGATCGTTTTACCGGCGTCAGTGAACCGATCCGGACTCCCATAACGAAATTCGGAGGACAGCCAGTATGGCTAACAGAACCAATTGCCGAGTTTTTTGTGATGAAAAATAAAAAAGAAGCCATCTCAAAAGTAGACGCTCGCTACTGAGAGATGACTTCTTATCCAGGACTTCCGCCGGTTAATCCGTTACCGCACGATCCCGACAAGCCCCAGCCGGCAGTTCGTTCCCGTACAACTCAGCCCGTCTCCATGAATAACTTCCATTTCAAAATGATGATTTCCACTCGGCAAATCTTCGACAGCTGTATAAATCCGATACCAGCCATCATTCCCGCACCATTCAGGACGTTCCCGCTTCGATACTTGCCACTCTCCGCCGTCGACCCGATAGCGGATTTCCGAAGAAGTTCTGCCGAAATCAAATCCGAGCGCTACGCCGCGACCTTCAAAAGCAAATGACAATCGCGCTCCGACAGCTGCGGTCTCCAGCACTTGATCGATCCAAATATAATGCAGCCAGCGTCTTATTATCCACGGCCCTTCTGTCACAATCTCAGAAAATGAGAGCGGATAAGCTTCGCCCCAGTGCTGCGGATTAAACGGTTCCGGCAGGCTATAATCGTCTGCATGTCCTTTCTCATTCTGCACGCGAGCCATTTCCCGTTCCAGAAATGCAATAACACTTTGTGAGTAGCTCAAGCTGCCGCGCTCAGTCGGATGCAAGCCGTCAGGCAGCCATTCTTCCCAGCGCATCCGGCCGCGTTTAACCTCTTCCAGCGCGTATAGCCCCATGGAGACCGAACCAATATGATAATGGTCGGCCAGCTTTTCAAAATCTGCAATCGATTCCGGCAGTTGTCCTGCATTCATCTCAGCAAAAAAGTCTTGACGGAATGTATGTACAAGTACAACATCTCTTTGCCCATCCTTTAGCAATTTGCGCAGCAATCCTTCACGTGTACGCATCCGCCGCTCGGACGGCTCTTCGCTATCATTCACCGCATAATCGACAAAAACGATGTCGCATTCACGATCAATCAAATCGCGCTCTGCACGGAATACGGCCAGTTCGCTCCCCGTTGCCCCGATCGCTGCATTCTCTACATACAGCCGTACATCCGGATAAGTTTCCTTGAGCCACGCCGCTACCCCTTCCGGCCAATTGTGGCGTGGACGGCCATCGGTAATAGAGCCACCGATAAAGCCCACTCGCAGTACGCCGGTTTCAATTGCTTTAGCCAGTCTGCTTAAAGGTTTTCGATGCTGCCAAACGTTCTCATTCATCGTCAATCCCTTTCCTTCCATTAGTAAATTTTATCCATCATGGCAAATGTTTCTGAACGCACTTGAACGCCTCTCAGCACGGCAGGGCAGTATTGCCGGTTCCCGCAGTCCGCCTTCAAACAGGCTTTGATTTTTAGCCCGCAGAAATTACCAGCACTTCCACCATAATATAGATCCTTCGTTTCATCAAGAAAAATTCGTGACTCCATAGAAGAACCATTATCGCCGAAAAAAAGACAACTGAATTTTCGTCCATACCGCGCAGATAATGAGTGGGACCATACGTCGGGTATTGCGGGCGTGCTGCTTTCAATTACAGGCATCGTGAATTTGAAAAGTGCCGTGCATTTGTTTGATTCAGCCTGGGTTAGTATGTAGTGTTTTCTACACCTTATGGCCATTATCCCAAACTCTCAGTTCTATTTTTCCCTTGATAACAGGAACGTATGTTTGGTATAATTTCAACATAGAATGTATGTTCCTATTCATTGTTATGAGGAGGGAATCGCCGATGTCTGTTCAGCTATCCTACGAGCAATTTTGCCAGCGCTTCAGTACCGAGAAAGAATGCGTTTCTGCTTTGTATCAGTTAAAATGGCCCAACGGCTTTCACTGTCCGCGCTGTCAGTCTGCCTCGTATACGCTTATTTCGACGCGCCGGCTCCCGCTTTATGAGTGCCGCTCCTGCTTGCACCAAACTTCATTAATCTCCGGTACCGTTATGGAAGGCAGCCGCACCCTACTGCAAAAGTGGTTCCGTGCGATCTTCCTCATTGCCTCGCCTTCCAGCGCAATCAATGCCGTTAAACTCGCCGAAATCATCGAGGTCACCTATAAAACCGCATGGCTCATCCTGCATAAGCTCCGGCATGCTATTGGACACCACAATGCTAATCAGCTCCTGGAAGGCATCATCAAGATCAATGCCACCACCTATGGCAAGCCTTACAATCCAACGATCTTCCGCCATCCACAGGAGCATCCTTTGCTTGGCGGCGCGTCCATCAATGCGCAAGGCGCCATCACCCATCTCAAAATCCAGCAAGTCGAGGAGCGCTTTTTAGCTCCGAACAGCAGCCATGTCCTGCCTGCAGGTGTTGCCCATTTTCAAGAGCACTACGTCGTGCCAAATCCTGTCGATGTCGTTTCCTTCACCGGAAAACGGGCGAAGCTGCTTTATCAGCCGCTCATTCGGCTTTGTAAAGAAGCTTACTATTGGCTCAATGATACGTTTCATGGCATTGGCGGCAAACATTTGCAGGCCTATTTGCACGAGTTTTGCTTTACCGTCAATTACGCTCTCCAGCAGCAATGCCCTTTCACGCAGCTTTGTCAATTAGGCGCAACGACAGCTCGCATCACCTATAAACGACTGATTCGCAAAAATACGGCTTCCGCGGCCAAGCAACCTCTCGCCGCATAGAAAAGATGTTTTCCAGAAAAGCTTGGTTTATTTGAGCTGCTTGCAATTCGCTAACACAACTTTTTCAAACAAAAATCCCCTCAACTGAGTCAAGGGGATAATGGGACAGGGGGGGGGGCCAGTCGCACAATCTTAGCCACTGAGTCGTGGGGATAGTGCCCATAAGAGGCAGATCCGCTATATTACAACCATTTATGCGATTAACCTTTCCCTTCAGAGTCTTATTCTCATCCAAAACAGCTGAGCAAACGGGATAATGGGCGTAGCGAGCGACAGCAACACCACATCCCCCTCTATATCAGGCGTTCCTCTACCTCTGCAAGAGTTGGCATGCCCGCTTGAGCGCCAAACTTGCATACGGACAACGAAGAAGCAGTTACCGCAAACTTCACGCAACGCGCAAGCTCCCAACCATTTTGCAGCCCAAATGCCAATGCGCCGTTAAAAGCGTCTCCCGCTCCTGTTGTATCGCGCACTTCCACCTTAGGAGCCGGCACCGTACAAAGTCCGCCCTCTCCAATATAAGAACAGCCGGCAGCGCCGCGCGTAACAATAATTTTACTGCCATAGCTTGCTTCCCAATCACGCAGGACAGCCTCGAGGGCTGCATCATCATCTATTTTTTGCCCGCTAAGCGCTTCAAGCTCAGTCTCATTCGGAGTAATATAGTGCGCCATTTTCAACATGTTGACAGGCAGCTTGGCAGCCGGCGCGGGATTCAAAATAATCGTTACCCCCTTTGCATGCGCAATCTCCATGGCCCGCTCTACGGTAGGCAACCCGATCTCCAGTTGAACGACAAGCACTTTCGCTTGTTCAATATATTGCTGCCGCGATGCCAGCTGTGCCACATCGAACGCTCCATTCGCCCCTGGCACAACAACGATGCAATTATCGTCCGGCGTATGAATAATCGAAGCAATGCCTGTCGACTCGGGAAGCACGGCCAGCTCGCTCGTATCAATCTGATGATCCTCCAGCTGTTTGACAATCGCTTGCCCATAAAAATCATCCCCCACTGCACCCAGCATCATGACAGATGCGCCCAGCTTGGCACATCCTACTGCCTGATTCGCGCCCTTGCCGCCAGGGATTGTATGGAAGCCCGTTCCGCTTATCGTTTCGCCGACCTCCGGCATCCGCTCTGCACTTGCCACCAAATCCATATTCAAGCTTCCCACTACAACAATATTTGCACGTTTCATTTCATTCGCACCTCTACTCAGTTAGTGTTGTTTGACGAATAAGTAAATGAACATCCAGTTCATACGTTCTGCGAGTCACCGGTTCTTTTTGTATCATTTTCATTAAATACCCCGTTGCCTGCCTGCCCATATCAGTAATCGATTGCGCGACCGTCGTCAATTCAGGCACTACCGTACTTAACGCAATGCCGTCAAAGCCGATCAGCTTCACTTGCTGCGGCACCTTGCGGTCGGCTTTATAAAGCGCCTTGAGCGCACCTACTGCCATTAGATCATTGCCGGCAAATACACCGTCGAGATCGGGATGCCGTTCAAGCAGCAGCAGCATCGCATCATATCCGCCCTCAATCTGAAACTGGCCGCCAGCTATTAGACTTGGGACGAATAACCCCCGCTCCTGCATCTCTTCCTCATAGCCCAAAGAACGCTCGCGTGCTGCCGTGACGTCAATCGGACCGCTCAAGTGAGCAATCTTACGACAATCCTGCTCAAGCAGATGCCGAACAGCAAGCTTCGCGCCTTCGCGGTTTTTGGAAACGAGCGATAAAATCGGCAAATCGGGATATTGATTGTCGATTACTACAACCGGAATTTCTTGCTTCTGCAAAGCTAACAATTGATCAGGGCGAATCGTATTCGAAGCGATGATGATCCCGTCAATCCGTCTGCTGGCTAAAACTCGAAAATAATTTTGCTCCTTCTCTGCATTGTAATCCGAATTGCAAAGAATAACCGTATATCCGCGCTCCTGCGCCTCTGCTTCAACGGCACGGGCCAGTTCAGGAAAAAACGGATTTAAAATATCCGGAACGATCAGCGCGATCGTTGCAGAGTTTTTACCAGCAAGACTGCGCGCCATACCGCTAGGAACATACTGCAGCACAGCCATCGCCTGACGGACCTTCTCCTCAGTCTCTTTATTGACATATCCGCTTTGATTAATGACCCGCGATACGGTCGCAACGGATACGTTGGCTAATTTGCTTACATCACGAATGGTTGGCATCTCCACCACCCCTTTTAATATGATGTAACCTGTTACATATGTTTTTAATATACAAGCCATATAAAAACAAAACCATGTGGTACCGGTTACACATCCTGACGATTCAAATATATCACGCCAACATAAAACCCGTCAACACCGCAAGCTTCCAATTGATGCCGAGCATAATGCCGAAGGCGCCGCACAAAGTCATAATGGTAATAAACAAATCCTCCGGGCCGTGGTGGTAGATCTCGCCGATATCCATCAAATCATTCGTCATCCGCGACACAAGATGGCCAGTCTTCGTATTATCAAAAAAACGGAAGGACAGCTTCTGAATATGGGCGATAGTACGCAAAAAAACGGCGCAGCTTGAAATAGCTTGAAATCCCCCTTTTCTCCATAACAACAAAATTAGCTTTATGTCTTGCTGCGGGCCAGCAAATAAAGGAAGTACGGCGCACCGATGACCGCCACCACAATTCCGGCCGGAATTTCCTGCGGTTGAATGATTGACCGGCCAAGCATATCGGCGGTTAATACGAGCAAGGCTCCCACCATCGCTGCAGTAGGCAGCAAAATTTGATGCCGCGGTCCGACAAGCCGCCTTGCCAAGTGAGGCCCGATAAGTCCGACAAACCCGATGCCGCCGCTTACCGCCACGCAGGATCCCGCCAAACCGACTGCGGCCACCAGCAGCTTGAAGCGTTCTCTTTCTACAGGAGCGCCAAGCCCAGTCGCCGTCAGGTCGCCCAGATTCAGCACATTCATCGAGCGGGCCTTAACGATAACATAAGGCAGCAGCACTGCAATCCACGGCAGCAAAGCCAATACGAACTTCCAGCTCGTTCCCCAAATGCTCCCGGCCAGCCAGGTTGCCACGAATTGATAGTTTTCCGGACTTAAGCGTAGCGTCAGGACGATCATCGCCGCACTAATTCCCGCAGCTACTGCGATTCCGGTCAAAAGCAGCCGCGTTGGAATCAGCCCTTCATGCCGTTTATAAGCAAGCGAATAAATAAGTGACGCAGTTGCACCAGCGCCAAGCAATGCAAGCAAAGGAAGCATATAGACAGGCGCAGCGCCTTTCGATGGAAAAAAGGAAATGAACATCATCACCATCAAGCCAGCCCCGGCATTAATGCCCAATATGCCCGGGTCTGCCAGCGCATTGCGCGAAATTCCTTGCATAATACAGCCGGACACTGCAAGTCCTGCGCCAATCAAAACCGAAATTACAATTCGCGGCAAGCGAAACTCAAACAGAATCAGCTCCTGCTTATCTGTCCCCATTCCGAACAAGGTGCGCAGCAGTTCCAGCGGCGTTAGACGGCTAAAGCCTGTACTCATGCTGACGATAAAGATGACAACAATAAGAACAGCAAAACTGAATAGAACGAATGCATCACGCTTGCGCTTGCGCTGTTCCGCCGCAGAAAGCGAGCCAATCATCGTTATAGCGCCCTCCTTTCATTACGGGCAAGGTAAAGGAAGAAAGGAACCCCGATTAGCGCAATCAATGCACCGATAGGTGTTTCATATGGCGGATTTATCATGCGGGCGGCCAAATCGGCGAATACGACCAGCAAACTTCCTATTACAGCAGAGCAGGGAATAATCCAGCGATAATCGACACCGACCAAATAACGCGTCAAATGCGGAATAATGAGACCGACAAAGCCGACCGCACCAACTACAGATACCGCTGCGCCTGCAAGGATGAGAACGATAAGCGTTCCGGCAAGCTTGATTAATCCAGTGCGCATGCCCAGTCCCTTCGCGATATCTTCGCCAAGGCTGAGCATGGAGATCGAGCGGGACAGCATAAGCGCCCCGATGAGCGCCGCTGCAACCCAAGGAAACATCACCTTTAGCTGAAACCATTTCGTCCCGGCTACGCCGCCTGCATACCAGAACGCCAAGTCTTGTCCGACCCGGAAATAAAGCGCAATTCCTTCACTTAAGGCAGACATTAGGGCACTGAGCGCAGCTCCTGCCAGCACTAGCCGCACAGGCGTCAGCCCCCCTTTGGCGAGCGAACCGATCCCATAGACGAGCAGCGCCCCCATTCCAGCGCCAAGAAAGGAGTAAAGGATTAAATACATAAACGGCAATCCCGGAAAAAATGCAAAGCATACCGCCAACATAAATCCGGCACCGGAATTTAAGCCGAGCAGCCCGGAATCGGCGAGCGGATTCCGCGTCATGCCTTGCATGATGGCCCCCGCTACTGCGAAACAAGCGCCAACCATCGCTCCGCCAAGCACGCGGGGCAGACGAAGCTCCTGTATTATTTGATGCTGTGTCAAATCAGGATTGAAATGAAAGATCGCATCCCACACGATAGACAATTTAATATCGGCTGCGCCGAAGACCACCGATAATGCCATTCCGAACGCCAGAGCAATGACGCCACCCACAAGAATTAGCGTCGCAGTCAATGGCCGCGATCTGAATTTAACAACATACGATGTCGAAACTGAGGTCGAAGTTGAGGTCGATGTCGTCACGTATCTCTACTGCTCCTTCCAACACTAATTGTTGATATTGAGTCTCATTCGCAAATAATGCAAAAACACAGTTTTCGGAAAAAGCGCAATAGACAAATCAGATTGTTTTTTTGTACAAAAGCGACAGAAGCAGAAGCCGCTTGTCAGGCAGCTCCCGCCTCACTTATCAGGAAGTTATTGTCCAGCCGCTCGCCATCTGCTGCCTACTCCACAACCTCGCATAAAGGCCATTGCGCGCCAGCAGCTCATCGTGCTTCCCGCACTCCGCCACCCGACCCGCACTCAGTACAATAATTTGATCGGCGTGGCGAATCGTTTTCAAGCGGTGAGCGATCACGATAACGGTCCGGCCGTGAACAAGGCGGTCTATCGCCCGTTGAATTTCCGCCTCATTCTCGGGATCAAGCGACGCTGTCGCCTCATCGAGCAGCACAATCGGGGCATTTTTCAAAATGGCGCGGGCAATCGAAATCCGCTGCTTTTCACCCCCGGACAGCGTGCTGCCGCCCTCACCAACGACAGTGTCATACCCTTGCGGCAGTGCCATTATGAAATCGTGACAGCATGCCTGCCGGGCAGCCTCCTCCACCTCCTCCTGCGTCGCGCCGCTGCGGCCGAAACGGATATTGTTGCCAATCGTATCCTGGAACAAATATACATCCTGAAACACCATCGATACCTTTTGCAATAGCGCTTCCGGGTCAATATCGCGAATATTGACATCGCCCAGCCGCACCTCGCCTTGAGCCGGATCATAAAAACGGGCAATCAAGCGGAGCATCGTGCTTTTCCCGCTCCCGGAAGGACCGACCAACGCCGTAAAAGAACCGGAAGGCATCGCCGCGCTTACATTTTTCAGAATCGCTTGGCCAGTATAGCCGAAAGTAACATTGTGAAACGCAATCGTTGTCTGTTCGGGAGCCGCCGAGCCGCCTGCCATGACGGGCTCCTGCAGCAGCTGCACGATCCGTTCCCCTGCCTGCTCGTGGTATCTGAATTCCGCATAGTTTACCAGTGCAGACGTAAGCGGATCGAAAATACGCGTACCGATGAGCAAAAACGTAACGAACACAAGCAAATCAAGCGTTCCGCCAAGCAGCAGATGAACGCCAACGATCGTCATCATCGTCAGCCCCGCGCGAACAATGATGATAGCAATCAGCACAACAGGACCGAGCAGTCCTTCGAGACGAATGCTTTGGTGCATCAAATTTTTAAAAGCATGCTCAAGACGCACGAACCGCTCGCCCGTCAAGTTATACGCCTTAACGACGCGAATCCCATTCAAATACTCCTGCAGTCGATTAGCCGCATATAGTTTGGCCTGCATATGGCTCGCTCCCAGCCTGCGCTGGAGCCCCGAAGTCAGCCAAATAAGCAGCACTGCGGCCGGCAAAGCGGCGAACATCGCCAGCGCCATCCGCCAATCCAAGACAGCCAGGCCGCCCAAAGCGATGACCGGCATAATAATTGCGCCGATCATTTGCGGGACGAGATGAGAAATCCCGTGCTCCACCAGCGTAAAGTCGCCCATCATCATATTGGCCAGATCGCCGGGGTCCCGTTTATTTAAAAAGCCGAGCGACAATTTGCGCAGATGCTCAGCAAGCTTGGCTCTGCCCTCGGCCGCAACCGTATAGGCGCCGCGGAACTGGCTGCGGTAAGCCGGAATTTCCAGCAGAAACAGGACGATCATCGCCGCGATCATCCCGCCGCATATCCACCACAGCAGGGCAATATTCGTCGCTGTCCCAGGATAAACATACGGCTCGAATACAGCCCGCGCCGCCGCAACAAGCAGCGCAAACGGCAAAATCGACGCAATATTGGCAAGCGTTGTATAAATAACCGGTTTTAACAGCTTGCGAGGGCAGCCTGCGGTAATATGATTCATCCATCTCATAGGCGGCTTCCCTCCATTCCGAGCTGCCACTGGCCGGCATCCATATAGGCATCCCACATCCGGGCGTATTTGCCCTTCGTCGCCAAAAGTTCCTCATGGGTTCCCCGCTCGGACAGCCTGCCGTTTTCCAGAACGATAATTTGATCCGCATCCCGGATTGACGCGAGCCGGTGAGCGATGACGAGCACCGTCTTCCCTTTCATGAGCTGCCCCAGCGCAAGCTGCATTTCATATTCGTTTTCCGGGTCGGCAAAGGCGGTCGCTTCATCCAGCACAAGAATGGGCGCGTTTTTCAGAATGGCGCGGGCAACCGCTATCCGCTGTTCCTCGCCGCCTGACAAGTATACGCCGCCCTCACCGATCAACGTATTGTAGCCTTGCGGTAATTTGGCGATAAACGCATGGCATTGCGCGGCCTTGGCCGCCGCATGCACCTCTTCTTCCGTAGCATCCGGCCGGCCGATGGCAATATTGTTGTAAAGCGAATCATAGAACAAAAAGGACTCCTGAAACACAAAAGCGACTGTATTCATCAACTGCTCGGTACCGATTTGCCGAATATCGACGCCGCCGATCGTAATACGACCACCAGTCACATCCCAAAAGCGCGGCACCAAGCTGGCTACCGTCGATTTTCCCGAGCCGGAGGGCCCCACGAGCGCGGTCACTTTATTATGGGTGGCAGTAAAGCTAAGCCGCGAAACGGCTTCCTGCTCCTGTGAACGGTACGAGAACGACACATCATGGAACTGAATATCCCAGCCCTTCGGCGTAAGCGGCCGCTCCGTCTCCGGTACAGGCCGCTCCGCCAAAATCCGGTCGATCCGCTCCACACCTTCGTTAATATCGCGCAGCGTCGAAGCGAGAAACATCATTTTCAGCATCGGTGCCGATACACCAGGCGCCATGACCAGAAAAAACAGCAGAACGGCGGCGAATGCGGCGCTCCCCGGATTTCGCTCCAGTAAAAACACGCCCGCCGGTAAAACAAACGCCGCGAACGAGCCTAATAACACTTTGAATGACAAATAACCGTTTTGAAACGAATCGGTATACTTCACACAGTAATCGCGGTATTGGACCATATCTTCATAAAATTTTTTAAAGGAGTGCACGGATTGTCCAAACACTTTAATGGCCGGCATTCCCCGTACATATTGTACTGCCGACCCGTTCATCCGTTCCAGCGAATCATGGTACCGCTTCACATTTTGTCTCGCCTTCTCGCCCGACATCAGCTTCATCTGCACGGTAAAGCCGAGAATAATCGGCACGGCGCATGCCAGCGCCAGCCAAATGTTCAAATATAGCATGACCGCAATCATCAAAACAGTTGTAGCCGCTACATGCACCAAATCGGGCAGTTGATGCGCAATAAAGGTTTCCACCTTCTCTACGTTTTGCTCCAGCGTTTTTTTGACTGCACCGGTTGAAGTGCCGTTCAAATAACCGAGCGGCAGCCGGCCGATATGGGCGGACAGCTTCACCCGCATCCCGAATAAAATACGAAATGCCGCAATATGGGCAGCCATTCCGCCAGCATACATCGTTGCCAAACTGCCGATCAGCCCGATCAGCGCGATGATCCCCCAGCGGATCATTAACGCCCCGTCCGCTGCCGCCGGATTCGCTGCATGCTCCAGCAGCTCTCGCAAAATGATATAAATCGAAGCATATGGCACCAGCATCAAAATCGCGCTGATCGCCGACACGACCGCTGCAGCTATAAGCATCCCCCGCTTCTCGCCGGCAAGCTCGAGCAGCCGGGCAATTCCTTTGTTCCCCGACATCGCTTACTCCCCCTTGAAACATCATTGAGAAAGATTATCATCAACAAGGCCGCGCCGTCCACCAATCGCCGGATTTTTATGGCAGTTGTACGGATGGCGCGGCTTAACGGCGGCCTTACTTTTTGCGCAAAGCTTCCATAATATAATCGATACCGTCTATTTTCGCCAAAGCCATCGGCCCCGGCAAGGACGGATCTTCCAAATAATAAACCTGCTTGGCCTTCACCGCCTGCATGCTGTTCCAGACCGAACTTTCCTTCAAAGCCTCCTGCACGCCGCCGGCAATTGGCGTCTGCCAATTATTAATAATAAACAGATGATCCGGATTCAGCTCCGCCAGACTTTCCAGCGATAACTGGCCGGTGCCCTCCATATTAGGCAAAGGCGTTAAGCCCAGACCGTTGTAGAAGGGATCAAACCGCCCGTCATTCCAGGTTGTGAACTGATCTTTGCCGCTATACATAGCGAACATAACCGTCTCGCCTTTTCTAAAAACGAGCTGTTCCTTATATTCCGCTGATTTGCGGTCGAATTCAGCCAACACCGCTTTCGCCTTGTCCTCTTTGCCAATCGCCTCGGCAATTTGCTGCAGTGTCTCGCGCCAATCGCCAGCCTGCGGGAAAATGACTGTCTTGGCAATTTGACTGAGCTGGTCATATTGCTCCGTCATATCATCCGCCGCCAAGATTAGATCCGGCTCAAGGGCGAGAATTTTTTCCAGACTGGCCTCCATGCCCAAATCCGCCACTTCTTTTCCTTGCAGCTTTTTACTAAGGCTTGGGAAATTGGCTCTAATAATCTCTACGCCCTGTGCGCCAATCGGATATTCGTCCAGCACGGCAAGATAATCGACAAAACCAATGTACGGCGTAACGATTTTCAGCGGCTTGGACTCAATAACGGTTTCACCGCCTATATGTTTGACCGTTCTCGGAAATGCCTGCCCCATGGACTCGCTATTACTTTGATTTTGCGGGTGCGCTGTACGGTTTGCTTCTGGATTTGAACTTGAACAGCCTGCTGCCAGCACGGTAATCATAACCGCCAATGCTAACAACCATAATCGCATGCTTACTGGTTCCCCCGACTTGCTTCTCACCATCATTCTCCTCCTGCTGCTGCTCACTTAAATTATTGATAATGCTTATCATTATCAATAACAGCATCATAGCGCGCCTTGACGCTTTATTTCCACCTGCAGGCGGAGCGATATTGGCGGTTAGCCGGAGTCAAACCTTACTGCTCCTGCTTATCGCGCCTTGCCAGTCTTTGCCGATCTTTTCCGGCTCAATACACCCGGATTGACGCCATATTTTTCGCGAAACGCCTCTGCGAAATAACTCGGATTCGAATAGCCGACTGCGCAGGCCGTCTCATTCACATTGCTGCCGCCGCTCTGCAGCATAATCAGTGCCTGCTCCAGGCGATAATCCCGCAAATAACCGAATACTGTAATGCCAAACAGCTCTTTGAAGCCTACCTTCAGTTTGTAATCGTTCATCCCGATCATCCGTGCCAGCTCCATCAGCGTCGGCGGGTCAATCATATTGCGCTGCATAATTTGCTTCGCCTGATATAGCTTGTCGCAATCGCTTACTGACAGCTCCACCTGTTGCGGATGCTCATCAAACAAGCAAGAACGGCATGATTCCGCCAACAGCTCAAGCATTAAACATTCCAGCTCCAAATTGCGCGCTCGTCCTGCCCGAACCGCCTCCAGCAAACGGGAAGCAATCCGCTCTCCAACTGGTCCGCAAGGAAATTGAAAGGCGCGAAAAGGCCGTGCGCCTACAATTTGGGCAAAATCCAGTGTTCGCTCTCCATTGCCGCTAGCCATGAGATGCTGGAAAGTGGCCACCGGCATGGCGATCGACAGCATTTGAAACCGGCTTTGCCCGGTAAATCCCAGGCGGCTCTCGGTTGGCGTCACAAACTCCAGCGAACAGCTGCCTGCTGTCGCTTCATGCTGTACGCCGGGCATCGTAACTTCCCGGCTCCCTTGAAGCAAGCAGTTCAGCTCCACCATCGCCGATACCGGTTGAAGCCCGATATGCCGTTCCCGCTGAACATCATAATCCGAGACGACAAGCTCCATATCCGGACGAGGCTGCAGCCGCCAAAACCCGCTCGGCTCTGCCTGGACGCCGCTTTTCGATAGCTGCTCGAAAAATAAATCAAAATTGTGATGAAAATCAGGTAAGCTCATCGATCATTCCGCTCCATCTTTATGCAGCATCAACCGCATTTATTTGATAATGGTTCTCAGTCTGCATTATAGCGGAAGCAACCGCATTTGACTATCGCTTTTTGCCTGTAAGTCCGCCTTCCGCTATTCCTCATTCATCCCGCCTGCTGTATGCCGCTCGGCAAGCACCCCCTTGAAGCGGTACTGCAGCGGCGACGCATGATATACTGATTTGAACAGCTTGGAAAAGTAATAAAGATCCGCATAACCTACAGCATCGGCAATTTGCGTCACGGTCATCGCCGTTTCGGCGAGCAATTCCGCTGCCCGTTCCATTCTGGCCTGCGTAATATAGATTTTCAACGAGTAACCCGTGTATTGTTTGAACATGCGGCTCAAATAGCGCGGCGAGCATTCAAACAAATCGCCTATGATTTGCGGGCTCAGCTTTTCACGCATATGTAAGCGGATATAGTCGGTAATTTGCTGAATACGCTGGCGGTTCATTCTGGAGAGCGGAGTTTCATATTGCTGCCGCTCCCGCTCCCTGGCAAGTCCGATAAAAACCAGCTTGAGCAGCAAATCAAATTCTTCTGCCCGCCACTTCGTCTCCCAGCGGTCAACTTCAAGTGCACGCTGCAATAACGCTTCCAGCCACTGGGGTTCCTCAACCAGCAAGGGACGGAAGCCATTAATGGACACGCCGCTTTCTGTCTTTCCCAGCCAATTGAAATGGATATAAATAACGGTCAGGCGATTGTGCGGATCATGCCTTGCTTTAACGCTGTCGCCCGGACACAAAAGTGCAAATACGCCGCGCCGCACCGCAAACGGCTCCCCGTTAATTTGCAGCTCGCCTTCCCCGCCGCAGACATACCATATATCATAGTCCGAGATCGGGGCGCGCGGCTCCCACTTCCAATCCGGCTCGCATAAAGCTTTCCCGCAATGGTTATTGCTGCAAAACTCCACTACATCCATCAATACCAATCCCCCATTTGCAGCGATGTGCAGTTTCCTACAAATAATAACCGGTTGCCTCCATTTGGTTAGCTTGCGAATTTCGCTATTGTAATAATAAAGCGTGGCATCATTGCGCAATTAATGTAATAGGAGTGAAGCCGCTTGAAAAAGTTGAATGAAGTGGATCCGCAGCAAATAAATGAACGCCTGTATCCGGTAGGTCCGATTTATGAAGCATTAAGCAGCCCCGATCAATTTACGGATGACCATGTGAGACTATTTTGGCAGCAGGGCTTTTTGGCTATCGAGCACTTGTTGAATAAGGCGGAAATCACTGCTGCAACGGAAGCGATTTCAGATATCATTGCTCATCCCGGACAATTAGGACGAGTTGAATTTACTAAACCGCGAGCTGAAATCGAAGCCGCCGAGCTTGAATTATCTGTTCGCAAAGTGTACCAGTTCGCCGCTGACGAGCCCCGCCTCGGGGAATTGACGCGTCATTCGGTGCTGGTCTCGCTCATTGAGCGGCTGCTGGGTGAACGTTCGAAGCTGGTGCAAGATATGGCGTTGCTCAAACCGCCTCACGGCGGCGGTGAAAAACCGTGGCATCAAGATATGGCATATGGCCCGCTCGCTTTTAATAAAGCGGTGATCGGAGCGTGGATCGCGCTCGATGAAGCCGGCGTGGACAACGGATGCATGCATGTTATCCCGTATTCGCAGCGCGAAGGCGCAACACCGCATTATGCAATTCGCGACTGGCAAATATGTGACACAAGCGTACCTGTGAACCGCAGTATTGCTGTTCCGCTCAAGCCAGGCGGCGTTCTGCTGTTTCATGGCCTATTGTACCATGGAACTCCATACAATTTCTCCACAAAAAGGCGGCGCGCCTTGCAATTCCACTATGCCCCGGAATCTGCCGTGAAGCTGGGCCCCAAAGAATATAAGCAATTTTTCACGAACGAAATGACAAATGCGGAATGCTAAATGCAAAAAAGCCATCCCTTGCGGTTGGTAGCTGCTGCCGCAAGGGATGGCTTTTTCTCACTTGATTTGAATGACGAACGGGACCGTTATAACCTGGTTATTGTACTGGAACTGCCCCCAAAGCTTATACATGCCCTGCTCGGGAAAAACGGTCATAAATGTTGCAGTCGCATTTTCCAGCTGATCATTCATCGCATGGACATGCAAATACTGCTCTGCATCGGCCGACAGGATGACGACATGACCGACCGCGCCTAAGTACGGCTGCAAATGATCAATTGGCTGTTGTGTACGGGCATCCGTAAATTTGAACACGAGCTGCGCTTCATCGCCCGCATGCTGTGCTTCCCAAGCGAGCTCAACCTTTAGTCCGCCGACCGTCTTGGCCAACTGCTTATCCGGCGTCAACTTCTGTAAAGGCGTTTCCCCGGGCCCGGCCTCGCCCTCAGCCCGGTCACTATCCCCCTTTACATGAACCTCAGTCGTTGCCGTCACAGCGGCTCCGCCACTCGGCACAAAGTCAGCGAACAGCTTGTAATCGCCGCCACCCGGAAAGGCCGTCGAAACTTCAAAACGGCCATCCCCTACATATTGCGGATGGATATGATTGAAGTAGGACAAATCCTTGCTCAATACAATCATATGCATCATTTTCTCATGCTGGACATCGAAGCCGGTGATTGGTGAATGATCCGCTTGCCGCAATTGCAGCAGCAGCGTCATGTTCTTTTTCGCATACAGCCTATGCTCATTTCCTGCATCATCTGCAGCCCACGACCATAAAACTTCGACTTGCTCCTCTTTATGAGGGTGATGCTCGCCCGCCAATGTCGTTTTTGTGCCGTACACAGTAGTCAATGCCATCATTAAAGCAAGGAGCACCGTCCCGCCCATTGTCCTCATCCTATCGTTCCCTTCCGATCCACTAGACTTTGTTGCCCATCGTTTTGCGGATCATCGCAATCGCATCCGATATACTGTTCAGATCGGCCCTCGTTTTTTTCAGCCTGCGCCGGCAGCTCTACAGCATAAGAAGCCATCAGTTTACGCATTCCTGCAAGTATAGTGTGCCCTTCTACTACGGCTTTAATTCCAAAACCAGGCAATGCTTCAAATTGCTCCACGTCCGGCAGCACGATGCTGCGAGCAGCAATCCCGGCAACGAATCGCCTCGGCGAGCGGATGCTCGCAGAGCGCCGGTCGCGGATTGCTAAATCCCTCCCGGCGCTTGCCTGCAACGAGTGAGCTTACTTTACATCGTAGCCTTGATCCTCAATCGCTTCTTTGATGGCATTGATTGACAACTTGCTCTCATCATATTGCACCGCAACCTTCTTGCTTGCCAAATCGACCTTGCCAGAAGCACCAAGCTCTGTCAGTGCTTTTTCGATCGAGGTGACGCAGTGGCCGCATGACATGCCTTCTACTTTTAATTGCACATTTTGCATCTTGAACGGTTCTCCCTTCATCAATGTTCTTTCGATATCCCTGTACTTTCAATATTTATTTCATTAATTTATTCATTGTCGCCAATAATTCAGCGATCACTTCTTGGTCGCCTTCCTGTATCCGCTCTACAACACAGCTCTTCATATGATGCTCCAGCAGCAATTTGCCGACGCCATTCAAAGCGGCTTGAATAGAGGAAATTTGATTAAGGACGTCATCGCAATACGTATCTTTCTCAATCAGTCCTTTAACGCCGCGAATTTGCCCCTCGATCCGATTGAGCCGGCTAATAAGATTTTGTTTGGTTTTATCCGAGTGATGGCTTTTGCGCTCGTGCGTGCTGCATGATTCGTGCGTCATCGATTCGTTTGTCATCATACTCCCCTCCCCTTTACTTCCTATTGTACCATATGTGCGTTTCTTTATACAAATAGGGTAAGGGGGTATCTCATTCAAAAAGCTGATCATCGGTTTTTCCTATCTTCACCATAACGGATCTGTATTGGCCTTTTTCGCAAATACTCTATATGATGAAGACACAACACCGGTGAACACATTGACTGATAGGGGTTTTATTTATGAAATGGCTGCGACAATCCGGTCCTGGTTTGCTCTTTGTCTTTTTGCTCTCGCTGTTCTCGACGTGGCTCGGATCATTAATGCCTATTATCGGAGGTCCAGTATTCGGCATCGTCCTTGGCGTCATTATTAACAATTCAATTGGCAAACCGCAATGGACGCACGCTGGTATTCAATTCAGTTCCAAAAAAATATTGCAATGGTCGATTATTGCGCTCGGCTGCGGTTTAAGTCTTACGCAAGTGTGGCAGACCGGCTCGGAATCATTTTTGCTTATGATCATTAGTCTTATCGCCTCGTTTATCGCGGCGTATATATTTGGCCGTATATTAAAGGTGCCGGATCGCTTGCGAACCTTGATCGGAGCAGGCACCGGCATTTGCGGGGGCTCGGCAATTGCGGCGGTCTCCCCCATTATTGAAGCGGAAGAAATTGAAATTGCTTATTCCATCTCGACAATATTTTTGTTCAACATTGCTGCTGTACTGCTGTTTCCATCGATCGGCCATTGGTTTGGCATGTCGGACAGCGCCTTCGGCCTCTTGGCAGGCACAGCCATTAATGATACTTCCTCAGTCGTTGCGGCAGGATATATTTACAGCAATGAAGCCGGGGATTATGCTACAATTGTAAAGCTGACTCGCACGACAATGATTGTGCCGATTTCGCTTCTGCTGGCAGCCTTAATGGGCATACGCAAGAAGAAGGCCGCAGCCGCGGAGCAGGCGGTCGAATACAGCTTCACCAAAGTATTTCCCTGGTTTATTTTGTGGTTTCTCGTCGCTTCGCTTCTTAACACGATGGGCTTATTCAGTCAGCAAGTGTTGGAAGTGCTAGATATGATCGCCAAATTTATGATCGTCATGGCACTAAGCGCTATTGGCCTTAGCGCAGACTTCCGCAAAATGATGAAATCCGGCGTAAAGCCGATTTTGCTTGGATTAATTGTATGGTTCGTTGTCACTGTTGTCAGCCTGGTTGTATTATGGGCAAGCGGTAAAATTTAAGCAGTCCGATGCCTGATGCTGCCGTATTGGAGGATATAGCAATGATCGTTGAAACATTACGCGTATATGTTGCAGTAGTCGAACAAAGTAATTTTTCCCGCGCTGCCGAACTGCTTAATTTATCGCAGCCTAGTGTGAGCCAGCATATTCGCAATTTAGAAAATGAGTTCGGTGTAAAGCTTATGCACCGATCTCCCCATCATGTGAAGACAACCGAAGCCGGCAATATTTTATATACACGGGCAAAACATATTCTTTCCACTTATGAAGCAGCTAAGGAAGAGATCAACCTGCTGCGTGATGAAGTATCGGGCTCCTTGAAGATTGGAGCAAGCTTTACGATCGGTGAATATATTTTGCCTCATTTGCTGGCCGAGTTCGTGCTGCAATATCCGCATGTCGATATTCAGGCGAAGATTGCCAATACGGATGAAATTTCGCAGGGAGTACGTTCCAATACGCTCGATATTGGCTTGGTGGAAGGCAATGTCGAGTCCTCCGAAATATTAGAAACCCCTCCCTTTATGGAGGACGAAATGGTGCTCGTTTCCCCGCCTAATCACCCATTGGCGTTACATAAAATTGTTGAAGCCGCTGCGCTGCAGGATCAGATATGGGTGTTTAGGGAGCCGGGGTCAGGAACGCGGGCCTTTAGCGATCAATTTATCGGAGAGCTTGGGCTCAATCTAAAGCGTTCCTTTATTTTCAACAGCAATCAAGGGGTGAAAGAAGCCGTACTCGCCGGACTTGGCCTCTCTCTCTTATCCCGCTGGGTAATACGCAACGAGCTGCAATCGGGGGAGCTGCTTCCGCTCTCTGTGAAGGGGCAGCGGTTCGTGCGCTATTTTTCAATTTTACGCGATCCTAAGTCTACTTCAGACACGATGGCGGCCCGAATGTTCATTCAAAAGCTGCGTCAGTTCAAAATGTAAACTGCTGCCAATTTTCCTACTGCAAAAAGGCAGCCCATGAATGCACCCCTGTCCGGAGAGTGTTCACGGGCTGCCTTTTCAGGTTCAGGCCGATTTTGATTCGGACTGTTGGCTGCTCTTTGGCAGCGCACGATCCGATAAAGCAACAGCCAGGCAGCAAATGAAGCAAATGCCAAACAAAATACGCAGCGGCTGCTCATATGTATCCGCATCGGATAAGGCGCCGGCTGCCCCCATTGAGCCAACAAACAGCGTTGCCAGCCCGATACCGCCAATTTGCCCCAAGTACCGTACAAGTGCAAGCAAACTGCCTGCCAGACTGCTTTTGGAAGATGGCGCTGCGCTCATAATTTCCGCATTATTCGTTGCATGGAACAAGCCAATGCCAATTCCGAACACAGCAAGCTGCAGACCGATGCTAATAATGCCGATTGTCGGCAAGCAGACTACGAATAGCATCGAGCCTGCACATAAGAACGCGCCGGCAATAATAGGCGAGGAACCGCCATATTTATCGCGAAACCAGCCGGCAAACGGGGAGACAATTCCCATCAGCAGCGGCTGTATCATAAGCAGCGCGCCGGTCGTCCAGGCGGAATAGCCCAGCTCGCTTTGCAAATAAAAGGTTAGCGGAATTAAAGTCGCCGTCTGTGCAAGATTAATCAGGAAAGAATTGGCGTTGCCAAGCCGCACCTTCCGATAGCGAAATAGCTCGCGGTCGATAATGCCGTAATCAATTTTGCGCCCTTGCAGCCATAGGGCGGCCAAACACGCCATACCAACGATTCCCTCAGCAATGACCACTGGCGATGACATTCCAGACGATTTAACCCCTTCAGCCGCCATCATTAACAGACAAGCGCCCGCTCCGAGCAAGCATGTGCTCACGTAGTCAAAAGGAGTCTTGGCACCTTCGCTCTTGCTACTGGGGAACCAGCGCAAGCCCAAAATACACGCCGCAACCGCTATCGGGACATTAATCCAAAACAACCATGGCCAGCTGACAAATTTCAGCAGCAGCCCGCCCAGCGCGGGGCCGGCCAGCGTCCCTGCCGATATGACGATTGCGTTAATGCCGAGCGCTCTTCCGCGTTCATGATCCGGAAATACTTGGCGAACCATCGCCTGGCTATTGGCCATAATCATCGTAGCGCCGAGTCCCTGCAAGCAGCGCGATAAGAGCATCGCAGTAAAGCCATGCGATAAAGCAATGCAGAGCGAGCCAAGACCGAAAATAAAAAAACCGCAGCTGTATACTTTGCGCCGCTCGGTCCGGTCGGACAGCTTGCCCATGAAAGGCAGCAGCACGACCATAGTAAGCAAATAAATCGTCGACACCCACTGGATTTGTCCGAGAGAGACCGAGAACTGATCGGCCATGACTGGCAGCGAGACATTGACGATCCCGACATCCAGCGTCGAAATCAATGTACCCATGTTGATGATTTGCAATATGCCCCACTTGTTTGCCGATGTTGCAGACATGCCAAGGCTTCCTTCCCGAGATTCACCGTTTCGAATGCAAGCACTCCAATCCCAGTAATGATTGTACCCTGGTCACGAAGGTTTGAAAAGGTCTTTGGACGATTTAGTCCGTCTCCGCAGCGCAAAACCGAGCATTAAAAGCAAGGGCAAAAGAACACTGAAGGTCATATCGAGAAATGGCCAGTATTTGGCTGAATATGTACTGTAAAACGACAGATTTGGCGCTACAATGATGGACATGCCGATGAGCAGCGGCCCTGTAGACAACAGCGGCATTCGATATTCCTGCAGGCGGAATAGCTGGTTCAACCCTTGACTAAAGCTGTAATAATAAATGGTTAACTTGAAAAACGTCGTGACAATCCATATCAGCCCCAGCACAGCCTCGATACGCTCAATAAATTTACCTATACTGATCCGTTTCGCCAGATCATACCCTGGATACGTAAACAGTGCCGCAGGATCCGCGCCTAAAATTAATACTGTCAGCGCAATTGTAGCGATCAATATGATACCGCCGATTGTGGCGCCAATGAGCATATCCCGCCGAATATGCTGCGTTTTATTGACGTGCGGAAATATCATGATGAAGACTACAAGCTCCATAAATGGATAAGAAAAACAAGCAATTGAGCCGCGGATCGAGGGCTTGATGCCATTTTCAAACACCGGAAGCGCCTTACTTATATCTGCGTCCGGTATCATCGCGCAGACAATCAGCAGAAAAAATAGAATGATCCAAGGAAAGAGCAGCTCAGCAACTCGCGTGAATGTCTCGAGTCCTTGCCGGACTGCAAAAATAACGAGCAGCAGCAGCAAAATATGAACAGCTTCAATCGGCGTATCCGGCATAATTTGCGATACATTGAAGTCGCCCAGTTCCCGCAAATGCGCACTTAATGAAAGGAGGATGTAAAATAGAAAGGCAATGGAGAAGACACCGCCTATCCACTTGCCAAAAACATGCTCATTCAACTGTACAAGCGACAGCTTAGGCGACAGCTTGCTCACCGCTACCAGCAGCCAAACAATTAACAAGCCGATCGCTAGGCCAATAATTGCGGAAACCCATGCATCGCGCTTCGCTTCCATTGCAGGCACAGAAGGGAGAACTAAAATGGAATCCCCAATGGTCACTAATGCCGCCAATATCTTGAGCTGGCGGGAACTGATTTTCACAGGATTAGACACTAAATACCCCTTCTTTCATCAAAAGCATTCACTTCAACAGCGGCATGACGCCGTTATATATCGGGCCATATATATAACTTAGTATCTGAAGCAAACTCGGCAATGGCATGTGAAGGAATGTAGCAACACAGAGACTGACGCCAGACAACAACAGCACAGCGAAAACGCAAATTTCTCTGATCGATTTTCTTTTCAGCATGGGCGGCAATTCGATCCAAATAATCGCTATTGTGCCGACGATTATATAGATGAGCGGTTTCATTGTGTTCTACTCCTTGGTTACGTCATAAAAGGAATTATTCATCGTCCCTGTGTTACGAATGCGCAGTTCGGTTTGGATATGAACCGGAATCTCGGGAAATCGCCTGTCCCAATCATGCTTAAGCTTTTTCCATTGTTTTGGATACTTCTGATGAAACCTTTCTCCAAAGCCGAACACATCCGTCTTCAACTCGCGCTGTACCTTATCCAGTGCAGCCTGCACAACAGCGCGCAGCCTCTCTCCGCCCAAGCGCTCCAGCTCGCGCAGATTCGCCTGTTCGCTCAAATCCATTTTGCATTGGAAATCGGCAATATTGCCTTCCAGCCATAGCGAAATGTGGATTGACGGTTCTCCCTTCTCCATCTGAGCGGTTACTTGTGTACGGGTTCGGATCACATCGATCGCCACATTGCCGCCGCCTGGACATCTGTAATGTCCGGCCGTTTTAACAACCCGGTTCGTAATATAGTTATAACCCTTGCTCTCCTCCTCATTTAACCAGCCCACAAGCCGATCCTTATAAAATACACCGGTACCGTCAAACTTTAAAATCGTTGGCGAATCTACAGTTTGCACATTTTTAGTCGAATCCCCCTTCCCTTTTTTGCCTGCCGCCATAATTCCTGACATGGCCGGATACTTGTCCCCTGAAATCAAATCGTACATGATATCTTCTAATTTCGTCGCAGAGGTCGGAGCCCAATATTTATCCAGCGTTTTCATTGCATTGGCTATTTTGGCAGCCGGAATTTTGTCCAGATGCGTCAACACCTTTAACACATCCTCAGCCCTGCTTCCTTTAGCAATCAGCACATACAAGTTTTCTTCCCGGATTTCCCGATCGCGTACAAGAAAGTCCATCGCTTTTCCAATACCGTTTTTCGCCAGACTCTCGCCTATTATAATCGTTCGCAATTGGGCCAAATATACTTTGCGCGGCGCGGTTATCGTCGCTTTGCGAACGGCCTCCAACAGCGTCTTTGCTGTTATTGTATAGACGGTTACGGGAGTTTGATAGCCGCCGCCTCCCCCCATCTTGGCGGCTACCTCGCCCGGATTGACAATTTGCATCGATACTCGAAACTGATCCCCCTCCTGATCAATGCCAATTGCTGAAGCGATGGCCAGCTCATTAAGCTCCCTGCGGCTCCAGCAGCCGGTTAACAGCTGGGCGAGCATCAGTAAAATTACGGCAACCATCATTTTTCTCAGCATAACTTGCCTCCTTTCCGCGTCGTTCTATTGATCCTTCTCAGGCGGCCTTGGCTCGCTTGTCCTTTCCCGTACACTATTATTTTCCCCAACAAAATGCGGGCGGGTCTTCATTGCCCATCGCGGCAGACGCACTAACGTATCCTTTATGTCTTCCATAACGAGCGGTGCCATTGGGCTCATATAAGGAACGCCAAAGGAACGCAAACCGCACAGATGAAGCATCAATACAAGCAAACCGACCAGGATGCCCAACAGGCCGAACGAGGCGGCTAATGCCATTAGCGGAAAGCGCAAAATGCGAATCGGAATCGCCATATTGATCGCCGGAAAGACAAAATTAGAAATCGCAGTAATCGAAACGACAATGACCATTGCGGCTGAGACCATCCCCGCATCTACCGCTGCCGTTCCTACGACGAGGGTGCCTACGATTGAAACGGCTTGACCTATTGCGCGCGGCATGCGAATTCCCGCTTCACGCAATATTTCAAAGGTTACTTCCATAATGAGCGCTTCCACGAAAGCCGGAAAAGGAACACTCTCCCGCTGCGCAACAAGACTGATCAGCAGCTCTCCGGGGATCATTTCCTGATGAAAGGTGGTAATCGCAATATAGAATGACGGTCCCATCAACGCTATAAAAAAGCATATTAGACGAAGTATCCGCAGCAGTGATGAAAACTCCACCCGGTAATAGTAATCCTCTGCCGCTTGAAAAAATTGAATAAAAACAGCAGGGACGATCAGCACAAAGGGCGTGCCGTCCACCAAGATCGCAATCCGTCCCTCCATTAAATCTGCAGCGACCACATCAGGACGTTCGGTGTTATACATGGTCGGAAAGGGCGTCCGTGTAGCATCCTGAACCAGTTGCTCAATATATCCGCTTTCCAAAATACCGTCAATATTAATTCTGTCCAGCCGTTTGCGTACTTCCTCTACCGTTTTTTCGTTGACGATTCCTTTTATGTACATCAATGCAACGTTTGTTTTGGACAGCTTTCCAATTTTCCTGCTTTCCAGCCATAAATTTGGATTGCGAACCTTCCTGCGGATCATTGCTGTGTTTGTACGCAAGTTTTCGATAAAGCTTTCCTTCGGACCGCGGATAATCGTCTCTGTTGAAGCTTCCGTGACACTTCTATTTTCCCACCCCTTTAAGGAAATAATGATCCCTTGCCGATAACCGTCCAACAACAGCAGCACATCGCCTGATAGCAGGGCATCGAACAGCTCCCCGAAATGATCTACATCCTTAATCTCCCCGACAGTCAACACTTTACTTTTAATCAGCTCCACCATATTTTGCCGCTCATAAGCAATATCATCCGCAAACTCGAGCAATATGGGGCCCAGCAGAAAATGATTAATCGACTTTGAATCCGCAAGACCGTCTGTATAAATAACAGCAGCTTTTATATTCCTTTGAATCTCCACTTCCCGAATGACAATATCATCGGAATTTCCCATTTTGCTGCGGACATAATCCAGATTTTTTTTCAAACTTGCTTCAAGCAGCTTTATGCTGTCTTCATTATCTTTCGTCTCTTCTTTTTTTTGAGAACCGATTTTCAATCGACGCTTATATGCCATAGCCGTCTCCTTTCTGCTGGATGCCAGTTAAAGTATGTCCCGGACAGCTTTCTTTCACTCATCTTTCTTACAATATTGAAAGGTTTCCGTAAGACAGATCAATGGCAGGCAAGCGGCAGTTTCCTTTAATGTATAAAGTAACGAGACTGTTCAATAAGGAGCGTGTATCCCCATGTTAGAGGTACGCAATGTTTCAAAGGTTTATGGAGGAAAAATCAATTATCGGGCTTTAGCCAACTTGAACTTAACGATAGAGCAAGGCAAATTCGTCGGTGTAATGGGACCGTCCGGCAGCGGCAAAACAACGCTGCTTAATGTCGTTGCCACGATAGACAAGCCAACCGTCGGCGAAGTGCTGATCGACGGCAAAAATACAGCTCAGCTCAGCAAAAGGCAGCTGGCCTTGTTCCGCCGCAAAGAGCTTGGTTTCGTCTTTCAGGATTTTAATCTGCTGCCAACGTTAACGGTTAAAGAAAACATCGTATTTCCCTTAACATTAGAAAATGTCAGCATCAAGGAGCAGGACAGGCGTGTTCAGCGCATTGCCGACAAGTTGGGCATAACACCGCTTCTTGATAAACGAACCTATGAAATTTCCGGCGGACAGTGCCAGCGGACAGCCATCGCCCGCGCTATCGTTCATGAACCAAAGCTTATTCTGGCTGATGAGCCGACAGGAAATCTGGATTCAAAATCGGCGAGGGACGTGCTGGAAACATTACAGCGGCTCAATCAGGAGGAAGGCGCGACGATGATGATGGTTACCCATGACGCGAAAGCGGCCAGCTATTGCGACAGAGTCATTTTCATTAAAGACGGCAACCTGTATCAGGAGCTGGACCGCACCGGCAACCAGCAAAGCTTCTTCCAGGAAATCATGCAAATCATGTCGATGATTGGAGGCGCAGACGATGAATTTTCGGCAGTTCGCCTTTAAAAATGTGTTCCGCAACAAGCGGCTCTATGCCGGCTATTTTTTCAGCTCGGCCTTTTCTGTCATGATTTTTTTCGTCTATTCCATGCTGGCCTTTCATCCGGCACTCAGCTTCTCCGACCAAGGCTCGTACGGCAAAGGCGCTCAAGTTAGTATGGACGTCTCGCAATATATTATTTATGTTTTTACCTTTTTCTTCATCCTCTACTCGATGAGCGTCTTTCTGAAATCGCGCAAAAAAGAATTCGGCATTTGCATCATGCAAGGCATGTCGGACTTCCAACTGCGCCGTCTGGTCTTTTTAGAAAATGTAATTATTGGCTTGGCTGCTACAATTACCGGCATTGCGGCGGGACTGCTGTTTTCCAAAGGCATGCTGATGCTGGGCACAGAGGTGCTTGCGCTGGAACAGCCGCTTACCTTTTATTTTCCGGTCAAGGCAGCCACACTGACTTTTGTCGCTTTTGTTCTGCTATTTTTCTTTATTTCGCTTTTTACGGCGATTATTTTGCGCAGCAGTGCATTAATTGATTTGTTGAAGGGTTCAACTAAACCTAAACCGGAGCCAAAGGCTTCGCCAATACTCGCTTGGCTGGCCGCATTATTAATTGCTTTGGGCTATGTAACGGCTTTTATCGTCGAAGGCCCGCTCGTCTTATTCGCCCTGCTCCCTGTCGTCATTGTCGTCAGCATCGGGACATACTTTTTGTTTACTCAGCTTAGCGTATATGTCATTCATAAACTGAAAAAACGGACGAAGCTTTATCGCAGCAATACGAATATGATTACGCTGGCCGATCTGTCCTATCGGATGAAGGACAATGCCCGTATGTTTTTTCTTGTTGCAATGGTGTCGACAGTCGCTTTTTCGGCAATTGGGACATTAGTGGGGATGAAATCGATGATCACGGAAAATGTCAGCTCCTTTTCCCCGCCCTTCAAATATGAGTCGTATTCTGATAATAAACAGCAGGAGGCACATACAAAGCTGATCGAGCAGACCTTGCAAAAGGCTGGCATTGCCTATACACCGGTCGTAGTTGCCAAAAAGCCTAATCAGGATCAAAACCGTCATCGCTACACCTTTATTGCCGTCTCGTCCTATAATGCCTTTATGGGCGAGCAACTGACCGTTGGGGATAATGAGGCCATCGTTTATAATCCGGACAATAAAGGATTCGATAATAGAAAGCTGCCAAAAACTGGGGAAGAAATTATATTGCCGGAGGGACTAAAGTTTCTGATCAAAGATAGTGCACAGATGCCTTCGCGGTTCCAGCAGGTCGAGTTTTCGCAGGTTGCGATCGTTTCCGATCAAACTTTCCAGGCACTGCCCGCTTCCAAAGCAAGCAGCACCTCCTTTATTTATGATGTAAGCAACTGGGAAAGCACGTTGGCCGCAGGAACGGAGCTTAACAAGCAGCTCGACAATCGTTCCAGTACACATAGCTTTTTTGCCAGAGCCTATGATCTGAATAACGCCAATCAAACATTCGGTCAAATTTTGCTTACCGGACTATTTATCGGCGCGGTTTTCTTTGTTGCTGCTGGAAGCTTCCTGTATTTCCGGCTCTATGCCGATCTGGATCAGGACCGCGTTCAATACCGTGCCATTACAAAGCTGGGGCTGACTGAAAAAGAGCTTGCCAAAATCGTCTCTACGCAAATCGGTTTGCTGTTTTTCGTCCCTATTCTTGTAGCGGTTATTCACGGAGCTGTTGCGCTGAATACGCTGCATAACACGTTTAAGATCAATCTGCTGGCTGAATCGGCTCTCGTCCTAGGTTCATTCTTTATCATTCAAGTCATCTATTTCCTCTTCATTCGCGCCAATTATGTAAGGAAATTAAAAGCAGTCCTGTGAGTCGCCCGTAAATGGGGAGTTCGCCACCGTCATTCGTCTTTATTATTGACCGAGAATAACCTTGTAGGAAGCTCCTGCCTGGCACTAATCAGGCAGGAGTTTTTCTCACCGAAAAAAGCCCGGAAAACCTCCAAAACCTCCAAACTGATTATTGAAGGGCCCCCCGAAGCCGAATGGCCCTCCGATGCCGCAGCCGCTGGAAGAAGTCACCCCGATGGCCAATAAATCAAACAATACAAGTGGAAGCACAAACCCCTTCGTCCGTACCTTCTTTCCGTTGTCTGGCGCTAAAAACAAACGCTGCCCTTGAATTTTAAGCAGCTTGCCACGAATGACAGAACCATCCTTCTTTACTGCATAAATCCGCTTGCCGCACAGTTTCCTTGCTTGCTCCCTGCTTACTGCCATGCGATCCATCCTCCCTTCATCATCTTTGCAAAGCAGCCCGCTTTCCTTGTCTGCTTCCTATTAATCTATGTAAAAAAAGTAGAATGTGACTGTGCTTACATAGAAATGGCCGATCACCTTTATCTATGACAAAAGCAGCCTCTTTCGCAGATGTGCCAATCCACATCACGAAAGAGGCTGCTTTTATGCTATTTCTTCTTCTGGAAAGTTGTGCAGAACAATAACGCTCCTGCAACAATGGCAGCTGCTGCCAGCATTGTTATCTTGCTATAAAATCCGGGATATGCATCCCCGAAGGAAGGCCACCACGAAAGAGCGGCGACCCGGTTTGTCAAAAGACCGCCTATAAACGCTATTCCTACGCCTTCAGCCAAAAAACAGGCGAAACTAAGCAGTCCCATGCCCGAACCTGCTTGCCGTTCAGGCAGCGAGCCGGCTGCACTTTCCGAAATCGCCGTCTTGACAAAGGACAAACCGCCGAACATAACAACCAGAGCCGCACTGCCAATCCAAGGCGACCACTCCATCAGCGCCGCAAGCGAGACGAGCGCAACGACAATTGCAGCCGCCCCGGTTAGCAGCACCGTCCGGCTGCCTTTTTTATCGACCATATGGCCCCCAATATAGCCAAACAAAATGACGCTGAGCGTACCAGGCAGCAAAACGCCGCTGCCAATAGCTGCTGTAGAAAGCTGGTGCAATTCCCGCATCATATAAGGGACCATGGAAATAAATCCAGCAACCGTTCCCAGCAATATACAGCCGCTTGAAACAGCTGCAACAAATTTACGGTTCGTAAACAATGCAGGCTCCAGAAAAGGTTGGTGGACGCGGCGAATATGCCAGCCGAACAAAATCAGCAAGCAGATAGCACCGCCCAAGTACATTCCATGATAAGTCGTCGTAAACAAGGTGAACATAATAATGCCGGCAGCGATTACTAACGCTCCAATGCGGTCAACCGCTCCGGCACGCAGACTTTCACGCGGCAGCACCCGCAATATAAAGGGCAGCGGAAGCAGCGTAAAAATCGGCAGTGCAAATAAATATGACCAATGCAAATATTGGGCAATGACGCCGCCAAGCGCCGGCCCCGTTCCTTCTCCCAATGCTACGACAGAGCCGATAAGTCCGAACGCCTTGCCCCTATGCTCGCCTGCGTAGCGGGCGACCATCACCATAATAAGCGCAGGTACCGCCGCAGCTCCCGCACCTTGGATAAAACGGGCGGCAATCATGACCTCGTATTGCGAATGCAAAATGAATCCGATGAGCGAACCGCCGCTATAAGTAAATAAGCCAATTACCAGCAGTTTTTTAAGCGGGTAAAAATCGGCGAGCTGCGCATACAAGATGGAGCCGATCGCGAATGAGAGCAAAAATGCGGTGTTAATCCAATTTGCCTGACCTGGAGTTATTGCGAATTGTACAGCTATATCGGGCAAAGAGACATTAAATACCGTTTCGTTCAACACACTAAAAAAAGCTAAAAAGCCAAGCCAGCCTAACGCTTGCTTAAATTGTTCATGTTGTGCCATGTTGCAGAAGCCCCTTTCGATTATCGAAGGGAGTTCACGCAGTTAATAGGGCTATGATGCGCATTCCCTTTTTGAACAGGCCCTGTTATCGATTACGCACTTCATAGTTACGCCTCCTATATTTTTATGGTGTACATTATATCATAATCTTGATAGCGTGTTCACGATCATTATTGATTATAATTGAATTTGCCCGTCCCTTTGCTTGGCTTATTTTGCAGCAGCAGATATACTGGGTATACTTAAATAAAATGGAGTGTTCATTATCGCTACTATAAAAGATGTTGCTCGCGAGGCCGGTGTCTCGATTTCAACCGTTTCATTTGCCATTAACGGGACAGCACCTGTTGCTGCCGACACTAAAAAACGCATATTTGAAGTGATCGAAAAATTGAATTACAAGCCGAATTCAATCGCCCGCGGACTCGTAACGCAAAAATCCAACAATATCGGCCTCTACTGGCCGAGCCTCAACTCCGAAATGTTTCAATTCTCGGAAAACAATTTGTTTCTTCATCTGCTGCAAGGCGTTGGCGATGTTATTGATCAGCATGGCTACAATTTATTAATGGCCTGGAATAGCGCAAAAGCAATCAACCCGAATAAAATTGTAGAGATGGCCGAAAGCCGCTCTGTCGATGGCTTATTGCTCGTTACGCCCCATCAGGATGATCATGTGATTGATAGCCTGATCCGTCTCCGCCTGCCATTTGTGTTTCTGGGAACTTACATTGACAATGATGCGGTGAGCTCCGTCGATGTTGACAACAGACAAGCGGCCTACGATGTTACCGCACACCTGATAAAGCAGGGCCATCGCCGAGTCGCCTTCATCAGTCCGGCTCCAATGAATCATTTTGTCAGCCAGACCCGTTATCAAGGTTATCAGCAGGCGCTCAAGGACGCCGGACTCCACGCCCCCTCCGGCTATTTATATATCGGTGACAATCTGCAAGCCAGCGGCTACTCTGCAGTGGACGCGTTTTACAAGCTGCCCGAGCCGCCTACAGCTATTGTCGCCGGGCGCGATATTATTGCTGTAGGCATAATGCAATATGCTGCAGAAAACGGGCTCAGCATACCGGGCCAGCTTGCAGTCGTCAGCTTCGAAAATTCAAAATTGGCGGAGGAGCATAAAATTACATCCGCTTCAACCAATTTGTATCAAATTGGCAAACAGGCCGCGCAGCTCATATTTGACAAATTGGGACTGACAAACCGCCCGTCCGCAGCTACGCAGCAGCTCTTTATTCCCTCTGAAATTATCGTTAGGGAAAGCTCAGACAGCAAAGCCAATAACGCCACCTAAATGTGGACTGTTATTGGCTTTTTCAATATAAGTAGAATAGTTGTAATCGGCTTGTAGAGCATGTATAATAATCTGGTATGCAAACATATGTTTGCTGCCAATAACGAATGACGGAGGCACTATGAAAGGAACGACTCATCTGGCAATCGGCGTGGGGATTGGATTGGCCGCTGCTGCATACTATCCATTCACGCCAAATAACGCAGCACTCTATATTACAGTAGCTGCCTTCTCATCTTTGAGTCCGGATCTGGATGGCAACAGTATGCTGAGCAGCAAGCTGGGCAAAGTCTCGAAGCTGGTGCGCGAGCTGCTGCTGTGGGGCGGAGTTGCACTGGCCATCGGCGTAGCCTATGTATATTATGATCAGCGCATTCTGCACCAGCAGCTGGCACTGACCGCTGGCGCAGCCTTTCTGCTCGGCTTTATCGCCAAGGAAGGCAGCATCCGCAATATACTGGTCAGTCTGATCGGCGGGGCCGTGCTTTATTGGGGGATGATGAACAATATAACGTGGATGATTGGCTTCGGTTTGTTCGTTGCGATCGCTCCATGGATGCATCATCGCGGACTTACACATACTTTATGGGCTTTAATTGCTTGGGGTGCCATCGGCGCCGCCCTGGAAAGCGAGCTGCAGTTAGAAGGAATATCCAACGTGGCGATCGCAGGCTATCTCTCTCACTTAATTACGGATACAATGACACCGGCCGGCGTTAAGTGGCTTTATCCCCTCTCCAAAAAATCCATCAAGATCATGCACTAATAACTCGAATGAACTTTCGAAAACAAACAATAAGCGATCCGCTGTCGGCCAAGAGCCAGACAGTGAATCGCTTCATTCCGTTTTCCATGCTTTACACATGAATACCGTTATTTTCAATGTACCGCTCACATTCAAGGGCCGCCATACAGCCTGATCCGGCTGCGGTAATCGCCTGCCGGTAGCGGCGATCCTGAACGTCGCCGCATGCAAAGACGCCATCAACATTCGTCTTCGCCGTACCTGGCTCCACCAGCAAATAGCCCAGATCATCGATCTTCAGCTGCCCATCAAGAAAAGCCGTGTTTGGTGTGTGGCCAATAGAGACGAAGATGCCATCAACCTCAATAATCTCCTCTTCTCCTGTTGCATTGTGACGAATTTTCAGCCCTTTTACACTGTTGCCGTCACCGATTACTTCCAGCGGGGTGCTGTCCAGACTCCAACGAATCTTTTCATTTGCCCTTGCCCGGTCTTGCATAATTTTTGAGGCTCTCATCTCGCCGCGGCGGTGAACGACGATTACTTCTGACGCAAAGCGAGTTAAGAAATTGGCTTCTTCCATCGCAGAATCCCCTCCTCCAACAACGACGATTCTTTTGTTGCGGAAGAAGAATCCGTCACAGGTGGCACAAGTGCTTACCCCGCGGCCTACATATTCCGCTTCACCCGGAATTCCTAAATATTTAGCCGAGGCCCCTGTCGAGACGATTACCGTTTCAGCCCGAATTTGCCCCGCTCCTTCTATCGTAACCACAAACGGACGCTGAGACATATCGATATTCGTTACCCAGCCAGTGCGAAACTGCGCGCCAAAGCGTTCTGCTTGCTTGCGCATATTCGCCATCAATTCCGGCCCCATAATGCCTTCTGGAAATCCCGGAAAGTTTTCAACCTCTGTAGTCGTCGTCAGCTGACCGCCGGGCTCGGCTCCTTCAATCACGAGCGGCTGCATATTCGCTCTCGCCAAATATATCGCTGCCGTCAAGCCCCCGGGGCCAGTTCCGACTATAACAGTTGGGTAAATAGTGTCCGTCATTCTCCTCATCCTCCACTCATCGCTATCAGTTGTATCTGTATATCCATGATAGCACCCGCTCTCCAGCGTTTCATGAAGGTTTCATGAAGACATGATGAAGGTGTGATGAAGAATTCCATCAGTTAATCGGCAAATCGGTAGCCGACGCCTCTCACCGTCTCAATATACTGCGGCTTTTTCGGATCGTCGCCTAGCTTCTGCCGCAGGCTCTTAATATGCACATCTACAGAGTTGCTGCCGCCAAAATAGGTATCACCCCAAATTTGCTCCATAATTTCCTGGCGGGTGCGTACTCGTCCTTCACTGGCCATTAGTAGCTGCAGCAAATCAAATTCCGTTTTTGTAAGCGATACATGCTCATTATTGCGCCTGACCTGCACTCTCTTCAAATCCATGACGAGATCCTTCATCGCGATAAAATCGTCGTCTCTGCTTGTAGCCGCCAACTGCTGGCTTGCCTGCTGATTACGCATTGCAAGCTGTTCAATCTGTTCCAGCGCCTGCTCCACTGAACCAGGCCACTGCAACTGTGCATAAGCTGCCGCGCGATCAATAGTGTCAACCAAACACAATAAATGGCTGGCCGGAGGCTCAAACATGGACTGCTCAGCAGGCTGCCCGAATCTCCGATCGACAATGAACAGATCGGCCTGCAGCAGCGGCAAGGTGGCATCATGCTCATGATGGAACAGAAGAACATCATAGCATTTCATCGTAAGGTGCGAGATCAAGCTGCGCAATGAGGCCGGCAGCGGACTAACAATAATAATTCTTAATGTAGAAGCGCAGAAATCTCCTTCTGTATATAACTTGCTGTCAGCGGCAAGCTCACTTACAGCAGCACGCTGCTCAAGTTCAGAATGGGCGAGTTCAGGATGCTTAACATCGTTAATTGTCATTGCTCACACCCCTCCTCATTCGATCCGATTATGATTTGTTATGAATAGGATAATCAAGAACAACGACATTGTCCAGTATGCCTTCAAGCAGGCTGACAAATTGCTGATGAGCAGGATGATATATAGGAAAGAACCTCCGGAACCGCGCCAAGGCGCGGACAGGAGGTTCAATGCTTTTGTACTGCTAATTAATCCAATACTGCGGTCATATGTTTAGTTGTAATCGACCAGTGCGATGTATTCCAGATCGACTGCTTGTCCTTGAACAATATAATTTGCGGTGATGCGTGCTTGACGCCCAGATCCTCCGCAATTTGATTTGAGACAGGACGCGATTCGATTACTTTGACCAAATAATAATCGACATTCGGGTTTGGCAGCTTGGCCAAATAGTTTTCATACTCTTCCAGAGCGCTCGCGCTAACCGGACATGCGGTGCTATGCTTGAAAATAATCGTTTGCTTATTCGCCGATTGCTCCAGCAGTTGCTCCCATTCCTGAACGGTTGTAATTTCCTTCCACATGCTTTAACGCTCCTTCCATCCATCTATATTAGCCTTCAAGCAACAAGGTTTCTGGATCTTCCAGCATCGATTTCACGCTCACCAGGAAACGGACGGCTTCAGCTCCGTCAACAATTCGATGGTCGTAAGACAACGCAATGTACATCATTGGACGGTTTTCGGATCTTTCAGCATCAATTGCGACAGGACGCAGTTGAATTTTGTGCATACCGAGAATACCGACTTGCGGAGTATTCAGTATTGGCGTGGACAACAGTGAACCGAACACGCCGCCATTTGTAATTGTGAATGTTCCGCCTTGCAGATCGCTAAGTCCAAGCTTATTGTTGCGTGCTTTGCCAGCAAGATCGGAGATTTCCTTCTCGATCGCCGCGAAGCTAAGACGATCCGCGTCACGTACAACCGGAACAACGAGGCCTTCTTTGGCAGATACGGCTATGCCGATATCATAGAATTTCTTAACAAGAATGTCCTCGCCTTGAATTTCCGCATTGAGCAGCGGGAATTCTTTCAATGCGCCGACAACCGCTTTTGTAAAGAAGGACATGAAGCCCAGGCCCACATCATGCTTTTCTTGGAACGATTGTTTGCGGCGTTTGCGAATATCGAGAATTGCCGTCATATCGACTTCGTTGAATGTGGTCAGCATTGCCGCTGTATGCTGCGCTTCTACGAGACGGTTCGCGATTGTAATCCGGCGGCGCGACATCGGCTTACGTTCGATTGGTTTGCCTGGCACTTCAACGGCTGCTTGCGCGCTAGCTGCAGGTGCAGACGGCGCCGCGGCTGGCTTGCGGTCAGTATGCTGCTTCACATCCTCTTGGCGGATACGGCCGATTGGATCAGCTGTAGCCACTTGCCCAAGATCGATGCCGCGCTCGCGCGCCAGTTTGCGCGCTGCCGGGGAAGCAGCATAACCTGAAGCATCGCTGGAAGGAGCGGCTGCAGGTGCAGACGGCGCCGCGGCTGGAGCTGCGGCTGGCGCGGCTGGAGCAGGAGCTGCGGCTGGAGCCTCGGCTGCAGGAGCTGCCGCGGCAGCTCCTTGACCTTCGCCAATACGTCCAATAACTTCCCCAATCGCTACTGTCTCGCCTTCAGCATGCAAAATTTCGGTCAACACGCCGCTTTGCTCTGCACTGATTTCAATATTAACTTTATCAGTTTCCAATTCGGCCAATACGTCGCCTTGATTGACGGCTTGACCTACTTGTACGATCCATTTCGCAATTGTACCTTCTGTAATCGACTCACCCATCGCGGGTACTTTAATCTCGCTCATGCCGAATCCTCCTTGTTATATGGGAGCGCCTCATTATTAATGACGGCGCAAAGCTTCTCCAATAATCCGCTGCTGTTCTTTTTGATGAATTTCCTGAAATCCTGTAGCCGGGCTGGAACGCTTTGGCTGTCCGACATAGCGCACCACAGTGCCCCAAGGTGCTCTAGAAATAATTCTCGGCTCAACATAATTCCAGGCTCCCATATTTTGCGGCTCTTCTTGAATCCACAGCACTTCCTTCAAGTTAGGGAAGCTGCTAATAATCTTCTCGATCTCCACTTTCGGGAACGGGTACAGCTGCTCAAGACGAGCGACATGCAGCCAGCTCCAGTCACGCTCTTCTTGCTCGCCCTGCGGTTCCATCGCTGCAGCAAGATCTACGCCGATTTTGCCGCTGCAGAAGACAAGACGCTCAACCAATTCCGGCTTTTCAGCTGGCACCGGCTCAAGAATCTTCTTGAAGGAGCCTTCGCTGAACTCCTCTGGCGCGGAAGCTACGCGTGGATTGCGAAGCAAGCTTTTTGGAGACATAATGACAAGCGGCTTGGCTTGATCTGTCTCGGTCAAGGCAGCTTGACGGCGCAGCAGATGGAAATATTGCGCAGCAGTCGTCAAATTGGCTACCGTCCAGTTGTCGTCAGCCGACATCTGCAAAAATCTTTCCAGCCTTGCACTGGAGTGTTCCGGCCCTTGCCCTTCATACCCGTGCGGCAGCAGCATGATCAGGCTGGAATATTGCGACCATTTGTCGCGTCCTGCAGAAATAAATTGGTCGATAATAACCTGCCCGGCGTTAGCGAAATCGCCGAATTGCGCCTCCCAAATAACCAATGTTTCCGGCGAGTACACGTTATAGCCATATTCAAAGCCGAGGACAGACGCCTCAGACAATGGGCTGTTATGGATTGCGAAGGACGCGCGCGCTTGCGGCAAACGGTGCAGCGGGCAGAATGTTCCCCCTGTCTCCGGATCATGCAGCACAAGATTGCGATGAGCGAATGTGCCGCGCTCCGAGTCCTGTCCGGTAATCCGGATCGGCTTGCCATCCGCCAAAATAGTAGCGAATGCCATCGTTTCCGCCAAGCCCCAGTCAACCTTTCCGCCGTCTTCAAACATGCCTTCGCGACGCTTCAGAATACGCTCCAGCTTGCCGTAAACTTTGAATTCCTCCGGCCATTTGAGCAATTCGCGATTGATTTCACGCAGCTTGGACAACGGTATAGCCGTAGCAATTTCCGGCGCAGGGCGTTTGGTGCGTTTTTCACTAATTTCGGCCGCTTTTTGCTTCTCGCTGCCATTCTTCACATCATCCAAAGCAGCCTGTAGACGCCCTTCCACTTCGTTTTTCATCTGTTCGAATTGCTCAGCGCTAATCAGGCCTTTGCTGATCAATTGCTCTGCATACAGATTGCTGACCGTCTTATGGTCGCGCAGCTTTTTATAGAAAATTGGCTGAGTCGTTTCCGGATCGTCGGTCTCATTATGTCCATGACGGCGGTAGCCGACCAAGTCGATAAGAAAATCTTTGCGGAACCGGTAACGGTACGCGCAAGCCATACGCACAACCGCCAGGCAAGCTTCCGGATCGTCGGCATTCACCCGCACAATCGGAATATTAAAGCCTTTGGCAAGATCACTTGCATAGTGCGTTGAACGTGAATCCTTACTTTCAGTCGTGAAGCCTATCCGGTTGTTCACGATAATATGGAGCGTTCCGCCATTCTGATAACCTTCAAGCTTCTTGAAGTTCAGCGCCTCCGGCACGATGCCTTCACCGGCAAATGCGGCGTCGCCATGCATAATGATCGCTGCTGCCGAGCCAAAATCCGTCTTCGGATAGCCCGCCGAGCTGCGGTCATCCTGAGCGGCGCGCGTGAAGCCTTGAACGACCGGGTTGACATACTCCAAGTGGCTCGGATTGTTGGCCATTGTAATGCGGGTCTCGATTGTTTCCCCTTCTTTGACCGAACGATGCGCACCCAAGTGGTATTTAACGTCTCCCGTCCATCCGAAGTTAATGCCTGTCGAGCCCTCAGAAGGCATAAGCTCCTTGTTAGGGGCGTGCTGGAACTCAGAGAAAATAGAGCCGTAAGGCTTGCCAAGCACATGCGCCAGCACGTTCAGGCGACCGCGGTGGGACATCCCCATTAAAATATTTTCCGCACCGTCATGCGCTACTTCGCGAATGATCTCATCCAGCATCGGAACCAATACATCAGTCCCTTCAATGGAAAAACGCTTCTGCCCGACGAATGTACGCTGCAGGAACGTCTCAAAATGCTCGACTTCAATCAAACGGTACAACAGCGCTATCCGTTCTTTCGTATTTAAAGGCTTGCCTGCCATGCCGGATTCCGCATGGCTATTCAGCCACAGCCGCTCATCCTCTTGATGAACATGACTAAATTCAAAACCGAATGATTGCGTGTATATGCGTTTTAGTTCTGTAATCGCTTGCCAACCGTCTTTAACCGATACAGGCGCATCCTCCCAAATCAGCGAAGCCGGAAGTGCAGACAAATCTTCTCGAGTCAGTCGGAATGTTTCCGGCTCAAGCAAGCGGGTATCGTTTTCGACCCCAATGCCAAGTGGATTCGTGTCCGCAGCCAAATGCCCGTACGCACGAATATTCGACACCAGCTTGCCAGCGTCGACCAGTTTTTTATAGAAAGCCGGGTCAGCGAGCTTTCCGGCTGCCACTGGCAGCTGTACTTGTTCGGATAACGTGTTCTGTACCGCTACTGGCGCACCCCATTCCTCGAACATCGCTTTGTAAGAGGGATCCACAGATGCAGGATCTTGCAGATAACGCTCATACTGTTCTTGGACATACCCCAAGTTGGGACCAAAATAGAGCTGCCAGGGCGACTGGCGGTTAGTTTGATCTACCGACATGTACTTTTACCTCCGCCTCATCATTGTCTTAGCATATCAGTTCTTCTAATTGGTTAACCATAATCATTACGATCATACACGAATCTCCAAAAGTTTTCAAAATTTCGCAAGACCGTTCATTGACCGTCATTAATATAGTCTAAGAAAGTTCACATAGCATGACAAATAGTTAATTTCGATGCGATTGATCTCGATACAAGATCGATTTCGATAAATTTATAAAATTCGCTCATAATTGCCCCTTACTAGAGCATTATCCCCGTTTCTTTGCTTTTCCTTCCAAATTGCGACGAAATTTCTCTCTATTCGAGCAAAAGCCGGTAACTCTTCACTGGCAGAGTCACCGGCTTGCGCTTAATGCATGCAATTAGTTGAAAAATTTAACCCGCTCTTCAATCGGCATAAATTGTTTTTCGCCTGGCTGAGCTGTCGGTTTGCCGAATGGCATCTGTGCGAGCAGCTTCCACTCTGCCGGAATGTTCCATTCTTGCTTCACTTGATCATCGATCAATGGATTGTAATGCTGCAGCGATGCGCCGAAGCCTTCCAATTCAAGCGATGTCCAGACAACAAACTGCAACATGCCTGCAGAATGATTAGACCAGACAGGGAAATTATCTTTATAAGTGGCAAACTGCTCTTGCAGTCCTTTAATAACAGCCTGATCTTCAAAAAAGAGTATAGTGCCGTAACCATTGCGGAATCCGGCCATCCGGTCGGCGGTCGAGCTGAACTGCTCTTCATTATTAATAAGCTTTCTCAGCGTTTCCTTCGTCAGATCCCACAGTTTATCGTGTTGCTCGTTAAGCAGGATAACAACACGCGAGCTTTGCGAGTTAAAAGATGACGGAGTATAGTTAACAGCTTCAGAGACAACTTCACGAATACGGTCATCAGAGACAACCTGCTCTTTGCTGATGCCATAAATTGAACGGCGATGTTTAATTGCTGCATTAAAATCCATAGACATTAACAGACACATCCTTTATTGTTTGTTGTAAATCCTTCAGTTTAAGTAACTTACTTTTTTATTGTATCATTATTTTCTGAAAATGCAACTTCTAATTGCTCAAGCATGCGCAATATTTTTTGCCGGACAACCGTTTATTATACAAAATGAGAAGAAACGGCCGACGCCGTCCTTGGTGCGCGGCAAGTTTCTTCCCCTGAAATTTTATAGAATTTATCAGGTAAAACATATAAATTCTATAAAATTGAGAAAAAGGACTGCCTCAACAACCGCCGATCAAAATCGGAATTTGTTGAGACAGTCCTTGCATGAATGTTATTTATTTGGCGAATACATGCTGGCCGATTTTTTTTATTACCTTTAGCGACCAAACCCACTTCGAGGTGGCGGTATCGGGATTATAATAGTACAGGGCGCTGCCTGTCGGATCCCAGCCCTTCACAGCTTCCTTAGCGGCCATCAATGCTGTCTCATCCGGCTCCAGCCAATATTGCCCGTCATTAATTGCAGTAAATGCCCAAGGCTCGAAAATAATACCGGCAATCGTATCAGGGAATTGCGAAGATTTCAGCCGATTCATCACAACTGCGCCTACAGCGACTTGTCCAATATACGGCTCCCCTCTTGCTTCACTGTAAATGACCCGGGTCAGCATCCTCATTTCCGGCTCATTTACCGAAACCTTCTTCAGCATTTTCCACGTATTTGTGCCTGCAATTCCGTCTGCCTGCAAACCGTAGTCCCTTTGAAAGTTCAGCAGCGCATTGCGAGTTACAGCGCCAAAATTATCCGTCACCGCCGCGTTAAAATAACCGATGGATTGCAAGCGATACTGCAGATCCATAACATCGCTGCCTTTACTTCCATACTGCAGCGTTTGCGGCGCTGCGGCCGCCGCTTGCAACGTGCCTGCAATCAAGGAGATTATGAGTACAATTGCCAGCAGCGTCACAGAGCGATAATGTTTGTTCATGATGTCTTTCCCCTCCATGGTAGTATCTGTAATTTAGCCATCATTCTACCATGAGCGAAAGAACGGGATCGTAATTCATAATAATCTTTAATAATGTTAATTATCACCACTCACCCTTGTGGACCATCCTCCAAAAGCAGCCGGATTTCCTCCAGCCGCTCCAGCATCGTTCTTAATTCAATGGCGAGAAAGTCCTCGCCGTTGCGCCCGAAAGCCTCCTTCACAAGCTGCAAACGATCGATCGCTTCAGGCAAAAGGGAGAACGCTTCCTCTGCGTGCTGATAGTAGCTATGAACTGGCATCTGTATGTCTCCTCTCAAGTAAGAATATAGGGTTCTTATGTCTTGCATAAAACGCAAAAACACCACCTCGTCTTAATGGTGATGTCCAAATACTTTATATGTATTCTATTGTAGCATAACTTAACAAGGCTGCACACCGCTCAATAAAAAAATCTGCTAGTATTCAAGCCTTGCCAAGCCGCCACAATCCTTCTCCTCCATTTGTTCGCCCACTTCCCGATAGACGATTGCAGCTGTCTTTTTCCGCCAAGCTTTAAGCTTCCCGGTTCCATCGATCATAAGATCGGCCCGAATCCCATTCGGCTGTCCATCCTTTCAATTCCGCAACTGCATCAATTGCAAGCAGCTCACGGGAATATCTAATCCATTCGCGTACTTCTTCAAATTGCTCGAAGGTTTCCAAATGTTCAAGTGCCGTCTCCAGACGAGCAAGCTCGTGAAAGTTACCTTTCGCTACCACTTGCCGGGTAAGCACGTAGAGGCAATTGATAAAAAAGGCTTGTGCCGGGCAGGATTCATCGCCAGCCAGCTCAATTAACAGCGGTAAATTGTTCAAATCGTTCAAGGTCAAAGCCCAATGAGGATGCGGCTGCCCCTCCCCGCTGTATGCCCACGCTCTAATTTCTCGATGAGACGGATTCCAGATATCATGGATCATCTAACATTCCTCCTTTCTTATATTTGCTTCCGCTGTCACCGGAGAGTAAAATATAGTATTCTATTTATGCCATCATTATATGCAATCTTTGCTATCGCAATGCTAACGCAAAGTTAAGATTTTGCAAAGCGGCCGATAAACATAACGCGCCTGCTTCAATCATTCCATCCCTATTACTGAGAGGTTGATTACTATGGATCTTGGCCTGCTCATGATTTTTTCCATCGCTGTACCGATTATAATTCTGCTGAGCATTATTATTGCGAAAATGATCCGCAGACAGGAAATTCCCGATAGCCGCTATACACCATTCGACTACATCACCGGCCATTCCAAGGTCGAATTTCACGAGCAGAAGGAAGTGAAAGAGGAGAAGGATGAGGAAGGCGACGATAAAAATAAAAACAAGCGCGTCAGATAGCATGTGTTTATTATAACGCAAATACGCTCTCATTTGTTACAATTTTTCGAATTTGCAGAAAATTTATTGCAAATGCCTCCTCATTATCCCCCACTCATGCTCGACTGCAAGCCCTGCTTGTTCCCATTCATCAAACCCGATGCTCGGAAGGCCGTCCCTCCTTAGTGAGCCTGAATCTCTTATGGTACAATAAAACGAGCGAACGACATGGAGGTAGTGCACTGTGAACATCATCAAAATGAAAGACCGTCAGGAGCTGGATCGCAGAACACCGGTTATGCCCTGGTATATCGAACAATTTATCAATTACAAGCTGCCTGACCTTTCCCCTTCTTCGCTGCTGGAATATGTGAGAGATTATGAAACCTTTTTAACCTGGCTGCTTGCTGAAGGGCTCGCTCAAGGACCGGCTATGAAGGATGTTACTTTGCAGGAGCTGGAGACGCTCCATATGGACAGCATCGATAACTACAAAATGTTTTTGGCTACTAATCAGGCGCATATGAACGGGCGTACGACGATTTCCCGCAAATTGTCCTCCTTGCGCTCATTGTTTCATTATTTAAGTCAAATTGCTGAGGATGAGCAATTTTATCCGCTGCTCAAACGGAATGTAATGGCCAAAGTATCGATCAAGCGCACGCACAAGCCGAAAGATACCGCCGCCAGACTGGATGGCAAGCTGCTTCAGGACGAAGAAATCGACGAGTTTATCCGCTACATAAATGAGGATTACGGCACGGACATCGCAACGAACAAGCAAGCGCTCTACTCCTATGCCATTAACCGGGTGCGGGATACATGTATTGTCAGCCTTATTCTCCACTCCGGCCTGCGCGTATCCGAGCTTGTGAATATGAATATTGACGACCTGGACATAAAAAAGAGAGTGCTCTATGTTTACCGCAAGGGCGCAAATGACGATACATTCAAAACGCCCGTTTATTTCCGCTCTGAGGCGCTGCGGGATCTGCAAGCGTATCTTGATTTGCGCGAAGCGCAATATAAAGCCCCGAAACGGGAAAAGGCGCTTTTTCTTGCGCTTGCCAACGGAAAATCGGAAGGCTCTCGCATGACAAAGCGGGCGATTCAAGAAATGGTGATAAAATACGCCAAACGGTTCGGCAAGCCGTATTTATCTGTACATAAGCTGCGCCATTCCTTTGCGACGGACTATTATTTGCGTAACGATTTATATAAAACGCAGGAGCAGCTTGGCCATGCGTCGCCCGAGACGACGCAAATTTACGCCCATCTGACGGACCGGACGATGGCCGAAGCGATTGAGCGCGAGAAGAATTAGCGCCGCTATGGTTCATAGATCATCTTTTTGGTCATGCCGCCATCGATTGTCAAATTTACACCTGTCACAAAATCGTTGCCTGCGGCCGTAAAATACATACAGGCCTGTACAATGTCTTCTGGCCGGCCGACTCTGCCGGCGGGGTGCTGTCGGTGATCGGCTTCCCGAAGCTCATCGTAGCGGCCTGTCTCAATCCAGCCTGGGCTAATGCAGTTAACAGTAATGTGCAGCTCGCTGAACGATACGGCGAGCGCATGGGTCAAGGCGACAATACCGCCCTTGGACGCTGCGTACGCTTCACTGTCCGGCTCTGACATCGCCGCTCTGGTAGAAGCAATGTTGACAATACGTCCGCCTCCGCTTTCCTTCATCAGCTTAGCCGCTTCTCTAGTGCACAGAAACGTTCCGCGCAGGTTTACATTGATAACTTGATCCCACTCGGCAACCGTCAAATCGAGCGGCGATTTCCATATACCGAAGCCGGCATTATTAATTAATATATCGAGTGATTGAAACTGCTGCCGCACAGCTTCAAACAACCGCTCGATCTGTTCTGGCTTGTTGAGATCCGCCTGGACAAAGACCGCTTCGCCTCCCGCTGCAGCAATCTCCGCTGTCACCTCTTCGCCAAGCTGTTTATTCGAGTCAGTCAATACAACATGCGCGCCTGCCGCGGCATAAGCAGCTGCTATCCGTTTGCCGATCCCTCCCGTGGCTCCGGTTACAAGTATCGTTCGATCAGCATAGCTTTCCATACAGCTTCCCCCCATAGATTAGTTCCTGTTATTCAGCCGCAGCTGAATCTCACTGACCAGTTGGCTGGTGGCCACCTTCTCCATCATAGCAGTTCGTGCTTTCAGCTCCACTACTCCTTCCTCTGCAGCTTTGCCGACGACGACCCGCAGCGGCAATCCGATTAAATCCGCTTCCTTCAGCTTTACACCCGGGCGCTCCGTACGATCGTCATACAGCGTTGCTATCCCCTCTGCCTGCAGACAGGCATAAAGCTCATCAGCAATGCGGCGCTGCCTCTCATCCTTGGCGGACATCAGGATTAGATGCACGGAGAACGGGGCAATTTCCTGCGGCCAAATCATCCCGTGCTCATCGTGACTCTGCTCGATAATTGCCGCCAGAAGACGGGTAACGCCAATGCCGTAGCATCCCATGACAATCGGACGCTCCCTGCCCTCCCGGTCGACAAAATATGTCTTCAGCGGCTCGCTGTATTTGTCGCCAAGCTTGAAAATATGCCCCACTTCAATTCCCTTTATCGCTTCAAGCGGAGTCGAGCAATGAATGCAGACCTCCCCTGCCTGTGCAGTGCGCAAATCGCCGACAAGCGCGATGCTGAAATCGCGTTCCGGCACGACATGCTTAAGATGATAGTCCGGCTCATTAGCCCCGACGATCGCTTCATCCATTTCGGCGGCGTGCCGATCGGCAATGATGGTTATTTTTTCTCCCTGCATAAGAGGCAAGTTTACCGGTCCCACAAATCCGATCGGAGCGCCGACTGCTGCGAGCACCTGCTCTGCACTTGCAAGCTCGAGCGAGGCCGCGCCGAGCAATGTTTTTATTTTCGCCTCATTAGCTTCACTATCCCCACGCATCAGGACGGCTATCAGCTTGCCGTCAGCTGTATAAAGCAAGGTCTTAATGAAGGCCGCCGGCGGCAAATCATGGGCGGCTGTCAATTCGCGTATCGATTTTAGCTGAGGGGTGAACCAGCGCTCCGACTCGGGCACTTTTGCCTTGTCAGCAGTGCTTTCCTTTAATGCCGGAGCCGATTCCGCCTTCTCAACATTGGCCGCATATCCGCAACCAGGGCATGCCATAATCGTATCCTCTCCAGTATCGGACAGAGCCATAAACTCGTGCGAGCCGCCTGAACCGCCGATTGAGCCGGCATCTGCCTCTACCGCCCTGTATTGCAGGCCGCAGCGCTCAAAAATCCGCTTATACGCCACGTACATCGCTTCATATTGGTTCGCCAGTTCCTCCTCATTGGCAGAGAAGGAATAAGCATCCTTCATGATAAATTCGCGGCAGCGCAGCAAGCCCGATTTTGGACGCCGCTCATCGCGAAACTTGGTTTGCAGCTGAAACACCGAAAACGGAAGCTGCCGATAAGAAGCAATTTCACCGCCGATTAGCGCGGTCACCGCCTCCTCATGCGTCGGCCCCAAGACGAAGCCGCGGCCGCCGCGATCCTGCAGCCTGATCAGCAGCGGCCCGTAATGCTCGTAGCGCCCGGATTGCTGCCATAGCTCGGCCGGCTGCAGCGAAGGAAGCAATATCTCTTGTACGCCTGCCCGCTCCATCTCCTCGCGCACAATCGCTTGCACCTTTGCTAATACCTTGTGGCCTAATGGCAGGAAGGAATATACTCCCGAAGCCAATTGACGAATAAAGCCGCCCCGCAGCAGCAGCTTGTGACTAATTGCCTCTGCATCGGCAGGCGCTTCGCGCAAAGTCGGTATCAATAGATGCTGTTGTCTCATGTTACAATCCCTCCTTGAAGTACATATTCAACGCAAAAAAGCACACCCAATCCCCGGCCAGGGACGAGCGTGCTCGTGGTACCACCCAAATTCAATCAAACGCTGCCTGTAAGCCGGCAGTATCCGATCCTCTTGTTCCGTTAACGGGGAATAGCCGGCCGTCAAATAATAGGACACCGTTACAGCGTCGGTTCCTTGCGGCAACTACAAGGCGGGAAGCAGCTACCTCTGCCGGAGCCTCTCAGCCTGGGGCTCCTTCTCTGGATGCAGCAAAGTATGCGGCCTTTCCTTGATCATCGTTTTGACTATATTCAAGTTAAAATACACCAAATTGTCAAACAAGTCAACAAAATCGGCGTTTTTTTCCTTATAGACTCCGGTATACTCATACTGGCAGCACTACTGGCTAGCTTGCCTATCTGTATGCATCGGAGGTAATTGTTCATGGCATTAAACACTCCAGTCGGACGGTTTCGGGTTGTCAGTCTGATTGAAGGCATTTCATTTCTTGTCCTGCTCTTCATCGCCATGCCGTTGAAATATTGGGCCGATTCTCCGCAGGCGGTCGCGATTGTTGGCACTGTGCACGGTGTTTTATTCGCCCTGTACTTTATTGCGCTGGCTCATGCCTGGATATCGGCACGCTGGCCGATAACCCGTATTCTGGCTGCGATCGCAGCTGCATTCATCCCTTTCGGCACCTTTATATTAGATGCCCGCATACGCAAAAATCCATGAAGCCGCCCTCCTCGGGGGCTTTTTATTTTGCCTATTATACTATTTCTTCATTCCGCGTGTCGCAAACCGGCCTTTACCGGTTAAATGCGTTGCCGTCATTCGATCCGCCCTGGCTTTTTCCGCGTTTAATCAACAGCAGAGCGCCAAACATGTCGACTTCTGCGCTTTCCCGGGAAATCCGCATCATTTCCCGCCCGGCAGCCGCGTGCAAACCAAGGTACTATATAAAAATGGTACTGCCGTTATTTTCACATTCTTGTACAATGGTATACATAACAGCAACGCTCCGCGCCTACAAGGAGGAATGAACATGCATGCACGCCATGCTATGATTCTCGGAACCGGCAAATATTTGCCCCAAAGACGGGTGACCGCTGCCGAGATGGATCAAATGCTACACGTTAAGGACGGGTGGGTACTTAAAAAATCGGATGTGCATACCCGCTATTTTATAAAGGATGAAACCGCCTCCGAAATGGGAGCCAAAGCGGCCTATGCCGCCCTCGAAGCTGCCGGCCTCACCTTCGCCGATATCGACTGCATTGTCTGCACAAGCGGTACGATGGAGCAGCCTATTCCCTGCACCGCCGCCTTGATCCAGCGGGCGATGGGACAGCAGCAATCGGGTGTTCCCGCCTTTGATATCAATTCGACCTGCCTTAGCTTTGTCGCCGCCCTTGACGTTATGTCCTATCTGATTGATGCCGGCCGCTATCGCCGCATATTGCTGGTCTCTACTGAAATTGCTTCTATCGGACTCAATTGGTCGCACAAGGAAAGCGCGGCATTGTTCGGCGACGGCGCTGCGGCAGTCGTCATAGGCAGATCCGGGGAAGGAAGCCCTTCGCGCATCGTCCATGCCGCGATGCAGACATTCAGCGAAGGCGCGGAGATGTCCGAAATCCGCGGCGGCGGCACGAAGCAGCATCCGCGGGAGCATCGGGCCGACAATGCGGACGATTATTTATTTTCGATGGACGGCTCTGCGATCTTCAAGCTCGCTGCCCGCAAGCTGCCGCAATTTGTAGACGAGATGATGAAAGCTGCCGGAACGTCCATGTCGGAGATCAAGCTGGTTATTCCGCATCAAGGAAGCGCAATGGCCATGCGGTTGATTCAGAAGAAGCTGGCTATACGCGATGAGCAAATGATGTATATTACACCCGATCATGGAAATACGATCGCCGCCTCGATCCCGATGGGATTGCATGAGGCAATTCGCCTGCAAAAAATAAACCGGGGCGACCGCGTCCTATTGCTTGGCACCTCGGCAGGCGTTTCGCTGGGAGGAGTCATTTTTGACTATTAGCAATATTTTGTTGACCGGCGGCAGAGCGCCGGCTGCACTCGAGCTTGCCCGGCAGTTTGCTACCGCGGGACACCGCGTGTTTGCAGCCGAAAGCTCGCGCTATCATCTTTGCCGGGTTTCCGCAGCCGTAGAACGCAGCTTTTCAGTGCCGTCGCCCAGCAAGGAACCGCAAGCCTATATTGCCGCATTGCAGGCCATTATTATCGAATGTTCCATCGATATGCTCATCCCGACTTGCGAAGAAGTCATGTATATTTCACAAGGCCTTGAGCAGCTAAGCGCTTATTGCCATGTATTCGTCCCGCCGCTTGAACTTATGAAGCAGCTGCATCATAAGTTCGCTTTTATCCAGCTGGCACAGCAGCTAGGATTTATCGTGCCTGCGACCGTGCTGATCAACAGCGACAATGACTGGAATGGTATCCGCGATAAATTCAATGCGCCCTTTATACTAAAACCGGTCTATTCCCGCTTTGCTTCCCGCGTTATGCTTTTCGATCCGCTCAAGCTCAATCGGGGCGCAGAGTGGCGGGCGGTAACCGCAACTCCGCAGGGAGATAAATTGGCGGGCTCAGACGCTTGGGTCGCCCAGCAGTTTATCGCAGGAAAACAGCTATGCACCTATAGCGTTGTCCATAATGGCAAAGTAACCGCTCATGCAGCCTACTATACAACGTATCGCGCCGGGCTTGGCGCCAGCATTTACTTTGAACCGGCAGAGCATGCGGCTGCGGCAGAATGGGTCGCAAAATTTGTAAAATATATCCATTTTACTGGGCAAATTTCCTTTGATTTCATTGAAGCTTCTGACGGGACGCTTTTCCCGATCGAATGCAATCCAAGAGCGACGAGCGGAGTTCACTTGTTCGATGCCGGCAGGCAGCTTCCCGACTCATTTTTGAGACCGGATCATATCGTGGAGCCGATTGTTCCTTGCCCGGAGCACCGTACGATGCTTTCAATGGCCATGTTGTTATTCGGCCTTCGGCAAAACCCGTCATGGCGCGGACTAAAGATGTGGTGGCGGCATTTCCGTCAGGCAAGCGACGCGGTCTACCGCCGCGACGACAAGCAGCCGTTCTGGGAGCAGCTCAGGTTACTGTGGGATACGAGAGGCATCAGCAAACGGAAGCGGATTTCTTTGTTGGCAGCCGCAACTTATGATATTGAATGGAATGGTGATCATGACAGCACTTAGCGCACTAGTAACCGGGGGCACGGGATTTCTTGGCGGCCAATTGGCGCGGCGGCTTCATCAGCTGGGATGGAACGTCGCGGTCATTGGCAGGAATGAGCAGGCCGGGTATGCCTTGCAGGCTGCCGGCATCCGCTTTATTCAAGGCGATCTGCGCGACCAGGCTGCAGTAGAAGCGGCTTGCAGCGGCATCGATACTGTTTTCCATTGCGCTGCCCTCTCTTCCCCGTGGGGAAGCTACCAGTCATTCTACAGCTGCAACGTAGAAGCAACTGCTCATGTCATCGCCGGTTGTCAGAAAAAAGGAGCGGCGCGCCTTGTTAATGTATCGACGCCCAGCATTTACTTTAACGGCCGCGATCAGCTCAACATTCGCGAGGATTACCCGCTGCCCGCGCGACCAGTCAATGCATATGCCGCTACCAAACGGTTGGCCGAGGAGGCAGTCGCTGCCGCACACCGCCCTTCCGCAGGACTCGTCACGATTACGCTGAGGCCAAGAGCCATCTTTGGCCCCGGCGATTCGGCCATCCTGCCGCGCCTGATTCGCGCCAATAACAGCTCAGGCGTTCCTTTGTTCCGCAACGGAAACGCGATGCTCGACCTAACCTACATCGACAATGCCGTAGATGCACTGATTGCCGCAGCTGCCGCTCCTGTCGAGGCGGCAGGGCAAGCGTACAATATAACGAACGGTGAGCCTGTTCAGTTGAAAGAAGCATTGAATCAGCTGTTCAAGCTGCTCCGGGAGCCGATGCGCAGCCGCCGCATTCCATTCCCTTTGGCCAAATCGATGGCAGCATTGCTCGAAGCCGCTGCATGGCTTCGGCCCGGAAGACCGGAACCGGTAATGACACGCTATACAGTGAGTTTGCTTAGCATTAGCCAGACCTTTGATATTGCGGCAGCGCAAAAAAAGCTCGGCTATGCGCCTCGCATATCGATCCAAGAAGGGCTGGAGCATTTTGCCGAGTGGTGGAGAAACAACTGAAGATGTGCGCTATTAACTACTGAAGGTGAACGACGATGAAGCAACTGCAACGAATACGTACATTCCTTGGCCATTACGCCAATGCGCGGTATTTGCGCCACTGGAAAGATCGCGAACAGTTCGAGAGCTGGCAGGAAAAACGCATCCTGCGCCATTTACAATATGTCCGGGCTCATTCTCCTTTTTACCGCGAGCTGTGGCAAGGGCTTGCCGATCAGCAGTGGCGCAGCTTTCCTCTCATTAATAAACAGATTATGATGGACAACTTCGACCAGCTCAACACTGCCGGGATTAAAAAGGCAGAAGCTTTCGAGCTCGCTTTTCAAGCTGAGCGGACAAGAGATTTTACACCGACGGTCAATGGCATTACAATCGGCCTCTCCTCCGGCACCTCCGGCAACCGCGGCCTCTTTCTCGTCAGTCCTGCCGAGCAGCACGCTTGGGCCGGAACTGCGCTAGCGAAGCTGCTGCCGGGATCGCTGCTAACGTCTGAGCGCATTGCGTTCTTTTTACGCGCAGACAGCAATTTGTATCGATCGGTTCAAGGAAAAAGAATACAATTTTCCTTTTTTGACCTGCTGGATCCTTTGGAGCAGCATATCAAGCGGCTGCACGACTATCAGCCAACGCTGCTTGTCGCGCCGGCATCGATGCTGCGGATGCTCGCAGACGCTGCAGCCTGCGGCCGTTTGCGCCTGCCGCAAGCGCCGCGCAAAATTATCGCTGTCGCCGAAGTGCTCGATGTGCTTGACCGGCAGCATATTGAAGCCGCCTTTGGCCAGACCGTACATCAGGTTTATCAATGTACGGAAGGTTTTTTGGCTTCCACCTGCCGCTATGGCGTCCTGCATTTGAATGAAGATATTGTTGCCATACAAAAGCAATATATCGATAAAAACGCAGGTAAATTCGTTCCGGTTGTAACCGACTTTTCCCGTACAACCCAGCCGATTATTCGCTACCGGCTCGACGATATTTTAACCGAAGCGCCGCCCTGCCCCTGCGGCTCGGTCTTTACAGCGCTTCAATCCATTGACGGCCGCTGCGACGATTGTTTTTACCTGCCTGACCGCTGGCGGCATGACAAGCTGATTCCCGTCTTTCCTGATTTTATCGCACGGGCAATTATCGCCGACCCGCAGGTGACCGCTTATCATGTTCAGCAGCCGGCGCCGGAGAGGATTATCGTAAGACTGAAAACTGCAGGCGAGGATTGGGCTGCCGCCTGTGCGGCTGCAAAAGCGGCACTCACCGCCCTGTTCGTGCGGGTGGACTGCACGATTCCCGCGATCAGTATAGAGCCTTTACAGCCTTACGAGCCAAATCAAGCGTATTCGTATCGCAAGCAAAGACGAATTGAAAGGAGCTTTACGATCGATGCGCCTTTATGACCGCCATAACATTGATGAGCTGCGCTGGCCGGAGACGGCCAACGGGCAGTATGCCAAACAGTATTTAATGCCATTAATCAAAGGAGATACAGCTCACGCTATCTCTAATGCGAAAACCAAGGTTTATGTACTTGCCGCGGGCGACGAGCACATATTGCCGATCACTGTTAATGAAGCGGAATACGGCAACTCTTACGTCTGCTCGCCTTACACGCACTATGTCAGCTACGCGCGCGAGGAGCTGCAGCTGCTCGGCAGCCGCGCTGCCCGCGGCGCCTTGTCTCTGCTGCTTTATGGCGTAGGAGCATTTCTGCGCAGCACGCAGATCAACCGTACCGTTCACGTCAACAACTGGCTGCTTTCTACTAACTTGTACCCGCAATTGAATAGAGCGCAGGCCACAGCTATACTGCAGTTTTTGCAGCAGCAATTTCCGAAGCACTCGATCGTTTTCCGTTCTTTGAATGAAACAACAACCAGGGAGCTGTTGGATCGTCTGCGTCAGCAAAATTGCCGAATGGTGCCGAGCAGACAAATTTATTTGCATCATCCACACAAAGCAGATGCAATGAATGCCAAAGCGCGCTGGCTGCTCAAGCGCGATTATGCGCTTATCGAAAAAAACGGCTACCAAGTCGTCGAGCCGGAGCAATTTTCTGAGGAGGATCTGCCAAGAGTGCTGGAGTTGTACAACGATCTTTACTTGCGCAAATACTCACTGTACAATCCGCAATTCCAGCTGCCTTTCATTCGTCTAGCCTGGCAGGAGCAGACGCTGCACTTATATGGCCTGCGTAAAAATGGTAAGATTGATGCTGTGCTGGGTTATTTCAGCCGTGACGGCGTAATGACAACGCCATTGTTCGGCTACGATCTCTCCATGCCGCAGCAGCTCGGGTTATATCGCATGCTGTCGGCCTTGTTAATGCAGTTAGCCGCCGCTAATGGTCAGCTGCTGCATGAAAGCTCGGGAGCCGCTCAATTCAAACGAAACCGCGGCGCAGTCGCCGAAATCGAATATAGTGCTGTCTATGACCGTCATCTGCCCTTTTACCGCCGTTCAGGCTGGATACTGCTAGAAAATTTGATTGGAAAAATTGGAGTGCCCATCATTCGCAAGTTAAAATTATAAGACCGATTTGTGAGGCAGGAGGGAATAAACCTGAAGGAACGATCACAGCAAAACAAAAGCAGAGTGGCTTTCATTACAGGCGCTTCCAGCGGAATCGGCATGCTGACCGCGGTGTCGCTGGCGGCTGCCGGCTGCAAGGTCATTGCAACTATGCGCAATCTGGAGAAGCAATCCGCCCTGCTCGAGCTGGCTGAACAGCGCGGGGTGGCCAATCAGATTACCTGCATGGCGCTCGATGTGACAAATGAACAGCAGGCGGCACAGGTCGTCCAGACCGTTATTAACGCCGAGGGACGGATCGATCTGCTTGTCAACAATGCCGGCTTCGCTGTCGGCGGGTATGTCGAGGAAGTGCCTATGGAAGCTTGGCGCAGTCAGCTTGAAACGAACTTTTTCGGTGTTGTCGCCCTTACCCGTGCAGTCATTCCGCATATGAGGAAACAGATGAGCGGACGGATCATCAATGTCAGCAGCTTGAGCGGACGTTTCGGCTTTCCCGGTTACGCCCCCTATGCCGCCTCCAAATTTGCCGTTGAAGGCTTGAGCGAGGCGCTTCGCCATGAGCTGCTGCCCTTCGGTATTCAAGTCGTACTAGTGGAGCCTGGCGCTTTCAAAACATCGATCTGGCAAAAGGGCTTTGAGCAAATCCATACAACCGAGCATTCTCCCTACCGCAAAGGGATGGAGGCTGTGCTCCGCTATTCGCGCAGCGCAGCCGAAAATGCGCCCGATCCGCAGCTTGTCGCCAATCTCGTGGTGCGTATTGCAAACGAACGCGCGCCCAAGCTACGCTATCCGATCGGCAATGGCGCGCGCAGCGCACTGCTCGGCAAAGCGCTGCTGCCGTGGAAATGGTTTGAACGCATCGCGCAACGCGCCATGCGTTAATGCTCATCGTCCCAGCAGCGGATAGCTAATATTGCGCAAAATGCTCCATGCCGACTTGTAAGCCTGGTCGGCCTCCTCTCCGCCTTCCCGGGCCAGTACAGTCAACGCTGCAGCGCGGGCCAGATTCGCTTCCAGCCCCGGATAGTCCGCCCTGCGCGGCGATTGCTCACAGCTTGCCAGCAATGCCAGCAGCTTCGCCAGCTCTGGCGATACTGCCGGCGCAGTCTCCTCGGCTGCTGCGGGCTCGGCTTGCGAAGCTTCACTTTGCTGCTGCTCTCTGCCCTTGCCTGGCAAGCTTGCTGCCCTTAATTGCTCCACTCTCGCTTCCAGCGCATGCCTCCGCCGCTCTTCCTCCTCCCGCTCTGCCTGCTCTTCCTGTAGCAATTCATATAAACGCGAGCGATAGCCCTGCAATAGCAATTGTTCTTTTGAGCGGAACAATTGCAGCATCGTCTCGCCGGTCATATGGAGCCATTGCACATCCACATCGAGCAGATGCGATAGCGGCAGCTCGCACGGCTCAAACAGCAAGCGTCCCCAGCGCGGATCACTCATCTGAAAGCGGATCAAAATCGCTTTCTCGCGAGGAACATCCAAGTAGACAAGGCTGTGCACGGCCGCTTCCATCGCAAGCGGCGGCATCGCCAGCTCCTTTTGCCACAGCTCATCATAAGGGTTATCCGGCGTCCGCATCGCCAGCTCTGCCTTATTGACCGCTACATAAGCCGATTCTGTTATGGACAGCCAGCTGCGGTCGAGCAGAAAGAGCGGCTTGAAGCCGTGAGCGCGGTAACACGCCAGCTTAGCCAGCAGCTTTTTGTAATAAGCGGCGTCTCCTTTTAGGGTGACGACATAATCGATCGCCCAGCGATCGCCATTGTCTGCATTTATGACAAAATCCGGTACAACGCGCAGTTCCTTTTTATACAAATATCCGTCCGTAAATGTAAAATGCTCCCCTTGCAGTGCAGCCAGTTCACGCCGAAGCAGCTCCTTGCCCTCCGCATGCCTGTCTGCCAATTCAGCAAGCTTTTCCCGGTTAACGGCATAGCGTGCATAGTTGCGCTCACCGGCGCAGGCTTCACTGTCATAATGGCGGAACAGCGCTTTGTCGGCATAGAGCACCATCACGACTCTGCCATCGCAGCAGATGCATTTGAAAGCAGCCTTTTCTCTCGAATAGACGCGATAATGCTCTTCCAATTCAGCCCGCGCCGCTTCTAATGACGCGCCGCGGCGAATGGCTGCCAGCCGCTCGCGCTCGATATCGATTGTGAGATGATGCAGCTTAGCGCTTTCCATCGTTACCCAGGCCTCCTTGCGGTCAAAACCGTTATCTGTTGTTTATTCGTCGCCAATCCGTCTGCTCCTGCCTGCTCTTTTAGGGATATTCCGAGGGCAAAGACAGGAAAGCTGCTTTCTCATGTATGTTTTAGGCCTTTTAGGGAAGGATGCTACTGAATTTATTTTTGAGGAGGCGTTCACATATGCTAAGGCTGCAAACTGATCTGGAAGGAAGGCAGGTTTGCTTTGGCGATGTGCAGGATGAACTTTGCAAACACGGATATTGTCTGGGGAGCAATTGGGAATACGACCGCGGAAGCTTCGACTCGATTTTATGGCAGGAAGCCGGAGAAACCATTTACTTGCGACTCCCTTTCTATGTGACTGACGGAAGGCTCGACAAATACGATACTTCTATCGTATTTCAAACACCTTATGTGATCAAACATATCGTCAATATCGGCTTGGACAAGGATATCAATTCCTTATTAAGCACTACGGGAGCCGACCAATTCCAGACTCCTCTGGATACGGACGGACATATCAGGCAAAAAAGCAAATGGGAAGAAGCTGGCGAGCAAGCCATCCAGCAAGTTATCGGTTATTTGCAATAAAGCAAGGCGAGTCGCAGCATGTTGATCCATGCATAGACTCGCCTTCTTTTTACGGCTCGATGCGCGTTACCTGCACATCGCCCTGCAGCCCGTCGGGCACGCGAATATCCAGCTCGATTCCGGCAGGAGCCGTCACGCGAAGGCTCATGGAGTCCCCGTTCACCCGCCAGTCTACCTCAATGCGCCCGCCCTGCGGCAACGGCACACGTCCGGTCGCCCAGCTTAAACCGCATGGCTGCGGCGCAATCGCTACCTTGCTCCAGCCCCGATCCATACGATTAACGCCAAGCACCGTTGTTCCCAGGAAGTAGCCCGGTCCCGCCGACCATGCATGGCAATGGCTGCGCGTCAATTGATCCGGGTTTGCCCGGTTTTCGGCGAAGTTCGGATACATTTCCCAGCAAGTAGTCGCATCATGCTCAACCATTAGTCCGTAATGCTTACGGATGTCGGCAAGCATATGCTCATATTGTCCTGCCCCAGCCAGTGCTTCATAGTAGAAGAAGGACATAAACGGACTGCCGATTTGTACAAAATTAGCTGGCGGATTCAGCAAATAACGGTCAATTGTTCCTTTGCGCTCCCCTTCAGCAATTCCGCATAATGTAGCGACAACCTGTGTCTGCATACTAAAGATCGCCGAGCGACGTCCATCGACATGGATACAATCCAAATAAGCCTGCTGCCGCTCATCCCATAGGCGCTCATTAATGGCCGCCTTCAGCGCATCTGCAGCCGCTGACAAATCTGCATATTGGTCTTCGCCGATCCCTGCTGCTCTCGCCAGCTCCCCCGCCACGCGCAGCGCTTTGCATAAAAACATATTTTGATGGGTTACGATGCCGTCATTCGGCTGATCGATCGGTGCCCAATCAAGCAAATTCCAGCCCTTCATATTGAGCAAGCCGGAATCGTCGATATTTTGCAAGTAATGAACCAATGTATGGCGCACTGCCGGCCAGATCGAGGCGGCGAAAGCTTCATCCCCCGTATGCTGCACATATTCTTCGCATGCGATAACCCAGAAGAAGGTCCAGTTCGGAATGACGCTGTTCCAGCCGCTCGGCACTTGGTCCAAATAGAGCGGGTTGACATCGCTTGAGCCGGGAACGAGATTCAGGCAGCGTTTTACAATGTCCAGGCTGCCGTACACATAGTAGTTGACCAACGCTTCATTGCGGCTGTCGCCGACCCAGAACACCTGCTCATAGGACGGGCAATCGACAAAGGTATCCTCCATGCACAACCTGGTCGTATGGCGGCTAATTTCCCAAATTTGATTGAGCAGCGGATCGGCGCTGCGGAAGGCGCCTGCTTCAGTCACCGGGTAATTGCTCTGATTTACATATAGCTCATACAGCTTGACCGGACGCTTCGCTCCGCGGACAGTGACGATTAAATAGCGGAAGCCGCGGCGCACGGGGGATAAATATTGCTGTCTGCCCTCGCGGCAGCGATAACGGATTGTATTGTCAAGTCCGTAAGTGTGCTGCCGGTACTCGCCGCGTACATATTCAATTCCGTATAAATCGACTACGGTGCCTTCAGCCGCATCCAACTCGAAACCGATAAAACCGGACCATTCTTTACCAAAATCGATCAGCAGCTCGGTATCATAGCCGTCATATACCGGAAGCTCCGCAAAATCGCTTGAAGCGATCAGGCCATGCTCCAATGATGGCGCGGCTTGCATTTCTACGGCCTCCGTCCGCCAGATGCTGGCCCCCATCACGTCTTGCGCACTGTAGAGCTGGGTATCAAGCGGCTTCAGCCACTCGGCAAATGCGGCAAGCTCTTCGCGATTGGCCGTCCCGGCGGCGCGCAAGTAATCCGGATGCTCCCGGTTAAGTGAAGCTGTCTCTTTATGGTCCAGGTGCATTACCGCATCGAACGGCCCGACAAGCGCAAACGGTGTCGCTGTCCGCTCCCCTTCAGGCAGCGGGGAGCGCAATGCAAAATTGCTCGCACTATCGATAGCAATATGGAATCCGCCGCCATGATCGCCCGAGGTGATATCAATCAGCAGCAGGTGCTCGCCGGCCTCCAAATGTACCGTACAGTAATGCTCCGGCCTCACGCCTTGCCAATTTTCACAGCGCCGGCCGCTTATCCACACGCGGTCGTTGCGTATTCCGCAAGGGAAGCCAAGCGTAACATCGCCTGCTGTCTCCAGATCGATAATAGCAGCCAGATAGCCCGCATAACTGACATGATTGGCATGCTCAACCGAATCCGGCACGAACGCCGCCCGCAAATCAAGCGCCGCCGTCCATGCCGGGGGCTTCACTTTACTCAGTGTATTAATGCGGGACGGCATCATTTTTTCTTCTGTCAAAAAAGGAATATCCCGCGGGATCAATGACTTCCACGGACCGCTGCCTGCAGCGCCCACCGTCTTCGCCTGCTCCCACGCCGCATCGTTATACTGCCCTTCCTTCCACGCAGCATCCCACGAGGTCGCATCATAAATTTCGGCAAAGCCTTGTTGGCAGGACATCCGGGTCGATGTCTTGTCATACCCTGTCATGACACTTGTTTTCCACGAGCCGTCTGTCACCAGCACAGCCCGCTCACCGTTACCCGAAGCGGCAGTCAGCTCTGCAATCAGACCGCCTTGTCCGCGCAAATAGTAAAAGTTCGTAACGCCAAAATGAAGAACGTGAACAGCTATCGTATTTTCCCCTGCAGTCAGGAGGTGGTTAACTTCATAAGTATCATAAAACTGCTCCTTCGGCCAGGAGCGCACCGGCCCGCGTCCTACCTGCTTTCCATTCAAATAAAGCACATAGCGGGAATCAGCGCTAATATGCAGAAGCGCCTCTCCTGCCTGAGGCGACCATTCGAATGTCTTGCGAAAGCATCTCCATTCATTGCGCGGACTTGCCGTCTCTCCGCCCCAAATCCATTCGGCTTTCCACTGTCTGCTCACCGTAACCCAACCTTTCTACTACGTTATACGTCCATTGTAAGCGAATAAACACGAGAAAAAACGGTTGTTCCTGCCAATTAAAAGGGGGTATACTGACATTACGAAGCAATAAAGAAGGAGACGGCATGCAGCTATGGTGCAAAAGCATATCGATTTAACGACATGGACCAATCTTGATGAGGAGTCCTTGCCTTTTTACTTCAATCGGGCGACGGAGTCCTTTCATCTGCTTCAGCACCGGCATGATTTCATGGAGCTGGCTTATGTTGCAGAAGGCAGCGGCTTTCATTATATCGACGATCAAATTATTCCTGTCTCAAAAGGCGATTGGTTCATTTTGCCGCTTGGCGTATCGCATGTTTTTCGTCCAACCGGCGTCCGCCCCAGCCATCCGCTTATCGTGAACAATTGCACCTTCAAACCCGAACGCCTTTTCGAGGAGCTATCGTCTATTCCCGGGGCAACATCACTGCAATATGCGCTGCACCTGCTGCAGCTGACGCCGAATATTGAACCGGTCTGGCAGCATTTGCGCGATCCTGACGGACGATACGGGGATTGGTTCCGCTTATGCCAGCATGAGTATACGCAGCGCAAGCCAGGTTTCGCAGCCCGGCTGTACAGCATGTTTATTGAGCTCGCCGTCATGCTTGAACGGCAGCGCCCTACAATTGAGTCATCACAAGGCAAGCGGACCGCCGCTGCCGCCGGATCGCTGGAAGCCGCGATCCATCATATCGATCGCCATTTCACCGAGCCGCTTCATGTCAAAGAAATTGCAGCGCATTTTCAGATGAGCGAAAGACATTTTCATCGATTGTTCAAGCAGCAAATTGGGTTAACTTTCAGCGCCTACCTCCAGACCAAACGAATCGAGCAAAGCTGCCGGCTGCTGCTCACTACGAAATTGCCGGTTCAGGAAATTTCCCAGCAGGTTGGCTATCAGGACAAAAAGTTTTTTTTAGCGCTGTTCAAAAAAATAACCGGGCATACGCCGCGGCAATTCCGTCACCTGAACGCCGCCATGCCGGGGCCTGCAGATAACGTAAATATTTGATAAAGCTTTGGCCCGTTTCCCTCTTGAACAGTTGGCTCAAATAACTGGGCGACAAATAAACCTGCTCCGCCACAAGCTCCAGGCTTGAAATCGTTTCCCGGATTGGAATCTTGTATACCGATTATATAAGAGATATTGTATAAGGAGGAAATCAATAATAAATGGGGGATCCATATGGTCGAAGCGATCGCAAGCTTTGCAGCAATCCTTTTATTTGGCATCAGCCTGCTTCATATCTACTGGGCTTTCGGCGGAAAATGGGGCAAGCATGCAGTCATACCCGAGCAAGGGGGGCAGCGGGTCTTTACTCCAGGTGTTCCCGCAACACTGCTGATAGCCGTCTTAGTCAGTGCCGCCGGCATGCTTCTGCTCCTTGAAGCCGGCCTGTTCACCTTGTTTTCCGGAGGGGAATTCATCATCCGCTCTGGTTCGTGGATCTGCGCTGCCGCCTTCTCGCTGCGGGTTGTAGGGGAATTTAATTACTTCGGAATTTTCAAGAAAAAACAAATGACGAGCTTTTCACGAATGGACAGTTATCTATATATCCCGCTTTGTGCATTCCTGTCGTTTGCTTTTATTCTGGTTCTCGTAACTTGACATCCTCCCCTGCCTACGCTTTGCTTAGAGGCGGGTGGATTCCCCCTTACTCGCCTCATTAGCGTGAATTTCACAACGATTCAGTCGATTAAAGCTGGCTGATGAATGATGTGATAAAAATGCAACATGAAAGGGTGACTTATTGGGGATTACTACATCATATCGAGATTTACGTATCAAACCTCAAAAATTCGTCTGATTTCTGGGGTTGGTTCTTGTCAGAGCTTGGTTACAAGCCTTTATTCTTGTATGTACCTAATTTGCAGAAACTTGCTCTATCCCCGCCATTCGCCATTGCATTTGTTCCAGCAAACACAATAGCAGATGAACTTCCCTTATTCTACCACCCAACAAGCAGCACCGGCAACCTCCACTACCGCGGCTGTGCCGTTCTCGCAGACTTATCTCCGATCGAGCCGCTCGCATTCTACCAGCTCCGTCTTCGGCGGCACAGGGGGACGTTTGCCGCGCTTAAGCTGTGCAATAGAAAGGCCAAAGCTCATCCAAAGATGCGGGTAGTCGCGAATTGCTCCCAATCCCCGCCCCACTTGAAGCCAAGCTCCTTGGCAATCTCGACGAACTCCATCCAATCCGCCTTGCCGTTCTTGTTGCCGTCATACCCATGTCCCATATGATATCGCCGGCTTTTGTCTTTAAAGCAAAATCGATCGCCAGCCCATAGTTATGATAGGATTGGCCGACGTCGTTTCTCCCCTGGTTTTATAACCTGTCCTGGTTCTCTATGCTGCGAAACCCGTTTATAATGGCGAATCCGAATGCCGCGCTTGGCTGCCCGTTTGATAAGCTCATCCTTTTTTTCCGCCACAACTGGATGCAACTCTTCACAAGGCAGTTCACTCACCGTAAGATACAGAAGAAATATTATGGCCGCGGTAAATTCTATAAAATCAAGAAAAAATGGCATTCGAACAGATGATGATGGTTCGAATGCCATTTTCTCGAAAGGCAGCGCTTCATAAGCGGCTCGCTGTGCCGAAATCCAGCGGAATCCGTTCTAACAAACGCTCTCCATACAGTTTGGACAATTGCAGCTCCGGCATGTGAATATAGCCAATATAACAATCGCATACTTTCATGCGGCAATCTCTTTGCCTGGACAAGCCTTCCAGACCGTCGCGATAAAGATGACCGATCACAGCGCGATCCTTGTAGCAGCGCTTTACAATACCTGAGGTTTGCACATAAAAAACATTGCAGCCTGTCTGGCAGCTTCGCCCCATGCTCTCATAATCGACGGCATTAATGCCGAAATGCGGATCTATAGCTTGCAGCTCTGCTATATCTGCTTCATCGTAGTAGTTTTTCTGATCCTTGAACGCATTCACCCACATATAGACATCGGACGGCAGTGCACGGCGCAGCGAGTGAAGCTTGTCAAACGCACTCTTCACGCCTACGGAACCGACACTGAACGGAATACCGCGCCGATGCAACTGATAGCATTGCGACAGAAACGCTTCTTCCTTCGTCTGGCCGGGATGATAGGATACCCAGAAGGCAGCCTTGCGGGGATTTAATTCCTCCGTCCAGTCCAGACGGGCTGACAGATTCGTCTGAATCGCCACTTTGTCAACATGCTCCATATGCGATAAACGGACCATTGCAGACTTGTACCAGCGATGAATCAGCCCTTCACCGTATGGATTAAAAAAGATGGACAACCGATGCCCATGCCCGGCCTGATCCTCCACCCAATTGACAAACGTCTCTACATAGCCGCGGTCTTTGGCCAAGGTGGCCGCACTATCTTTGTTTTTACTGAAGGGACAGTACGGACAGTCATAATTGCACGAGGTCAGACTGCCGCGGAAGTACAACGAGGCCTTCATTTGAATTCGAATCCTTCCATTAAGGTACGGATCTGCGGCGAGATCATCCAGTCGCCGATCGCATCGGAATATGCCAGCCCTTCATCTGTCAACTGCAAAATATCCCCATTCAGCACCGCCAATTTCGCTGCGAGCAGCTGGCGCAGTTCAGCATAATCTTCAAACGGTGAGCGGCCGAAGCGTTCCTCATAGGAATGAAGCGCCAGCCCCTCGCGGTGCAGGAGCGCCTTTAAAATAAATCTGCGCTGCTGCTCTTCTATATTTATACGAATGCCGTAATCGACCAAATCATATCGCTCTGCCGCAACAAAATCGGAAATGATGCTCGCTGTCGCCTTCCTCCCTACCGCATAATGAGACGAGTAGTGGAAATCACGGGTATATGAGCGCGCCCCGCAGCCGAGACCGACCATTCCTTCCTCCTGACAACTGAATGGCAGCAACGCTTTGCTGCCGCCGGCATCAGCTTTGGCAAATCTGCGCATGGAGGATTGGATATACCCTGCCGCATGCAGCCGGTCGCGGGCCGCTTTATAGCATTCCAGCCGGATGTCCGCCCCGCTTGCCTTGATTTCGTCAGGCTTGACAATGGTATGGCCCCGTGTATATAGCGGATAAATAAAAATTTCCGCCGGATCATACGAGAGCGCGCGTTCTAATGAATATAGCCAGCTGTCAACCGTCTGCCCCGGCAGCCCGTATATTAAGTCGAGATTCAAAATTGGAAACGGATACTGCTGCAGCAGTTCAAGCGCCCGCTCCACCTCCTGCGGCATTTGCGGCCGGTAAATTGCCGCCGCCTCCGCTTCAATAAAGCTTTGAATTCCCATGCTAATCCGGTCAACCCGGCGATCTGCCAAAATGCGCATTCTCTCATGCGTCACCGTTTCCGGCGAGGTTTCCACTGAAATCGATGCTTGCTCGGCATTAAGCCCCATCGTCCGCTCGGCTATATCAAATAAACGCTCCAGCAAAGCGGGCTCCAGTAAAGTCGGTGTTCCGCCGCCAATCGCAAAGCGGGCGAACGGCTTATGTCCCACATGCGGCGCCCATTGCTTGGCTTGACGCTCCAGTGCATCTACATATTGCTCATGAGCGGATACGCGCTTGTCAGGCAATGTAAACAGATTGCAAAAGCCGCAGCGCGCGCCGCAAAAAGGAATATGCATGTATAAAAAGAAGGTTTCCGCCGTTTCTTCAGCCCATAGCTCCGACAGCGGCACCTTGCGGCTCAGTTCGCGATAAGCCGTTTTATGCGGATAGGAGTATAAATAAGAACGATACGGGGCAGACCGCAAGCCATCCGCCCAATCCTGAAGCTCCTTAGAGGGCTTGTTCTGCTCCGCCGCCAACGATTGTGTCATCCGCTCCTTCACTCCCTTCCCAATTGTTACAAAATAAATTCCCGGTACGGTACCGTCCATACAGCTTCATGTGCAAGCCGATGGCCTTCGTAGCCATCCTCGCCGTAGCAGGTTCCATGATCGGAGAAGGCCAGACAAAACACTGGCCGCTGCCGCGCCCGAAACGCCTCGAACAAGCGTCCCAGTTGACCGTCTACATAACGGAGCGCTGCGCGTTGTGTCTCCACGGAGTCCTTCTTGGCCCCAGGAACAAAATAATGATTCGGTCCATGGATCGCTGATACGTTAATAAACATAAAAAGCTTCTCGTCCAGTTCTGACTTGTCTAACAGCTTAAGCGCGTGATTTACTTGATGCTCAGTTGATCGATTATTGGTAACGCCGAACGTCATTCGCCAATAGCTCTCCTGAAAGTAGCCTGGCAGCACACGCGCTAACGGTACCTTCTTCGTAAAAAAGATAACACCGCCGATACAGATCGTCCGATACCCTTCAGCCTGCAACCCAGATACGATATCAGGCGTATCGAACAACCATGTATGAGGGTGTGTCTTCAGTCCTGTATGTTTGGAATGAAAAAGCCGAATATGCTCTGCTTTGTTAGTCGTTGCGGGCGTGGGCAAAAAACCGCCAAAAAAAGCGTGATGCGCCGCATAGGTAAAGCTCCCCGGCGTATGCCGCTTTTCCCAGCCGCCGTCTCCGCACAGGTTCGGGCAATTGCCCTCCTCCAACACAGCCGCATCATAGCGGAGCGTATCCAGTGTGATCATCAAAATATCATGGCTGCCGACAATCTTGTTCATATCCATTGCATGCGCCCCTCCCATTAACGTCGTTGGCTTGGCTGCATTTTCTCCGTGTCGGGACGCCTCGTTACTTAATGCTGCTCGCTTAGCTGCCGCAGTTCCCAATCATAAGTTCCGCTACCTTCGTATTGAACGCGATAAATCAAATCTCCGAATGGATTCACATCAATAATATAAGGCCGCTGTCTCTGTGAATCTATAATGACATCGATTCCCGCAACCCGGGAACCGGAAAATGCCGCCAGCGCCTTTTCCGCGCTGTCCCGTATGGCTGTCAGCGCAGCTTCATTCAAGCCGAGTCGGGTCAATTCCATTCTTTTGCTCCGCAAATGCAGATTGGTTATCGGCGTACGGCTGACGCGGGCAATGCTGTGGCAAGCTTTACCGCAGACGACCAGCTGCCGGATGTCAAATGCGTCTCCCTTGTAACATGACTTGGCAATCCACCTCTCCACGTGCGCGCCATGCTTCAGCAGCCAATTGACCAGTAAGCTTATATCCGCCTGTTCGGTATATCGCCGCGGCTTCAGCAAATTAAAAAAGCTTGGCGGCCTGGCGATATGCCGCTTGATCTCCATTGTCGTTACAGCCAGCTCGGCTCCGGTACGCGGATTCAGCTGGTAAGCGATAACACCGGAAGCTCCTGAGCCTGAGGCCAGCTTAACAAAAACCCGATGCATGCGCTCCTTCATCATCGCTTCCTTCAGCGCCTCATAATTGGCAATAGGCGCTCCGCCACTGAGAAGCAAAGGCGCGACCGGCACGCCGGCCTGCTGCAAAACACGATGTGTATGCCGCTTATCGAACATAGCCAGCACGTCAGCTGGCGTATTCAGCCAGTTGACGTCTGCTTGCCAGCAGCTTGCCGCTTCTTGCTCCAATCTGGCAAGCAAACGGCCGAATCCCCGAAACCACTGCGACGGATGATAAAGCCGGCCGTGCTGCTCGCGCATGCTGAGTGCCGCATCCCAAGAAATCGGCATCGGGTCGGGACGATCTCCATAAGGCAGCAGCCGGTCTTCCGAATGGCCTGCCTGCGGACAATCGGGCGCTCCAAGCGCAATTAAAGCCCGCTCGACGACAAAGCTCTCTCCCGGCGCATCGAGCCGGAGCAAGGGCGGCCATCCGCCCTTGTTCCAGCCGCAAGCTTTCGCCGCCTCCGCCAGTCCAGCCTTTCCATGCAGCAAATCGGCATAAGATACAACAAGCGCCGGCGGCATGCCGAGCCTGGCTCTGGCCTCCTGCAAGCCGGCCGTGCGCCGGTTTCCGGGATTGCCGATCACGATCATTCGTTCCGGCATTATTCCGTCAAGGATGGATAACGATAATCGTCTTCATCCTGTTGATCGCTAATATCAACGTTCATTCCTGATTGCTTCCACTTCTGCATCATGCCGTCGGACATGTAGTGATGGTTCAGATCGAGAAATTGCAGCTTCTTGATTCGCTCGCTGTCAAGCAGTGCTTGCGCCCCACTGTCACTCAATGTACCCAGCGACAGGTCAAGCGTATGCAGCTGATCCAGAATCGGGGCATTTGCGATCGCGATTGCAATTTCATCCTGCAGCTCGCTATCCTTCAAGCCGAGATAGGTAAGCTCCGGGAACAAGCCCGGCTCTGCCACTTGCATAATATCTTGCAAATCGCCATCAAAGCCATAATTTTCTACGCCTATGTACAGCTCCAGCTTCTTCAACCGAGGGAAGGCCCCGCCCCGGATGCTCGCCAGCACATCCTTGCCGAGCCCCCCGCAAATAATGACCAGTTCTTCCAGTTGCTCATGTCTGGCCGGCTCCAGCTCCAGGTCCGTACTTCCTTTGATCGTCAATGATTTCAAGTTCGGAAAAGCTGGCAGCAGCGGGGCAAGATTGCTCTGCGTAATCCATGAAACTTCACATTCCTCATAGTCCATATCGCCAATAAACAACTTCTGCAAGGAAGGAAAGCGATCCTTTAGCCGTACAAGTGCCTCGACAATACTTGAAGAATCATTCTCATAGGAACCGCCCCAGTCTCCAATAATGAGACTCGTAAGACCAGCAGCCTCCGGGCCATTAGCAAGCTCCTCAATTAGCGAGGACATTTGTATTCCTTCTTCGTAGCCGTCATAATCAATAGATAATTTCACTTCAGACATCAATAATCCCTCCATTAGAAAATTCCCCATCTCTAAAATAGCACATATGTTCCCATACATGCAATACATCCGCTTCTTAAATTGTTCGCTTCAAATTCGACAAATTCCTTTATACGCAGCAAAAGCAGGCCTATTGGCCTGCCAGAGATAGGTTTATGGTTCCGAATTGTTGGACGAAAGGGGCAATTTCCGGATAAATCTTACGCTGCTCTAGCTTTGAGACAGCTCATACAGCGCCTGCAAACAAATTTCACCATGCCGCATTAACGAATCAATATGGACAAACTCATCCGCCTGATGCATTTCTTGTCTTGTCGAATATTGTTCACAATTTTACAATTAATTTATATTATAATGAATGTGTTTACGTATCATCGGATCGGAACCCATTTATTCTGCCGCTGGCTGAGGTGCATTCATTTATTAAGAGTATGGAGTTGAACGATGCTTACTAAATGGAAAAAGTTTTTACCTTTGACGACAATGCTCGTTTTTCCTTTTCTCGGAATGCTGTATGCTTGGATGAACAAGCCGCTGGAGCAAGTATACCGGCTGGACACCCCGATCGACGACGCCATTCCGTTTATCAGTTTTTTCGCAGTGCCTTATTCGGTTTGGATTGTCTATATTTACATCTGTCTCGTGTACTTTTTTATCAAAGATCCGAAATTTTATTTTCGCGGCCTCATTACATATACAGTCTGCGCACTGCTCTGTTATGTAATCTATGCCTTCTTCCAAACGACAGTATCCCGGCCGCAATTAACGGGCAATGATGTATTTACACGTCTTATGCAGTACATTTATAATCGCGATCAGCCGTACAACTGCTTTCCGAGCATCCATTGCTTTTCCAGTTATATGGTGATGAAAGCACTGTTTACGAGCGGCTTCCGCAACCGCTGGAACCAGATCTTGATTTACGGCACGTCCTCACTCATCATCGCCTCTACGCTGTTTATCAAGCAGCATGTCATTATGGATGTCATTGGCGCCATTGTGCTTGTCGAAATTGTCTACCACATCATCGTCAAGCTTGAACAAACGGTAGCCAAACCTTACTCCTGGCTGTCGCCTAAGGAACAGACCCGATTCCCGGGCAGCCCCTAGGCGGCTGCCACCGTCCCTCCTATCGCGCCAAATATCCGCCATCCACGACCAAATCCTCCCCTGTAATAAAGGAGGCGTCCGCTGAAGCGAGAAATGCGACTGCCCCTGCCACTTCATCCGCTCTGCCTTGGCGGTTTAACAGATGAAGTTTAGAGACTCGCCGATCTTCCTCTTCAACATCAATCCCGAGCTCATGGCAGCTGTTCTCGAAGGCCTTAGTACGAATATATCCTGGACAAACACTGTTCACGCGGATGCCGTCAGCCGCCAGATCGACCGCCCAGCATTTGGTCAGGCCGCGAATGGCAAACTTCGTGGCATTGTATGTTGCGAAATTCGCCTGTCCGATGAATCCGCTTACAGACGACAAGTTAATGATCGCTCCATGACCGCTTTGCCGCAGCAATGGCAAGCAATGGTCTGTGACCATTGTCGTGCCGACCAAATTGACATCGACAATTTTATGCCAATCCTCAGCTGTTGCATTCGTCCCTTTGAAGACAAAGACTGCTGCATTGTTCACAAGAATATGAATTTCGCGATGCAGCTGGCCAATACGCTGAAACAGCTCATCGAGCCGCTCTTTATTGGATATATCCACTTGCGCCCAATGAACGGTACGGCCTGCCGCCGCTTGCATTTGATCAGCTGTCTGCTGCACCCCTGCGCTGCGGTCCAACAGCCATACTACACAGCCTTCTTCACTCAAGCGTTGAGCGATCGCTGCCCCCAATCCTTGGGCAGCTCCAGTGACAACAGCAATTTTTCCCGTTAACCCTCTCATATTGCACCTCCAAACAGATGAACAGCTTCACATCGATGTTACCTCCTCCGATTTAATATGTCAATATATCTTTAATCCAATCACATATCCAATATTACATCCCTTTGAGAGCCTGATCCAAATCTTCAAGTAATGAATCGGTATGCTCCAAGCCAATCGATACACGCACAAGCCCTATAGGCACGCCGGTTTTCTGCGATGTCTCCTCATCGATCCATAACCCCGGCGTATTAATCAAGCTTTCAAATCCGCCCCAGCTCGGGCCTTCCTGAAACCAACGCAGCCGCTGCACAAATTCGCGGATTTGCGCCTTGCTGCCTCGCGGCACAAAGCTGAACAATCCGGAGCAGCCGGCCATCTGCTCCTTGGCCAGCTCATATTGCGGATGGCTGGCCAGCCCCGGGTAAAGAACGCGCTCGACCAGCGGATGCTCTTCCAGAAATTTTGCCGCCTGCATTGCACTCTGCTGGTGCTGCCGCATCCTGACAGGCAGCGTCCGCAAACCGCGAATGAGCAGCGAGGCTTGATGCGGATCCATAACCGCGCCGAACAAGCCGCGTTCCTGATGTGTCACCTTCTCCATCGCTGAGCGGCTGCCAACCATTACACCCGCCATCACATCGCTATGCCCGCCCATATATTTCGTGGCAGAATGCACGACCAGATCGATGCCGTGTGTCAGCGGATTTTGATACAGCGGCGTCGCCCATGTATTGTCCGCGATCGTAACAATCGAATTCGCTTTGGCCAGCCGGGCGATCGCCCGCAAATTTTGCAGCGTAAACACATTCGAAAGCGGTGTCTCCAAATAGATCGCCTTCGTCTGCGGCCGCAGCGCCTGCTCAATTTCCTCCACACTATCCCCCGCGATAAAGGTTGTCTCCACGCCGAATTTAGCCATATAAGTTTCCAAAAACACCTTCGTCGGCGCATAAACATTCAAAGGGCAAATGACATGGCAATCCTTCTCCATTACGCTCATCAGCGCGGCCGTTATTGCCGCCATGCCGGAGGAAAAGCAGCGCGCCTCCTCGCCTTCCTCCAATGCCGCTATTTTCTTTTCGGCCACTTCTGTCGTCGGATTGGATACTCTCGTATACGTATAACCATGATTGACATTTTTGCGCGTGAAGAGCGAGCTTTGGTAGATCGGCGGTACAATGGCTCCTAGATGACGGTCATACTCATCCCCATAATGGGTACAAATTTCTTCCTTTGTCAGCTGTTCCGGCCGCAATGGGTCCATCCTCCTGCCTCCTGTCGAAGGGCAGAGAAGGTGTCCCCGTATAACAGGGCCACCTTCCTCGCCTTTATAGTGAAAAATGATAGCTTGCTTTAAAGCTGGCACTCTTGCCTTGCCGTCTTACCATGACGCCCCAACGGACAAGATCAAGCTGATGCTCATAGCCTTTGAAGCGGTATATCGTTGTGCCCGGCGCCCCCTCCATGCGGAGAGTAACTGTCTTGTCCGGCAGTATCCAATGCAACTCCCATGCCTCATCTGTCCGGCAGCACGCGGTTTCCAGCATGAGCTGATAGCCATCGGCATCGCCCGGAGGTTCGGCCCGCACAAACGTTAAAGAAGATTGCAGCTCTCCCGAGCAGTGAAAGAGCCAGTCAAATTCATGCGAGTCCTGATGATCGCCGGCCGGCTGTACAGTAAACTCATCCAGCAGCCGGTCAGGAAACAATTGCAGTTTGCGGGCAAAGCCGAGGCCCGGATATACTTCATCAGCCGCGCCATGGAACAGATTGTTCTCCGGCTGAAATTTTACGACGCGCCCCATAGGACGGTTCGGCTGATTTTGCCGGTCGACCATCAACGAATTGTGCGCAATCGTCTTCCGCTGCCACTCTCGGAACAGCTCCGAGCCATAGCCGCTATTGGATATATCGCGCGATACTGTTTCATCCCGCAAATACAATTCAAAATTCATCATATCGGCATGGGAATGCTCGCGCAGTACATAGCCATACTTCAGAAACACAGCCGCTTCTCCGCTTTGCAGCAGAGCAAAGCAAATATCTTTATCGACTCTTGATAAGCCGTCAGGCAGGCCGCTATCCACTCCCTCTGCGGTTCCGGCTGTGCTGAATGCAAATTGCTCCCCGCTCCAATCTTGGCCGAAAAGCAACCGGTTCGCCCCGCCCTCGCCATCCCCTGTGCCTGATCGCTCATAGCACTGGGCAAGCGCATAGCGAAATGGCAATTCATCATAAACGTTGCGAATCCATTCATATTGATGAGCGTATTTGCCAAAGCTGAGCAGCGGCCACCCGTCATTCGGATTCGGGAACGCCCCATTCGAAAAGGCATATTTAACCGGATAGCGGTACATCCTTAGCACAGCATCCTCCAGTTCAGGAAATGCATAATCGTAAATTTTGCAAAATGCATAATAATACGTTAACCCTTCCGCACAATAGAAATGATAATGGAAGGAGGCCTCGTACCAGAAGCCCTCAGGAAGCAGGCCCTCCTCAAGCTTGCGCTTGATCCCGTACTCGCCATCGCCTGCCCGTTCGCACCAGATACGTTCATTGAAAAACAGGCCAATCATGCCGGCAGCAGCCTTCATCCAGCATATAATATTCGGCGTACAGCCAACCTTGCGGATGAGAAAGTCAGCCTCCGGAATAAAAAACTTTTCTTTATAGTATCGGAGCTCTTCTGCAGTGAACTGCTCCTTGACTAATTCCATCCCGTGAAGCATCCAAATAACAGCTACCGCATCGCATAAATCGGTCCCGCAGAACATCCCTTCCTGACCGGGAGGCGTGCGCGCCCCAAATGTGCCGTAATGATCGCTATAGAAGCGCAGCACTTTGCGGATATAGGCCATATAAGACGGATTTCCGTCGAGCTGATGCAAAATAGCGGCATGAAAGAGCATTGAACTTGCCGTTGAACGATGGATATAACACCAAGCATCATTTGCTTCCTGGGCGTCGCGCAGCTTGCCGCAGCCGCTGCAGCGGTGCTCGGTCCGCTTTTCCGGATCGAAAATTAACGCCGCAAAGCATTCGTCGCAAAAGTAGTGATGGCCCCAGCCGGCTACTCGCTCCGCATCGTCTTCATAGATGGCAATCCACGCATCGGTCTCTTGCTTCAGCCTGCTCATGCTTGCTTGCGCCCATGTATGCGCCTTTATTTTTTCGTGAATTGCTTGCCAATCGCTTACGAGCTGCATCGTTTTGTTCATCGCTGATCAGATCCTTTCCGAAGTTCTATTCCTGCGGGCTACAGGTGCTTGCGGCCTTCTACCAGCATTAAGAGCGCCATCGCCTGCCCATAAGGCATCGGACATCGCGGAATATCGCGGTAATATTGCCATGTATCGCCGACACAGGTGCCATACGATACCTCATGAACGAAACCGGCCGAATCGATACGGCTACTAACGGCCTCCAGCGCTTTCTGTCCGCTTTCCCGAAACGTTTCCGGCAAGTATCCTTTGCGCACAGCCTTCAAAATCCCATAAGCAAACCCGGCTGTGGCCGAGCTTTCGACGTAAGCGTCAGGATCATCAAGCAGCGTCCGCCACATCCCTTCCTCCGTCTGCAGCGGAAGCAGCGCCTCGGTCTGTCGTCTAAGCGAGGTCAGCAAAAACTTGCGCACCCCTTCCGGAACGGGCACCATATCCAAATAATCGATCAGCCCCGCCGTATACCAGGCATTGCCTCGCCCCCAGCGGGCGCCGCCAAAATGATGATTTTCCAGAAAGGTCCAGCCATGATAGAACAGCCCTGTGTGCACATCGGTCAAATATTTCAAATGGACGAGAAATTGATGGATACTTTCCTGAACGTATTGTTGCTGATCAAGCAGCACCCCCATGCGCCCCAAAAATAATACAGTCATGTATAACGTGTCGTCCCATAGCTGGCCCTCGTTCTCGCTTGTTACTGTCAGGTGGGAAATGCCGCCCTCGGGCGTACGCGGCATCTCCGCATACACATAAGCTGCCCACTCCTTGCATATTTCCAAAAAATCTTCTCTGCACAATTCCTCGTACAAAAAGCTCATCGTAAGCAGCGGACATACCGTGTTGACGTTTTTTCCCGGAAGCCCCTGGGCCAGGTGGCGGTCAAACCATGCCGTTAATTCATCCAGCAGTTCCCGCTTTCCGGTTTCTTTATAGAACAAATAGATCGCAAACAGCCCGACTCCTTGTGACCAATCCCATACATCCATTGATACGATACTGTCTTTTACATTTTCTTTAAAGGCCGGCTTCAAGCTTTTCATCCCTTGCAGTACACGGCCTATTCGTTCGTCAATCGCATCATTGGACCGGGTATCACTCATTACCGCCAGCTCCTTTCTTGCCCATAATGGTACTTATTTTACAAGAAAGAAAGCGGTTTTCTATTACACATTTTTGTGAATATATTAGCTATCTTGCTCAGGGGCTAGCACTCATAAAGCCCTTGCTCATCAAAATGCTGCAAGCATTCCACCAGCATAAGCAGGGTCATCGATTGTCCGTATGGCGTCGGGCATTGTGGAATTTTTTTATAAAATTCCAGCGTCCAGCCGATCCGCGTCCCGTAGGAAACACCTTGTACAATACCGCTGCTGTCGATTTTTTCAATGACGGCAAAGAGCGCCCGCAGCCCCGTTTCCCGGTAATCCTCGCTTATATAGCCCTTGCGGACCGCCTTTAGAATGCCATAGGCAAAGCCCGCGGTCGCCGATGTTTCCTCATAGGCAGTCTCGTCATTAAGAATTGTCCGCCACAGCCCATTCGCGGTTTGCAGCATATGCAGCGCCTGAATTTGCCGCTCCAGCGACGATAGCAGAAACATCTCGATCCCCATCGGGGGTCTGACCATATCGAGAAAGTCAACCAGTCCCGCCATATACCAGGCATTGCCCCTCCCCCAGAAGGCGCCTGCGAAATTATGCTGGTGGATAAATGACCAGCCATGATAGAACAAACCTGTCTTTTTGTCCGCCAAATATTTCTGATGGACGAGAAACTGGCGAATGCTCTCCTGAATGTAATAATCGCGCCGCAGCATCACGCCCATCCGTCCAATAAACAGCACGGTCATATACAGCGTATCGTCGCGCAGCTGATCGTCACTGCAGCTCTCAAGCGTCAAATGCGGAATGCCGAACTCCGGCGTACGCGGCATTTCATCCACGGCGTAGCAGACCCACTCCTCACATATTTCCAAATAATCCGGCCGCCGCGTCTCCTCATACAAATAGCTCAAAGTTAGCATCGGGCACATCGTATTTACATTTTTAGGCGGGAGTCCTTCTCTGATACGATGATCGAACCATTCTGACAAATAGTGCAAAATCGACCGGTTTCCTGTTTCTTTGTAGTACAAATACAGCGAGAATAAGGCCACACCTTGCGACCAATCCCACTGATTCATCGAAATAATGCTTACAGGTGTATCTTCCTCAATCGTGATGGTCAAATTTTGCAGCCCTTGGATTACTTTTTCGATTAAAGCCTCGATGTGCTCTCGCTTCAAATGGGTCATCGTCATACGAACTCCCCCTTTATGTGTAAGCGTTTTGCTGATTAGATTTCTCGGCTTTTGTTTTTATACTCCTTTGGCGAAAGGCCTTCGATTTTTTTGAATACTTGATAAAAATAAGCGTATTCCTTGTAGCCAACCAACTCGCCCACTTCATTCACTTTATATTTCGGATCCATCAAAAGCCGTTTTGCCGCTTCTATACGCACTGTGCTCACTAAATCAACAAAATTGATGCCGGTTTCCGCCCGCAGAAGACGGCTCAAGTAACCGGAGCTTAACCCCAAATAATCGGCGACAATGGTCAAGTTGATGTTTTCGGCAAAATGGCTGTTTATGTAATCAACCGCTTTTTTAACGACAAGGCTGTACTCCTTGTCATCCGCCTCCAGCTTACACTTGACTGTATATACCAGCTCCTGCAAATAAGCAGCCGCTTCCTGCATACTGGATAAGCTGTAAATGCGCTCCGTCATTTCGTCGATTCGGTAATCTAATCCGAATTCGTCTCCCGTGGCCCGAAAATAGTAGCGCGCCGTTCCTAAACCGATATCGAGCAGCAGCCCTTTGGCGACTAATATATTGCCGGCACAGTAAGCTGCAATGCGTTCCAAGAGCTGTCCCAGATAATAATCGATTTCCTGGCTGCCGGCGTAATCCAGCTTTTGATAGAACTGCTCCAAATCCCGCAAAATCGAGAACTGTCCCATGTGATCCGCCCCTTTGCTGCCATCCGGAAACAGCACAGGTTCGCCGCTGCGAAAAAAGCTGCTCTCCATTAAAGCTGCAGCCTCCTGAAAGGCTTGGTCCAAATCCTGCAGCCGCTTGTAATTGGGGCTTACGGCGATGCAGCAGACGAAGCTGTATTCCCGCCGCATCGTTTCAATAAAATCAACGCAAAAATAGTTCAATCGTTTATGTACGTCACGCACCGTCAACATTTTGGGAAACAAACTGACCAAGACAAGCTCGCCGTTCTGGACGGAGTCGATGACGACAAACTGCCGCTGCTCTGCCAGCCGTCTCGCCATTGCTGCCAGTCTCGCACAGATATCAGGCTGGACAGCTAATTTGATTTTGCCAGCAGAAGCGCGCTTCAGCCGCACGATCAGAACGGAACAGCTGCTGCAAACCAGCCCTGGATTGATAGCGGTTTCATTTTTATTTTTTTCAAGCAGCACCATGCCTCTAAGCAGCCCGGATACATGTCCGGCCCGGGGACTTTGCAGGCCGTGCTCCAAATTCAACAGCGCTGCAGAACTGCGCTCGCTATGGCCGGAATCGGATTGCCGCTGAATTAACAGCTTGTTGCCAATTGCAACAACATTACTTTTCAATTGCGATCCCCTCCCTATAGACTCGGTATGTATGCTTCATCATAAGGGTGCAAAAAAAGCCTCTGATCTTCGTCCAAACGCTGCTGTCGAATCAGAGGCTGTCCATATGCTTTATACACTTTTTACTTTAAACAAATTGCTTATCGAGCCGCCATATATATTTTTGCTCACAGCTTCTGCCAGCAGCGGGGCCACCGAAAGCACCTTCACATGAGGAGGATACGGCACTGCAAGCGGCAGTGTATCTGTGATCACCAATTCCTTAATATTCGGATGACTCAGTTTTTCCAGCGCCGCCCCTGAAAACACCGGATGGGTCGCGCATACATAGGCGTCCTCCGCCCCGCGTTCCTTCAACCCTTCCACAACTTTGACGATCGTCGAGCCCGTATCGATCAAATCCTCAATAATAATCGGCGTGAAGCCGTCCACCTCGCCAATAACATGGGTAATGACCGCCTCATTATGAGCTGGCCGCTTCTTCACCATAATGGCAAAGGGACAATCCAAATAATTGGCCAAAATTTCGGCAGTTTCCACGCGGCCTGCATCCGGCGATACAATAACCGGGCGGCTGATGTTCTTCGACTTGATGTGATTGCAAATCAAATCGAGCGCCGTCATATGATCGACCGGTATGTTGAAGAATCCTTGAATCGCCGGAGCATGCAAATCGATCGTAATCATGCGCTGCGCCCCTACCGTTGTCAGAACATCCGCTACCATCTTGGCCGAGATCGGTTCGCGCGGCGCACTCTTTCTTTCTTGTCTCGCATACCCGTAATAGGGAACGATAACGCTGATGGTTTTGGCCGATGCCCGTTTAGCTGCATCAATCATGACGAGCAGCTCGATGAAGTGATCATTGACCGGGGGTGAAAAGGATTGCACAATGTAGACATGCCGATTGCGCACTCCCTCTTCATAGTTGACATAAATCTCCCCGGATTTAAACCGAGAGCAGTTTACCTGACCAAGCTTTAAATTCAAGTGCTTGCTTATTTGCTCCGCAAGCTCCGGGTTGGATGACCCTGAGAATATCGCAATATTTTCGGCCAACACATTTCCTCCTTCATCCTTGCAGCCTTGTTCCTCTATTGTACCATAAATTTCAAGCGAAGCCTCCCCATATCGCATCAAGTGTAAGCGCAAGATTAGAGCCGCGTTCGGGATGCACGTATTTCTCCGAGCTGCAGAAGTAATGCGGATGTCCGCCAATGAGCGTAATCGTCTCAATTCGGCCCGGGGCATGTTTATGCTTATTCCAGTATGGAAGACCGTTCCTTCCCTTGCTCCAGCCGCCCCAGCTGCCCAGCCGCGCCACCCGGTCGATCTCCTTCCCTTGCTCGTCAACGGCAACGATATAGGTGATCTGCTTACGCAATTCTTCCGCAAAGCGCATCTTCGGCGAGCCTACTTGAATAATATGGAATTCCGTCTTAGTTCCCCAGCGGCGCAATTGCACCGCTGTGCGATAAGCGGCGATCCCGCCGCCGCTATGGCCGATTAAGAGCAGCTTTCGCCTGCCCGGCAGCCGCTCCTTAATATAGCTCGCAGCTTCTTGAACCCCGCTGCCGTGCTTGCGGGACAGCATGTCCCGCCGTACCTGCCAAACCTGCTTCACCAAGCTTTCCTCATGAAAGCCGTAGGGGAAAAACTCCCCCGCTACGACGCTATTTTCTTGACCGCGATGACGACGATCAAGCTCGATTCTGCATTCCTGAAACATATTGGGTCCCGTGGCGACGCCAGCAAATAAATAGATATCAAATATTTTATCTGACCACTGTGTCATCTTGTCACCGTCCTATCCCTTATACTGTCAAACATTAGTATCAACGATCTGAACGGTATTCATCCAGCGGCAGCTTGCCAAATATGAACTGTAAGCTTTATTTCTTCGCACGAATTTCCGCCGTCAGCAGATCTATAAATGCTTGCAGCTCCATTTCGCCTTGTTCTCCCTCGCCGCGCTTGCGGATGGCCACTGACCCCCGGGCGCGTTCGTTCTCGCCGACTACAACCATATATGGCGCTTTAGCAAGCTGCGCTTCACGAATTTTATAGCCGAGCTTCTCATTGCGCTCATCCAGCTCAACTCTAATTCCCGCTCTTACTAGCCGCCGCTTTACCTCATAGGCGTAATCATTATAGCCCGCCGATACCGGCAGCAGCTTGACTTGGACCGGCGCAAGCCATAACGGGAAGTGACCGCTGTAATGCTCTGTCAGAATGCCGATAAACCGTTCAATCGAGCCGAACACGGCGCGGTGAATGACGACCGGGCGATGCTTCTGGTTGTCTTCACCAATGTAGCTGAGATCGAATTTTTCCGGCATTTGGAAATCTAGCTGGATTGTTGCGCACTGCCAGCTCCGCTTCAAGGCGTCAAAAATATGAAAATCGATTTTCGGCCCGTAGAAGGCTCCGTCTCCTTCATTGATCCGGTAAGCAATCCCGCGCAGGTCAAGCACCTTTTTCAATGCGTTCTCCGCTTGATCCCACAGCTCCTCCGAGCCCATCGAATCGTCCGGACGCGTCGACAACTCGATCGCATAGCTGAACCCGAATACGGCATATATTTGATCGATTAACGCAATGACACGGCCAATTTCATCCTCAATTTGATCCGGGCGGGCAAAAATATGAGCATCATCCTGGCAAAATGTCCGAACGCGCATCATTCCATTCAACGCTCCGGAAAATTCATGGCGGTGCACTTGGCCGAACTCAGCCATCCGGATCGGCAGTTCGCGATAAGATCGGCGGCTGTCTTTGAAAATAAGCATATGCCCGGGACAGTTCATCGGCTTCAAAGCGAAAGCATTGTCGTCGACCTCGGTAAAATACATATTGTCCCGGTAATGCTCCCAATGTCCGGACTGCTCCCACAGCCGGCGATTCATCATAAGCGGTGTCCGCACTTCCTCGTAATCCTGCTCATGCTGCAAAGAGCGCGAGAAATTTTCCAGCTCTGTGCGGATCGCCATCCCTTTGGACAGAAAGAAAGGCATGCCCGGCGCTTCTTCTGAGAACATGAACAGCTCCATCTCTTTGCCCAATTTCCGGTGATCCCGCTTCTTCGCCTCCTCCAGCAGAAACAGATGCTCGTCAAGCTGCGCTTTTTTCGGAAATGCCGTGCCATAAATTCGCTGCAGCATCTTGTTATCGGAATTGCCCCGCCAGTAAGCGCCGGCTACACTTAGCAATTTGAATGCTTTGATGCGGCCAGTCGACGGTAGATGCGGCCCGCGGCACAAATCGACAAATTCGCCCTGCTCGTAAAGCGTAATGACCGCATCCTCCGGCAAATCGCGAATCAGCTCCAGCTTAAGCGGATCTTCCAGCTCCTCAAAGCGGGCAATCGCCTGCTCGCGGCTGACGGCCTGGCGCGAAATCTCAATATTTTCCTGGACGATGCGCTCCATCTCTTTCTCGATCGCCGCCAAATCATCCGTCGACAAAGGCTTAACGATATCGATATCGTAATAGAATCCGTCGGCGATTACCGGGCCAATCCCCAGCTTTACTGCCTTTTCGCCGTAGATCCGTTTGATCGCCTGCGCCATCAAATGCGCTGTACTATGCCTATATATCTCCAGCCCCTCTGCGCTGTCGAGCGTTATAATTTCTATTGCTCCGTCTTCTTCAATCGGCCGATGCAAATCAATCATCCGCCCGTTAAGCTTGCCGGCAACCGCCGCTTTTTTCAGCCCCGGGCTGATCGATTCGGCAACCTGCTCCGTCGTTGTGCCGAAATTAAAGCTTTTCACTGCTCCGTCCGGAAACGCAAGTTGAATTTGGTCATTCATGTGAATCCCTCCGCTTTTATAAAATTGAACGCAAAAAAACGCCTCTCCTCAAGGGACGAGTGCGTTCAAGCTCGTGGTTCCACCCTTATTCAACCTGCCGATCCTAGTAGCCGGCCGCAGCGGGCTGGCGGCAATAGCCGATTAGCAGATCCTCATTCGTAAATCCTGGCATCCGATAACGGGGACTAACCGGCATCGCTTACTAATGCCGCTCATACAGGCTCCCGGCAAATTCAACGATACAGCTACAAAGGGGTAACTCCAGCCCAGCACTGAGGAAGATTTCAGCAAGCTCTTCCCTCTCTGTACAGTCAAAAGTTGAAATCATGTCTTTGATAATCGCTTATTTATGGTGCATATTATACCCCCGATCCGATTGCAGGTCAAACAGATATTTGAAAAATTTCGATTGACAACCTGTCATTAACAATGATACTTTCTTGTTCCTTTCACTTTTAAAACGTCAGGAGGCGAGGACAGTTTTGATTACAGTAAATGGCATAAGCAAGTCGTTCAAGGTGGCCAGGCGGTCAGCCGGGTTTCGTCATGCGTTCAAAGCATTATTTCAGCGTGAATACAACTATGTAGAAGCGCTAAGCGACATTTCCTTCTCGATTCAAGCAGGGGAAATCGTCGGTTACATCGGCCCTAATGGCGCCGGAAAGTCAACAACGATCAAAGTGATGAGCGGCATTCTCGTTCCCGATTCAGGCACATGCTCCATTATGGGATATACGCCGTGGCTGGAGCGGGTGCCTTATGTGAAGCGGATCGGCGTCGTCTTCGGACAGCGCTCGCAGCTGTGGTGGGATGTTCCTGTCATCGATTCTTTTGAATTGCTGCGCGATATTTACAAAGTTCCTCTGCATGAATATCGCAGCAATCTGAATTTGCTGGCAGATACACTTGACTTGAACGAGCTGATCAACACCCCTGTCAGACAATTAAGTCTCGGTCAACGCATGCGCTGCGAAATTGCCGCCTCATTGCTACACAGCCCTTCCATTCTGTTTCTAGATGAACCAACCATTGGCCTTGACGCTGTTTCCAAGCTGGCCGTTCGCCGTTTTATCCAGACAATTAACAAGGAAAAAGGCGTAACCGTCATTCTTACAACCCATGATATGAGCGATATCGAAGCGCTGGCGCAGCGCATTATTCTTATCGGCAAAGGCCGCAAATTGTATGATGGCGCGCTTGCCTCCCTTCGCAGCCGCTTTGGCACGCGCAAGACGATTACTGTCGACCATCGCATACATACAGGCGCCATTAACCTTCCAGGCGCTGATGTTATATCATCGACAGCAGAACGAGCCGTGCTGAGCGTTGATACCGAACAGGTCGATATGTCAGCGATGTTGGCGCGCCTGTCCGAACAGTTGGCCATCGTCGATGTCACGATTGACGCTCAGCCGATCGATGACATTATCGTTAAATTATATCGGGAGTACCAAATATCATGAGGATGTATTTATCCGTATTCAAGCTGCGGCTGAACAATGGCCTGCAATATCGCGCGGCTGCATTGGCCGGAGTCGCTACACAGTTTTTCTGGGGATTTATGATCATTATGGTCTATGATGCGTTTTACAATCAAGCGGCAGTCAATGCCTCCATATCGCTTTCGCAGCTCGTTACTTATATTTGGCTGCAGCAAGCCTTTCTCTCATTCATTATGCTGTGGTTTCGCGATAATGAATTGTTCCAGCTCATCACGACCGGCAACATCGCCTATGAGCTATGCCGACCTAGCGGCATCTATCCGTTCTGGTACGCCAAGCTGTTAGCGCAGCGGCTGGCAAGCGCAGCGCTGCGAAGTCTGCCGATACTGGCAGTGGCGCTCTTTTTACCGCAGCCGTATCGTTTGTCGCTGCCGCCCGACATGGCAACCGCACTATTATTCGTTGTCACCTTGCTGTTTGGACTGCTCGTACTAGTCGCAATTTCGATGTTCATCTATATTTCGGTGTTCATTACGATGTCGCCTGTCGGCTCGCTGCTGCTGTTTGCCGTGCTTGGCGAATTTTTCGCCGGATCGATCATCCCGATTCCGCTTATGCCGGGCTGGATGCAGACAATCGTCTCCTGGCTCCCCTTCCATCTGGCAGCCGATCTGCCGTTTCGCGTCTATTCCGGGCATATTCCGCAGGACGGGGCGCTCGCCGGCATCGGCATTCAACTCATTTGGCTCGCCATTCTCGTGACAGCAGGCGTGTTTGCTATGCGTAAGGCGCTCCGCCGCGTTGTCGTGCAGGGAGGTTAACCGTTATGCAGCTTTATTTTAAATATTTGCTCATTTTATTCAAATCGCAAACCCAATACCGCGCTTCCTTTTGGCTGCTGACGACCGGGCAATTTTTCATTCCGTTTTCCGTCTTTGCCGGACTTTATTTCCTGTTTGAACGCTTCGGGCAAATTGAAGGCTGGTCCTTTTTCGAAGTGGCGCTCTGCTTCGGCGTTATTCATATGGCTTTCGCCATTAGCGAATGTTTCGCCCGCGGCTTTGACTCCTTCTCCAGCCTGATCGTGAAAGGAGAGTTTGACCGCCTCCTTGTTCGCCCCCGCAGCACCGTCCTGCAGGTGCTCGGCTCCAATTTCGAGTTTACGCGCTTCGGCAGGCTGCTGCAAAGCGTTGTTGTGCTTGGCTGGGCGATCAGCCAGTTGTCCATTGAATGGACTGTTTTAAAAAGCGTTGCTTTGCTGCTTATGGTTACTAGCGGCGTCTTTATTTTCACCGGCATTTTTATGCTGGCAGCCACCCTTAGCTTCTGGACGATTCAAGGGCTCGAAGTCGCCAACATCTTTACCGATGGCGGCCGCGAAATGGCGCAGTACCCGCTCAATATTTATCAGAAATGGGTTTCCCGCTTTTTCACCTTTGTCATCCCGTTCGGCTGCGTCAATTATTTGCCGCTGCTCTACCTGCTGGATAAACCAGAGGGGCAGCATCCTGCGTATGCTTTTGCGCCGCTGGCCGGCTTGCTCTTTATGCTCCCTTGTTTGCTAGTCTGGCATTTTGGCGTTCGCCACTATCGCTCGACAGGCTCGTAGCATTGGTCGTACGCCGCTGACAGCTGTAAGCATTCAGCCTGCCGGCATTCTTGGCACGAAAAAAGGTTGAGCATCTATTCTGCTCAACCTTTTGATATCAGATGAACATCCCGTCACAAGCTCATGAACTGACCGCTGAATGCCGTATCATCTGCAATTTTCCCGTTATAGCACCGCCGCTTTGCCGCCGTCTATATTCACCGATGTACCCGTCACATAAGAGGCTGCGTCCGATACTAGAAACGCGATGACATTAGCCGCTTCCTCCGCTTCCCCGATCCGGCCGAGCGGAATATCATGACGGGGATCTACGGCAAATTGCTCCCACGTCAGCTCAGGAGCCTTCGCTTGCCAAATCCGCTCAATCTGGTCGCTGCGAATGCTGCCAATGCATACCGCGTTTACCCGAATGCGGTCAGCCGCTAAATCTTTGCTCATCGCTTTCGTCAATGCCAGGCCGGCAGCGCGGCTGACCGAGGAGGGCAAAGACGAAGCACCCGGCGTTTTGCCGCCAATCGCCGTTACATTGACGATGGCTCCGCCGCCCGCTTGCCGCATATACGGCAGCGCTGCGCGCGAGAAATGCACGGCGCCGAGCAGCTTCAGATCAAGATCGGTCTCCCATACGCTCGCTTCAATGTCCGCGAATGGCTTCGCCGCCGCTGTGCCTGCATTGTTGACGACAATATCGATGCCGCCGAAATGTTCGGCTGCCGCCTTCACTGCCCGCTCGACATCACCCTCTACTCCGGCATCCGCCGCTATAATAAACGGCTCGGAGCCGGTTTTCTCCTTAATTAGAGCCGCGGCCCGCCGCAGACCGTCTTCATTTCTGGCTACGATCGCTACCTGCGCCCCTTCAGCCGCAAGCAGCTGCGCACTCGCCAAGCCGATTCCTTTGCTGCCGCCGGTAATAATTGCTGTTTTCCCTTTTAGACCAAGCTCCATCTTTCACGCATCCTTTTTTAGCTTCATTATTCCATGAATACCGCAGGTTGTCCACATCGGAATAGTCGTCATTATGAATTGAAGGAGCGCAGCACCAGAGCGGCATTATGGCCGCCAAAGCCGAAGGAGTTGGCCATTCCCACGCTTATTCGCGCCTGCCTGGCCTCGTTAGGCACATAGTCAAGATCGCAATAGGGGTCGGCTGCCTGTTGATTGATTGTTGGCGGAATGATACCAGCTTCCATGCTTTGCAGCAGTGCAATTGCCGCCGCTCCTCCTGCGGCGCCCAGCATATGGCCAAGCATCGATTTGTTCGCCGTCACAGGAATTTGCCGGGCCCGTTCGCCGAATAATCGCTTGATGGCTGCTGTTTCCGAGCGATCCCCAACATCGGTGCTCGTTGCATGGGCGCTAATGACATCAATTTCGCCCGGGTGCAAGCCGGCATCGGCAAGCGCTGCTTTCATCGCCAGAAACGCCCCCTCTCCTTCCGGATGACTGGCCACCATATGATAAGCATCAGAGCTGGCGCCATAGCCAACAACCTCGCCATAAATAACTGCGTTGCGCCGCAGTGCATGCGATAACGATTCTAATGTAAGCAAAGCCGCCCCCTCGCCCAGCACGAAACCGTCGCGCTCGCCATCAAAAGGCCTGCTCGCCAGCTGCGGCGCTTCATTGCGCGTCGAAATCGCTGTCGCATTGCCGAAGCTGGCAAGCGCAATTTCTGTTATTGCCGCTTCCGCACCGCCGGCAATAACAACATCGGCAGCGCCTGTCTGAATGAGCCTCGCCGCCTCGCCAATCGCGGTGTTGCCAATCGAGCATGCCGTTACCGGGGCGAGCGTCGGCCCTGTAATGCCATAATGAATACTGATCGTGGCAGCCGCCATATTGGCAATCATCATCGGCACGAGCAGCGGGCTTACCCGGTCGGCGCCGCGCTCCTGCAGCAGCTTCGCCTGCTCCATCAATGTGCCGATGCCCCCAATACCCGAACCGACATATACAGCGACGCGTTCCCGGTTTATTTGCTCCAGCCTGAGTCCCGCCTCGGCAACCGCCTGCTGCGCCGCCGCCAGCGCATATTGGCAGTAACGGTCCATGCGGCGCGCTTCCTTGCGCCCGAATCTGCCTTCGGCATCGAAGTTTCGTACCATTCCTGCAATTTTACATTTTAATTTGGACGTATCAAATGTATCAATTGCCGTAATGCCGGACTGACCGGCCCGCAAATTTTCCCAAAAGGTTGTTACATCATTGCCCAGCGGCGAAATAATTCCTCTTCCTGTGATGACTACTCTTTCCATACACGATCGCCTCCAGCTTCGAAATTTAATAGGGCCTGAGAGTAATATTCCCATATACTTTATCCTATTACAAGTTGTTGTTTATACTAGTATAATAACTACTATGCTAAACTAAGCTGGGAGGTATCTTATCATGTCGCTTCATCAACCAACCCGACTTCAAGCATTGTCGGCCTTCCTCAAGCAGCAGCGGGCCAAAATTTCACCGCAGGCGGCAGGCCTGCCTGCCGGCAGCAGGCGCCGGACCCCCGGACTGCGGCGGGAGGAGGTGGCGCAATTAGCCGGAGTAAGCGCCACATGGTATACATGGCTTGAGCAAGGGCGCGATATTAATGTGTCGGCCTCTGTGCTCGATGCGATCGCGGGCGCGCTGCAGCTCACTGCCGATGAGCGCAAGTATTTGTACGCGCTCGCTTTAGAAAGCGGCGGGACAAGCAGCTTCGCCCGTACGGCAGATTCACAGCCGGAAATCAGCCCAGCGCTTGCCCGTATTTTGCGGGAGCTGCGCACCTGTCCGGCGATCGTTTCCGACCGCCGCTGCCAAATCGTCGGCTGGAACGAGGCGGCCGCGTATGTATTTCTCGATTTTGAGCAAATACCGCTCGAACAACGCAATTTGCTTCGGCTGATTTTTACTCGGAAAGAACTTCGGCGGCTTGCTGTCAATTGGGAGCATTTTGCTAGCGGCTATCTCGCCATCTTCCGTGCTTACTACGGCCAATATGTGGAAGATCAGTGGTTTGAGCAGTTTTTGCAGGAAATGCGCGGCGCGCATCCTGATTTCAATTCCCTTTGGGAGCAAAGCCGCGTCAGCTCCGCCCCTGAAGTAGTAATCGAATTCCGCCATGCTAAAGCCGGCAAGATGCATTTTCATCTGACCTCGCTGCAAGTTCAGGGAGACACAGATTTGCGCTGCAGCATCTACACCCCCGCTGCAGACACGACAACCGAACATAAACTGGCGCAGCTCATGCAGCGTTAAATGAAATAAGAAGAAACGGCTGACGGCATCCTTGAGGCGCAGCAAGTTTCTTCCCCTGAAATTTTATAGAATTTATCAGGTAAACATATAAATTCTATAAAATCAACAAAAGGAACGAACGCATCTCTCATAACAAGATGTCGTTCGTTCCTCTCTATCGGCACTAATTTATGGATGAACCGGTGTATGTACCAATTCGCTTGCTTAACGATTTTTTCTCGGGATCGCCGCCAACTTCCTCGCGCAGCTTCGCAAATGCATCGATCAGCTGATCTTTGTTCGCGAACATATACGGGCTCTTCCAGTCGCTCTCCAGCGGCAAAAAGGTCAGCCGGTCCGGCTTCAGCTTGCGGAAATTGTAAATCCAATTGCGCAAATTATCGACCGGGATATCTGTCTTGACATTGTTGCCGACAATATCAAGCACATTACCCCATTGCGTCATGCCTTCGAAGGATGCCAGCTTGTCCATCACCTGACTAAGCACCATCTGCTGCCTGTGATTGCGCGCCGGGTCGGTCGACTCCGCTGTCCCTCTGTTGGACTTGCGGTAGCGTACGAAATCCAGCGTCTGCTTGCCATCGAGATGCTGCAGCCCTTTGCGCAAATTGATGTCGGTGCCGTCTGCAGAATCTACATAACGCATATCCATATCAACATCAATATCGAGTCCGCCTACTTCATCCACGACTTGACGCAGGCCGTCAAAATCAATCATTACCATATAGTCAATCGGCACTTCGAACAGCTCGGAAAAGAATTGCTTCGTATTTTCCATTGCCGTTGTTTTATCCTTGAGGAAATTATGAGCATAGTAATAATTTGCTTTATGGTCGCTTCCCTGATCGCTTTCAATCCGCAAATCGCGCGGCACTGACAAAATGCTCGCTGACCTAGTATCGGGATTAAAGCTGGCCAGCATCATGACATCAGTATTGATCGTACCCCCGCTGCCGTCACGGCTGTCAATACCGCTAAGCAGCAATGTCATCGGCTTCAGTAATCTTTTGTCCTCATCCGACAAATCAGGGACAGCCTCATTCGTTTGTTGTTTCTGTTCCACTTGCTGCGGGTTGGCAGCAATCTTCTTCAGTGTCGAATCCGTCTTATTCGCTAAAAATCCGGCATAAGCGCCTACAGCAATTAATGTCGTCCCTGCAGCAACTGCACATCCGATCAAAACACGTCGAATGATGGTCTTTTTTCTTAATTGTTTTTCGTCCACTGTATCCTCCATCGCATGACAACATATAGAATTCGCAAATTATACCGTTATATTTTACGTGAAAACGCTTCGATTGAACAGTTAAATTTTTCTTAGAAATTGTCGAATAATGTTTAATCCCGTCTTTTCACGCCAAAAAGCAGGGCCGCTTCGGCAACCCCGCTGAGTGAAAATTAGCTTACGCTGTACGGTTGATTTCCAGTCGTTCTCTCTGCCCGTCCGGCGCACCTAGTGCAATATATGCTTGCGCAGCGGCGATTCTGGCCAGCGGAATGCGGTAAGGCGAGCAGCTGACATAGTCCAGCCCTACCTGATAGCAGAAGAAAATTGATTCTTTATCCCCGCCATGCTCTCCGCATATGCCTGTTTTGAGCGACGGCTTCGCAGCCCGCGCACTGTTGACTGCCAGCTCGATCAACTGGCCTACGCCGTCTGCATCCAGCACTTGAAAAGGATTATGCGGCAGCAGCTTTTGATCGACATAATGCGCCAAAAATTTATTTTCTGCGTCGTCGCGGCTATAGCCGAATGTCATTTGCGTCAAATCATTCGTCCCGAAGGAGAAAAAGTCGGCATGCGCCGCAATTTGCTTCGCCGTCAGTGCAGCGCGCGGCACTTCAATCATCGTCCCTACCGTATAATGGATCGGCGCACGATCCGGTTGCCCGGCGCGCTCAATGACCTTCGCCGCCACCTGTTCGACGCTCTCGCGCAGCATTTTCAGCTCATTGGCATGCCCTACTAGCGGGATCATAATTTCCGGATGGACGGTTATGCCCGTTGCCTGGCAGCGGAGAGACGCCTGAACGATGGCCTCCACCTGCATATCATAAATTTCCGGATAGACGATGCCTAGCCGGCAGCCGCGCTGCCCCAGCATCGGGTTCACTTCGTGCAGCTCCCGTACCTTCCGCAGCATCTGGGCGACTAGCTGCCGCTCCCGGCCTGTGCCGTCCTGGCTTGCCTCCCCAAGTTCGGCAAGCCGCTCCCCCAGTTCCTGCTCGCTTGGCAAAAATTCATGAAGCGGCGGGTCTAGCAGGCGAATCGTGACCGGCAGCCCGTCCATGGCGCGGAAAATCCCCTCAAAATCTTCCTGCTGCATAGGAAGCAGCTTTTCCAGCGCAGCCTTCCGCTCTTCCGGAGAGGAGGCCAGTATCATCTGCTGTACAACAGTCAGCCGCTCCGGCGCGAAAAACATATGCTCTGTGCGGCAGAGGCCGATTCCTTGAGCGCCGTATTGTCTAGCCGCCTGCGCATCTGCCGGGTTGTCGGCATTCGCATAAACCTTCAATGTCCGAATTTCGTCGGCCCATTGCAAAATAGCTTTCAGCTCTTCCGTCATTTCCGCTTCCCGCAGCGCCGCCTCGCCAATTATGACACGGCCGGTCGTGCCGTCCAGCGTCACCCATTCACCTTCGCGCACCGTTATTTGATCGGTTTCCATCCGTTTTTCCTCCGGCAAAATGCGGATCGCCTCGCAGCCGCACACACAAGGCTTGCCCATTCCTCTGGCGACAACCGCTGCGTGGCTCGTCATGCCGCCGCGGCTCGTCAATACGCCCTCGGCGCCAAGCAGCCCGTGGATATCTTCCGGCGTCGTCTCCGGCCGGGCCAAAATAACCCGCTTTCCGGAACGGCTCATCTCCGAGGCAGCGTCAGCGTCAAATACTAGGATGCCGGCCGCCGCTCCCGGCGAAGCCGGCAAGCCGGCAGCCATCACTTGCAGATCGCCGTTGTCCTGCAAGCCGCGGTGCAGCAGTTGATCCAAATGAGACATCTCGATTCGGGAGACGGCCTCCTCTTTCGTAATCTTGCCTTCTCTGACCAACTCAGCCGCGATCCGCAATGCCGCTTGCGCCGTTCTTTTACCGTTGCGGGTCTGCAGCATGTACAGCCTTCCGGCCTCAACAGTGAACTCAATATCCTGCATATCGCGATAGTGATCTTCCAGCTGCTTGGCTACTTGACTAAGCTGCTCGAACAACGCCGGCATCGCTGTACGCATCACTTCAATCGGCAGCGGCGTTCGCACGCCCGCAACAACATCCTCGCCTTGGGCATTGACCAGGTACTCGCCGAACAAGTGATTTTCTCCGGTCGACGGGTTGCGGGTAAACAGTACACCGGTCCCTGAATCATCGCCTTTATTGCCGTAGACCATGCTCTGGATGTTGACCGCCGTCCCTTGGTTGTCCGGAATGCGATTCACTTTGCGGTATACCTTGGCGCGCGGGTTGTTCCATGATTTGAAGACCGCCTCCACCGCCAGCCGCAGCTGCTCATGCACATCTTGCGGAAAAGGGCGACCGGCCCGCTTCATATAGCATTGCTTATACTGTTCAATCAGCCGCTGCCAGCCTTCAGCAGATACATCCTGATCCTGGCTTGCACCCGTCTCCTGCTTCATTTTGCGCAGCAGCAGCTCGAAATCATGCGACTCGATGCCGAACACTACATTGCCGAACATCTGAATGAGCCGGCGATAGCAGTCATACGCAAAACGCCAATCGTCAGTACGGCTGGCCAAGCCCGCCACCGTCTCGTCATTCATGCCCAGATTAAGGATCGTATCCATCATCCCCGGCATGGAAGTGACCGATCCGGAGCGGACGGAGATGAGCAGCGGATTGCGCGGATCGCCAAAGAGCTGGCCCTTCATCCGCTCGAGCTCCGCCAGAGCCTCACTCATCTGCTGCTCAAGCCCTGCGGGCAGCCGGTCTCCCGCCTCGAAATACCCGTGGCAAGCGGCTGTCGATATGGTAAATCCGGGCGGCACCGGCAAACCGGCCAATGTCATTTCCGCCAGATTGGCTCCTTTCCCGCCCAGAATATTTTTCATTTTTGCGTTGCCTTCACGGAATAGAAATACTAGCTTCTCCATTATCGTTTGCTCCCCCCAGCTTGATCGAATGGCTGCATTCATTGTCTATACATTGCCCATAAAAGATTTTCACGCCATTCGTCGGGACAGTCGCAATTAATTCACCGCAATTCTTGCAAAGTAAGGATCCCAACTCGTTCACTTTGTGAGACCCTCTCACATCCAACGCTTCATTATGCATCGTCTCATCACTCCTGTTATCGATTTGAAATCCGGCAAGTGCGGCTCTCGCTGCTTGCTGCGCCCGCTTCCCGGCCACGCCATTCGCCATCGGCTTCAGGCTGAATGCTCGCTTTCATTTGTATGACATAAATATAATACAACTCCGTTTATGATGCAACATATATTTTTATATAGTGTATCATATTTTTCGTTAAACGTAGTTTGATTCAAGCAAACAGACAATAATACATATAAATAATATGCACTTTATAAGCAGCTGCATGACTCCGCTTCGATGTAGACAACGATTTTCGGCTGCAAATCGCGTATGAGAGGGGAACTGTGAGTCATGCGGACATACGATCCGTTATTTTGTTGAAAGCTGGCTCATTCGGAGGTTTCGCGGACACGATCCGTTATGTGCCGATTTCGCCGGGGTTTAGCGGCGATTTTCTGCCAATAACGGATCAAACGGTCCGCGAGCAACCCGTTTTTGCTGATTTGTTCACAGATAACGTATCCACGGTCCGCTCAGGTCCTCTAAGTCCCGCCGCCGTTCTCGGCACGACAAAAAAACAGCCCGGTAAGCCGACAAGCTTACCAAGCTGTTTATTTTGCATTAGGACAGTAATCCGCTCCCGCTCCGGCAGCACATATTTTTGCGCCGCTTGCTTGAATGGCGCTGACACATCTGCAGTTGAATCCAGCTCGGCTATGCACGCCTCCAAACGCGGCGCAAAAGCAATATCATAGCTTTCAGCGGCAAGCAGGCGATGATCGATCTGTGACGCCGTCTGATGAATTTCGGCCGCAGTCCGCGCAATTTTCGCGACCAGCTCTGCAGACAAAGGGTAGGCATCAGCAAGCGTCTCCACCTCGTTATAATGAAATAGCACAATCGTTGCATCATCCAGTTCGGTCTGAAATTGCCCTGAACGCGCCTTGAGCGGATACGTCATTTTGGCAAACAAACCCTGATGATACAAGTGCCAGGTTAATGGCAAGTAGTAAGGAAGCCTCTCAACATTGGCCCGCTGTCTGTCATTGCGGCGATCGAACAATCTCAAGTAATAGCGCATGCCGTCACTACACTGCAGCCAGTACGAATATGCCGAGTCTCCTTTGGGAATAAAGTGGATGCTTGCAGCCTGCAGGCCGTAATGGTCATACAAATGACGAATCAACAAGCGATCTTCAAGGGCAAATCTCACCTTCACCGCATTCCAGCTCCTCCCGTCAATTTGGACGCTTTTTCCCTATAGAGGCGGACCGCCTCCATTATGAGCGCGATGATCGTGCCTAGTATCAACCCGTTGCTGAGCAGCGAAGAAAACAAAGGCGGCAAGGAAGAAAAGCTGCCGGCCGGGATTGCCATTACACCGATACCGGCAAATAACGGCATGCCCACCCTTGCTATAATTTGTTCCGCACTTGCCGCTGCGAACCATTCCCGCAAACCAAGCATCATCATTCCCGAAAAGATCGGAAACACCGCAGCATAGCCTACCGCTGGCGGCAGCGCCGCTATCCAGGCGATAGCCGGCGCAAAAAAGCTGAGGACAATAATCGCCAGCGAAGCAATGATAAACGGAACTCTGCTTGTAACTTTGTTAGCAGCAATAAATCCAGCCGCACCGGAAATCGGCACCGAGCCTACTGCAGAGAGCATTCCGCCCAGCAGTTGACTTATTCCCATAAAAAAACCGGCCTTCCGCGGAGATTGCTCCTGCGCCTCTTCGGCTGCCCCTAACCGGCTCATGACTCCCTGCACAACTTTAATTGTAGCAAGCATGTTCGTAATAAGCAGCAGCGTAACAAATATTGTCGTCGGAACTACGCTCCATTCCATCCGCGGCATCCCTAGCGCGAACAGCTCCGGCACGATGAACAAGGTATCAGGCAGCTGCGGCAGCTCACCATAACCGCACAGCGCGAAAAGAGCCCAGCCCACAGCAATGCTCAAAAGAATGCTGACCGTATTCCATCTTCTGCTTCGTGTCATAAGAAAGGACAAGCTGATGGTCACGAATGACAAACCAACAATCGGCAGCGACACTTCTCCTGTTCTGTCAATACCGAGCAAGCCGCGGACAAAAGCGCCGCTGAGCTGTGCTACTAGCAAAATCATATAAATCCCTACAACAAAAGGCGTAAACAGCATTGTCAGCTTGTCTATGAGACCTGTCAGACTCAAAATAATCGTAATAACGCCGCTTACGAGCAGTGCAAACTCCAGCACGCGCAGCGTTTCCTCCGCCGATCCGAAGAGCGCCAGCCCGAGACCGGCATAAAGGCTGAAAAATCCCCACCACAGCCCGGCCGGGCCTTCATTGATGGGCAAACGATGCCCGAAGAAGGTCTGCAGCAAGCCGGAAACTGCCAATACAAGAAATGTGCGTGAGATGAAAGCCATCGCAGCCTCCCCTTCAAGCCCAAAGCTTGCCGCGAGCGTCACCGGCACAACAATGCTCCCTGACAAAATAAAAATTAGCCATTGCAACGACGGCAGTATTTGTCTCACTACCTTCTCCCCCTTCTCGCCAACACCGCTGGACACAGAAAACGCCCTCCGTTCATCAACTGAGGGCGGTGATTGATATGTAGATATCTCCCTGCTTAAGCACAAAAAACCTACTAAATCGTAGCAAACCCGCTCGCCAAAGTCAATCATATATCCCCTGTCAAATGCATATGCAGCATTTCACCTGACATGGCAAATGTACCTGGAGGACGAACACCTAAAACACTTAAACAAGTTTCTGCATAAGCTAGAGAGGAAAGACCAATCAACCAAAAGGAGATTGATAAAGTATGGAACCCAACCAAAACTTCATTAGTCCGGCAGCAGTAGGCGGCGCCTTATGCCCTGAAGCTCCGCCGATCGTCGCACCTACTAACTATGTTGTACAAGACATTTGCCATCCGCAAATTCAGCCTATCATTCACCCCACTGAACTCATCAAACAGCACCACTGCGTACCTGTTCCAAAACATATTTGCACATTTTCTTCCAAAGACGTCTTCATACGCAGCGCTCGCAAAAGCGGTAAAACTAGCAGAGCCAGTGTCCGCAGCCGCAAGAAAAAATAAGGCAATTGTCAGCTTGGCTGGTAGTCGCCCCAACGACTATCAGCCCCTTTTTTTACAGCCTCTTAATAAAGTTGAGAATCAGTTCTTTGCCACTTATAACGAGCCCTCTCGCTGCTCTCAAGACGATCAATGTCCGGACCCGTCAAAAGTACATATCTACCTATGTGATGATTCTCTTTTTAGGCAGCGCAAAAAAAGAGAGAGCATCCGCTCAGCATCATTTGCTAAGCATGCTCTCTCTTTCCTTTTTATCCAGCTTGATCAAGGACGAATGGCAATTTTAATAACCTGTTCTGTACGCTGCTCGAACAGCTTGAAGGCTTCCTGCACTTCATTAAGCGACATACGGTGTGTAATCAATGAACGCAGATCAATTTTTCCGTTTTCAATCAGCTTCACCAGCTTTTTCATGTGACCCAGATAGGAGAGCCCCATCTCGATACGCAGGTTTTTCATAAAAGCCTCGTGAAGCGGGAAGGAAACCGGCTGGCCAAAAATCCCCACCAATACGACCCGGCCGCATAGTGCCGCGCACTTAACCGCTTGTTGGAAGGTAATTTCCGCGCCTGCCGCTTCAATAACTGCATCGGCTCCCTTGCCGCCTGTCAGCTTGCCGATCACTTCAAGCACATCCTGCTCCTTGGCATTGATGGTATCCGTAGCGCCGAGTTTCAGCCCTGCTTCAAGCCGGAAAGGATCAATATCGACTAGAATGATCCGTTCTGGATGGAACAGCTGTGCGGATTGAACGGCACATAAACCAACTGGTCCTGCACCGAATACAACGACAGTGTCGCCGTGAGCAATCGCAGCCTTTTCCGCCGCAAAATAACCCGTAGACAGTATGTCGCCCACGAATAGAACCTGTTCATCCTCCAATTGCTCCGGAACATGTACAAGATTGACATCAGCATAAGGAATGCGCATATATTCGCCCTGTGCGCCGGACAAATTGCCAAATTCGGGACCGCTGCCATGAACGCCGCCGTTCATACAATGCATAATATCCCCTTTAAGGCAGCGTTCGCACTGTCCGCAATACGGAGCCGCTGGGCCGATTACCCGGTCCCCAGGCTTGAACTGGGATACTTTGCTCCCTACTTGCTCCACAATGCCGACATATTCATGTCCAAGCACATAACCCGGTGTCGTCGGAATATGGGCATGGCAGAGATGGACATCGCTGCCGCAAATGGTCGTCAGCGTCACGCGAATCAAAGCATCGGTATCGGCCAGCAACATTGGCTTTTCCACTGTTTCCAGCGCCACCTCATGCGGCCCGCGATAAACAAGTCCCTTCATTGCATTTCACCATCCGTCATATTTTTGTCAATTCACTTCTAGTGTAACAAAAATCCCGGATTTTTCCTGTATCTAACTTGTTTCTAAATTGTCAATATTTTGTGAACATTGTCCTCGCAGCAGCTTTCCGATAATAATTCCTGCCTGCTTCGCCCCGAGATGAAGAACAGCTGGCGTCTTGCAGAACAATCCCTTTTTGCCACTGTCATCACCGCATTCGTTTTATTTTGCTCCCGCTTGCTCTATATAAGTTGAACTAAAGATTAGAAAACAATGGTAAGGATTTAGCTTCTGCATGTCGAAATAATTAGGAAACCACTTAGACAGGCAGGAAATCAGAATGGAAAACACAGTTGCATTTCAAGAAATCGAAACCGCGATGAAAAAAGCAAAGGATCGTCGGATGTACGAACGATACCAG